>NZ_MCHF01000065.1:0-206728 GCF_001707455.1 Dehalobacter sp. TeCB1 | reverse complement strand
CTGCCGTTTAGGCAGCATTTTTTAAAAATAAAATTCTGCTAGCGCTTCCAACTTCTCTGTAACAATTGGAAATTCTAACGGAATGATATCGTGGAAAAATTCCGGCACAGTAGTGTGAGAAACAACAACCAAGTAATTTAATTTCATTAAGATCAGTACTATTAAATTCTATTGATTTTGGATAAAAGTATTTAAATCGAAATCCTTCTTCTTCGACTTCTACCCAACATATTTTAAGTCTTTCTTTCATATAACTAAACCCCTTTCAACTTCCATTATTCGTCAAAAGGAGTCAATATCCTGCCATGTATATCCATTTTATTTATTTTCAGGAATCTAACTTGTTTCCTAATTGCCTTGTTAATTCAACCTTGGACTCCGTTGAAAACCCTATAGCAAATCCTATTTTCCAATGACTTAACTAAGTCTTCCATTGCATAATACTGATCAGCCAAAATTTCCATTAATCTTTCTTCATTCAACGGCGTATCCTTCACCAGAACAATCATTTCACCTTTATTCAATTCAGCTTTATTATCCATCTTATTTTCCTCAATTCTTAAAATATTGAAATCACTTCTATCTTTCCATCTTCATTTACCAACCTAAATTTTTGGTGATAAATAACTTCTCTTGCAACATCATCAAATTCTACGTCCATTAGAACATCGTCAACCAGCACAATAAAGCAATTATTGTTCGTTCTGTCAATAATCTCTGGAGAACTCTCATTAACGCTGTGATAAAGGAAATAAAATTTTCTCAATATATAACTATCTATCATCTGCAGTACCTCAATTTATCAGCAATCGGCTCCGTTACATAACGTGTCTTACCACCCTGTTTTTTTCTTTTCGAGCAAATTACAAGATTTTTATATTTACCTGCTGTACAGCGTAAAAATCCTTTTTTAATCAACAGTTCCATCTCTTGCTTTGTAATCTCAACCATATGTATACAACACTCTCCATAAATAAAATAATGGTATACTATTCTGTGCCGTATACCAGGGCAATTCGTAACTAAGTAAATATAATAAGGAGATAATAGCAGTCCTTATCTATTTAACGTCCCAGGACTACTTTGGCGACCATAGTGCTAGGCCGATTGGGACAAATATATTATCAAAATCATCACTTAAATGATTTTCTAATCTCTTCCAAATTTATTCCAAATATCTCTTTACACAATCCTTCTAAAATCAAAGGATCATCTAAATTCACTTTTTCTTTAGTTTTCTCACATACGCCATAACCGTAACAATCAATACATTCTATAAGATCACAAGGCGTTAAATCATTATTTTTCATGAATATTTATCCTTTCCCGTGTTTTATAGAAACTCATTTTTTTCCTCTAGCACTCCCAACCCATAGCAACACTTACAGCTTTATGCCAATCAACAGTAAGGTTAAATTTATACTCTCCATCCTCTTTTATAAACGGAATGATCCTCTCAGCCTCATCATTATTTTTAATATGCGCAAACATTACAAATTCTTTAGCCTCCTGCACTTGATAGATACGACAAGGAGTATCAATACAGACAGGCTTAATAAATTCTTTATAATACTCCAT
Source organism: Dehalobacter sp. TeCB1 (assembly GCF_001707455.1). Lineage (NCBI taxonomy): Bacteria > Bacillati > Bacillota > Clostridia > Eubacteriales > Desulfitobacteriaceae > Dehalobacter > Dehalobacter sp. TeCB1. The sequence goes on along the minus strand of NZ_MCHF01000065.1, from coordinate 205,150 downwards.
TACCTGTTCAATTGACTCACCAACCGTACCATTCTGAATGAGAGATTGACCGTTGATGAATCCCCTGCTTTTTTTATCAAGGAGATTCCAAAAGCGCATTATTTGATTCTTCTTTAACGACTCAATAAACTCTTTTACGGCTTTTTTATGTATATCTTTTATCTGATTTTCTATTAAAATCATTTGTCTATTCCCAGCTTTCTAAAAAATAAAAAGAATAAGGTACACCAATCAAGGATCAATGTACCTTCCGCATTATTACCAATGCGACCTGTCAGCTTATTCCTATATTTTGAAGGTAGGAGGAGGCTGGAGTTGAGCCAGACGATAGCTGCAAACGCACCATTATAATATGAATAACACTTTCGATGCCTATATTAATACTTCCAAACAGGAAGGATTAACCAAAATAAATAAGGAGTATCAATGCCAGATCAATACTCCCTCCACATCATAACCAATGCGGTCTGGCAACTTTCCAATTAAATTTACGAAAGGAGCGGAGGGACTTTACCCCACGAGTTGCGGAACGGTTTGAATAAAAAATTAGTTAAACTCATGATGTCATACGATACGACTATATTAAAAGCTTCTCTGCTAAAAAGCTAATAACCAAATTTAATATTTTTCACCGTGAAGGTTACTCAATGACCTCGTTATTTTGTGATCAATAATATTAATTTCCCCTAGATAGGGGAAGGATTGTGAGGCCACTGCCGAACAATCCTAGGGGTTGACTTATCTTAAACTAACCGGGCACACCAATTGTTAAAAATTCATTGTTTTTATTTTAAGTTTATCGCCTTGTTTTTGTCGGGCAAGCCGCCAAAAAGCAAGGACGAACATTTTAAAAGTAAAAGCCAAAATATTTTAACTGGACTAAAAGGTTTCAAAAATATTAAAAAGTTACAAGACAAATGTAACCTTTGAAAGTGTTGATATTACTGGGTTTTTCGAATATTTTTTATCTGGTTACAAGGTTACAAAATAATTTAACATTGGAAATATATAATCATTATTTTCATTACGATAAAATAAAATGCAACCTGTAACTTTGTAACTTTTGCCTTAGAACAGTTGATATTAGCGGATTATAGTGGTTACAAAACAGTGTAACCTAGCAATAATTTTGTAACCTTATTTTACTAAGGAAAGAATTTTCTTATCATCCGAATATCCTATTCCTTCATAGACTTCTTCAGTTTTACAGCTTATTTTCTTCATTTTCCTATCTATTGGCATTTCAAATTTTCTTTTGATTATCTTTTTAAACTCACTATTTTTAATATTTTTTTCATTATTTTCATCACAATATCCAATATATTTTTCATAGACATCATTAACCTTTAAATAGGAATCAGAATCTTCAACACGCAAATAAAAATGTGCAAATCTTTCAGCACTATTACTTTCAAGTCGATACTCTTCCAACATATTTTTAGATTCTTGGGAATATGTAAAATCCTTTTGCTCCGCTAGTCTCTTTAGGCCAAACAAAGCAAAATTCAGAATCCCGCTCATTTCACTATGTAATTTACCTTCCTTTAATTCCAGGTCAATTTCATCACCGCGAAACTTTTTATTAAATGGAATAATTACAAATCTCCTTTGTAGTGCATCATCAAAGTTTTCAATTTGTGGAAGATCATTCATTGCAAATACCTGCTTACAATATGGTTTAAAATTAAAAGTATCTTTATTTTTAAATTGTGCCTCAATCGGATCACCGCTTGAAATTGCTTTAAGCCATGTGATAGCAGAATCTTTAACCAGTCTAGAACATTCTTCAGTGGAAAAATTTAATATTTTATCTTTAAGTCCAGCTCTAGAAAATGATTTGTCCAACTGGGACATTGGAATACTTGCATAATTTGAATCAGTAACTAGGGTCTTCAATGTATCAATCAAAACCGATTTTCCGCTGCCTCCCTCTCCATAAAGCAAAAATATTTTTTCATGCTTCGTACTTGTGGTTAGGCAGTAGCCAAAAATCTCTCGAATTGTATATATGTTCTCTGGGTTACTTTCAAATGTTGATTTTAAATATTTATTGAAATTAGGACATTCAGCATTTTGATCATATTCATAATCAAAGTAAATGGTTGAGAAATCTTCTCTAAAATATGTATCCTTATGAAAGATTGGATTCTTCCAATCTGATATGTCTAAAGTGCCATTGGCTAAAACAATCCTATTTCTATTTTTATTTATCTCAAGATAATCAATATGCCTTTTTCGAGTTATGTGTTTTAAAATCTGATCTGTATGGTATGGTTTGGCAATAATGTCCATCTCTTGATCTATGTATTTTCCAATTAAGTTATCTTCAACAGGTTTCCAATACTTTCCAGAAAACAAAAAGTATCCTTGTTTTGGAGTATGTATTATTTCATGCCTAGATAATATATGTCTTGTAGCCTTCTCAGGATCAAATTTCAAGTATCCATATTCATCTTCAGTATAAAAAGCGTTCTCAAGCTCTGCTCGTCTGATCTGTTCATTTGATAAATCTTTTTTCCCCATCAGAACCCCTTTCCGACCTTACATTATTATTGCTTCGTATTCTTGTAATCATTAATAGCTTCGGCCAATTTGTCATCATTTTTGAAAATAAATATTGTTTTGTTTCGATCATTACGATCTGGTTTTATATCAACTATTTTGAAGTTCCTATTTAATAGAAATTTAGCCACTTGTGGGCTGAAAATCAATTTTTCATCTGTAGTTATCATTCTTGTGTTACTCCTTTGGTTAATAGAAAAGCAACCATCTTTTAGCAAATAGTTGCCCATGTTATTTATTTTTAATAATTGGTCTATTGACAATTGATTGTCGTTAATGTTATAGTATATTTAGGTAGGTATGTGTAACTTATCAAAAAAATTATTTATGTTGGCTCAGATAGTTCATCAGGTTTTTATAATTATGATCTGATAATTGCATATGGTCTCTTTTGAAATGGGATAAAATGGTTTCACAGATTCCCGTCTCTTTACTAATAAATCTTTGTTTGGTTCCTGTATTGACTAAATACTCATTATAACTATCTCTAAGCACGTTTTGATTTTTAATACTATATGCCATATTATTTTTCCTTTCTTTATATTTTTTGTATTTAAAGAGCAGAATTTTTCTTCTGCTCTTTTTTAATTTTTTATAGGAAAGAAAAATTAAAATATTTATCTCTTCCCTTATAGGATGTTTTATTAAATAATAACGGAAGCCCTGAAACCATTAATTCACAAGCTTTTCAGACATTATTTCAAATAATCGATAGTTCTAATTTAGATTCTTTCTTATTTTCATAATTTTTGCATTTGTTTCTTCTCTTATTTTCTCTTACACATGAAGGTTTTAAGCACGTTTTCATATTACCTTCTTTTATAAATTCTTCACCACAAATCTTACATGGATCAACTGTTTTTCCCTCATGTTTAGCCAAACTTACTAATGGCCTCCATACGTTTTTGACAACAAAACAAATATCATCCTGATTAAATTCATCTGCAAAGGTAATGACAATTTTCCTGCTATTCTTCTCAACTTTTAATAATTTATTTTTTGCGAACTTATCAATAATAGCACTTGAATTAGTTATGTTAGCAAGATCATTGAGATTGTTAATCGTAATATTTTTCTTAGAATTTTTTTGTATTATAACCTGTCTGTTTCTAAATACTTTTGATAAACAGAGCAATACATAATACAAGTTTTTCTCATTTGATTCAGTTAATTCACATATCTTTTTATATTCTTTCTGATAGATATTTATCGAAACTGGTTCCAACTCTTTTTTTAATTTTTCAGTAATCTTATCTACTTTAGGTTTATCCTCGGAATTATATGCAAATCTAGGTCTCGCCTTAAGCTCTATATCGCTTTCAATATTTCTCTTAATATTCTTTAGCATCTCCCAGCCAAAGCAATTCCACAAAATATTTTTATTTTTTTCTTTGTTGTATTCTTGGTTATATTCAATATCAATAAGATCATCTACACACTTTCTTATATTTTGGTTACATGATTCAACCATTTGTTTTCTATAATGCTGATAGGCAATATTATATTTGGTTAAAAATTCCTTATATTCTTCTGAAGTTTCTTTTTCTTTCATTTTTCCAATTTTTTTATTAAGCTTGTAGAACTCTGCATCAGCAAGGAATAGTTCCCTCTCAAGGTCAGCATAAAGCTTTGTTGATCTATCAACCCATAACCCATTTGAAAGTATTGCGGGATTAAACTTCTTTTCTTGCTCAGTAAAATAAGTAAATTTATTGTTCCCAGCATTTTTTTGAATATATTTTGCAATTCTATCAATAACACCATTGCCAGCTTCTTCAACCGCTGTACTTTTTTTATTTTTTGCCCATTGAAAAAAGTTTGGAGATTTTTGTTTTAGTAATTTTTCATATAATTCTTGGTCTTCCGGTGGCAGTGCAATATTCATCATGGTCTTTGGGTAATCTATGGTAAAATTATTCCACGCTTGAAGTCTAGCAATAAAATTCATATCCATATTTTTTGATTGGCTTAGGTACTTTGTCAAAGCATTCGAAATTTCTCCAATATTATTAACTTCAAATGCCTTTCTTAAAGTATCTTTAATATTTTCTTGGTTAATAGGTCTCGGATCTGCCTTACCCATTTTATAGTATACTGGCAAACAGTCTTTCCTCACGTACTTAATTAAGTCCTGGCTTGTTGCAATAAAGCACTGATCACCATCAACATCATTTTTCATTTGCAATTGAGCAAGGTCATGAGTGCTAACATAAGTTGCATTACCTCTAAGCCAATCTTTACAATCACCTGATTTGATTAAGTTTCTTACACAATGCTCAGATGGATGTAGATGAGGACTTCTTAGAAGATCAACTTCCTTGATTTCAGTATCCGCATAATAAGCATTATAAACATACCCTTCAGGAATTATCCCTTCAGGTTTTTCTTCTCTTTGGAATAATCTTTGGCAAAATGCGTAAACATCTGGGAATATGTAACTATAGTACCCCGGAGAGAGTATTCTTCCTCCCTTAGCTTCTCTTCTAAAATCACGTATTACCTTTTTAATCTGAGACTGGACATGCTTGTCTTGCAGTAATTCTGGATAGATTAATAAAGCTTCCTGCAACGGTTTCAGATTTTTGTTCTCTTCATCAGCACCCAACAACTTCAAAGCTTCGTCCTTATCGCTATGTAGTTTCTTGATGTAGTCAATTGTTGGCTGACATAATTTCGCTATCGCATCTGTATCATCAAGCGGAATATCTAGAGTTGATAAATACTGGTAGCTTAACTGTTTCTGATCTTGCGGCGGGTTTTCAATATTACATAGATAAAATTCAGAACCTATTTGTTTCATTTTTTGGGTATAATCATTCCAGTTTTCATAATATCCACTTGCTTTAAACTGACTTTTGGTCAAGATTACCCAAATATCATCTTTTTCAATATCATATTCGTCGTTATAAATATCTTTTATTTTGGTATTACCTGCTATTTCTTTGGCCCACTTTAGGAAATCGAATTCTACAAGTGCGCCTTTTACCCACTTATTTCTTATTTGGCAATTTCCAGTAATTCCATTTATTTTTTCAGGGAGTATTACTCCCGCCCCGTCCATGTGATTTACGGAAATGTCTTTTTTCCCCACACTCACAGGTAATTTCAGATCATCAGTATTAATAAATTCTACTTTTCGTTTCAAAATTGTTTCGAAATCAGGTACTACCACTATTTTCTCGTAGGGAATTTCAATAGGTATTCCGGCAGACATACTCAGAGCTTTATAACTTAATAATTTTCCTGTATTGATTCCCCCCTTTCTATTTATGGACTCATCACTTAAACCGCCCATGAGATAATCATTATGTCTTTTCATGGCTTTTTCAGAAATAAAGGTCAGATTCTCTTTGCGTTGCTGTCCGGCTCCGGCAGTAAGAAATATGTACCTATTTTTTATACCGTAATTTCTACGACCAACCTTCTTCTTCCTTATATTTTTGGCTATTGATTTCATATATTTTGCAATGCAGAATCCATTATCCATCATTTGGTTAAATATGCCATCATGGTAAACTTTTATAATTATAATATCTTCAATAAGAGATCTTTCTTTAGTATCGCTGTTAACAAATAAATTAAGTAGATCATTGGAAAACCAAGAGACTTGATTTTTGTATGTAAAATGCTTTGTGCTAATCTTTCGTATGCCCCTGAAACTTCTTATTTTTTCTTCTAATCTCTCTTTTGCTTCTTCTCTATGTTTGTTAGACGCTTTTTTGTATGCATCATATAGCTGATTTTCTTCTTTTGTGAAGAATTTAAATGTATTAAATTTCAGTAAATTATATTGTTTGAGTTTGAATTCTTTATCCATTTTTCTCCTCCATAATTATTTTTCTCTATAAAATCCGATAAAAAAAGCAGCCATTATAATTGAACCTCTGGCTGCCATCCATTGTAGACCAAGGGGTTATTATTTAGTTTTAAAATCATTTTTGGTGCAAAGGTAAAAACCTACCACCCTGCATATATGTCTTCAAATTCTAAAGTAGTTATAAGGAAATTGAAGCTCAGAATTGATTCTAGACCTCGACTCCGTTTTAAGCGGACTCGGTTTACGGTGACCGCCTCAAATTTGATGCACCCTTAATAGGATATCCTAAGTCAGGACACCATTGTTGAAATTCATATCCGCTGAATTGTCGGATATAAGGGGTATCAAAGGGGAGAACTAATTTTCGTTCCCCCTATTAACCTTCTCGTTAACAAATTAAGCAACACTAGAATATTTTTGAGTCAAAGTATATAGTAGGGTGGCAATTATAGCATCCTTAATATCCTTTTGATAAATTAATTTATAAAATAGGATTTCTTGCAAACCTAGCTCGACAATATTACCAACTTCATCAATCATAAAATTCAGTAAAAAGGATTGATAATTTGGGTTATAAGACACATCTACTTTTATTGCCATTTCGTCCAGTATTTCAGAAATAAGCTCTGTCAAGTTCCCCATTAAATTCATCGATACTCTTTCGCATATGATTTCTGCGAGTTCTTTAGTATTAATACCCTCTAAATGCCCTGACATAATCTCGCATTCTAGGTTTTCTAATTGATCATCAATTGAACTTATATTCATTATTTATAATCTCCTCCACAGTTATATATTTTTTGAAGGTTAGTAGAAGGGCAGCAACAAGACTACCCCTCTGCAAGAAACATGAATTATTTAATACCTGCATAAAGGTCGAATGCTACAGCTATCAGCAGATTTAATCCATTATTTGTTACACCATATTTTCTGCTTTCATTCCCTTTGACATAAGAGGTTATATCCCAAAAGGCTTGATTAACATCTTTTTTAGAATATGTTCCGCAGTCAAACAAGCTGAAATCCTCCTCAGAACCGTATTTTTCTATGATGTATTCCATAAGTGACTCATTATCCATATGTTCTTCAATGGACTCAATACTCTCATGTTTACCTTTATCAACAAGGGCAATAGAATTATAAATAAGCATCAATAAGCCATTTTTCAAAAAATGATTGTCTCTTTCCATTATTTAATCCTCCATTATTCTATTTTTATTTAGTCTGAACCTCTAAACTTAAATACTTTCTACCTGAGTAAGATTATCCCGCTTGTTTTTTAAGAATTCTTGCAAGCAATTTGATTTGAGCAAAATCGCCTTGCGAGCATCTTTTTGCCGGATGTGCGCCTCTATAGCAGTCATTAGTGACAATGTCTAATTGATTACAAAAATCTAAGTTATTGCAATCACTTTTAACTTCTATTGATGGTGTTTGGATATTTGGTATGTTCATCATTTTCTCTTCCCTCCCTTCTTTCTTGATTGGGCTTAACATCACTCAAACAAATGAGCAATAATAAGTTTCAATTTATGATATCGCCCTGATATCCCAGATATATTTTTGGCTCTCACAAATATCAATGTTTGCCGGAAGAAGCTTGACCCCACCTTCGCCACCTTTTGAATCAGGACTATATTCTAAGATTTCAATAACTTTGTAGCTATCTTTTTCGTAGACATCATATTTATTTGGGATTATAATCATTTCTTTTTCTTGACGATCATTTGTGTAGGCAACGATTTGATTGATATGTACTTTTCTTTTAATAACAAACCCCGTTTTATGCAAACATAAAAACCTTTTTGCAAACCATCTCGCTTTATCAATATCATCCGTATAACTTATAGCATATTCCATTTCATACCGACCAAAAGGATGACACCCTGTCCCACGATATAGCGTTAAACATCCATCTTTATCGGCTTTACTCTTCAATAAACTTTTACTATCTTGTGGAATAAATCTTTTTAATGCGGTTAAGAGTTTTTTCCTTTTATAAGCCCCTCCAGTGTTCTCAAGATGAGTCCACGCTTCCAAAAACTGATGATACATCCATTTATCAGTTTTAAGGTGTTCTTGATAAAACGAATCTACAAGCGCATCAAATTTCTGATAGGCTTTTGGGATTTGTTCAATTTTGCTTTTCAATTTTTCAGTCAACGTCATCCCCCTTCCTCGTTTCGGTTTTATACTAAATATGAATTTTCAAAGAATAAAGAAGCTCCAATTGCCCTCTATTGGAAATGGGAATCCCCACGACCTCCCGGCTACTTTGTCGGAAGGTTTCGATCTGCCCCATTAAATCAGATCCATAGGCTTACTGCTCGTCAGGTGGGAAGGGTTAGAAATATACTAATATGTTTAGGCTGGTCTATTAGCAAAGTATTCTTTCATGTTGGTGTTACACATGATTTTTACCATGTCCTCATCAAATAAGAACAAACTTATGAATCCGGCTGGTGGATTGTTCTTCTTAAATGAAATCAAATCTGCCACCTTAATATCACATTCGTTGTTATAAGAAATTAGAGTTCTTGAATATGATGGATCATAGTCACCAAATAACAATGGCATAATAGTATTGATTGCCTCTTCATCACATATATCTAAAGCCTTCTGGAGTCTTGCTGTAGTGAATTGATCTAACATGCTGCCTGTTCCTCTTTCCATTTTTTTACGATTTCCACTTTAATCAATTCATACCTATTAACAATCTCACGTAATGCTTTTTTTTGTTTGGTTTTTTGCCCTTTTGGAATATCAACATACGTAAATATAGAGTTATTACTACCGATATCAATCTTCCTAAAAACGTCATTACGCTTTACACATTTCACTTCCCAGTCGATATCCTTTAGATCAAATAGATTTTTGATTTCCCGGAGGATTTCGACATTCACTTCAGCCAGTTTTTTATTACCGTAACAACCCCTCGGGAAAATATCAGTAATGTAAACCAATTCAACAGAGCTGTTCTCTCCACGAGATAAGTAGATTTCTCCCGCAAAATTTCCCTTGGTGTCAACGATGAAATAGCCATATTTTTCAATTTCCTTTGTTTCACTGGGTTTTTTCATCCCATTTACCGTTTGATTAGTCATTTTTTAATTCCTCCTCAATGTATACTTTTGTTTGACTTTGGAAATATTAGTATATTTTGTTCTACAATCGCATTGTACTACTCACAAATTACCTTGTCAAGTATTATTACTTAGGTATTTATATTTATTATATAATACTAATTATATAATAAATTATTGATTTTTTTCAGCAAAAACTATATAATTATAAAAAACAAATATAATATTTGAGGGTGTGAAATATTTGCCTACTATTACAGTTACTGAAGAGCTTATAAACACTATTAAATCAGAGAGAAAGCTTCGGAAATTTAAGAGTACTGAACTATCATCGAAATTAAAAAAGAATACTTCTTTCATTTCGATGTTGGAAAATGGGAGAGTTAAAGAACTTGATTTAGAAGTTTTTTACCTTATATTTGAAACATTAATTCCTGATAAAACAAGTAGAAGTGAGTTTGTAAATGAATTAATTAATACTTTGTCTGTTAAACTAACCGAATCAGAAATTAAAAAACAGGTATGGATGAAAACTTTTGATTTACAATATAGACTTATTGTTATACCCGACAATATCATTAAGTTTCTTCTTGAAAAAATTGACTCTTATAAAGAGAAAAATATTACTACGAAGACTATTATTGATAAAATAAATTCCAATGAAGGTGTTCCCCAGTCGGAAAACTTAAAGGAAAACAGGGTATATATTAATCATGGAAAAAATGGTAATTTTAGATTTAAGATAAAATTCAAATTAGAAGATGACTACCTTGACCAGATTATCAACCGGAACACTGAAAAGATTAATTACATTACCCTTTTAGGTATAATTAATGCTATTTATTTAATTGATGGCTATTCCATAGAAGAAGCATATACCTTAGCAAATGAATTTTTATATAAAAATAAATTTTATAATCTTATAGAAAGATATTCTATATTTGAACAGAATGATGAAAATTTGTTAAGTGATCAAGATAAAAAATTCCTGGGATTAAGAGAAGGACTTATTCAACAAATTAATTTTTTGAGCGACAAAGACGTAGGATATATCAATCAAAGAATTGAAATTTTATTAAATAATCTTGATAAAGTTCCTGTATTGACTCTTGCAATTTTAGGGATAAACTTAAGTGATTTGAAAGTTATTGATCGAGAAAAACAACGGGAATTTCTTTTAGAATATAAAGATTTAATTGTAAAATATAAAAACATAGAAAATACATTGATTTTAGAAAGACTTGATTAAAACAATAAATATAATATTGCACCAAAAAATCACCATAAAAATAGCAAAAAGCACCTTATCACAGGTGCTTTTTTGTTTGGTATATAGGGTATCGGTTAAAATGATACCCCTTTTATTCTATATATCTACCGTTAAAACCCCTGATATATCAAGGCTCTAGCGTCCATCTGTATAAAATGGATAAGAATAATGTTATCCGCTCCACGCTCAATAAACACAAAGATAAAAAATAATATTGAGGCAAAAGAAAAACTAAAGAGCTATTTATAAAGCCTTTAGTTCTGTAATGTCTTCCGTATTTTTTGCAGTTGCAGAAATTATTGTGTCTAACTTCCGGTGTATTTCCTTGTTATCTCGTTTTAATGCTGTTATATCTGATTCTATGCGTTCTAATGCATTGAGTTTTTCTAGGATAATATCTAATTTATCCATGAATGACCAACTCCCTTTGTCTTAAGTATAAATGGATCTGAGTCTTAAGTAAATAAAAATAATGTTGAACGAGTTTCCATCAAGAAAACTTGCAAAAAACACAAATACGGCACTTTAGAAGAGTTTGTTTTTCTAGACATCTAAACATACCACCCAGTACATATACCTTCAAATTCTTTAATAACTATAAGGAAATTGGAGCTTAGAATTGATTCTGGTAATTGTATTGAATTGCCTCTGAAAAATATGAAGTTAAATCGAGCAAATTGCCTCTGTAAGCCAAGCGGATAAACTGTTTGAAGTATTTAGTCTTTGACAGCTTAAAAGTGCTTTAAAAGTAAAAATATTATTTTTGTTGCTTATATATCTCTTTGGTCGTATTCATTAACTATTTATTCTTCAAATTCAATACCAATTATTTCAACTTTAACTTTTTTATCCCATGATTTTTTTATTCCTTCTGGCACTTCAAATATAAAACTGCTTTCATAATTTGGTTTTATTAAGCTATCTGAATTATCTTCAACCGTAGATAGGGAACTATCTTCGGAGATTGCTTCTCCATTTTTATCTAAATAGTAAACTGTCACAAGAATATGTTTTATGGTTTTATCACCATTATTTTTAATATATCCTTCAACATAAATATCTCCTCCCGTGTCAGTATAATCATTGATCTTAATGTCATGAATGGACAAATACTGTTTATATGATTCTGCATTAGCCTTTGCAATTTTAGCAATATTTTCTAAGTCGTTTTGTGTTATATTCTGTTGGTTAGATTGCGAAGAAGAATTTGATTGAGTAGATGTATACTTTGAGCATCCAGCTAATACAAAAACTACAATTAACAAAATTAATGCTGTTTTTATTTTCATTGTATATACCTCTTGTAAATAGATATTAAAATTATTTCCATTGCCATTACCCCAAAATATTATATTATGTTTCATTTCATTTTCAAATTGATCTGATGAAGCAGATTAATAATTTCTGCGAATCCCAACATAAATAAGCCTGAGATAAATCCACCAATCCAATAAGGTAAACCAAGCAACCAAAAAGGGGCACTATTTAAATATGAATCATTATTACTGGCTACAACAATACCGATTATGAAACCTAAAATAATTGTTGTCCATCCTAAACCTTTGAGAATACTTGCAATTGTGTTGGAAGGACTAACATAGTTTAAAGTCTCTTTGGTATCCAAGCTTAGCATTTCTTTCGGATTAATCTCTCTTCCACAATCTGGACAAAATTCCGGGAATTTACCTGATTCATTTTTGGTGATAGTCGCTTCACAGAATGGACAGGCTTTGATTTTCATATAGTGTTCTCCTCTTCATCTAATTCTGAATTGAAGTTAATATACCATCTTCAAAATATAAATAATTATATCCATTATAAACCCATTGCTCATGAGTCCCGTATTCAGTTATAGTTTTGTTAATATCTGTAGGCCTTCCCCAACTTGAATCTAAAACCTGTTGTTGAGTCATTCCAATGCTTACCCCTTGGGTTTTAGCTAGTGCTTTTGCCTCTGCTGCTTCTTTTGCCCGTCTTTCTTGTTCAATTCTAGCTTTTTCTTCATCTAATGCATCTTGTTTTGCTTGGTATTGCTTTCTAAGTGTTTTAGCAGTTTCATTTGTTGAATCAAAATTTGTTATCTCATTTAAGCAAGAAATCGCAAGTAGATAATTACCTTCATTTGCATTTTCTTTTGCCTCTGAAAGTTTCCTATCAATATAGAATTTACTGCATTCAGCTTTTTTTGCACTTGCCAGTGTAAATCTTTTTTCATCCTCGGCTATTACCTTATCAAATGCATAATACGCAAGATAATAATCTTTCTTGTCGAAAAAATTATTTCCAGAGTCAAATAAATTTTTAGATTCGCCCATTTCAATGCTTAATTGCATTTTTTCATTTATTTTTTGATCTTCTTGAAATCTAAGTGCTGTTTCAAAATATTCTTTGGCCTTATCAAAATCATCATTATTAAAATATTTTTCAGCCTTTGCAACATTAACATTAAATTGATTTTCTTTGTATTTTTCATACTGGTAATATCCAATAATACCAGCTAATATAAAAACAATGACAATGGCACATGCAATATACTTAAATTTTTGATTTTTTATTATTGGTTTAATCTTTGACAAAAATTTAGAAAAGAAGTTTTCTTTTCTACTATACTCTTGAGCATCATTTGGATTAAGGTCATTTTCTACTATGACATTTGCACTTTCTTGATATTCACTTATTATTGAACTCCCATCTTCTTCATGGTCTATCTGATGTTCTTTTTCCACTTCATTAAATAGTTTTGTACCGCATTCTGCACAGAATTTATTTTCTTCCACGTTTTCATGTCCGCAGTTATTACAAATAGCCAATTCTTTTTCCTCCCTCAGCTAACCTCTCTGTCTGTATACATATTCTATACCTAAAATAAATTTCCTGTAATATTTTGTATTTTTTTGTTCCTTACTCAACTTTATTCCGAACTTTTCTTCGGTTTATAATAATTAGTAAGCTACAGACCACAACTCTAAAATCTTCTTACCCTTACCATATGTATCATGTGAAACACCTGCTATTTTAGCTAGCTCATCTCTGGTGTGGATTGGTTTATCAACTTCTTGAAGATTTCTGCCAGAAGTTAAGTCTGTCCTTTTCCCTTGATTGTCTTCAGCTAACTTCTTTAACACAGGTCTATATCTTTCAGCAATCTCGATCTTTTGAATAGGAGTTAGGTTGCGTCTGCCCTAGAATCAATTTCTAGCTTCAATTTTACTGTAGTTGCTTTAAGAATTGGAGGTATATATGCTAAGTGGTATAAATCTTCATACTGACTATACTTATCGGTTAAAATGTCATTTAAAACGTCAAAACATAAAGTAAATATGAGCAACCGCAAATTTCCCATCATCTCTAATAGTGCGCTCTGATACCTTGTGTTGTTCTGCTAATTTTTCGGCTGTATTTATCAAGTGGCAAATATCTCCACTTGATTTAACATCCTCACTTTTTCTATCTCCACCATGCTTTGCTTTTTCTCTTTCATACTGCAAACCCCTCAGATAAGTAATTTGAGTATCGAAATATTACGTCTGCCTAGTTGGATGTTAATCATCCATTCGATTACTTCAATTATTATGGGCGTAGAGCGTCTAAATGGGGCTGTAAGGCTCTTAAATGACATGTGTAGTAAATCCTACAGGTAAATTAAATAATAGCCAATTATGGCGGCATAATGACTAAATCTATATAAGAAAATAGACCTATTTCAGGTCTATTATATTGTTCTAATTTATTATTATTATTTTGACGGACTTTTGACGGAATATTAATGGATACGTAGGGTATTTAAAGGATATTTATTGTACTATTTGGAAATTTTGTCCAAACTCCCCGTTTTATCTTAGTTCTTGCAAATCCGCTTGTATCAAGGCTATCAGCGTTTCTTAGTTTCACAAAATCGGTTTTATTATGGTCGGGGCAGAGGGATTTGAACCCCCGGCCTCCTGCTCCCAAGGCAGGCGCGCTACCAAACTGCGCTATACCCCGCCGCTTTTTGTGACAATGAATAGTATATCCCAAGAGAAAAAACTAGTCAAGAAACATTTTAATTTTATGCATTTCAAATTTCTTCAAATTTCTATTGATCTTTTTATACCTCAGATTGTCATTTTACTATCAAAATAACGATCAAAATGATTTCATTAATGCTGTCAGCAATGGAACTGCTTTTGCAAAAGCCCGGGCTCTGTGGCTGAGACAATTTTTTTCATCCAGACTAAGCTCCGCCATCGTTTTCTGGAGGTCAGGCAGGTAAAACACAGGGTCATAACCGAACCCACCGGTTCCAATTCTCTCGGTCAGTATTCTTCCTTCAACCGATCCCTCCGTCAAATATTCCTGGCCGTCAGGACAGATGATCGCCAGTGCACAGCGGAAGCGGGCAGTCCTGTTTTCCTCAGGTACGCCTTCCAGGTCTGTCAGAAGTTTTTCTATATTATGCTCATCATTTTTCGGTTCCCCGGCATAGCGTGCCGAAAAAATGCCGGGTGCTCCCGCCAGAGCATCCACTTCAAGCCCTGAATCGTCTGCCAGCGTAATCATTTTTCCCGCGGCGCAGGCAGCCCGCGCCTTAATAAAAGCATTTTCGGCAAATGTACTGCCAGACTCTTCAACCTCCTGATAATTCGGAAGATCGCTTAACGACAGAATTTCGATTTTTTCGTCGTTAAGCAATTCCTCCAGTTCCATTACTTTGCCCTTATTCATTGTCGCAAGCAAGACCTGCATCCTTACAAACCTCCTTCGGACTATGCTACCGGAAGCTCTTTGGCCAGCGCTTCCTTCTGCAAAGCGCTGAGTTTTTGAATACCCGATTCCCCGAGGTTTAAGAATGCATTCAGATCCTCTTGGTCAAACGGCTGACCTTCTGCAGTACCCTGAATCTCTACAAAACGCCCCGAACCGGTCATCACAATATTCATATCGACTTCGGCTTTGGAATCCTCCTCATAGGCAAGATCGGCTACAGGTATCCCATCTACTTTGCCTACAGAAATGGCCGCAATACTGTCTATTAAAGGGTCCTGCTTAATCAATTGATTTTTGAGCAGGTAGTTTACAGCATCAGCCAGGGCAACATAAGCACCCGTAATCGAAGCTGTCCTGGTCCCGCCGTCTGCCTGAAGGACATCACAATCCAGCCAGATGGTCCTTTCTCCAAGTCTACTCAGATCCACAATGGAACGCAGCGCCCTGCCGATCAGCCGCTGGATCTCCATTGTCCTTCCGCCCAATTTTCCCTTGGAAGCCTCACGCTGATTGCGCACGGCCGTCGCCCTCGGAAGCATAGAGTATTCCGCTGTGACCCAGCCGCTGCCGGTCCCCTTTTTAAATGGCGGTACTTTATCTTCAACAGTAGCCGTGCAAATCACCCTGGTTTTCCCGACCTCAATCAGGACGGAGCCTTCGGGAAGGTCCGTAAACTTCCTGGTAATCTTCACAGGCCGGATTTCATCGGGCTGTCTTCCGTCAAATCTTAGCATATTATCAAGCTTCCTTTCTGTTCTCAAAAAATTATTAATATTTATCAATTGTATAACCGGTTATCAAGCTCAACCGTACTTATACTTTCTGATAGACGAACCGGATTCTTGCAGCGACAAGAGCGAGGATCAGTACAGCAGAGCCAAAAAGAGCCAGAATTCTGATAACCAGATCAAAGAAGAACTGCTCCGGCACCATTTGGATCAGGATATCGGTCTCCGGATCAAGCAGCCAAAGGTCATTCGTAAAAATCAGATAGTGAAAGCTGTCCCAGAACACTTGAAAATCCCGCCAGACCGCAATCCCTACTGCCCCGAATATACAGAGAAATATGACTGCCGCGGTCAGAAAGCCGCTGGCCCAGGAACGGAAGTATTTCTTCCCGTTGCTTATCCTTAGTAAGATCAGAAACAGAAACAGGACAATCAAACCTGCGTTGCGAACCATGCGGCTGCTCAGGTACAACCTTTGAACATCTGCCATATGGACGATTTCCCGCTGATTAAACACCTGTCTTTCCTGACCGTTAATCTCTGCACGGATTTCAAGGTCATCCTTGTCCCCCTGGATATAAGCCAGCAGTTCCGTGGTCGTCACCATCAGATCTTTTTCCGGCATCCCGGTCACAGATACCGTGTCCAGTTTGTTATATTCCGACCGGAAGAAATTGAGATCAAAGACGCATTGTTCAATCACCGTCAGCAACATGACAGCGATTAGAATCAATCCGCTGACAATTGCAAGAAACCCGTTCGCAGCCTTCCTACCTGACATCATTTCTCCTCATATATCCTAATATCCTAATATCCTCACCAAATACATTAACCAAATATCCTATTTAAATACGTTAATCCTCACTTCGTATCTTGCCTGAATTTCCTACTTGTTTTTTCTGGCCAGCGCAATGCCGTCGCCAAATGGAAGTACGCTTACCTCAAATTCCGGCAGACAGGCCAAGTTCTGCAGGAAATCCCTCATACAACCGACCATTCGATCATACTTTTGGTCAAAAACCGAACCAGGCACAACCCAGCCTCTGAATAGAACATTATCCGCCACCAGAACCCCGCCAGGGGAAATGAGCGGTGTGATAAGATCAAGGTAATCCAGGTACTCCCCTTTGGCTGCATCTACAAATATCAAATCATATGTTTCCGTCAGTTTCGGCAGGCAGTGCAGCGCATTCTCACAGCTGAAATCAACCAAATGGGCAAGCCCGGCCTTTTTCAGATATTCTTCTGCTCTGTTGAGCCTCCCTCTGTTCATATCCAGCGTATAAACCCTGCCTCCGGTTTCGGCTGCACCTCTGGCAAGATAAACGGTGGAATAACCGATCGCCGTACCGATCTCCAGAATACGCTTGGCATCCGTCATCTTGACCATTAGCTCAAGGAAGTGACCGACTGCCGGTGTAACCACAGGGATTGTTTCCTCCAAGGCAACGCCTTCCATCTCTTGAAGCAGCCCTTCCCTGGCAGGAAGCAATTCTTCGAGGTACCTTTCTAGTTCAAAAGGATAGAACAAACCATCACCCCAATATTTGATATTCTTTCCTTCCTGTCTCGTAAAGATTCTGCCCGAGACTGTCAATCAGGACAATGGCAGGAAAATCTTCGATAACAAGTCTCCGGACTGCCTCCGTTCCGAGTTCCGGATAGGCAATGACCTCAGCTTCCTTGATGCAGGAAGCCAGGAGTGCTCCCGCACCGCCGATCGCCCCAAAGTAGACTGCGCTGTTTTCCCTGATGGCCTGTATGACCTCAGGAGAACGAAGCCCTTTGCCGATCATCCCTTTTAAACCTTTGGCCAGCAGACTAGGAGAATAGGCATCCATTCTGCCACTGGTTGTCGGTCCGGCAGATCCGATAACTTTACCTGGAGAAGCCGGGGCGGGTCCCACAAAATAGATCACCTGTCCCTTAATATCAAAGGGCAGCCCCTCTCCCCGGCCCAAGGCCTCAACCATTTTCTTATGAGCCGCATCTCTTCCGGTATAGACGACTCCGCTGATCAGCACCTTTTCACCGCATCTGAGAGAAGCAGCAGTCGTATCATCCATCGGTGCCGAAATTTTCCGGGTTTCAACCGTTTTATCATTACTCACAGGAAGAAACCCTCCCTTCCAAAACTACCTGACGATGTCGGGTAACATGACAATTAATATTTACAGCTGCGGGCAGCCCTGCAATATGCGTCGGAAATACCTCAATATTTACGGCCAGTGCTGTCGTCCGGCCGCCAAAACCCTGGGGGCCTATCCCTAAATGATTAATTTTGGTCAGAAGCTCCTGTTCCAGCCGGGCATATTCCTCAACCGGATTCGATTCCCCGATCGGACGAAGCAGGGCCTTTTTAGCCAAATAGGCAGCCTTTTCCATCGTGCCTCCGAGTCCAACTCCGACCACGATGGGTGGACAGGGATTAGGCCCGGCTTTATCCACCGTTTCCACAATAAAATTCTTTACTGCAGGCAAACCATCCGAAGGCTTAAACATTTTCAAGGCACCCATGTTTTCGCTGCCAAACCCTTTCGGTGCAATCGCAATCCCAATCTTGTCCCCTGATACAATTTCATAATGAATAACCGCAGGTGTATTATCTCCGGTATTGATCCTGTTAAAAGGATCTTTGACGATAGATTTACGCAAAAAACCCTTTTCATAGCCCCTGCGTACGCCCTCATTCAAGGCTCCCGTCAAATCTCCGCCGATAATATGCAGGTCCTGGCCGACTTCTACAAACAATACCGCCATCCCGGTATCCTGACATATCGGTATATTCTCTTTGGCTGCAATCTCCGCATTTTCCAAAAGCTGCTGAAGCACTTCTCTGCCCTGTGAGGATTCCTCAATGCCAAGAGCCTTGTTCAAAGCATCAATAACATCCTGATTCAGAATACAGTTCGCCTCAATACACAGTCTCTCCACTGCGGAAATCACCTCGTTGACATGAATCTCTTTCACAATTTACCTCCGCTTTTTGTCCGGAACACTTTTATTCAGTATAGCGCAAATACGGGATTCAAGAAATATAACTTTTAAAAAAGGTTTGCCGTCAAAAAAAAAACATCTTTGCCAGGAAGATCTTACTTCGACAAAAATGTTCGATACCGTTGTATTCGACTTTTATTCTTTTCTGGAAAGCCTCTCATATTTATCGGATAAGGTTTCCAGAATGCCGATAATACGCATCCGGTCTTCCTGTTCAAAAGATTCCAGAATACTTTCAAGCCTTTCGGTCCTTGTCTCAATTACCGATTTGACCAGTTTTTCTCCCTTGGGTAAAATATTAAGCCTTACGATCCTGCGATCCCGTTTTTCCCTGATTCGCTCCACATAGCCGGCTCTTTCCAGCTTGTCAGCCAGATCCGTTGCCGTACTGCAGGCTGAAGAAATTTCCTTGCAAAGCTCACCCATCGTAATCTGGCCCTTTTCAAAAATAATCGTTAAAACTTCAAACTGCTGACGGGAAATACCAAACTTTTCTGCAAAATCACTCTTTTGCCTTTGGGTAGAAACGGTGAGCCTCTGAAGCAAATGGTCAAGATGACCTGCTAACTCTCTGTTCTCTAACATGCGAACACCCCACCTCAAAAAATCAAATAGATAACCCCTATATATAAGTATATATTAGCACATATCATTTTTACAGTATTTTACCATATTCCGGAAATTAACACTAGTAAAATTTTCATAATTCAAATATTATTGATGATTTTAACGATAGGTGTTATATAATTAATATCATAACGTATCTTGATCCTTTCAACAAATGGTAAAATATTGAAGTTATTGTCCAAAAAGATTGATTCCGCTTGGGGATACTTCAGCAGTTACTTCATCATCCTGCACGGTCCCTGAGGCGTAGCCGATCAAATCATTACGGTACCTTAAGTTCTCCAGACCGATTCCGCGATAGGTTTGAATGTCCTGCCCCTCGACCCGGATCTTCACGATTTGGGCAGTTTGAAACTGAGTCAAGGTGTTGACTAAACCATAAAGAGCAGTTTCGGCCGAGACATTGCTGTAAGGCTCAAGGAATTCCTTGCTAAGATCTACTGTGGCAATGCCGTTTTTGATTCCAATGTCCAATAACACCGTCTGAGGGTTCACCATCGGATAAGCGCTTGATTTTCCGGCCGGCCCCAGCAGCCATTGGCTTACTGTTTCGCGAGCCAGGCTCAGTGTCTTGGGAATTGTTCGGTTCTCTTCGATTAAGACTTTTCCGTCAGCATCTGCGAAATAAAGTTTTACAGTTTGTTCCGTCTGCTGAGATTCTGTAGTCACTTCAACCGTGTCTTCCTGAGCAGTCTTATCCAGAAGTTTGCTTAAAGGAGCATTACCTCCGCCTTCCTTGATCAGATCATTCAGGATATTGCAGCCGACCAGAAGTGTAATGACTGCGATCAACAGAATGAAAGTCAGCAGCAGCCGTATTTTTCTCATAGGAAGTTCTCCTTTCTAAATAATAATAAAAATGTCCGCTAAAAAGAAATTTCTAAAAAGATAATATGCTTTGTCCCAAAGAAATAGAATTCAGGGAGGTCAGAAAATATGAAAATAAGAGCCTTGTTGGTTGATGATGAATCCCCCGCCCGTAAAGAACTGCGTTATCTCTTGAAATCATTTGAAGACGTGCTAATTGTTGGGGAAGCAGAAAACGCGCTTGAAGCCATGGAACTAATTGACAGTGTCGACTATTCCGTTATTTTTCTTGATATCAATATGCCCGGCTTAAACGGCATTGAACTTGCCAGAAAGCTTTCCCAGAGCCCGAAACAACCGGCGGTGATTTTTACGACCGCCCATGAAGAATTTGCTTTTGATGCGTTCAGTGTTCATGCTTACGATTATCTTCTTAAGCCGATTCATCCGAAGCGGCTTGAAGAAGCCTTAAATACGGTAAGAAAGCGTAAAACGCCTGCTCCAGGTCAACCTAAAGCTGAACCGGTCAAGGAGGATATCCCTGAATTCAAACCCCTGGAAGTGATTGCTGCTGAATATAACGGGAAAACCATCCTGATTCGGCCGGAAGAAATTATATATATTTCCACAGATAAGGACAATGTTTACGTCAAAACAGAAGCTGACTTCTACCTGACTCGTTATACGCTGCGGGATTTGGAATCCAGACTCGATCCAAAAACTTTTTTCAGAACCCACCGCTGCTATCTGGTCAATATAAAAAAAATGAGGGAGCTTGTCCCTTACTTTAATGGTACGTATACTGTGATCGTGCAGGACAAGGACAAAAGCGAAGTCCCAGTCAGCCGCACTCAGGCCCGCCGACTCAAAGAGATCCTTGGGATATAGTACCATGTTAACCCTAATCTTCATATATTGACAGCAACGCTTTATTGCGGAAAATTGCTGCCACTATATGATCATTATACGGTTAATAAAGTACTAGAAAAAACGCTCCAGATAAAAGCCGATTTCTTTCCCCTGATAGGTCGGCTTTTTTTGTTTGGCCGCTGTATTCAGTGGCACAGCAGGCTTGCCGTCAACAGGAAGTGATGTGGATTCCTCGACATTAATAAAGCATAAAGGCGGAAACAAAACACACCACCAATTAGCCCCTTCAGCATTTCCTATCTTGATCTCTACCGCTTCGTAGTCTCCCGCCGGGAGTACAATATTACCATAAGATTTTGTTGGGAAAGCAAATACACCATAATCAAGGGTCACCGGATAGGTTTTTCCCCACTCTTTGACTACGCTCCTGGAAATCTCCAGTAACTGGCCTTCCATGCTCAGAAGGATTTCTCTGGATTCGGCCAGAGATTGTGATTCAGCCAGGTTCGGGGAAGCAGCCTTCAAAACTTCATCCCTTACCGCATATTTCAGCAGCTGATCCTGTTCACTGTCCGAATTCGCGATAACATGAAAGCGAATGAGACTTGTACTGTCATACGCTTCGGTTTCCGCACTGTTTGCTGACTGGCCGCCGGGATTGATCACCAAGAAACTAAAACACAAGACCAGGCAGACAATTAACTTTATTATGCTTTTATTCACAAATATCAACATTTAATTTCCCTCTCCCAATACCTTGTAAATCCTAAAATTATCATATATACAAAAAACTTCTTTCTATGTAAATTATTTCCAATAAAGAAGTTTTCTATTCAGTGCGTCTCAGAAGTTTTTAGGCAGTGCGAATATTTATTGAAGTCTGAAAATAAGATTCATAAGGCCCTGTCAAATTTGCTGACAATCTGCCGAAAGAATCGGGTGAAAAAATGCTCCTGGACTTTCAATCTCCGCTGTATCTGCTGTATATCAGTACAATTGCCGGGCTGGCCACAACAGCCGGCTGTCTGATTGTGCTTTTCCTGGGAGACCCTCCGGATTGGCTTCTGGCCGTTCTACTGTCCGCGGCAGGGGGCGTCATGTTTGCTGTAGTCGCCTTTGATCTTTTGCCGCTGGCTGCATCCTTCAAACAGCCGGGACTGCTCCTGGGCGGGATTTTGGCCGGCATGATACTGATGTCGTCTGCCGACAGACTGCTCAAAGCAAGAAATCGTCAACTTCCCAATAACAGATACAGCCGTCTGAAACGGATGGGCATCCTGATTGCCTCAGGCATAGCGCTTCATGATATACCTGAAGGAATGGCCATTGCTGCGGGGCACGAATCCGCCGGTCAATTGGGTACATTCATCGCCCTTGGTATTGCTCTGCATAACCTGCCTGAAGGAATGGCCACTGCTACACCTCTGGTAATGGCCGGGATCAGGAAACCGAAGATTCTAGCCCTGACTCTCCTGATTGCAATATTTACTCCGCTGGGTGCCTTGCTCGGCAGGATGGCCATGGAACTTGTCCATACCTCGCTCTGTTTTTTTGTGGCCCTGGCCGCTGGGGCAATGGTGTTTCTGGTTCTGGCCGAATTATGGCCGCTGTCCCGCGAAAACCACCCGGTCTGGGCCTTTCTTGGAGGAATAGGCGGATTTATTTTCTTCGGATTTATCTCCGTCTTCTTACCGCATTAATACCGCCGCTCCTTGCCATCCATGGTATGAGTGGAGCGCCAACTCTATCCTACGCATGCACGGTATGTATGAAGGTATAGACATAGCAATTTGCTATTCACAGGATCTTTATTCGGCATTGGTCCATCCGCGACGTCAAAAAGACAGCCCGAAGGCTGTCTCTGACTCTTTGTTAATACGTTAAATATTACTGCAGGACTGTGGCGGCATAATCGCCCATGGCCTGATAGCCGTCCTTATTCGGATATCTCCCGTCATCGGAATATTTTCTGAGGATCTCGTCCCCGTCGCCAAACAGCACCCCTTTAAAATCAAGTGCTGTAATCTTTTGTTCCTGTGCATAAGCCGTTTCCCATTCCCTGTATTGTTTATAGAGCTCATCCGTGTCAGGGAAAGGAATCGGCAGCACCAGGACAGGCTTGATTTGATTGGCCGTGGCTTTTTCGACCATGGCTTTGATATTGTTTTGGTATTCTTCCAATGGAGTTCCGCGGATCGCATCTCCAACGCCGGCAAAAATAATGACTGTGCCCGGTTTCTCAGCAATTACATCCTCTTCAAAGCGATCCAGCAGGCTGGATGCATTCTGATAAGTCTGACCAGCATTTACCACTTCTACTTTCAGGACATCCGCAAGATGCTGCGGCCAGGAACTACTTGGCTCACCCGGGTAACCGTATGTAAATGAATCACCCAGACACACCATTTTGGTATTGACAGTCGTACCGCTGCCATTCAAAACAGCATCACCGTCGGTATTGCCGGCTTTATTTTCTACACCGCCCTCATTACTTGCTCCGCTGTTCTGGACTGTTGAGCTGCCGCTGGCAGACTGTTCCGGTGTTCCTCCGTTCCAAACATTTACATACCCAAAGACCAATACAATAACAGCCATCAATACGGAAAGCTGAATAACCCTAATTTCCAAACGGTAAGTGCGCAATGTTCATTCCTCCTCATGGCAATATTTTTCTACATATTTCCCTTAAATCCTTCCCGAATAAAACTTTTTTCGTTTTTCGTTTCCTGTTGATTACAGTTTGTTTAGCATTTTAAGGCACTCCGGCATTTTGAACTGCATAACCTGATACATAAGGAGGTGCTTGATTCTTATGGAATACATTGTTAAAGCACGTGAACTCGGCGAAGCTCTTCTGCAAACGCCGGAAGTACAAAGGCTGAAAGAAGCAGAAGCCGAAATCCAAAACGACCCTGAAGCTGCCAAAGCTTTTGCGGCATATCAGGATAAAGAACGCCAAATCCTGACCGCTCAAATGTTCAGCAAAGTGGTATCTGAAAAGGATACCTTAGCGCTCATCGACTTAAAAATGCGCCTGATCAAACTATATCCTTCTATCCGAAGCTTCTTCTCCATTCAGCAGGATCTGGAGAAAATAATGGCAACTGTGAACCTGACGATCACAACCACAATTTACGGTATGCCCAGTGCCGAACAGCTGCCTTTCCCCAAAGAAATCCAAAATCTTGCCCAGCAACTTCTGGATACGATCGGTGGAGACAAAAACGGCCCTGCCATGACGATCCCGGAAGGCTTTCAAATCCCTGAAGGGCTCAATGTCTCCGAACTGCTAAGCCGGTTAAACCCCAAGAGCAAATAAATCACGTCTTATTCTGCCGTTTGTCTTTTCTTATTATAAGGGATAGGAGATTTTTCAAATGACGTTCTTGAACAGCTATCCATATCCGAATAATCAATTCTTTGGAAGTCCTTCCTCTGCAGAAATGTTCCTGCCCTTAACACCTATCCCTTTAACGTTCGCCCTTTTTCTGACTGACAGTTTGTTTCCGCAAAATAGATACAGCCCCACCGGAGCATTGCTGATACCGCTGAAAATATTAAATATTCCCCTCAGTTACCTGATTATTATTGCACTTGGACTCGCAACTTCTCTACTGGCAAAGTGGTCTTCTGCTTTCTCAGGAGTTTCTGCTCTCAGTCAATATCAGCAGGCTTATCCGGATATCAGGCTATTTCTTGATGGCCTGCCATCATCTTCCCAAACAAATGCTGCCGGAGCAGGTGGTAATAACACAGGAAATCAGCAGGAACCTGATACTCCGTTGGAACCGAGAGGTTTGGCGTTTAATTTGGCTTTGATTGCACCTTACTCCAGAGTGCCTCAAAGTATCGGCACCAAATTTGTATTGATTTATGGCATTGAAATGTTTGAAATTAAGAAGCTCCCAAAGACATTTATCCCCTTGCTTATCTTATTTATTTACTTCCTTCTCTACCCGAAATACAAAAATAATCCGAGTAATACGGAATAATTAAAAGGGGGTCAATGCAAAGAAATGTCTGCCGTATTCCATCACCGTAGTCAAATTTATCGAAACACCACTCCTGCCAAATCTTTGATTGGGGAAAAAATAATAGAGGCAGCGGTCCCTTTTTATATCTCCCTCCTGATCTCCAACGCACTCCATCCAAGTAACAACAGTCCAGTCGGCACCCTGATCATCCCGCTGACCAAAATCATGATTCCGCATGGGTATTTTATTATTATCGGTCTGGAACTTGCAACGGCCCTATTTTATAAATGGTCCGCTGTTCCGGTTTCAGCCCGAATATTCTTTCCGGGAGGATACGGTCAGTCCTTACCGGACATCAGTGCTATAAGGGAGGACCGAATACTTAGGCTCAAGATGACACAAACTCCGTTGATTCCGAAGGAAGGAATGACAATCAATGTTTCTTTTAGTGTCCCTTTTACGCCTGTGCAAAGCCGTGCTTCTACCTTATATGCTTTTAAGCTCAAATCCATCGACAATGTTTCGGGATACGTTGTACCGCTGGCTTCCCTTATTCTCTATGGCCTGCTGACCATTTTTGGCAGGACGGACACGGCCAATACGGCAAACGGCAGTTAATCATTAAAACGCACCTGACCTTTACGGCCACGTGCGTCTTATCTGGTACCATTAATATTTATTCGGACCCCAGCAAAGATGAACTTTGCTGCCCGTTATGAATCATTCGGCTCGTCGGCCGATACTTGCTGTATCGTCTGGCTCTTGGGTTGTTCTGTGACTTGAGCGGCCGGCTGAAATTCCAGTGGCTGTACCGGCGCCGGAGACGGTGGAGTTTGCATCATCGGACTTTGCATAGCTGAAACTTGTGAAGCAGGATTCTCCCCATAAACCGGTCCCTGCTGATATCCGCCCTGAGGCATATACGGTCGGTCATATCTTTGCCTGTTTGGCTGCATCTGCGTTCCCCACCGTGGATAAGCCTGCTGCGGATAAGTACGTTGCTGGGCGGCATACTGAGGATACTGCTGCTGTGAGTTCCGAAGATACTGAGGGTTCTGCGGATAATTGGGATACTGCTGATTTTGAGGCTGCTGTGAATATTGCGGAATCTGGGACTGTTGGGGCTGCTGGGGATACTGCTGAACTGGCGGCTGGGCAGGGATCTGCCCGGAATTTTGCCCGGGATCAGGCTGATTCTGGCTGATTTCATCTTTGCTGCCAAACCTGCTGCCGACAAATCCCCTCACCTTTCCCCACATATTGCTGCCGGCTTTTTTGACCGGTCCCAGCCCAGGGAAAAAGCCTTCTTTGACTTTCATGACAATAGGACCCTGCGGGGATTGCATGATGGACTGCGGACTCTCCAGTGAAATGACAACTTTGTCATAATGTACGAGCGGCACGGGACTTCTGAAATTAGCCTGATACATTCCATTACCGGCTGGTCTTAGCGTTCCGGCATAAAATCCGTTTTTTCCCTTGCCGTCAACCAGATAAGCCGCATAAACTGCCGGAGCGTGAGGACTGAATGTATGGGCGGGCGGTAGGTGCGCAATGACCGAAAAATTGTTATCCATTCCGATCGTCGCCATTCCGTTTCCGCTAAAGCCTTCCGAAGCGACCAAATTGAGCTGTCTCGGCGTCATACCCATCGATTCTCCGGGCATACCCCCAATACCCTGGGGAAAGATTCCTAACCCTTTGTTATGTCCGAACATCTTTTAACCTCCTCGTATGTTTACAAATTGCGCTGTGTTGTGCTATGTCATAATATGAAAAGCAGGCTGCAGCTGTGACACCGTGAAGCTTACTTAACTTTTTATATATAAGACCATTTTGTTAGAGCAAGTCTTCACGACAGAAGGCAGCTGCAGACAAATCTTTTGATTCGCTTCAGCTGCCTTCCTTTGAGGAAAGGACCCTAAGTCTTATAATTTTATAGCCATATACCCTTATTTGATCTTATTAACCATATATCTTCCTGTGTTAGACGCAGAAATTATGGTTTCCGATGTTTTTTACAACATCTAGGGTTTTGATCCAATTGTCGGTCGCTGTCCGCGGATTGTAATAGAAGAGAGCGCCCTCGCTTGGATCCTGCCCCTCAAGCGCTTCCAGCGCAGCCTGATAGGCCTCATCTCCCGGTGTCAGATCAATCTGCCTGTCAAGGACTGCAGAAAACTGTCCCGGCTGGTAAATGACCTCCCGGATCGTATCCGGGAACTTCGGGCTTTCCACCCTGTTCAGAACCACTGCCCCTACGGCAACCTGACCTTCAAAGCTTTCTCCACGAGCTTCCGCATAAATAATTTTTGCTAAAAGTATCACATCTTCCTGGTCATAAACAACTTGACTGCTGCGGGAAATATCCGAAGTAACCCTTTCAGGCTCCCTGGCTGAATCCACCGAATTAATTAAATCTGCTGAATCAGCCGATTCGGCCAGTTTAGCCGCCTCAATCACCGTATCTGATTTTATGTTTGCGGCAATAACTTTATTTTCCAAAGGTAGCTGTTCGATCACAAAGGAAATCTGATTTTCCGGCTGTCCGGAAAATTTGTCCAAAAGAATTCGAAATATACGATTCTCATTTGCTTTCGTCAGAATAATGTCTCTGGCATCTGACATGACATCCTCAAGGACAGTCTGTTGGATTTCCAATACCCGGGAATAGAGCAATTCTCTTGATTTTTCAGGTACAGCATATACTGTCTGGGCAGTAGCAGTCAGGATAATCGCCGTGGTCAGCATTACTGCCAAACCCTTCCGGCATCGTCGGTCTTCCAAAAAAAATCACCTCTTGGGATTAATCTATTTCTATTCTTTCCCATAAAAGGTGATTTTTATACGTTATTTGTTATAAGAATCACAAAGAAAAGTTATTTCACCGTTGTGGCTGACGCTACACCCCCGGTAATTGCCTGGCCCTTAGCATCCTTGATTGTAGGATGAATCACCAGCCAATATCCGGTATCGGCCTGAAGTTTCGTTGCCGGTTTCACAGTCATACGCTGCTGATTGACAAACGTGTATGCGCACTTGACTCTTTCTCCTGTAGCAGTATTGATCAGCTCAATGCTGTCTGCCGTTACGGAATTCCAATCCATTTCCCGGTTAAAGCTCACGTTGAATACCTTGTCAAGTGGGATATTCTTGAGATCTCCGGCCTTTTCATATCCCGGGTAGTAGATCTGCCAGCGGTCCTGGAGAACCTCTTCGGGGAATGGCTCCCAACCGTTCGGGCCTCCGAGTTTGAGTGTTGTGGTTACATAGGCTGAATCCAAGATTTT
Organism: Dehalobacter sp. TeCB1; assembly: GCF_001707455.1. Taxonomy (NCBI): domain Bacteria; kingdom Bacillati; phylum Bacillota; class Clostridia; order Eubacteriales; family Desulfitobacteriaceae; genus Dehalobacter; species Dehalobacter sp. TeCB1. Next base: position 176,379 of record NZ_MCHF01000065.1, on the reverse strand, counting down.
CTTGCCAATTGCCCAGTTTTCGGTTTGACGAAGCTCTTTTACCGAAAGCGGATAAACATAAGGGCCCGCCTCCAGCTGAATATACCCTGATTTATCTTGTGATTTATCTTCAGCCTTATGGTTTTTAAGCATCAAAACAGCCGTATTCAGCTCATTGACGCCGGTCAGATCCAAATGAGGCTTGATTCCGATCTCATCAATCGGGTTATAGTACGGAGAGAAAAACCTGTAAACGGACATTTTCAGATAGTCTCCGTTGCTTAATGGGATCAAAGCCTTAACCCGGCCTGAACCGTAGGTCGTTTCCCCGATGACGGTCGCCTTGCCATAGTCCTTCAGCGCAGCCGATGTAATCTCAGAAGCGCTTGCCGTGTACCCATTGATCAGCAAGACAATCGGCCCTTCCAACGTGAAAGCCTGCTTGACGGCTGTATCGACAATACCCAGGTTCCCCCTTGCCTTCATGATATACGCGCTTTTATCCCCGATAAAATAACCCAACAGCTCCATTGCCGCTTTTGTGTACCCTCCGGAGTTATTACGCAGGTCAATAATCCAGCAATCTACGCCTTTTTCCTGCAGGGCCAGGGCCTGCTTGCCAAACTGCGTTGCAACATCCTCGCCGAAGGAATTAACTGCGATATAGCCAATATGCCCTTCCAGCACCCGGCCTTCAGCCAGCGGCATCGCGATCTTCATCCGTACGACAGTGAAGCTCAGGATTTGAGCGTTTCTTTTGACTTTTATCCGAACCTTGGTTCCCTCCGGTCCCCGGAGTGTGCCGGCACAATATTCCGAGGTTTTTCCCGCCAGGGAATAGCCATCTGCTTCTAGAATAATGTCCCCTTGTTTGATTCCTGCCTTATCAGCTCCATAACCAGCAATGACCCGGGTAACCTTAACCCCCTGCTGTACCATTTCCAGTTCTATCCCGATTCCGGAAAAGGACATATTCAGTGAACTGATCATGTCATCATATTCGGCTGCGGTCATATACTCGGTGTATTTATCACCCAACCTTTGAAGCATCTTTTCGACCGTCGGCGCGTTCAGTACCTCATCCGAAACAACATCGACATATTGCTCCTGCAAAATTGTTCTGACTTCATCCAGGGCATCGTTTTCCGCGCCATAAGCCTGCAGCGGAAGTCCCAACCCCAGACAGAATACCAGAAGTACTGTCATCAAAAACCTTAGACTTTTGCCAAATTTCACGTTCTTTTTTCCCTCCTGTATGATTTGCAGGTCCGGCCTAAATTCAATGATCTTGCATGTTCAGGCTTCGTTTAAGTTTTGTTCAAAACTTTTTATCTTAGCAGTAATTCGACGAAAACGAGCATTACCCTTTCCGTTTCAGGATTATTTGTCATGCGCTTCCCAGACTTTGATTGCATATTCAAGGCTTTTCCGATAATATTATCTAAACAGGACTATTTTGAAAGCATATTTTTCTGATCATCGCTGATAAGAAAGGTTCGGACAATGTCAAATCTTCTTGATTACTCCAAAAAAGTATTTATCGCCGTATTAATCATTGTTGCAACCCTCGTCATTCCATATGGCCTTTATAAGATTCTTCCGCATTTTATGCCATTTGTCCTTGCTTACTTAACGGCCCTTTTTCTGGAACCTGCAGCAGCATGGTTGAGCAAGGTCTCTAGATTTAAAAGCAAGACACTCTCGGTGTCTGTGACTTACCTGTTTTTTCTTACCAGTATTGTTATTTTCCTCTATCTGATCATCAGTAAGCTCTATGTTCAGCTTTTGGACCTGCTTGACTTTATTCAATCGAACGGCCCGGCAATTCAGGTTTGGTTTTTGAACCTTACGGGGCGTATCCAGGAAACGATCGGATTGCTGCCTCCCGAAATAAACGATATGATCATGAAATGGATCAATGACCTGGCTAACATCAACCTGGTATCCGCGATCGGTTCCTCAACACTCAGTATCTCCACGGCGATACCGAACATGTTCTTCCTGTCGATTATCTACCTGGTATCCGTTTTCCTGTTCACATTCCAGTTAAGCAATATCCACCGTTTCTTCTACTCCTTCTTCAAAGATTCCTCCAAGCTGAAAGTCGCTTACGTCTTAAGTGATTTGCGCAATGCTACATTAGGGTTTTTTAAAGCGCAGATCATTTTGAGCACAATCACCTATATTATTGCTTTTGCCGGTCTCGCTATCCTCCATGTAAAATACGTGGCAGTCATTTCTTTGTTGATTGTAATCGTAGATATCCTGCCGATCCTCGGTACCGGATCCGTGCTCATGCCCTGGGCTGTTGTCTCACTTTTCCAGGATCGGCTGTTCTTGGCCGCAGGTCTGGTCATTCTGTATATCATTATCATTGTCGTACGGAGAGTGATTGAACCCAAAATACTGGGCGAGCGCATCGGTTTAAGCGCTTTGACGACCCTGATCAGTATCTGGATTGGTTTCAAAGTGATGGGGGTCCTCGGCGTATTCCTGTTCCCGCTGGCCTGTATTTTCTATAGGGCCCTTGTCAAGGTCGGCGTCATCAAGCTGAATTTTAAGATATAATGAAGCTATATTCGAGTCAACATTTTGCCTAATAAAAAAACAGGTACGTTCCCGAAGCCTTGAGTTCATCGGAAACGTACTTATTTTTTTAATTTTTTATGATCTGCTCACTATCTTCTGTTATCATTCGGCTTCGTTCCAATCCCCAATATCAGAACCTGAACGATTTTATCGTAGTCCGCTTCCTCAGGCATGGCCTCAGCAAATATTACCTTTTTGCCGCAATACTGCATGATTGTGCCCATGATTGCCGCCGAAGCAAATTCCGGATCAATATCAGCCCTGACTTCCCCTTGGTCTATGGCCAGTAGGACTTGCTTTTTGATAATCTCTCCGACCCGGATATTCTGTTCGATAAAGACCGCTCCCATTTCCCGGGCCATAATCTTAGAGCAGGACATCATCCTGGCAATCGGCATATGCTCCTTGACCAGCTCTGCCTGATATTTTGCCAGAACTCTGATTTTTTCTTTGAAAGAGCCTCCTTTTTCCAAAATGTCCTGAATATTGCGTCCATGCTCTTCGCAGTTATAAACGGCCATCTCCTCAAAGAGCTGTTGCTTGCTGTCAAAATATTCATAAACGGTCCCTTTGCCGATCCCGGCTTCTTTGGCGACATCGTCCATTTTTGTTCCTTCAAAGCCTTTGATATAAAATACTTTGCTGGCTGCTCGTAGGATTTCAGTTTTTTTCCGTTCCTTGGTCACCGTTGTTCCCCCCTTTATCCGATCCGATGCCTGTAAAATCTAATTCTCCATCTTTTAATTACAGCTTTTTTTGAGTAAAGCTTTTTCTCTTATTACAGGTTAAAGGGTATGCTGATCCGTGTTTACTGAGATTACCGGTTTGGTCTTTTTGTCTTTTCTGAATTTGCGTTTGAATTTGTTGGACAGATCATCCGTGAAAGAATACATGACCGGAATCAGCACCAGGGTAACCAGGGTTGAAAATAGGAGACCTGTGATAACGACAATGGCCATCGGCGCCTGAAACTCCGAGCCTTCCCCGATCCCGAGTGAAAGCGGCAGCATGGCCAGAACAGTCGTTAGCGTCGTCATGATGATCGGCCGCAAGCGGATCGGTCCTGCATTAATGATTGCCTCATGCACGTCCTCCTTGTACGTTCTTCGTCGTGTATTGATATAGTCGACCAGAACGATGGCATTGGAAACAACGATACCGGCTAGCATGATCACCCCGATAATCGCCATAACGCTTAACGGTTTGCCGGTGATGAATAATCCTAAGAACGCTCCGGCAAATCCAAGCGGGATGGAAAACATGATGACAAACGGATAAACCAGCGACTCAAACTGGGAAGCCATGACCATATAGACCAGAATCACGGCAAGTCCGAGCGCAAGGAACAGGTCACTGAATGCATCGACCATTTCCTGCTGCTGTCCGCCCATTTCATAGGTATAATTATTCGGCATCCGGTAATCTGCCAACGCCGTCTGAATATCTTTGGAGACACTGCCGACGTCCCTGCCGCTGATCTGACCGGAGACCGTCAGGGTCCTCGCCTGGTTGTCCCTGCTGATGCTGACAGGACCGCGGCTGACGGATACATCCGCCACTTCCCCCAACGTAACGGTATAGCCGAGGCTCGTGGTAATGGGAATTTGCTCAAGGGCTTGGAGATTCCGGTTAAACGTTTCGTCCCCTTTGATCTTTACATCGATTTCGGTCCCATTGTATTTGAACTGTGTCGCGGTTGCCCCGCTGATCGATGCTTTTACCGCAGAGGCGATTGTTCCGGCACTCAGACCATACTGGCTGGCCGCCTTACGGTCCACGTTGATTTCAACTTCCGGTATTCCGTCTTCATAGCTGGATTTAACTTCGCGGGTTCCCGGGACTTTCTTAATCACGGTGACAAAATCGTCTCCGATCTTCTTCAGCTGATCCAGATCTTCACCTTTGATGGTGATGCTGATCGGATCACCGGCACTCATCACGGACTGGCTTGCTGCAACACTGGTTTTGGCCCCGGGTACGTCCTTAATCCGGTCCCGGATTTCATCGGAGATCTCCACGACGCCGCGTTTCCGATCCGTTAAAGGAAGCAGCTTCACAGTAAAGGTACCAACGTTGCCTTGTGCGCCTGTCAGGCTCATGGTTCCGGATGATCCGGCATCCAGGAAGATGGTATCGATCTCGGGAATATCTTCTATCTTCGTTTCAATTTCACGCATGACCGCCGAGGTATCGCCGACCTTTGCCCCGTCAGGAAGCGTAACGCTGATCGAGAGCATGCCTTCATCCGTCGTCGGGAAGAATTCTGTCCCAACAGCGGCAACAGAGGCAATGGAAACGACAAAGATAATGGTTGTAGCGATAAAAACGCGTTTCCGGTGGCCCAGAGCCCATCTGAGCAGTTTCTTATACCCCTGGAGCAGCGCTTCATAGCCCTGGTCAAATTTATCGTGGGCTTTCGCCAGGAACGCAGGCGTACGGAAGAATCCCTTGCCACTTTCTTCATCTTCCGCTGCATCTGTTATGTCTACTTTCACTGTCTCGGATGTTTCGGATGCTTCAGCTGTTTCGGTTTGTGTATATGCTTTATCCGTTTCCCCCGTCTTCCCTGCATCAATAAAACCAGCATTATGATTCTTCCGCTCTACTTTCAGCAGCTTGGAAGCGAGCATCGGGACAACCGTCATCGAAACAACCAGCGATGCTCCGAGCGAAAACGCGATCGTCAAGGCAAACTGCCGGAATAGTGTGGAGGTTAATCCCTGGACAAAGACAATCGGCAAAAAGACTGCGACCGTCGTCAGCGTGGAAGCCATGACAGCGATGATTACTTCCGAAGATCCTTTCACTGCCGCTTCGACCCTGGAATAGCCGTTCTGTCGGAAGCGGTAGATATTTTCGAGCACCACGACCGAATCGTCAACCAGACGGCCAATACCAAGCATTAATCCACCCAGCGTCATCAGATTCAGCGTAATGCCGGTAAAATATAACAGACAAAACGTCGCAATAATGGAAATCGGGATAGCTGAAGCAATAATCAGGGTAGAACGGATATTTCGCAGGAAAATGTACAGGACCAGTACCGCCAGGAGAGCGCCGATAACCCCATGCTCCGCGACCGAATACAAAGAAGCCTTGATATAGGCCGCGTTGTCCATAACCACCGTAATCTTGACGTCTTTTAGTTCATCCTGGATTTTGTCGATCTCTACATAGGCTGCTTCCGCAACTTGGACTGTATTGGCGTCGGAACGTTTTTGGATCGAAATATTGACACCGGGATTGCCGTTCGCTTTGGAAATGGTTGTCTGCTGATCCGGCTTTAATTCGATATCGGCTAAATCTTTCAGCTGAACATTTCCGCCGGTAGGCAGCGGAATAAGCAGCTGCTCGATCTCAGCCACCGACATGAATTCCCCGGTCGTTTTGACAGTCAGCTCCTGGGTCCCTTTCTTGACCGTACCTCCGGGCAGGTTGACATTCTCCGAAGCCAGGATTCCCTGAAGGTAAGCGAGGCTAATGCCATAACCGGCTAATTTCTCACTTTTTGTCCGGATTTCAATAATATCCTTGGTTCCGCCGGTCACGGACACGGAAGCAACCCCTTCCGCTCTTTCCAGTCTCGGTTGGATCGTATCTTCCGACAGGGTTTGCAGTTCGGAGAGACTCATCGTCGATGACGAAATAGAAAGCGTCAAGACCGGGGTTGAATTCATATTGAGTTTCAAGACCATGGGGCTGCTGACGCCGTCGGGGAAGTAATCTTTAATCAGGTCAATTTTTTCTCTGAGGTCGAGGGCAACCTGATCCATATCGACTCCATAATTAAACTCCAGAATAACAAGCGAACTGCCTTCCGAAGTGATGGAGCTGATATTTTTGACATTCTGGGCTGTGGAAACAGCCTTTTCGATTGGCTGCGTGACCAGGTTTTCAATCTCCTGAGGGCCTGCACCGTTATACGATGTACTCACGATTGCATAAGGCAATTCCATTTCGGGCATCAAGTCCAGCGGAATACGCGTGAAGGACACAAATCCGAGAATGATGATAATAAAAACCAGCATCAGGACTGTAACAGGGCGTTTTACCGACGTTTCAGATATTTTCACTTCTGAACGCCTCCCCCTGTTTGCGCCGAAGCTGCCGTATCCGTCGTTTCCTGAGCAACCTGCTTGCCGTCAACAGTTACGACTTTGATTTCCGTACCATCCTGTACAAAGTTCTGCCCTTTGATAATGACGATGTCCCCTTCCGTCAGTCCGCCGACGATCTCCGTCTCGGTGCCGCTCTCAAGTCCTGTCGTTACTTCCATCTCGGCTGCAGCATTATCTTTGGCAACATACACGACGTCTTTTCCGCCGTGAAAAATCACCGCATCGGTCGGCACAGCCAGGACATTATCTTTGCCGGCAATGTTTAAGGTCACATTGGCAAACATGCCGGGTTTGATCATGCTGTCTTTATTGTCAATGTAGGTTTTTAGCGTATATTTCCCCTGGGCATTGGCTGCGATACTTACACTGTCAATAGCCCCTTTGACTTTCACTAAAGCTGCAGGCACTTCAATCTGGACAGATTGGCCGCTGCGCACACGGTTAATCTCCTGCTCGCTAATGCTGACCGTTACAAATACTTTGCTCAGGTCCACCACCCTGGCCGGAGAAACGGCGCTCGTTACCATCGACCCAATTTTCACATCGAGCGCCGTAAGGACACCGTCGATCGGCGCCTTGACATCCATATCATTCAGGGCTTTCTGCGCCGCGTCATAAGCAGCCTTGGCCTGAGCCAGTTGGCCTTTATACGTTTCCTGAACCGCATCCGAAGCCGCCACAGCAGCCTGATCAAGCTCCGACTTGCTGACGGCGCCGATTTCATAGAGCTGTTTCATATTCTCATAATTCTTTTTACTGTTTTCATAATTGGCCATATTGGTTTCATAGCCGGCCTGCGCCAGCTGATAGGCCGCTGAAGCCTGGTTATAGCTGGACATCAGATCGGTTTTATCAAGGCTGAAAAGTACCTGGCCCTTGCTGACACGATCCCCAACTTTGGTATAGACCGCCGCCACTTTGGCCGGGGTGCCGACGACCACGGAAGCTTCTTTATCCGCTTCAACTTTGCCGCTTAAGGTAATCGCAGAAGAGATGCTCTGTTTATGTAAGGTCAACGCTTCCACCGGGACATAATTCTGTCTGTTTTGTTCTGCCGCCTTCTTTTCAGCAGCAGATTGTATCGCACCGTAGATTCTTACCCCGACCAGAAGGACAAGCAGGATTGCAATCACGGTAATGATCATTTTCTTCTTCCCAATCGGTTTTTTCAAGTCCGGGCTGCCACCCTGCTCAGACCGTTTCATTTTGAATTTCATTTTTCTACTCCCCCGTAAATCAATATCTTTCTAAGTCTATTCTTTTTAGGACATATTCATGAATGTCGCGGTTGCGGCCGTGGCCGTCGCGACCGACTGGTCAGTCGGCACGTCGCCTCTCTTATCTTATCTTCCTTTGTGCCTTGGGTCAATGGGTTCAAGTTAGATATTACCAAATATTTTCTTCCCATAAATGGCAACATTATTTTGTAAATTTTTGGAATTTTATGGTTGTTTTTTTCTTTTTTATATTGCATAATATCTATTAAAGGATCCATTTTGTTTTGGAGGGAAGCCGCTATGTCCAATGATGAGTTTCAGACTATCGTGCTTCGTGAAATCAGAGAAATGAAGAAAGACATTTCTCAACGATTCGACGGTATCGACCAACGATTCGATGCTATTGATCAACGATTCGTCGGTATCGACCAACGACTAGACGGTATTGACCAACGATTCGACGGTATTGACCAACGACTAGATTCCATGGATCAACGACTCGGTAAGGTTGAACATAAACTGGATGTTGTTGTTGAGCAAACAGCCGGACTGATGGAATTTCGGACAGAGACCAATCATAAATTAGACAAGATCTCAGATGACCAAAAATCGATTATCCAGGTACTTGGCGAACATGAAATTTCTATCAGATCCCTGCAGAGAAGGCCCGTATAAAACAAAGTCTCAATAACAAATCATATTGATATTAAAATCCCACGGATTCAAAACCCGTGGGATTTATTTATTATTGCGCTGCGTTTATTGTCTATAGCTATTCCTGCTATCTTTAGCTATCTTTTGTCATTGCCATTACTTTTGTCTGTTACGTCACAAAACCAAGCCCTCACCATCCGAAGCCTATCTGCATATGCTGTAATTAGACTCATAATGAAAGGGCGGATGGGCGATATGGATAATCCGGCCACCGAACGCACGCCGCTTATCATAGCGGCTGAAATAAAGATGATAACCTACCAGACCAAAAAAATCCTGCTTACCAGCGCCATTGAAATCGGCCGTCATTTGCAGGAAGCCAAGGTCATGCTCAAACACGGGGAATGGATTAAGTGGCTGGAAGAGTCTGTGAACTATTCTCGCCGAACTGCCTCCAGGCTGATAAATATCTACGAAGAGTATGGGTCTAGCTTCCCTGAACGATCCGACAGCTCAAATGGGACACCAGTGTCCCATTTGACTTACACCCAGGCTCTCCTCTTACTGGGTTTACCGGCAGAGGAGCGGGAGGAATTCATCACGCACAATGACGTCGGCAGTATGACGAAACAGGAGCTGCAGCAGGCTCTGAAAGACAGAGATCAGGCCAATCAAGCGAAGGAGCAGGCGCTTCAGGAGAATCAGCTACTTAAAAAAGGGCTGGAGACGATCGATAGCACCATCTTCGAATTAAAAAAGGAGCACGCTAAGGCTGCATCAAGGCCAACAAATCCGGAAAATGTCAATGCAGAAGCGCAATCTGCCAACAATGCCTCCTCTAACGGTAACGACCCCTCTGCAACAACGGCCCCTTTTACCCACAACCTTAAAACCGAACATGACCCGGACGTTCACATCAAGTATGTAGAGAAATGCGACGCTTGCTGCAAAACGATCGCCGATACCTTCTTCGATCTGACGACAGCGCTCACCAATTTGGCGCATATCGATCCGAACCTGAAAGAAGAAAAAAGAAAAGAAGCCAACCGGCTGATTGAATACATGGCAGAGACGATTAAAGAGTGGCCGCCCCCTAAGAAGCCGCTTAGAGTTAATTCCTGATTTTTTTGGGGAACCTTTGGACAAGCCAAGCATAGTATATACAAGACAGCAAGTAAGCTGTCCAATAAAAGAGAAAGGAGATGATTGGAATGGCCGTTGTTTCAGCACCATCCGGCGCCGCTCTGGTATTGATTTATCAGACCGGAGTCAGCACCTCCGGTGCTCCGATAACCAAACAGCGAACCCTTAACAATATTGTTTACAATGCTTCGAATCAAGCTGTCTATGAGGCGGCTCACGCCTTCTTCGGTCTGTCGGAATATACGCTGCTTGACGTTTACTTCAGAAGAACGGATGAATTGACAAACGAAGCGTAAAGCGGAGGGCAATTTCAGGCGTCAAGGAGGTGATTCAATTGGCTGTGACCACCAACCGAACGGCAAGATTAACTTTCGTAACCGCCGGAGGGAACACGTTTTCCCTGACAGTTCCCCAACCGCGGGAGGATATTCAGCTGGCTGAAGCCATGGACGTTATGAACTCGCTTATCGCAGGCGGGATATTCCTCACAGCAAACGGCGCGCTTACAGGGATAAAGGATATAAAGGTCATCGAAACAACGACCAATGACCTTTATGATCCTCCACAAGTGTAAGCGGGCAGCACCGGCATTAGAGATTAAGAGAGGGGGCGGGCCGACGGCAATCAGGATTTGCCGGCGGCCTCGCCCCCTCTCTTCTTTTGCCTGATCACTGTTAATAATATTATATGAACCTTAGCTAAGTTTGAACTATAAAAAATTCAAAAAATAGTACATGTCATTTCCTAACCCTTCTGTTATGATTGATAGCTGATTTCAAAAGACGCGTTCTTCTCCTTGTAATCCACAAAACAGACAGCCCTGGCACTTTGTCTGCCTGATAGCTGTCTGTTTCTTCTAAGGAGGTATTTAATGTGATTTGAATGATTCTCAGTTATCGAAAATATAAAGTCCTATCTTTTTCCTTGCCCTTTACCGTTATTCCCGTTATTTGAAGAGGTATTTATGACCGTGTTCTGAACGGTCTGTGCATCGACTTTTGTTTCATCCGAAGTAGACTGGTCATCGGCTGTGGCATTCTGATCGTCTGCAACTGTTGCATCCTGTTCGTCCCCTGCTTCCAGGCTATCTTCCTGGTCGCTCACGGCTTGTTCCCTAATGGTTTTCTTGTATTCCTTCATAATTTTGGCTTGCTCTTTCAAGGCTTCCTTCGTTTCTTTGTTCGTCTCTACTTTGATTTTCTGAACATCTTTTCTGAGGTCCTGCATGTCATTTTTATATGCTTGAGCCTGTGTTACTTTTTCCAGAGCGGCTGCGATGGCAGCCTCATCACCTGAAGCACGGGCCTGTCCCAATTCCGCCTTGGCTGCTGCAAATTCCTGCACAGCTTCAGCATAGGCTACTTTCGCAGCCACATAAGCTTTCATGGCAATGGTGTTCTGAACTTCGGCTTGGATGATATTCTGCATGATTTCGGCCTGTTCTTCTGTCAGACCTCCGGTGATTTTAAGGACGATCTTGTCGGCATCACTTTGGACAAGTTCAATGCTGGCGAGTAGATTGCTGATGACGGTATTTTCTTCTGTGTCAACTGCCGCCGTTTCATCCGTGGCTGTCTCATCAGTAGTTGTTACTTCGATGGAAGCTGCAGTGGTTTCTTCGGCAGTGGTAGTATCTGTACCCGTAGTATTCGTTCCGTCAGCTGCTTCGGTATCTTCAATGATCTGTTGAACCTGAAAGTTGGCTTTCTTTATCGTATCCGAGTAGGCTTGCAGAACCTGTTCCATCAAATCCAGCTGGTTTTCCTCGGACATGATTTCCGCTTCGGCCAGCCTCTCATTGGCAAACTCAACGAGCAGTTCCGCTCTTCCTTCATCAGAGAAAGTCACAGCAACCTGGACACTTTCGATCATCTGTTCGATTGAATAGAGCCAGCTGTCCGGCGTTACACCGGCTTCATCTTCAACAGCTACCTCATTCGTCGGATCTGTTGCCGTGGAATCCGTTACGCTAGGGTCAGTTGGCGTAGTATCCACTGTGGTTGAATCTGTGGCGGTTGGATCAGCAAAAACACAAGAAGGTGCGACCGCAATAATTAAAAGGACACAGAGAATCGAAACCAGAATCTTTTTATGGATCATTCTATCTACCCCTTTCGGTAACCCGGCTGTCATAACCTTGCGGCTTTAGACCCGTGGCTTTGCGTCTCCGTCTTTCGACGGATTTGCCATTATCGTTTTGGCTGTGGTCATTATAGTATAGATATTTTAGAAGTTCAATGTTTTGGGTCCTTTTTCAGACCAATGGGGTACAAAAAATGAGACTTTCGTCTCATAAAAAGCATGGAAGCTTTTAGAAACAAAGAAGTGCCCTTACGGACACTTCTGTAAATGCTTGACATTGGTGGATTAACAAGACGAATTTATTTACAAAGTCATGAGATCTTCAATCTGTTTCTCCAGGCTCGTACTGATTGACGAACTGTTGCCGACGATACTGGCTCTGGCGATATAGCCGCGGTTGTAGGTCAAGAAATACTGCAGCGATGACGGTAGATAGTTCTGCGGAACGGCTACGATGATTGCGTCATTTTTAGCGGCGAGGGCGGCTGCCAGAAGGGCATCGGCTTTTGGTTTCCCGGAGGTCACGTCTTTGGAAGAAGCAAGGGCAGAACAAAAATAGATTTGGGACTGATCCGTGAAAAGGCTCCTCAAAATCGCCCATTCAGTAGCGTAGCGGTCAGTACCTCCCAGCCGTTCGACGACATAGTTCTTGTTCAGCGCAGATTCTACGGAAGAGCTGATGACACTTTCTCCGCCGAGAAGGATAACTTTAGATGGATTAAGGCTCAAAAGCTGTGCTTGGGTCACAGCCGGAATTTTATCTTTGTCCGTAAGCAAAATCGGATAACCTTTAGCTGCGGCAAAGGTACTTGCTGCCAAGGCATCCGGTTCACCCTGACCATAGGCTAAATAGATTGTATTGGCAGAACCTATCCACGAAGCAATATTAACGGAAGTTTCATAGCGGTTCGACCCGCTGATCCGGCTGACTGTATAGCCCGCAGTCTGAAGCGCTGTTTCAATGTTCTGGGATATTGCACTGTATCCGCCGATTATGATAACTTTTGTTGCACCTAAAGCGGATATCTGCGACGATATTCTGCTATCCAACTGTGATGACGGATTCATCAGGATTGGTGCATCATATTTTTTAGATAATGGTACCGAAGCTAAGGCATCCGCCAGACTATCGTCGCGCGTGACAATTACGGTGGAGGCGGATGACCATCCTGCTTCGGCAACGCTGATTGATAAGTCCTGATTGTTACTAGCAGAGCCCCCGATTCGTACATCCTGAGAATAAGAAGCTCCTGCCACGAGAGTTCCGATTTCATATCCGTTGAACAAAAACTTAATTGTTCCTTCTTTACTAGGTGTTACATAAACAGAGTAAGTCCCATCTAAGGCTGTTGTACAGCTTATTGTATTGTCTATCCCTGCATCGCTGCCGTCCAGGGTGATCGTTTTTTTTGCAAGCAATTTTCCATTATTGTCTTTCAATGTTCCGGTAATTAAAGATTTTTTATATTTTAGCGCATCACCGGTTATTGTGATCACGGGTTTGGATACGGTCAATACCCCCACAGCGTAATACCCGCTACTGTCATAAAGATAGAGATAATAGATGCCGGTTGTATTGAACGTTACATTGTTAAGCGTATAATTCCCACTGCTTCCGGAAGCGGAATAATATCCGATGTTATTACCGCTTGTATCAGTACTATAAGCTGTGATATTTCCGGAAAAACTTCCCCCGTTGAGATTATACAGATATAGTTTTATGTTTGTGGTCTCACCGATAAGTATATTACTGTCACTGGATGTCTGGAAAGCTAAACCGCCTAATTCCGTACCGGTAATCACAGCAAAAGCCTGTATGTTTCCAGAGAAAGTCAGGGTCAGAATTATAAAAAGAACAGTCACGCTCTGAATTATTGCTTTCCTTTTACTTCTCTTACTTTTGCTTCGTAACCTGACATCTCCCATCCCTGAATTTCCTGCTTCGGTATTACCTTTCCTCACCCATCCAGGACTTAAGTTCGGTCTTCTCCTATTCTTTATATCCATCATGTCTATTAATTGCTCCTCTCTGCTTATTCATACCTTAGCGCATCAATCGGATTAAGGGATGAAGCCTTTTTTGCCGGAAAGACACCGAAGACGATCCCGATCAAAGCTGAGAAGGTGAAGGCCAAGATAACGGAAAACATGGACACCTTGGTCGTCATACCGACAACCTTGGATACGCCAAGTGAACCTCCCCAGCCCAGTAATATCCCGATGATGCCCCCCATGACACTCAATATGACCGCTTCTATCAGAAATTGCAGCAGAATATCCGTCTCCTGCGCCCCGATTGCTTTCCGGATCCCAATCTCCCGTGTCCGCTCCGTTACGGAAACAAGCATGATATTCATGATGCCGATTCCGCCGACGATCAAGGAAATCGCCGCGATCCCTCCGAGAAGCATGGACAGCGTCTGGGTAACTGATTGCATGGTCTCCAATACTGTTGCCTGATTGGTAGTGGAAAAATCATCCTCATCACTCGCGCTGAGTTTATGTGCAGAGCGCAGCAGCGTTGTAATCTCACTTTGCGCTTTGGTCATCACATCCGGGGAAGCCGCCTGAACAAAAATCTGCCGGATAGACTCACTTCCGGTCAGCCGAAGCTGTGCTGTCGTAATCGGCATCAAGATCATATCGTCGCTATTGGAAAAACCTGAGGAACCTTCACTGGCTGTGACTCCAATGACCTGAAACGGAATGTTGTTGATCTTGACGGTCTTGCCAATAATACTGTAATCCAGCGTCCCCAGTAGGCCTTCCACGACTGTCGGGCCGAGAACCACAACGCGTTTATACTGGTTCATCTCCTGCTCGGTAAAAAATCTGCCCGCACTTAATGATGTGTTCCGTACATCAAGATAGGTAACTGTCGTACCGTATATATTTGTCTGGGTATTGCCGCTTGCATAGATTACCTGCGCGTTCGTCGAGGCTACCGGGGCAACAGCTTTAATGTAGGTTCCCTTTTCCGCTAACAAAGTGGCATCGCTCATTTTGAGTGTCGCTGCGCTACCCATTCCTCCCCGGACTCCGCCGGAATTGGACTGACCTGCCGTTATCGTCAACAGATTGGATCCTAATCCTTCAATTTTGGATGTAACAGATGCCGAAGCACCGCTGCCAATTGCGACCATGGCAATCACGGCACCAACCCCAATAATGATACCCAGCATGGTCAGTATGGATCGAACTTTATTGACCCGGATCGCCCTGATGGCGATACGGATGCTTTCTAAGATGTTCATCAGCCGGTCTCCTCCTGCGTATCGATTCGGGATGGGGATGCTTTCCTCGGATTGGCTACAGCCTCATCCTTTTCAATCCTTCCATCCTTGAACCGGACGATCCTGCGGGTATACGCCGCAATATCCGGCTCATGTGTCACAATCACGATCGTATTTCCTTTTACATGCAGTTCCTGAAAAATCGCCATAACTTCCTCGCTGGAACGGCTGTCCAAATTACCCGTCGGCTCATCTGCCAGAATAACGGATGGATTCGTTACCAACGCCCGGGCGATCGCCACCCGCTGCTGCTGTCCGCCGGAGAGTTCCTGGGGCTTATGATGGATCCGGTCCCCAAGACCGACTGACTTCAACGCCTCGATCGAACGGTCCTTCCGTTCTTCTCTGCCGACTCCCGCATAAATCAGGGGCAATTCGACGTTTTCCAAAGCGCTCGTTCGCGCCAGCAGGTTGAAGCCCTGAAAGACAAACCCCAGTTTTCGATTCCGGATCGTCGCCAGCTCTCTTTTTGAGGCATGGGAAACGTCGATCCCGTCGAGGTAATATTCCCCTTCTGTCGGCGTATCCAAACATCCCAGCATATTCATCGTCGTCGATTTGCCGGAGCCGGACGGACCCATGATGGCCACAAATTCCCCTTGGGAAATCGTCAGCTCGATACCGCGTAGAGCTGCCACTTGAACATCACCCGTCTGATAGATTTTTTTTATCCCTTTAAGCGTAATCAATGCCCGTAAACCTTCCTCTCCGCATGCTTCTTATTGTCCTGGGCCTCCGGACGGCGGTCCGCCATTACCTCCTCCGGTAAGGCTGCCTAACCCGCCCATACCTTGCGAACGGTAACTCTTGCTTGAACTTGAACTGCTTGAGGAAGTACTGCTTGTTGACGTCGCAGTGACAGTACGAATGATCACGGTCTGGCCTTCGGTTAAGCCGCTCTTGACTTCGACGTTTGTCCCGTCGTCCAAGCCGATCGTGATTTGCACAAATTTATAGTTGCCACTCGTTCCAGCGGATTTATTTCCAGTACTGCTACCGGTAGTATTTGAAGGCATACTCGACCGGTTGCTGCTTGTGTTATTCCCATTTCGGGGTCCTGACGGCATCTGACTGCTTCCCTGCGCCGCATTTTGGCTTCCTAAAGAAGCATTATTCTGTAAACCAGAAGTCGTATTCTTTGATGTTCCTTGCGAAGACGCCTGGTCAGTCGGAACCAACACACCGGTTACCCCATTCCGGGTAATAACGGCTTCACTGGGAATAATCAGAACATCCTTAGCTTCATCGGTCACGATCGAAACATTCACACTCATCTGATCCCGCAGGATATCCGACAGTTTATCCACCTTGATGGTGATGCCATAGGTTACAACGTTTTGATTGTTAGTCCCGGCGAGAGAAACGGTTTCAACCGTGCCGTCAATAACGGTATTGGCATCGGTATCCAGAGTCAGACTTGCCTTTTGTCCGACTTTGAGCTCGGTGATCTCGGTTTGATCGACCGAGGCCGACACCTTAAAATTTTGGGGATTGGAGACGAGTATCATTACGGTGCTTTGGCTGTTGACTGTCTGATACGGATCGACCGAGCAGGAAACGATCGTCCCATCTTCCGGCGCTTTCAAGATGGCATCGTCCAAATTCTGTTGAGTCGTCATCAGATCTGTCTGACTTTTTGTCAGTGCCGCTTTAGCCGAAAGATAATCGCTGCCGGCACCTTTCTCATAGTCACTTACGGCTTCTTTAGCTGCCTCGTATTGATCCTTGGCAACTTCCAGGTCTTTGGCCGCTCCGCCGTTTTTCTTATTTAGAGCATCCGCAAGCGCCAGCTGGGCCTGACTAAGTGCTGCCTGAAGCTGGTATGTATCGGTTTCCCCGGAGCCCTGCGCTTCTGCCAACTTTTGACTGGCTTCTTTTACATTTAGCTCTGCTAAATAGTATTGGTTTTCCAGATAGTTTGGATCTGCTTTTTGTTGTGCCGTCAATAAGCTGCTTTCTGCTGAAACGAGACTCGATTTGAGTTTTCTTCCCAAATCACCGAGCGTTTGACTATAGTTGGCCTGAGCCGAAGCATAATTTTCCTGAGCCTCTTTCAGTTGTTGCTCTAATGTAGTCGTATCCAGACTGGCTAATGGGTCACCCTTTTTCACCACATCTCCGGTCTTCACATAAATTTCCTGTATGGTGCCGCTGACTTCGAATGAAAGCGGCATTGATTGGGAAAATTCAGCCGTTCCGGTCGCGGTAACCATTTGTTGTACAGTTCCCTTTATCACTGTCGCTGTCTTAATCGTTATATTGGCAGCTGCGGTCGTGTTGGATTTGAATAGAAAAACCTTTGCGGCGATCATGGCGACAATGACGACCCCGATGATAATCCATGTCCTCTTCCTGATCTTTTTCAGCCGGTCGATGCTTAACCGTATCCCCTTTTTATCTGGTTTAGAATCCGGCATCTGACGGTCTGCGTTTGTTTTGAGTGGCTTAAAATTCAATTGCATTTTCCGGTCTCCTTTTTTGCCGATTCAACACAGTGTCTTGTCTATCATGACACTGCCATTATAACAATCACGGGAGCCGGAGATTTTAAGAAGATGTCAAGAATTGATGTTATTTTTGACGCGAAGCCAAACCGTAAAGCAGCTTCCTTCACTTAAGCGGCTGCTGACTGTCAGATCTCCGCCATGAGCACGGATAAATTCCCGGGCGATAGCGAGACCAAGTCCCGTTCCGCCGGAATTCCGGTCACGTGCCGTATCCACCCGGTAAAAGCGGTCAAAGACCCTGGAAAGGTCAATTTCCGGGATACCTTCACCACTGTCGGTGATCCCAATAGACAACCTCTTCTCTTCAGTATCGTTTTTATCCCGGGACTCTAATTTAAAATTAATCCGCAGAAAACCGCCTTCCCTGCTATGGCGTATTGCGTTGTCGATTAAGTTTACAAAAACCTGCGTCAGGCGATCCGGATCTCCGTACACCGGCAATGACTCCCCGGTGATTTCCATCCTAAGATTTTTTTCTTCAAGCGCTATCGCAAAATGATCCAAAATCCGTAAAATCATATTCCGGATATCGATTTCCTGAATATAGAGCGGCAGTTTACCTGCTTCGGCCAACGTCAGCTGCTGGAGATCGCGCACGAGTCTGGTCATACGAATGACCTCATCCTGAATCGGCAAGATGGTTTCCGGTGATGCAGCCGCAACGCCTTCCTGGATGGACTCCAGTTTCCCGGAAATCACGGTCAGGGGCGTCCGAAGTTCATGGGCGATATCCGCAACCATATTGCTTCTTATTTCTTCATATTGGGCAAGCTTGACTGTCATCTCATTAAAGGCTTCCGTCAACGCTTTGATGTCTCCCCCACCCTTTTCTTCGGGGTTAATTCGTATGGACAGCTGTCCCTGGCCCACACTGGTTACTGCCTGAGTCAACTGCTTTAAGGGTTCCGTCATCCGACGGGTCAAAATTATTCCTAACAGGAGCGCGACGAGCAACGTAACGAACATACTGATCAGCATGGCTCTCATGATCGAGCTGACCAAAGTACGTGAGAAAAAATCACTGCGGGTCAAAAAATTATCTTCCAAAAAGAAATACCCTATTGTTTGACTATTGACTTGTAACGGTACTAGTTTGCCCCTTATTTCTGCACCGTTGGGTATGTCCGCAATCGATTTGCCGATTTCCGGTTCCGCACCCGCTGTAGCTTTGTATGCCGTATCAAAAACCCAGATCCGCAAGTTTCCCCGCGGCGGGCCGCCTTTGCTGTCCGGATCGTGCAACATGGTTTGTATTTGGGATTGGACGCCTTCCCAGGAGGCATTTTTCTCATAATAGGAAATCAAGGCGATCTCCCACTGGGCAGCTAAACCCTGTTGGATATAACTCACGGAACGGTCCAACAACTTGTTGAAAGAAAATAAGGAGATTCCTCCGGCGATAACCGCCATGAATACAACCATACCCACGAGAGCCAGAATAAATTTGCGCCGCAGTGTCACTTTTCATCCCCCATCCGGTAGCCGATTCCAAATACAGTTTGAATATAACTGGGCTCACTTATGGTATCTTCGATCTTTTTCCGCAAATTGAAAATATGTGTGTCCACAGAACGTTCATAATAGAGATATTCCTCTCCCATCGCCTGATTTAGCAGCTGCAGGCGGCTGTAAGGAACCCCTGGATGCGACGCCAGCAAGCAAAGAATCTTGAATTCGGTTGGAGTCAAAATGACCTCGACATTACGCTTCCAGATTCGATGCGCTTTCATATCGATCTTTAAATCGCGGTGGGTGATGATCAGGGATGCATCCTGACCTGGCGACACACGGCGCAGTACAGTTTTAATACGTGCCACCAGCTCCCTGAGGCCAAATGGTTTAACGATATAATCGTCCGCTCCATATTCCAGACCGAGAACCCGGTCGGTCTCTTCGGCTTTTGCCGTCAACATAATAATAGGGATTGAACTTTCATGCCTTATTTCCTTGCACAGCTCCAGCCCATTCATTTCCGGAAGCATCCAATCCAGGATGATCAGATCTGGACTTTCTGTCGCGATCAACTTTCTGGCAGCGATCCCGTCAAACGCTATCACTGTCCGATAATCTTCACTTTTAAGATAATTTTCAATCACGCTGACAATCGCGGGTTGATCGTCGACTATCAGGATCTTAGCTCCCATGATCGCAGCACCGTCCTTCAGTACATAACATTTCTTTAACTATACTGCATATTTCTGATAAATGCCTGACATCACCTGTCAAGATTTTATAAAGATTTAAAATAAAACCAAAAGGCAGCTGTCATGAGCTGCCCCGTCGATTCAATATGCCGGTATAACCAAATTCATAAATCATTGTTTATAGCCTTTTTTCATCCAGTTATAGGTTGTATACGACTGCAAAAGATCCCGCTCGGCCGCTTTGACTTCATCCTGTTGGGCAAGATAAGTATAACGCTCGGAGTCCAGTGCCATTTTTGAAATCATTCCGAGCTTATATTTTAAGGTCATCACATTATGATTTTCTTCTTCGTTAGCCAGCTTATCCTGTTGTAAGGAAAGGGCATCCCGTTTCGCCCGAATATCTTGATATGCATTTTTGAAAGCCAACGTAAAGCTGCGTTTCTCATCCTCATACTGGGTTGAATCATCCGAAACTAACCGGACATCAAAGCTCTGGGTGAGAGCCGTCGTCAAATCACCGTCATAGTTTATGCCGTCCAGAACGGAAGCTTCGATCGGTGTGACTTGGGCAAGGGTAAGATCTGTATTGATGTCCTGTCCCATCAGGATATTCAACTGCTGTTTGCTGACAGACGGTTCTATCGATTTCATCATTTGTCCCATCCACTGTTACTTCATCCGTAGCATTCTGGTCATCCGCTGCAGCATTCTGATCGTCTGCAACCGTTCTGTCGTCATTTCTCCCTGCTCATTCCCTGCTTCCAGGCCATCTTCGCGACCACCTACGACGTAATTGTCAAAAAGTAAGCACATGAGTAAAGAAAAGCCCAACCGCCAGGTTGGACAAAATCTACTTTATCTTTTTGTAACAGTTTTCCGGAAGCTCTTTCGACCAAGGAACAAACTTTTCGATCAGTTCCGGATGTTGGTCGAAATCGGTATTTGGCATCTGTTTTAATAAGTAAACCAGATATTCATAAACTTTTAAGTCATTGGACAACGCAGTCTGTACGATGCTATATACCACAGAACTATCGTGAGCACCACGATCTGTTTTCATCGT
Source organism: Dehalobacter sp. TeCB1 (assembly GCF_001707455.1). NCBI lineage: Bacteria > Bacillati > Bacillota > Clostridia > Eubacteriales > Desulfitobacteriaceae > Dehalobacter > Dehalobacter sp. TeCB1. Next base: position 155,587 of record NZ_MCHF01000065.1, on the reverse strand, counting down.
AACCCAATTTTTACGACCGATTGTAAACGGACGGATGCTTCGTTCGACAAGATTATTTGTTAGCTCGAGACGACCGTCTAAAAGAATATTTTCAAAGTAGCGCCACTGATTTAAAGCATAGTTTACCGCTTCATAAGCCGGGGATTTGGGCACTGTTTGTGGCTTGGTTTCTTTGAGCCACGTCAAAAAGGCATCCATTACCGGCTTTAACAGGGTAAGGCGCTTTTGTCGACGATTCTCGGGGTCAGCATTCTTGTATTTCTTTTCTATATGGGATAAGTAATCGCAGTACTCCTGCCCCTTAAAGCAAACCGTATTCTTTTGCTCCTCAGGGCTCAATGCTTTAATGGCATCCGTGAATTTGCGTTTAATATGAGCAAGGCAGCCAACCACTGTAATTCCTGGGTCAAGTCGATGGTAAACTTCATAGCCATCCGAATGCAGATAACCGGTATAATCTTTAAGGAATTCCTTTGCCGATTCCGCAGCACGGCTTTCATGGAATTCATAGTAGATAATCGGTTCATCATACACGCCGGTGCAATAAACCCAGACATAGCATTTTTTCTTGGAATCCCTGCCGTCCTGCTGTACAACTTTCGTCCATGTTTCATCAGCATGCAAGATATCTTTACTTAAGAGGATGCTTCTCATATGCGTGTAGATCCTTGAAAAGTATTCCTCTGAACAGCGCAGTATCCAGTTACACATATTTTGGCGGGAGATTCGGACACTGTCCATCCGGTCAAACTCACTTTCAATTCGGGCCAGAGGCAGCGCATTGGTATATTTACTGTTGATGATGCCTGCAATCAGTTCCGGTGTGGCAAAGCTTCCAGGTATCGGAAGCCTTGGCATATCCGCACGAATGAAGGGAATACGATTACCCTCACCTTGATTCTTTTCGCACTCACGGCAGGTGTAAACATGCCGCCGATGCTCCTCAACTTCAAAATGAGCTGGAACAAGTTTCAGGGTCTTTGTAACTTCTGTCTTCATATCATGCAAGGGACTGGCGCAGATCGGACAAGATCGCTTTTCGGATGGAAGCTCATGTTCAATGACAGTGACCTTTAAATCTCTGAAATCTTGCTCACGCTTACCCTTTTGCTTAAGTCTCCTAGGAGTCCTCTCGGTAGCTTCTTGAAAAGAAGGTTCCGGTGCTCCAGGTACAGCAGTGGCTTCGGCTTCATTGAAAAGGCAGAGTTGCTCTACACCATCAGGATAAGATACAGAATCGCCGCTTTGCCCATATTTTTGCTGGTTACCAAGACGGATCATTTCAATAAGCCGGTTCATGTTCTGGGTCAGTTCGGCAATGGCCATGTCCTGTCTCTCACAGTGTGCAGCCAGTTCAGCCTGTGACATTTCAATATAATTCAATTGCGGTTTTGAAGGTGTTTCTATCTTGTATTTCATATCATTATTCTACCAGAAATCCATCTGAATTAATAGAGTATACAGGTGCAAAAATGGCTGAAATACGCCAAAAACTTAATATTATTGCTGCATAATATAGGAATCTTTTCAAAGAACAGATCAAAGTAAAATTCTCTGTTTAACTGGCTTATGGGCAGTGGGCTGATCCATAGACAATCCATCCAAAAGCCAACGGAACTGGCGTTCAGAAACTTCAAGAACCTGTTTGTTCTTATAAAATTTCCAGCGAAAGATGCCGCGGCTTAGCTTACGATAGTAAAGCCACCAGCCATTATTCGACCAATGAAGGATCTTGCATTTATCGCAGCTTCGATTGCAGAAGACATAGAGACAATTGGCAAAAGGGTCCATTTGCAGCTGGGTCTGGACCAAGGCGGCTAGACCTTCGATGCTTTTTCGCATGTCGCAAGGTTTACAGGACAGGAATATTTTAACACCGATAGCATTCAGGTTCATAGGGAACAAATAGTGGCCATGGCCTCACGTAGGGTTTCCGTCTGAAAACCTGAGTACAGTTCGATAGAAACTGCCCCAATTTTAATAATGACCGGGACTTCCTTAGCTGATGCGGGTTTCAATTCAATAAAGGTTTCTTGTTTGGGATCCGATTTTGCTTCACGGTTGAGTTTGGTCAACCAATACCGCAGTGTAGAAATTTTTAAGTTGTTTTGTGAACACCATTCAGCTGCTGTTTGCCCGGATGCTCGAAAGTTCTCTACTTGCTGACGTCTGATGACGGATTGCTCTTTAATGCTCATCGATAATTCCTCCTTAGTTTGTACTAAGGATATTATCTCAACTCTAAACGCTTATTTCTATGTGTGGCGTTTTTGACAATTACGTAGAATATGTGTGATGAGAGGGCAACTATTGTGGATGAATTTATAAAAATGCTAGACCCTGCACTTGATTATGTTGAGCATATATCAAAAGGACAAAATTGCCTCATTACAGTTGAATCGAACCGTGAGGTTGTTACATGCCCATATTGCGGAACAGAATCAACCCGCGTTCATTCCGTGTATAAGAGAGAATTTCAGGATCTTCCAATCCAGGATTATCAGGTTGTTATACAGATAAGGAATAGAAAAATGTTTTGTGACAATCCGGAATGTGATCATAAAACATTTTCGGAAAGATTTAACTTCATTACATATAAAGCGAGAAAGACAGAGCGGCTGATCAAAAAGATATTAATTCTATCGTCGAGAGTCAGCTCCGTTTCTGCCTCATCGATGTTAAAAAGTGACACAGCAGCCGTAAGCAAAAGCACGATTTGTAGGTTGCTTAAAAAAAACGCCTCAGATTGTGGATAAAAATATAATTTATAAGGTTTGTGTGGATGATTTTGCATTTAAGAAGCGGCACTCATACGGAACTATTATGGTCGACATTGAAACGCACCGTATTATAGACTTGCTGGATTCTCGAGATAAAGAGCCCGTAACGCAATGGCTGAAAAGCTTTCCGAATCTTAAGGTAGTATCACGTGATGGTTCTCATACATATTCCTCAGCGATTTCAGAAGCTCATCCAAACGCCATTCAGATTAGTGACAGGTTCCACTTACTAAAGAACCTGTCAGAAGCAGTTGAAAAATATATGTTGCGTTTATTTCCCGCAAGGTTGGAGATTCCAGCAACAGAAATTAATAGAAGCCCTGAAATGCAGGCCCTATTGGATACCAGAAATCGCGCTCAGAGAATCCGATTTACAAAAGAAAAGTATAGAGAAGGGTTTTCGGTTAGTGAAATAGCTCTTATAATGCACGCATCTATTTCTACTATAGGAAGATATTTAGCAATAAAAGATGAAGATATTCCTAAAGACACCAAATCAGCAAGGGAAAGACAACATAATGAAGCCATCAATAAGATGGATCAAAAAATAGCAACTGTCAGGAAACTACATGAGCAAGGGTGTTCCATCGAGGAGATTATTAGGGTCACCGGTTATATCCGCAATACAATAACAAGGTATTTATCTAAAGATTGTTCCAATGTAAATGGACATTATGACTGCAGGCGTCCCGGAAAGCTACAACCGTATGAAAAAGAGATCCTGGAGCTACGATCAAAGGGTATGACCTATACAAAAATCACAGAAATTCTCCGCAAAAAAGGATATGATGGTTCAGTTGATGCCTTAAGAGTATTCATGCAGAAAGAGAGAGAACATCAGAAACGAGCTGAAACCGAGAATCGAGAACACAAGGAATATATCGCCAGGAAATGGATGGTCCAGTTAATTTACCGAGATATAGAAAAAGTAAAAGGAATCACACAAAAACAGTATGAAGCTGTCATAAAAAAGTACCCAATTCTGGGAAATGCATATCAGATGCTTCATCAGTTTCATGCCCTAGTTTTTTCCAAGAAAGTAGATGAATTGGAATCATGGATTTCTGAAACCGAGAAGATGGATATAGCAGAGGTCAAATCTTATCTGACCGGTCTAAGAAAAGATCTTGTAGCGGTAAAAAACAGTATAATTTATCCTTATAATAACGGTCTTGCTGAGGGAAGCGTGAATAAGTTAAAGATAGTGAAACGCATCATGTATGGACGTAATAGTTTCGAATTACTAAAATCTAAGACTTTATTGCTTGAATCATTGCACTAATCAACTAAAGTGGGAAAGAACCCCTTTGACGCTTACTCTGTTGTTAAGCGCTTACCACTAAAGTGGGAAAGAACCTCTTAAGCGCTTACGAAAGAGGGCTGATTTCCATATGGAAATCAGCCCTCAAACTATTGGTAAGTTCTTGTGATGATTATTAGTTAACAGTTACAGCTGTACCAACGACTTGGGTATTGTTGGCAGCATCCTTAATTGTTGCAGCCTTACCAGTAATCGTATTAGCAGCAGATACTACATTGGTCAAAGCACCATCTGAAGTAAGAACGATTGTAGCTGATGCTTCAGCCGTAGTATCAATTGAACCAGAAGTGAACGTACCGTCGCCCGGCTGTCCACCAGAGAATGTAAATGCGGCTGCTAATTGAGCGAAGGTAGGAGCTGCATCAGTCCAACCAGCTGCAGGAGCATAAACAGGCTCAGAGAATGTTAATGTCAATTGATCAGCAGCATCATTACCAAATCCAGCAGTTGCTCCAGCTGTGATAGTAGCTGTTAAAAGTACCGGAGCAGCACCGTCAGCAACAGTTTTTTCGGTTTGAGCTGCCATTTCGTTTCTAGCAGTCTGTGTAGCTGTGAGTGTAATATCGTCTTGTACGGTTCCAACTTGTGTTAACTTTGGTGTTACATTTGTATCTGCAGATCCTTTTTCAGCGACAGCAATTATAACTGTTGCACCACCTACGGTTACGCCATTAATGGTATAACCTTCAACAGTATAATCAGATTCAGATACAGATGCGGCATACAGAGCTTCTGAGTAAGTTACAATAATCTGGTCAATCTGTCCGTCTTTGTCATTATCGTTGGTAACATACGGAGTAGCAGCAGCAAATGTTGGAGCTGCATAATCCAGAGTGATATTGTTAGCACCAGAAGCGGCACTCGTGAAGTCATTCAAATCTGTCAATGCATCAAGTGCTAAGCTAATTTGATCAGCAGCAGTTGTTGTAAATGTTGCAGCCGGGAAGGTACAAGTAACAGTTGCAGTGCCATCTGAATTGTTGGTGTAGGTTGCAAGAGTAGCTTGTGTTCCGCCAGCAGTCTTAGTAATTTTGGTTGCATCCGCTGATTTCAAGTGTCTTGTAACTGTGAAGCTTACTTGATTATCAGCAAGTTTCTTAACAGTTGCAACACCAGGAGCAAAGTTAGCAGCCATCACATTGATTGCAGAATTCGCCATTGTTGCAGGGTTATTTCCGGCAAGGTCGGTTACTGCGCCAACATAAATCTGGGTCAAAGCACCGGATCCCAAATCGGTTGCAATTCCTGCAAGCGTCTTAGTAAGGCTGATTGTTGCAGTAGATCCATTAAGTGTAATCGTAGTGCCTGTGGGCAGTGTGTACTGTGTTCCACCAGCATTAGCGAGTCTGTAATTGTTTAAGTCAGTAGCTGTTGTGCTCATGTTTTCTGAGAAGTAGATATAAATCTTATCAGCATTTGCAACAACTGCATTGTTAGCCATATTAGTTAGTGTAGGTCTTGTCGTATCAGGTGCAGTAATAGTGAAAGTCGTTGATACGAATTTGTTTAAAGCAGCTGAAGTGTCTTTGATATTGCTGCTAATTGTAACTGTGTAGTTTCCGCCAACAGCCATGGAAGCAACTGTCAGTCTGTATTTGTAAGTGTTGGCATCTACTACAGCAAATCCTGTAACTGCTACAACTTTACCGTCTTTATCCTTAACAACGTAGTTGCTGAGGGTATCATGTCCGGTAACCGCTTCACTAAAGGTTACATCCATATGCGTTGCATCTTTGTAAGCGACAGTAGCCGTCGGAGCTGTTACGTCAGTAGCAACTGAGAAAGTCACGGCAGTTCCGGTTGGAACCACGTTTCCATAACCGTCAACAATTACATTAGTCTTAGCAGCATCGGCAGCAACCTTATAGTAGATGTACATCGTGCCAGCGCCTTGATTGAGAGGGCTTGCGAATGTTACATCGAACTGGTTGTCTTTTCCTGCTACAGCAGCGGGAACACCACCTGCGGAAGTAACTTTAACCGCTGTTGAAGCGTTGTAGCCATATCTGAATTCAATGTTACCAGTGGCATCAATTGTTACAGGTTTGTCAAAAGTAAGTCTGACTTTGTATTCCGACTTAGCTTCTGCAGTCACTGTCGGCACTGTTGTAACAGCTGTGTGGGTGAAAGTAGAAGTAGCATTTGCCATTACTAAATAACCAGCAAAGTCTTTGAGATCAGTACCGGCACCTGTGGTGTTGAGTTTAATAGTATACTCAGTGCCAACAGCCAGATCAGCAGCCGTGGTTACAATTAAAGCGTTTGATCCTCTAGTTCCGCCTACAACTGAAGCTACTGCAACAGCACCATTGTTAATCACAACGTTGCCAGCAGCAAGAATACTTGTTGTTGTATCATCAGTTGCGCCATTATATACAGGCTCGTTAAAGGTTATTTTTATTTTTTTAGAACCTACGGATTCTGCCTTTGTAATTGAAGGAACTACAGTGTCGGAAAGAACGGCAGTTTTAGTGATATCAGTTAAATTAGTAACGGTTTTAACCAATACTGAAATTGTCTTACCATTTGTGAATTTAGCACCATTGTCAATTGTCAATGTAGCAGTCTTATTATCTGCACTCATAACAATAGCACCAGTTCCTACAGTAGCACCGGCAACACCGTTGGTTGCAGTAACAGAATCTGTAAGTCTGTCAACTCCAGCAGCATCAGCAGTTTGAGTAACTGTGAAGTTTGACTTTTCAAGACCGGTTACAGCCTGATTGAATACAACCTGTACCTGTTTAGCGTTTAGTACGCTTACGCTTTCAACTGTTACAGTTCCATTATTATAAGCAACTTTACCTTTAACTGTATCGGATACAGCACTGGTTCCGCCAACAGCAATAACTTTGCTAGCAGAGGTCAGTTTAGAATTCACCGTAGCAGAAGCAGCAACATCACTGCCGCTAGCCAGAGCAACAAATGCGCTGTATTTAGCTGCCAAAGGCGCAACCGCCAGAGCGTCAACCAGGCTTACACCATTGGCGACATATACTCTGTCATAAGTGAAAGTAAGGGTATCTGCAACAGCTTTGTTGGTTGCAAAACGGTCAGCACCGGAAATACGGGTTAAGCCACTGATGTCAGCAACTTTGGCTGTTCCGCCAACGATGTATTTGGTCGAGCCGACTGCTGTACCAGAGAAGGTACCGTCAGCATTGGCCAACATGATGGCATATTTGTTTTTCGCTGCAAAAGATGCAACTGACAGAGCATCAGGAATAGCATCATAGCCAACTACAAAAGTACCTGCAGGGCTGGTCAATTTGGCATTGACAGCAGCAGCAGTAGCCTGACGGCCATTACCTTTCAGTGCTTCAACAGCAACACCGGTCATGGCATCTACTTCAGCAGCTACAGCATCGGAAATAGCACCGACAACATAAACCTTGGTAGCACCCAGAGCTGCAATTTTAGCTTTTACAGCAGCATCTAAGGAACCTTTAAAGGTCAAAAGAATCGGGGCGTTTTCCTGGCCTGCTAAAGGTGCAGCGGCCAGAGCGTCAACGAGGTTGGCTTGGTCGGCAGGAGCAAGGATTACTGTCCCAGCAGTAGTCCAACCTGCGCTGGCGATTTCGATGGAAGTTCCAACACGGTCTGTGCCAGCGATTCTTGTGTCAGTTGCTGTAGCAGCAAACAACGCAGCAGGCATCAGGGTCAGAACCATAGCAATGATAGCTAAAACGGCTATCTTCTTCGTTCTACTCATTTAGTCAAATCTCCTCTCTTTCTTTAAAAAGGGTTTTTTTGTCTTCGGGCAAATTGATTCAATTTAGTATTTTTATTTCTGTTTTTGAATCAGTCTCCCTTTACTCGAATGCGGAACCTCTAACTTCACCCCCCTTAACAGTGTCGCAAAGATTATCCTTAGACATTGCGCAATATCTAAAGGCACCACCCAACCCGGGGGCGTCCCCCCTCTGAGCCTCGTTCCTCAGGGGCGGTTATCCCTTTAGACGTTCTATGGGTAAAGAGAAGCTTATGTGATGAGCTTCTCATACCTCCATATATTATTCTTTAAAGAACTCAATATTCCTGCATAAGCACGCAACTTTTTTCACAGGAAACATTGGTATTCCTTAAGAAATTGACATAATCACCCAAATTAATCGCGCTATGTTATTCTACAATATTCGCGCAAAAATTTCCACTGTTTTTTTAGTGACATTCTGTTCACAGTCCCTCTATAAGACGGCTTTTGGGGCATTTACCTGACGCAGGAGACAAATTGCTTCTTATTTTACAGTAATCCGAGCTGCCGTATCTCCGTCAAGACAGTACTCGGCAATGCTTTTGCCCCGCCGATTGCTATCACCGTTTTGCCTTTGTACGATGACAGCAAAACTTTTTGACTGGCAGACAGACCGCTTTGGGAAACGAGCAAAATATTGGCTGAGCCTGTCGCTGCCAATATTCCTCCGGTCAGTGCATCGGGAAAATTCATTCCTGTAGCTATATATAGTACCTGTCCTGCCGTTTTATGTTCTTGGAGAACGTCTGCAGACGTTGCATAACGATCCGCACCGCCAATTCTGACCGGGGAAGGTAGCTCTGACAGTACATTTCCGGAGACTGCTCCGCTCCCGCCGATCACTTCCGTAGCGGTAATGGCACTTTTCTTCAGAGCAAGCAAGGTCTCGCTGTTTAATATCCCGGAAGACGTCAACAAAATTGGTTTGCCCTCTACTGCTGCGAAAGAAGCCGCTGCTATCGCATCCGGAAAGTTGATCCCGCTGACCACGACTGCCTGCCCTTTTGTGCCAAGCATGTCGGCGACAGCCGCGGCAGTGTCATATCGGTTGTTTCCGGCCAGCCGCTTTACAGCGGCAATATTGGCGAGCTTTGCTTCGACGGCAGCTGAAACAGCCCCTGTGCCGCCAAGAATAATAACTTTATTCGGATTCAAGTCCTGAACCGCCTGATAGACTTCCTGCGGCAGTTCATTTGGGTACGTCAGCAGGATCGGCGCATGGTACTTGTAAGCAAGCGGTGCTCCAGCCAGCGCATCGGGAAAATCATCGGCGCGGGCAATCACAACGGTATCCGCGCCGGTAGGGAACGCCTCCGTCGCAATGGCCAGCGCAGTCGTGATCCTGTCCGATCCGGCGATCCGGTCGTTAGCAGGAGCTGGACTCCAGCCGACCTGGTAAGTCCCAGGCTCATAGATGGAGACTTCTACCTCTGCGGCGTTCATTGAGAACCCGCCGCCAACTCTGATCCATCTCGATCCGCTCCATCGATATAAATAGGCAAGATAGCCTGATTCTGATCCGTACGCGTATGAGGCAGGCAACTCTGCTTTGACCGTCAGGTTAAGGACTTTTTCAGGCAGTACTTCTCCCCAACTGATTGCATACACCCCACTGCCGGAAATGATCCCTTCAGGAAAACTGCCCGGAGATTTTGCTTCAGATATGGAAATATTAATCTTTTTTTCCGTTCCTGTACTGTCGACCTGCAACGCAAAGGCTCCGGTCGGGATGGTCAGTTCGACAGCCGGTTCCTCTCCGGCACTGCCCGCAGCTACGGTGCCGCCTTCCCAGCCCAGAGTGGCCGGAGAGGCATGGCGCTGCGGGGCTCCAAATGTCTTCAGGGCACGGTAGATATCCAGCCTGCCGTAGCCGTATTCATCATCCCTGCCTTCCTGGCCGAGATCATAGGCAGATTGTATCAGGGCTTGTTTAATTTGGCCGGCAGTCAGCCCCGGATACTTGCTCCAGAGTAATGCAGCTGCACCCGTGACAAAAGGTGCCGCGATGGATGTCCCGGTCATATAGGCCAGGCCCGTTTCCGTCGTGGACCAGTAATCCGAGAGGATTCTTTTGCCGGGAGCGGCCAGCAGTACCTCCGGCCCAGTCAGTGAAAAATCCGTAATCACATCGGAGGAATCCACTGCCGAGACGGCAAGAACGTTTGGATTTGCCGCAGGATAGGATACCTCGCTCATTCCTTCTACAGTCTGATGGTTATAGGCCTGCGAGGCGCTTCCGGATACATTGCCGGAAGCTGCGATCAGCAGGCACCCTTTATTGGCCGCATACTGCAGTGCATCGTCGAGTATTTTGGTCTCTTCGTCAGAACCGATGCTCATATTAATGATTTTGGCCCCGTTATCTACGGCCCAGATGATGCCGTCCGCAATGACGGCATCCTCGCCTTCGCCGTTTCGGTCCATGGCCTTGATCGGCATGATCTTCGCGTTATAGGCAACGCCGATAATCCCTTTATTGTTATTCAGGGCGGCAATCAATCCGGCCACAGAGGTGCCGTGTCCGTTATCGTCTTGTTCGGCTCCGGCGTCAGTACTTCGCGTAATGGCGTTATACCCTTTGACAAGATTGCTGCCGTTTGCATCCGCCAGATCCGGATGATCGAGGTCCACGCCGGTGTCAATCACGGCAATCACGACCCCTTGGCCGGTTACACCTTCTTGCCAGGCCTGGTCGGCCCTTACCCTTTGCAGCCCCCACTGGTAACTGTATTCGGGATCACTGACAGCTGTAGTGAAAACTTTCGTATCTACAACGCCTTCGGTCTGATATTTTTTACTCCAGGACGCACTTAGAACTCCCGGAACTTGAAGTGTCTTTTGCAGGATATCCGCTGCTTCATTTGTATCCTTGGTTCCTTCGAACTGCAGTGTGCAATAATCAAGCGGCCCGGTCCTTACCAGCTCACCTCCGACAGCTTCAGCCAGTGTATCGAGATCGGTGTTCTGAGTTGTCTCAACGACCAAACGTACGGCTGCCGGACCATATTCTTCCGTTATAAACAGTTGCTCGCTGTTTCCGCTTGGCGTTTGCTCAGATTGGGCCGGCAGTGTTGAAGAATCAGATATCTCCATAGCAGCTGTGGCCTCCCCCAGGCCGTCTGGTATGCCCTGAAATACCAGAATAAAACAAAGCAAAAGTGCTGAAAAACTTTTTACGTTTAGAAGGGAATTTATTCTCAATCGGATCGTTTTTTGTTTTTGCGGATTCCTGGTGCTTATAAGCAGCATTTTTTTGTCCTCACATTTTTGTGTTTTTGTATGTTTTTCACAAATTCGGCAAGATCTTATATTTTCCTGCATTTTGAACAGGACTTTCGAGTCTGATGGCGAAATAAAGAGATATCCAGTTTTTTGCCAGACAGAATATATGGAGGAGAATCTTTATGTCCAAGTTAAAAATGAATAGTCATCAAAAAAAGCAAGCGACAAGCCTGGTTAGAAAAGGAATAGCGACTCTGACCCTGGCTTCTTTCTTTACGTGCAGCCTGTTTATGGGAACGGGAGAAACGCCTAAATCCGCCTATGCTGCAGACAGCAGTACCACTTCCTTTACCCGTTTTGCCGGAGAAACCAGATATGAGACAGCGGTCGAAATATCTTCAAATAACTGGACCAATGCCAGCAGCGTCGTCCTGACCCGCGGAGATGCGTTTCCGGATGCACTGGCCGGTGCCGTTCTTGCCAACAGCGCTGTGGTTGGCGGCGGACCGCTGCTGCTGACCGAATCCAACCGGTTGCGTCCTGAAGTCCTTCAGGAAATCCAGCGGCTGAATGCTTCCTCGGTCTTTATCCTTGGCGGAACAGGCGCGATATCGGCAAGCGTCGAAAATGCCCTGAAAACCAGTGGCTTGCAGACCTATCGGATTCAGGGAAACGACCGCTATGAAACTGCGGCCAATATTGCTGCGACTTCAATTGAAAGTAGTACACGGGCTTTCCTGGCTTCCGGCAAAGTTTTTGCCGATGCGTTGAGCATTTCTTCGTACGCCGCAGCCAATGGAATTCCGCTTCTGCTGACCGATACGCAGAAAGTCCCCACAGCAACCCTGAATGCGCTCCAGAAACTCGGTGTCACTGAAATTACCCTGATTGGTGGTGAGAGTGCCATCAGTGCTTCAGTTGCCGGGCAGCTCAAAACAGCGGGCTATACCGTCAGCAGACTGAGTGACCAGGACCGCTACAAGACCAATGTGGCGATATTAAAAAATCTTCCATATAATATGGACAAAATGGTTGTCGCGACAGGCGGTTCCTTCCCGGATGCATTGGCAGGCTCTGTGCTCGCCGCTAGAAACAATAACCCGATTCTACTGGTTCCGAAGGACGAAAATGCCCTGCTGAATACGCCCACTACAGCTTATCTTGGATCAAACAGAGCCAGTGTGAATAATTTCTTTTTCTTGGGCGGTTTTGATGTAATCAGTACGGCAATACAAAATATTGTCCGGATCGGAAGCACCAGTTCCAAAATATCGCTGCAGTTCTGGGATGGCTATGCGAACAAGACAACTTATGAAAACCAGCTTTCCTATGTCCCGGGAGATCTGGCAGACTATATCGATATTCTGGTTCCTAACCTTTGCGGGGCTGTCCAGGCCGACGGCAGCTTTGCCTATCGGTTCAGCAGTGCCGAAACCCCAAAATATCTGGTATCTTTGGGGCAGAGCAAAGGTGCCCAGGTCGTACCGATGGTCATGAGCAGCGGCAGTACGGCTGATTCCGTGCTGCAGAACGCGACCAAACGCAGTACTTTTGTGAACAGTTCCCTCAAACTGATTGCGGAGACCAATGCCGATGGCATTCTGGTCGACATGGAAGCACTCTCCGAAAGCTCTGAAGAAGGCCTGACTGCCCTGATGCAGGACCTTTATACGCGACTTCATCCGCAGGGAAAACTGGTCATGGTATCTGTGATGTCCAAAACCTCCGAGACCGCTCAACCCTGGTACGACGAGTACGATTACAGCGACCTCGCTCAGTATGTAGATTATATTCAGATTATGTCTTATGACAAACATTATTCGACCTCCGCTCCCGGCCCGATCGCGCCATTGGATTGGGTCAGAGAAGTTATCGCTTATGCCGTGACTGAAATTCCTTCGGAGAAGATCCTGATGGGCGTTCCTTACTACGGAAGGGCCTGGAGAACGGAAGGAAGCGGCTGGGTATCCAAGGTTTTTGGCTGGGCAGTCGCAACGCAGACCGCTGACCAGTTCTGTGCTACAATCACCCGAGAGACCACGTTGACAGACCCGATCGGCGTACCGACCTTTCAATACGTCGATGAAAGCGGCTACAACAGAACAGCCTATTTCGATGACCGGCTCAGCTGGGGAGAAAAATTAGATATCATGGACGAATATAATCTCGGTGGCATCGGCGGCTGGTCGATGGGCTGGATCAACGAAGTCAGCACTCCGGAGCTGTACCCGCTGCTGAAAGAGCGGATCAACTAATTTTTAACAATTTACTTAACCAACCTTTGATCCGTCTGCGTGCCACAGTTCCAGCGTCAAGCGGAGCAAGGAAGCGAAGCGCGGCCTTTTGTGTCAAGGATGACACAACGGCCGAAAGCGGAATTGTGGCACGCAGACAGGACCGATATACTTAAGTCTGACTGTAATTTACCTATTTAGTACTAGAGGGTGTTCACGCACCCTCTTTTTTCGTGCTGAATATTCATATCAGAAGATAAGAAACTAAGAAGTGGGGTTTCAAGATGACAACTAACCTTCAGTTCTGGGATGGATACGGCAGTAAGGCAGCTTACGAGAAACAATTGGCCTGCGTTTCCGGCAATCTTTTGAAATCAATTGATATCCTGGTCCCGAATTTTGCAGGGCCGCTGCAAGCGGATGGCAGCTTTGGCTATGTCTTCACCGATCCTGAAATACCGAAGTACCTGGTAGCTCTCGGACAGCGCAGCGGCGCCAAAGTGGTTCCGATGGTGCTGGGCAGCGGCAAGACTGCCGGGGATATGCTGCGTGACCCGCTGAAACGCAGTATTTTCAAGGAAAGCTGCCTGAAGCTCATCCGGGAAACCGGCGCGGACGGGATTCTGGTCGATCTTGAAGCGCTCTCGTCCGATACCGGACCGGGACTTACCGCTTTAATGAAAGACCTCTATGCGCAACTATCAGCCATAGAAAAGCTTACGCTTGTCTCTGTGATGTCCCGGACTTCCGACACAGCAGAGCCCTGGTGCTTTCAGTATAACTACGCCGAGCTATCCGGATATGCCGACTACGTACAAATCATGTCCTACGACCTGCATTATGCAACCTCTGCACCGGGTCCGATCGCACCGCTGGACTGGGTGCGCAGGGTCATGGCTTATGCCGTTACACGGATTCCTCCCTCGAAGATCCTGATGGGCATACCGTTTTACGGTAGAACCTGGCGGCAGGACGGCACGCGCTGGGTATCCAAAGCGCTAGGTCTCTCCGCTGCCACGCGGACTGCTGAACACTTCCGTGCAGTAAGCACGAGAGAGACCTCTTCCTCCGATCCCATCGGTACACCAACTTTTTGCTATACAGATGAACACGGTCATCGCTGGACCGTGTATTACGATGATAACCGGAGCTGGGCAGGTAAACTCTGCCTGCTTAACGAATTCAAACTCGGAGGGATAGGCTGCTGGTCCCTGGCCTGGCTCGACCAGACAAGCGCCGGGCAATTTGCGGCACTGCTGGAATAGGGAAGGAACGAAATCAGCAATACCCCCAAAAAAGAAGAGACACCTGAAGTGCCTCACAGGAAAAGTTTCTTTTATCATACATGAAGAGTACGTAAGTCATTATAGAAACGTGCTGAACCATTCCAATATTAGTACGCGCCCTTGCCCTTTAAAACAATAAAAAGGGTCTTCCAAAGTATCTTCAGATCAAGGCCGAAACGCCAGTTTTGGACGTATTCGACGTCATATTTCAGGGTTTCCGTAAGGGTCAGCTCACTGCGGCCGTTGACCTGGGCTAGACCGGTCACTCCCGGCGGCATGTCCAGACGATGACGTTGTTCAGGGGTATACTGGTCCACGATTTCCGGAACTTCCGGCCTCGGACCAACAATGCTCATCGTACCGTTGATAATATTCAAAAGCTGGGGCAGTTCATCCAGGCTGCTTTTCCTTAAGAATCTGCCGCTCTTCGTAATCCTCGGGTCATCCTTATCCTGAAAGATGAAGTTGTCGGGATCAAACTTGCCTTCTTTCTTCAGCTGCTCAATTTTTTCCTTCATCACAGCATCGGCATTCGGAACCATGGTCCGGAATTTATAGATTGTGAAGAGCGCTCCATTCCGTCCGACTCTTTCCTGCCGGAAGACTGCGGGGCCTTTGGAATCGGCTTTGATCCAAAGGACAATCATCAGCCACAATGGGGATAAAATAATGAGCAGCGGGATGGAAATCAACAGGTCTAAAACCCTTTTCGCAAACAAATTACCACTCCTTGGGATTTTACTCCTTCACATCTTACAAATATTCTTACTATCTTTCGTAGATGATTTCGAACAATTTCCTAAATTCTATAAGAAACGGAGGAGAAAGTCTGTTCTTCCTTCTTATGACCTGATCTTTTCAATAACACGCTGTACGGCTTCAATAACATCCTGAACATCGGCATCACTCATTCTGGGATAAAGCGGCAGGGAAATAATTCTCTCGTAGAGCGCTTCCGTCTTTGGAAAATCTCCGGGCTTGTAGCCAAAGGTATCCCGGTAATATGGATGATACGGAAGCGGAATATAGTGAACGCTGGTGCCGATATTTTCTTCCTTGAGCAGTTCAATAAACGCAGCCCGATCTACCGTAAGTTTATCGAGATTCAGCCTGATCATGTACAAATGGCGGGCATGACGGGCATATGCGAAATCAGTTGGAACTTCTATTTCGGGAAGCTTGCTGAAAGCAGCGTTATAACGCTGCCAGATGACTTCTCTTCTGGCCTGCATCGATTCCAGTTTGGCTAGCTGGGTCATCCCCATCGCAGCCTGAATATCCGTCATATTGTACTTGTATCCCGGGTATTCAATCTCATAGTACCAGGAGCCTTTCTCGGAAAACCTGTTCCAAGCATTCCGGCTCATGCCGTGGAGGCTCAGGACTCTCATCTTGTTGGCAAGCTCATCATCGTTGGTCATCACCATGCCGCCTTCACCAGTCGCCAGATTCTTCGTCGCATAGAATGAAAAGGCTGCCGCATCACCAATCGTGCCGACCATTCTGTCTTTATACTTCGTATACGTGCCATGGGCCGCATCTTCCAAAACAAATAGGCTGTATTTTTTTGCAATCACCATTATCTCATCCATCTCGCACGGCAGCCCGGCCAAATGGACCGGAATAATTGCCTTGGTCTTGGCAGTAATCTTCTCTTCGATCTTTGCCGGATCGATATTCATGGTTTTGGGATCAATATCTACCAGAACAGGAGTTGCCCCGCAGTGAATGATCACATTCGCTGAGGCTGCAAACGTCATGGCCGTGGTGATCACCTCATCGCCTGCTCCGACTCCGGCAGCCAGCAGGGCGATGTGCAGTCCTGCAGTGCAGGAATTCAGCGCAATGGCATGTTTGACACCGATATATTCGGCAAAACGCTTTTCAAATTCTCCGGTCTTTGGACCCTTGGAAATCCAATTCGATTTCAGGCTGTCGACAACAGCTTCAATATCATCATCTTCAATCAGCGGTAGCGCATAGGGAAGGAACTGTTCGCGTCGTGGACTCATAGATTTACGCCTCTTTCTTCGTTTCAGTGTCTGCTATCATGTTATTATGTTGTTCTATTGTTCTTATTAGATTTGTTTTTTGATTTATCGATTAATTGTTTTTATACTTCGCTTATTCTTCAATACTTTTAATTCCTTGTTCATTGGCTAATTTTTCATTGACTACTTTATTTTACTACGCTTTGGCCAAAAAACAACTTCAGGCTTTCTTCAAATGAAGCTGCTCAAGCCAGTTTCTGACGATACTGTCCCAGGAATAGTGCCTGATGACATATTCCCGGCCCTTTTCGGAAAGTACCCTGCAGGTTTCCGGATCTGCCTTTAGGCGCAAGACCGTCTCGGCAAGGAGTCTGGGGTTTTCGGGTTCGAGCACCACTCCGCCGCCGCTTTCTTTGACAATCTCGGCGCCTTCGCCCTCTCCGACATAGATCAGTGGCTGACCGCTGGCCATCGCCGGGAATACTTTGGAAGGCCTTACCCCTTCCGAGAGCTTATAGCGTCTGAGGGTCGAAAGACTGATGCTGCTTAACGAATAATAACGCGGAATCTCTTCGAGCGGCTGGAAATCGATAAAACGGACATTGGGCAGATCCTTTTCCCGGGCGATCTGTTCAAGCCGGGGTCTTTCGGACCCGTCGCCGACAAATAGAAAGAATATTTCCGGCTCGGCACGCAGCAGATCGGCGGCCTCAAGCGCTGTCTCAATCCCATGGGCATACCCCATCGTCCCGGCATACAGGATCACGTATTTTCCCTGCAGACCAAGCTGCTGTTCCAGCACCGGGTCTTTGGGCCTCGGTTTAAAAAGTTCGGTATCAACGCCGTTAGGCAGGAATAAGATATCTTCAGCTTTGACCCCTTTCTTTTTCAACCCTTCCACAATCCCCTGGGTCTGGGCCGAAAGCTTAAATGCCTTGCGGTAAAAACAGCGTTCCAGACGCTCACACATGCCGATAAGCTGTTTATTCGTGACAAGCCCGAGCTGCACCGCGGATTCCGGCCACAGATCGGAGACATTGAAGATATAGGGTGCTCTTTTGAAGAAAGAAGCAATGACGGCTGTAAAACCGATAAAAAGCGGCGGAGATTCCACAACGATCAAGTCCTGGGGACCGCTGCGGCAAATTCCCAAAAAAGCAGAAAAGACAAAAGAAAAATAGTTCAGCAAACGCAGCCAGAATCTGCCCCGCTTCACCGGATATATGCAGGTTCTCAGAACAACGATTCCTTCCATATCCTCACGCGCAAACACTTTTCCCCGGTATTCATCCGGGATGATCCCGGTGGGATGGTTCGGAAAGGCAGTTACGACCGTAACCGCATTCCCCTGGTTCCGCAGGCCTTTGGCCAGCTCCCAGAGCCTTACCTGAGCCGCCCCCTTTTCCGGCGGAAAATACTGCGTCAAAAGCAAAATACGCATATTTATCTTTACTCCTAGATTAAACTTACTTTACTAAACCTATTTTGGCTGCTTCTTCTAGTACATTGATCTTTAGATAGTTTGAGAAATATGTTCATTTGGGTCTGGTCTGCGCGCCACATTCCGCTCTCGGCTGTTGCGCCATCCGTGGCGCAAACAGCCGCGCTCCGCCTCCATGCTCCGCTTAACGCTGGAACTGTGGCACACAGACCCAGCTATGAAGGTTTAAATGTCAGGTTATCTAGAGAACAGTATACTAGTAATAAAAAAGATGTGCTAAGCACGTCCAGCTGGACTGCGGATGCGAAACGCAGCGACGGCCATGGATAGCTTAATGCCGTAATACCATGAACACAAGCCATGGAAGGTCTAATACATGCAGACTTACATAAACGACCTTATAATTAGTCTGTGCGCCACAGAACAATGATAATGAACTTATGATCAGTCTGCGTGCCACGGTTCCGCGAAAAGCGGAGCAAGGAGTGCGGAGCGCGGCCTTTTGTGTCAAGGAGGACACAACGGCCGAAAGCGGAATTGTGGCACGCAGACAGGCCCTAAAAATGCAATCAATCTGTGGCCCACAGACAAGCCCTAGAATTAGATTAGTCCGCTACCCCACAGAGAAAAGCTCTACCAAATTAGTCAAGCTCCAGCCGGTACTTCCGCGAAAGCTTCAACACCACCAGCATCGCGCAGCTGAGCCAGAATATCGGATCCTCGAAGAAGCGTCCCTCAGCTTGAGAGCTGATAAATACGGTTGCAGCCCACAGCACATAGCCCGTGCCGGCAAAGTATTGGTTTTGCTCCTGAAACATACCAAGGTAGTCATGTCCAAGGCTGAACAATTTGGCCAGCCTGTACAGGATCACTGCCCAGATCGCCGTGAGTACAGCCAACCCCACGGCCCCCAGTTCCGAAGCAATCGTCAGAATGGTGGTGTGGGAGCGTATTGCTCCGCCGGGGATATTCATCAAATCAAAATAACTCTGTTTAAACACGGTCTCGAAAGTGCCAAGGCCGGTGCCAATCAGCGGATGGTCCTTAAATATTGCAATCGCGGCCTTCCAAAGGTATAAACGCTGCTCGCTTGAATATGCGAAACCCTTCGTCATCGTCAGCATCCTCTCCCAGATTTCCGGACGCAGGAAGATCACGAGCACCCCGCAAAGGGCTCCTAAACCGAGAACCCAGAGAACAGCCTTTTTGTTTGGCAAGAAGATCAGCGTGGCAATCAGAATTGCCAGAAGCGTCAGGAATCCACCGCGCGAACCGGTCAGTACTAATTCTGCCAGCAGGACAGCGAGACACGCCATATAAATCAGTTTATGGCTTCTTTCCCGGGTATAAATCTGCAGAACAAAATTCGATGCAATCCCGAGGATGATGTAACGTGCAAAAATATTGGGGTCGACAAAGGTAGCATTGACCCGCAGCGTCTGCTCAACCAGCAGTTTGTCTCCCTGCCAGATCAGGTTCCCCGTAATCCCTTCATAGAAACTGACCAGCGCAAGCAGGAGTGCCATGATATGTACGGCTTTGAAAGGCAGCAGAGCGCGTTCTTTATCCATCAAAAGTGCGGTAGAGATAAACACAGCAAATAAAATCAGCAGCCGGATGGTTTCAGTAACAGTGTTGCCAAAGTTGGCGGAGTATACAACACTTATCCCACCGAGAATGATAAAAACCAATAAAACAAGCGTCAGTGGATCTTTTAGAACCACCCTAAGTTTTTTGCGCATCTCCTCCGAAAAAAACACGCGGGAAAATGCCGCCAGGATCAGAACAATACTGGTAAGCCTGGTCAGGGAGACCTCTCCCAAAATTTTTTCCAGAAAGCCAAGGTTCGGATACCAGTTAATCGATATTTCCAACGCAACTGCCACTGCCAGAGACGGCACAAGCCATAGCGGCTTTTTGACAGCCAGGTAACCAAGAAGTATGATGGTCAACACGAATACCGGCCACTGAAGCATGTTCGATTCCTCCCAGTTTTTATTTTCGAAGACCCTTCTGAATAACAAATCCACCGATCTTCCGGAAATCCTTGTCCAATATCACGAGCGCCAGGCAATAAATGATTCCAGCCATTACAGCAGATAGCAGCGGATGAAAGCTGTTTGTCAACCAGGCGGTCCCTGCCATCAGCAAGGAAGCAAGCATGATTGACGGCAGCTGGCGCCAGATCCGTATCTTATAAACCCCTTTTCGGACCAACAGGTAGTATCCGCAAAAGATAAAGATCTCGACAATGATCAGCGCATACGCAGTACCGCTGATCCCGAACAGCGGATTCAGGACCATAATCAGAATAAACATCAGTACTAGCGCAGAACCCTGCACGATGGTTCTCTGCCACTGGTGGTTGGTTGTTGTCAGGACATCGCCGAGGGAAAAACTCATGCATTCCAGTGCAAAGAACCAGGATACAATCATCAGGATCGGGATCGATTCATCAAATTTTCCGGCATAGAGCCATGTTGTCAGCGGTCCTGCTAAAACAAAAATCAGGATGCTGCCTGGAATCCCAATCCCGGAAAGCAGCTTGAAGACCTTTTCAGTCGTATTCCGATGACCGTCCTTATCCGTTTCCCCGAGCTGATACAGCACAGGATAAAGTGCGCTGGTCATCAGGCTCGGCAGAAAGATCAGCATCAGGACAAGCTTGTACGCCGCAGAATAAATCCCTACCTCGACATTGCTGGCTGTCAGTGACAAAACCAGAATACTGAGCTGGAAAAAGACGTTATAGAATATCCGGTGGATCCCAAACGGCAATCCGTTCCTGACCATTAGCATCAGACTGCTCCGTTCAACGCGCGGCCTGATTTCCCTTCTAAGGGCGAAAAACAGGAGTACACTAATCAGTATATACGTAAACAAATGGGTAAACGTAATTGCAACGACTCCCATCCCGGCAAAGATCACCGCAATGGTCAGTCCTCCGATCAGAAAGGTGGTCAAAAACTGGAACGCAGCAGCCAGGTAGAGCTTCTGAACGGCTTGATAATAGTTATAGACCGACTGATTCAGCGCATTGAAAGATACAGCCACGCCCAAAACGACAACCATTTCTTTGGTCGACGTATTGTATCCGGCCGGGAACATAAAGATGACCATTAATAGAAAACACCCAATGGAGATTACGGACTTGACAAACAACGTGTTGCCGAAATACCGCGGCAATTCGGCCAGGTTCCTCGAACAATCCTGCACCATGAGCTGGCTGATGCCAAGCTCCGCAAACAGAATAAACGTTCCGACGAACGCGTACGCTGTGGAGTAATCTCCAAATGGTCCCGGGCCAAGGTAGCGGGTAACAAATATACCCACCACGGCGGCAATGGCCTTGGCAAGTACTCCTGATATTCCCAGGGCCGCAGCATTTTTAGCGATCAGGCGGGTATCCAAACTCTATCACTTCTTCTTTAGCTTTTCTTTATTCGACTTTACGGTTTCTCTTGGACGCTTCGATCTATTTCCATCTTTTCAGTCATGTTTTTTAGCCTTAATTCTCAAATCTGCTGTAAATCTTCAGCAGCTTTTCCTCCATTTTGCCCCAGTTGTACTCTTCTCTGACAGCCTTGATGCCGTTATCACCCATCTCTTTGCAGAGCCGCGGATCCGCCAGCAGGATGCCCAGACCTTTGGCAATATCCTCAGGCTTGGTCGGATCAACAATGATCCCGCTGTTATAGCTGGTCAGAAAACGCTGGATCGGAGGAAGATTGCTGCCGACAATAGGGATGCCGCAGCTCATGTATTCAAACTGTTTAATCGGTATGTTCTTAAAATATTTAGGCAGCGGCAGCAGCGTAACAATACCAACCCTGGACTTTCGGATATACTCCTGGACCTCGATATGGGGCACCCGTCCTGTGAAAAGGATATTTTTGCTCAGATCATTTTCTTCAATGTATTGGGTGACGATTTCTTTGCCTTCAGCGTCGTTAAAAGGACCGACAAAAATCATCCGGATATCCGGATACTTCTCCTTCAGCAGCTTGATAGCCTGGACAGTCATATATACGCCGCGCTCCAGTGTAATATCCCCCTGGTAAATGGCATCGTATTCCTTTTCCGGGAGTTCCGTTTCTTTTGGCGAAGCGTCAGCTTCCGGCGGTATAAATTCCGTAAAATTATAGATCACATCAACTCTTGGATTTTTATCGGCAAACCGGTCTTTGACCGCATCATCTGCCGTGATGATTTGGTCAAATTTTTCAGCATAATACCGTTCACTTTTATCGACCAAAAAAGTAGCCAAGGGTCTCAAGATCCGCGGGATCTTCCTGGACATGCGCATCATATCCGGGTAATGTTCGTGGACATCGTAAATCAGCTTGCACGCAGGCAACGCTTTTTTAATCTTTAACACTTTGTAGATCAGTTCAAAGTCGTGAAAATGGCAGATATCCGGTTGCAGTTCGATCGCTTTGGCAACAACGGTATCCCCGAGCTTAAAGCGGCCGTAAAGAGACCCCGCTCTTGGCACGCCAATGATCCGGATCCCCTGTTCCATATATTCAGTCCTCTCATCAGGAACAATCAGGGTAATGTCATCATATTTTTTCTTAAGAGACAAAGCCTGCTTGTAAAATATTCGGTTATCGAGGGCCGGATGACCCGTTGTGAGAATGCATATTTTCAAACTGTCCTGCCTCCTGTTAAACTTCGATAGACTCTGGCCGTTTGGGCCGCATTATTCGACCAGGTAAACTGATCAAGCACCGTTTGCCTGCCTGCCTCACCAAGCCTCCGGCAGTAAACAGGGTCTCTGAGCAGTGAATCAAGTGCTCCGGTGAGATCTTCGACATTCCGAGGAGCGACAAGCAGACCGTTTTGGCCATGGATCAACGCATCTTCGATTCCTTCGCCGCGGACACCGATAACCGGTAATCCCTGGGCCATCGCTTCAATATAGACGACGCCGAAGCCTTCCTGCCAGCTTGGCAGACAGAAAATATCGGCCCCAGCCATCTCTTTCATCACTTCGGGGTGGGTAAGCTTTCCGAGAAAAATAACCTTATCTTTAAGGTTCAGACTTTCCGTCAAATCCTCCAGGGCTTGTCTTTCTTCACCGTCACCTGCAATAAAATATTTGAGTGAAGGATATTTTTCGGCCAGAGATGAAACCGCCCGGAGATTCAGATCGATGCCCTTGGTTTTCTTCAGATTCGAAACACTCAGGATCCTGATTTCTTTTCGGGTATTACCGGAAATGCCGCTGCTATCAGTACTTAGAATACTTTTGCTACAGTCTGTGCTGACAATATCAGCAGAAATACCGTGCCTATTTGAATGATGGCCGGGAGAAATATCCGGCGGCGGTACACAGTCATTCAAGTCGATGCCGTTATTGATAACCTCTGTCTTCGAGAAAAAAGCCTGGTCCCTGATGATATTCTTCAGTTTGGAGCTGACTGTAATGATTCTATCTGTGCCCTCCAGTACCTCAAAAAGTCTCCGGCGGCATTTTTCATTTTTGGTCAGAGTTGACTGAAAGTCCTGCCCGTGGATGGTAACCACAAGCGGTATATCATCGTCTTTCTTCAGTAAAAATGCCGCGTGGCCGTCGGGAAGGGCCACGTGGGCATGGATCAGATCAAATGGAAAGTCCCGGCAGATCTGGGCGATCTGCCTGCGGATTCCCTGGTACACGAAATAGCCCGACTGCTCCAGGAAATAGGAGCGCGGAAACTCGAGATAACGCGGATAGTATACTTCAACTCCGTCCACCACATCGTGATCGGGTATGGACGCATAGGCCCGCCACTTCGGCTGGAGTGCCGGTAGGGGCCAAGGCGCATATGGCACAGGGGATACGACTTTGATCTCGCAGCCTTGATCCTGCAGCGCTTTAACCTGCTTATGAATGAAAATGCCGTAAGCCGGATTCTGAGATGAAGGATACATATGAGAGATCACCAATATCTTCACCGTTAAACCACCTTACTCAGAACTAAGGGGTCTTAGGGACACATCGTTTATCCCCCTTTGCTCCGCAAACGAATTATAAGCCAGCCCCATACAAATTGCAAAAAAAGTCATCAGCTGCAGATTGTAAAATATCCCCGCCATGATGTTAAACACAAAGATGGACGGCAGTACTGCGGCATACGCTGCCATAAACTGCATCGGCTGGCTGAATACGAGTCCCCGTCCTGAGGCAGCAATCTTAGCGCGAAGGTTTCTGATGCCAAGAATAAACGGAAGCAAAAAGAAGCTCAGATAGATCGCCAGCCCCAAAAAACCATACCTTCTGGCATACAGCGCATACTCATTGTCCACAAGAGTTGTCATCACGTATTTCTGCGTACCCCAGCCAAAGACCGGAGAATCCCAAATGCTGCCGATTGCTTTTCCCCAGCGGTCCAGGTGGCCCTGGAAAGAAGTACTGTTGGAAAAGTCGAGTCCTTCCTGCAGCCTGTAGAAGAAATCGCCTGAAGCCGTTAGGAAAAGAACTGCCGTCAGCACAAACAGCGCCGCTATTTTAATCAGAACCTTTTTGTTATGCCGGTGATAGACAAAAGCCCAAATGCTTAAAATCAGGAAAAGTAGCCCAATACCGACCAGGGCTGTCCGGGATATCGTCAGGAATTCCAGTTTGATCACAAAGCCGATCAAAATAAACAGCAGGACCGGAAATTTTCCGTGATTTTCACCGAAATAATAGCGCACTGTCAGAAAGGAAAGCGTCATCACAGTAAATATCCCGAAGAAATTCGGGTTGTCAAAGGTGCCCTGCACCCTGGCCGGATTGCCGACCAAAAGCAGCTGCCAGTGCTGCTGGTCAAAATAGGGCGACAGCCAGGTATTCATATTCAGCACGTTGAAATGCTGCCCCCAGCCGAAAATAATCAAAAAAGCAAGGCCGCCAAGAAAAGCTTTGCCCAGGAAGTCAAATTCCTCTGTTCGCAGATCGATGGACAAAGCAAGCGTTACGGCCAGATAATATTTGCAGAATGTCACCAGTTCCATGACATCCCGGAGACCATAATAACCTGCTCCTTTGATGATCACGCCATAGATGTTGGAAATGGCGTAAGAGAATACGAGTAAAACAAAAATAAGCAGAATCCACTTATGCTCTTGTTTGCGTTTCAACAGCTGCTCTTTTTCTTCAGGGCTGAAGCGGAATCCTTTTGCTGCAAACAGCAGGATGTTGAGGCCAAAGACACCGAAGAGCAGCAGCTCGTCCAATCGAATATTTGGAAGAGAAGGATGAATAGGAAATGAAGGCAGGATCATTGCTGAAAGCATGGCCATTGCCAAAATAAAAAGTCTGGTATCATTCCTTCTCGTAATGCCGTTATTCCAAAACATTATGCCTCCTGTTTTACGTTCACTTTTTGGGGTTAGTCTGTTAGCCACACCACCGCTTTTCGGCTGTTGTGCCATCCATGGCACAAAAAGCCGCGCTACGCAATCCTGCTCCGCTTACAGCGGAACTGTGGCTCCCAGACTGATTTCAAGAATATTAAGTCTGCATGCCAGTTTAGCTCTGTATTAAACAGTCGTTGATAACATGTACGATTTCTTCTTGCTGCTGCAGGGTCAGTTCGGGATAGCACGGGATCGCCAGTGCATGTTCGCTGGCCTTTTCGGCCTCAGGGAAGTCGCCGATTTTATAGCCCAAATACGCAAAAGCTTTCTGCTGATGGAGCGGAAGCGGATAATAGACCGCTGAAGCAATGCCTGCTTCCTTCAATTTCTCCATGACTTTTTCTCTCTGCTGGACTCGCATGACATACAGATGGAACACCTGATAGGCTTCCGGGTCTCTGCCGGGAAGGATTAGTTTCTGCTGATCTGCCAGTGGTTTAAGCAGACTGTCGTACAGTTCGGCTTTTTGCCTGCGGGCTTTGTTCCATTCATCCAGATACTGAAACTTGACGCGGAGAATAGCAGCCTGGATCTCGTCCAGCCTGCTGTTGTAGCCAATCTCTTCATGGAAATATTTTGTCTTGGAACCATGGAAACGGAACAGTCTGACCTTTTCCGCAATTTCATCACAGTTGGTCACTACCATGCCGCCATCACCATAGCCGCCGAGATTCTTGGTTGGGAAAAAACTGAATGTTCCGGCTGTTCCGTAGGCTCCGGCTCTTTTGCCCTTGTATTCAGCCCCGATCGCCTGGGCGGCATCCTCTATAATCTTAAGCTTATATTTTTGGGCCAGGTCCATGACCTTATCCATATTGACCATCTGGCCAAAAATATGAACAGGAATAATCGCCTTTGTCCTGGAGGTAATTTTGCTTTCCAACTGGTCAATATCCATATTCAGTGTGACCGGATCAATATCTACGAATACAGGTGTTGCCCCAAGACTCGCAACTGCCTCTGCGGAAGCAAAAAAAGTAAACGGCGTCGTGATGACTTCATCCCCCTGCGCAATGCCGCAGGCTTTGAGAGCCAGTACAAGTGCATCCGTGCCATTGGCAACAGCAACTGCGTGCTTTGTCCCGCAGTACGCTGCTGTTTTTTCCTCCATTGCTTTCACATTCGGTCCGAGAATGAAATGACAGGAGTCCAGAACCCCGAGTACCGCCTGATCAATCTCTTCTTTTATCGATAAGTACTGCGCCTTTAAATCCAAAAGTGGAATTGACACATACATCCTCCCTTTCTGACGACCACGGATGGCCTAATGTCGAACAAAAATCCTATGAATACAAATTGTCTTGTTTAGAGTTCATCATACCGTGTAAGCGTTGGATAGAGTTGGCGCTTCGCTTATTCCATGGATGGCATGGAGCAACTGCAGACAATATATTTAGGGTACACCCTGCACGAGTTAATTTCAAGAATTAATATATTGTTTATCCTGGTAGGTCTCGGTAATACATTAGCTAGATCAGCTCATCTTCCGGGACATCCCGGACGGCTTTAGCAGGAAATCCTTTGTAGACTTTCCCAGCAACTGTATCTTTTGTAATGAGTGAACCTGCCGCGACAAATGTCTCTTCCGCCACCTCAATGCCCGGAAGCAGGATCGCTCCTCCTCCAATCCGCGCTGCCCTGCGGATTACGGCTCCCTTGATATGTTTAAAACGTTTTTCGGTCCGCCCCATATAATTGTCATTCGTCGTTGTCACCATCGGCGCAATGAAGACATTTTCTTCAATCTCCATATATGCGGTAATGTAGGAGCCGGTCTGAATCTTCGTAAAAGATCCGATCCTGGTATTATTCTCGACAGCACTGCCGCTGCCGACAACGACTTTTTCACCAAGCGTGCAACGCTCCCGGACCAAGGCCCTGTCTCCGATAAAGACCCCGTCGCCGAGCTCTGTACCGGAATAAATCACTGAGGAGCAGCCAATGGTACACTTTTTACCAACTGTAAGTGGCAGCAGGTCTTCCGTGTTTTTGACCGTACTGGTTGCCGCTGCGCGCGGCGGGCGTCCTATTGACGAATTGCTGCCGACAAACGTACCTTCGCCAATCACTGTCCCCGGATATACCGCGGTATGATCGCCTGCGGTGACCCCGGCTTCCAAAACTACCTGATTTCCCAAGGTGACATGGCATCCAAGTTTAACATCTTTACCGACCTTCACTCCATCCGCCAGTACACACCCCGGCTCCAGTATTGCCCCGTCTTCAATCACGACATTCTCCCCTATTACGCAAAAAGGGGCGATACTTACCTTTTTCCCAATCATAGCGCTAGCCGCGATAACCGCTCCGGAATGAATTTCAGCTGCCAAATCAAACCCTTCTTTCTATACAATTTAATTTATCAATATTCTAAGAACAAGCTGTCACTAAGAATACTTAGCTTGCACCAAGCCTTAGTCTCCTTTAGGTGTATTAGAAAGTCCTTATACTTTCTGAAACAAATAAATGAGGACGCTTTGCTATAAACATCCTCACATGTAGTGACTTCCACCTTGATAAATAACATTTACATAGGGAAAGTTTCATTCCGTTCCCAGGATTCTACGATCCGGACTGCCTGATAATAGTCAAAGCCTTTGCCTAGCAGGTAAGCAACAAGGGCTGTTTCCATAACACCATGTCTCACATTCACAGTCCCCACTTCTCTCATTCCATGCCTGACGGCAAGCTCGACCTGCATCATTGTCTGGTGATAATCCGGCATCATCGAATATGTTCCCGGTCCCGGTCCATCATAAGGAGGTCTCATTTTTCTGTCTCCTTTCCGGTTTTAGTGTACAATACAAATATGTGCCAACCGAAAAGGAAGTGCATGGTTTTTTCTAATCTTCAATTAACGGAAGTTTAACCGGTACCCCGGTTTCCTGGCATTTATAGATGGATAAAATGATTTCAAGTGCTTTTCGTCCCTCTTCGCCGGGTACAGCGGGAGTCCCATTGGTTTGAACGGCCTGGATCATATCCTCAATGATCTCCCGGTGGCCAAATCCGTATACGTTAGGCGGATCAGTCTCCTGGGCAGCAAATATCTGCTCTTTTTCTGCTTCACTATCGGGGAATTCCCAAACCTCGACGCGGTTCACTGCAATCCCGCCGATCACAGCTGAGCCTGTTTCCCCAAAAACGTTCAGCGTTTCCTCGATATTCTTTGGATAAATCGTGGAAGCAGCCTCAATCAGCCCGATTGCGCCGTTCTTAAACTTCAGTACCGCTCCGGCGACATCTTCCATTTCAATATTTCTTAACGCGGTATGGGTATAGCCAAAAACGGATTCTACAGGACCGAACATCCACTGTAATAAATCAATGTTATGAATGGACTGATTCATCAGGACGCCGCCGTCCTGCAGTTTGGTCCCTCTCCAAGGTGCCTGCAGATAATAGTCCATGCCCCGGTTCCAGCGGACAGTCGCCTGGCCATGTGTCAGTTTCCCAAAACGTCCTGCTTCCAAAGCGTTTTTCAGTAATTTAATTGATTGATTAAAACGATTCTGATGAATGACCGCCAGTTTGACACCGTTCTCCCTGCAGGCCCTGATCAGCAGATCTGCTTCGCGGAGCGTCATGGACATAGGCTTCTCGACCATCACATGCTTGCCGGCCCTGGCCGCTGCAATCCCGATTTCCGCGTGGCTTCCACTCGGGGTTGCGATCGTGACAATATCGATATCTTCTCTCTTCAAAAGATCGTGATAATCCAGATATGGCTTTGCCTTGTACTTGCTGGCAAAATCTTCAGCCCTTTCCGGCACAATGTCACAGACAGCAGCCAGCTCTGCGCCGGGAATAGCCATAATCGATTCCGTATGTTTCGGGGCAATTCTTCCGCACCCGATTACGCCAAATACTATTTTGTCTCCTGTCAAATTTCCACACGCTCCAATCATAAAGGAAGGATAAAAGAAGCGTCTCTTTTGTCCCCGCTACCTTACTTAGATTTTGAATATTTTTTCACGCATCTGCCGAACGTCTTTGGTTGCATTGCGTGTATCGACAACTAACGGTGCATATTGGACGATTTGATCATAGTCTATAGCACTGTGATCGGTGATAATCAGGACACAGTCGGCCTCCTGCAATACATTCGGGGTTAGCTGGATGCTTTCCAGATGCATGGTGCTGCCGCCATGCGGCTCGATCACCGGTACGTAAGGGTCATGGTAGCTTAAGATGGCCCCTTCCTTGCGCAGAAGTTCCATGATGATCAGGGCCGGTGATTCGCGGACATCCTCAATATCCTTTTTATAAGCGACACCTACGACCAGGAGTTTGGCATCCTTAACGCTCTTATTCATGGAATTTAAAGCCCGGTATACTTTATTGACGACATAAGAAGAGACTTCAACATTGATCTCGCCGGCCAGTTCAATAAAGCGGGTATGAAAGTCATACTCTCTGGCCTTCCAGGTAAGGTAGAACGGATCAATCGGAATGCAGTGGCCGCCAACACCCGGTCCCGGATAAAACGTATGGATACCAAAAGGTTTCGTCGAAGCAGCCTCGACGATCTCCCAAACATCAAGCCCCATCCGATCGCATAATAGCATCATTTCATTCACGAGTGCGATATTGACTGCGCGGTAGGTATTTTCAAATACTTTGGTAAGTTCCGCTGCCGCCGGTGAACTGACCGGTACGACATTTACAATGGTCTGTGCATATAAGGTATAAGCAATCTCCAGGCAGTAAGGCGTTACGCCGCCGACAACTTTGGAGGTGTTCTTCGTTGAAAAACGCTTGTTACCGGGATCAACTCTTTCCGGCGAAAAGGCCAAGAAAAAGTCTTGCCCGACTTTAAGCCCCGACTGTTCCAGAATCGGCAGGATCACTTCTTGCGTGGTTCCAGGATATGTCGTACTCTCAAGTGTGACAAGCTGTCCCTGACGAATGGTTTTTCCGACTTCCTCAGCGGAAGCCTTCATATAAGAAATATCAGGATCCCTGGTAATGGTCAGCGGTGTCGGTACACAAATGATCACCACATCACAGTCGGCAAGTTTGGTAAAATCAGTGGTTGCCTGAAGGATCTTTTTATCGACAAGTTCTTTAAGCTCCTCGTTCTTGACGTCTCCGATATAGTTTTCTCCGGCTGATACCATGGCAACTTTCTCTGCATTAATATCAAATCCGAGAACTGGGAAACCAACCTTACCTTTCTCAACTGCCAGTGGCAGGCCAACATAACCAAGACCGATCACGCCGATCCGGGCGGTATGGTTTTCAATTTTCTTTTTGAGTTCCAGGGCAACAGGATGATTCTGCGTAATGACATTTTTAACTTCCAACATAGAAGTTCCTCCTTATATCTGTGGTGCAAGCGTTTATCTGTGATGCAAGCGTTCATGATGGTCAAGACTGCGCTGCCTAAGTTTTTATGGTCTTCCCAAAGTCAGGAAGAAGTGTCCTGATGGAAGTGTTGATTTCCTCCCTGTTCATATAGCTGCCACGCTCGCGTATTTTCTGCACCAGTCCTTCGATCGCCTCGTGATCAATATGGTTGGGCCTTGCTACGAAAATACGTTTATGTTTCGTTGCCGTCGTGCCTTCTTCCGAAGTCAGAATCTCTTCAAAAAGTTTCTCTCCGGGTCTCACGCCGGTAAACTCAACTTGAATATCTTTACCCGGTTCAAAACCTGATAAACGGATAAGGTCCTTGGCCAGATCAACGATCTTCACAGGCTTGCCCATATCAAGAATAAAGATTTCTCCGCCTGAGGCCATCGCGCCGGCCTGAATGACCAGTTGGCTTGCTTCGGGGATGGTCATAAAGTAACGGGTCATCCTAGGATCCGTTACCGTTACCGGTCCCCCCGCCATAATCTGCTTTTTAAATGTCGGGATGACGCTTCCACGGCTTCCGAGAACATTGCCAAAGCGAACGGCGACAAACTTGGTCTCAGATCTCTTGTCATAGTCCTGGATGACCATCTCGGCCATCCTTTTAGATGCGCCCATGATACTGGTCGGATTAACCGCCTTATCGGTGGAGATCAGTACAAATGTCCTGACTCCGGTTTTGTCAGCCGCTGCGGCCAGATTGCTCGTGCCCATCACATTATTTTTCAATGCTTCCTCAGGATTTACCTCCATCAGTGGCACATGCTTGTGCGCAGCTGCATGGAAAACCACGTAAGGCTTGTACTTTTCAAAAACAAGGTTAACCTTGCCGGCATCCTTAATATCAAAAATTTCCGTCACTATCGGGGAATTCTTCAACTCCTGCTCAATATCAAAAATACAGTTTTCCCCGTGTCCGGCCAGAATAAGCTTTGAGGGGAAAAACTTGACAATCTGCCTGCAAAGTTCCGATCCGATGGAACCTCCGGCACCGGTCACCAGAACAACCTGGTTTTTCAGGTAACCTGCCACCTCTTCCAAATCCACCGATACCTGTTCGCGCCCGAGCAGGTCTTCGACCTGTACTTCCCTTAAAGAACTCACCGTAATCTTGCCGCTCAGGATGTCGTATACGCCGGGCATAATCTTTAAGACCGCCCGTGTCTCCTTGCATATTTCCACGATCTCCCTGACAGTCTCTCCATCGGCAGAAGGGATCGCGATGATAATCTCATCAACAGCATAGTCCTCAACAATCCGCCGGATGTCGTCACGGGAACCCAACACCGGAAATCCTTGAACATGAAGATTAATTTTGCTTTTGCTGTCGTCAATAAAACCGACGGGTACACCTTCTTGAAAATCTCTTTTCTTGAGTTCACGCAAAGCAAGAACGCCTGCGTCACCGGCTCCGATAATGAGTACTTTTCGCTGCGATTTGTTGGACACGGCAAAAATAGTATTCTCCTGGCGCATCCTCTGGCTGAACCGGAGTCCGCCGATCAAAACAATCAGCATCAGCCAAAAGTAAATGCTGACCGAATGCGGAAGTCTGAGCGGGGAAATAAAATAGACCGCCATAACTGTAAACGCTGCACCGACGGTTACAGCGTAGACGATAGAAAGAAGCTCTCTGACACTGGCATATCGCCAAATATTTTTATACAACCCAAAAAAGTGGAACGTTACGATCAGCACGAAGGTTGATACGATCGCGGCATTCAAATAAGTACCCAAATATTTAACAAACTCCACCTGCAGATCAGCCTCTTCGGAAAGGCGCAGGTAGAAGCTTAAAAAAAGGGCAAGATTAATCAATAAAGCATCGGTAAGCATAAAAAATAGGGTACGTTTGGGATGTGCCACGCTATCAGTTCCGACCTTTCAGGACATAATTCGTTTTCACCGTTTATCAGTTTACTACAGTTTTCCTCATTTTACAATTCAAAAGGGGGACAAAGATCCGTCTCCTTGTCCCCCCTCCTGCTATATTTTAACCATCTGGTATTTGATCCGGATAATCGCATTGTCACTGATGACGGATTTGCCTCCGAAAACCACCAGTTCCACATCCGGCGAGATACTCTGAAAATATTTCTCGGTATCGGAACCGGCTGCAGGCCCTTCCGTCGGAATCAGCAACAGCGGCGCATCCGTATTAGCAGCAAGCGCTGCTCCCGCCAAAGCATCCGGGAAACCCTCCCCGGTCGCCAGGTAGATCTTCTGGGCATCGGGATACAGGGACTGCACGACTGTAAGCGAAGTATTGTAGCGGTTATTACCGGCAAAACGCCGGACTTTGTCCGCAGAGAGACCTGCGATACCGGTGATGCTGCCGGCGACCCCGGCAGATACCGCACCCTCCCCACCGGCAATATATAGCTCAGACGGTTTCAGGGTCTGTAGAAGTTCTGCGGTGGCCTGCGGCAGGCTGTCTTTTGCCGTCAATAGCAGCGGATATCCTTTGGCTGCGGCAGCTGAAGCAATACCTAAAGCATCCGGGAAATTTGATCCGGTCGCCACAGCAACTCCGCTGCCCTCAGGAAAATGAGACGCAATGAGCGCTGCGGTCTCATATCTGTCCTGACCCGCTATTCGCTCAAAATCTTCTGTCCAGGAAACAACTTCCTTCAGCCTGTTCTCCACCCGGGATGATAACGCAGTCTCACCGCCAAGAATAATCACTTTCAGTGGTTTCAGAACGGTTAAAGCGACTTCCACCCGCTGGTCAAGCTGATCCTTTGAAGTAAGAAGAATTGGCGCATGATTCTGTTTCGCCAGGGATACCCCGGCTAAGGCGTCTGCGAAAGCATCGGATCTCGCGATGACGACCGTCTCACAGCCGTAAGGCCACCCTTCATAAGCAATTTTTACAGCTGTGTCAATCCGGTCTATGCCGGAAATTCTTTTCACAGTTGAAAGCAGCAAATTGTTTTGACTCCTGGAGATCATGGGAAGGCCCAGCGTGTAACCGGCATAGTGAACCGGTTCGGGCGTTTTCCAGACAGAATTCTTTGACGGCAGTGTACCCGCCGGCAGCAGTGACTTCGACACCGGTGTGATACTGACGGGATCAGTCAGGCCCTCATAATAATCAGTGGCAATCAGTTTCAAGATTTTATCCTGATAGGCTACCCTGCCTGAAGCAGCCGCAGTATTCGGATTATTGGTGATGGACCAGCTGTTGTAAGCCCAAATCGCAAAATACCAGTTTTCCAGTTTTCCGGGGTCGCCGTCTCCGATGGTCGGCGTCATATTCCACTTGGATTTCAGGACTTCAGCCCCGTAGGCAATATTATAGGCAATATCCGTTTTCAGGTGGTTAATCGTCTCCGAATCGGAAGGATCATATACCCCAATCTGCATAATGCCGAGGTAAGGCCTGCTGCCTGAGCCCCCCGTCACAACATTGCCCGAACTGTTCCATTGACGCCAGCCTGATTCTTTGAACGCAATCGCTTTGAGGATCTCCGCAGGGACTTTCTCCTCCAGGGCCACCTGGTCAAAGATCCGGGATATCTCCTCGGGAGTAGGATTCTGGTTTGCTGCCTGAACAGGCAGCGGCCTGGCCGGGATCAGCAGCAAAATGCTGAAAAGCACGGCCAGGAATAACCGGATATATTTTTTCGAACGCATTAATTACCTCCTAATCAGAAACACAGAAACCGCCGCTCCTTACCATCCATGGCCCCGGCAGCTCTTTGCCGTCCGTGGCAACGCTGCACCAGTCTATCCTTGGACATCGCGGCATTAGACCAGTCAAATGCTTTGTCATCCTGACGCATTCGACACCAGGCACATCGTATGCCATCTTCGTAGCCGTCACAAAACTTGAAAGAAGTTTAGAGTAAATAAGTTCGTCTTAGAGACAGATTTTCCTTCCCCAAAATTTTTCCAAATGGCTGAAAGCCGCATAAACGCTCATAAACAAAATTCCGACAAGAAGTGCTGCTTGCCGGAAAAGGTCAATATTATT
Source organism: Dehalobacter sp. TeCB1 (assembly GCF_001707455.1). Classification (NCBI taxonomy): domain Bacteria; kingdom Bacillati; phylum Bacillota; class Clostridia; order Eubacteriales; family Desulfitobacteriaceae; genus Dehalobacter; species Dehalobacter sp. TeCB1. Next base: position 120,838 of record NZ_MCHF01000065.1, on the reverse strand, counting down.
CCATTTAATGGATGATCTTGCTTGCAAACCTTCTCATCAAATTGACTGGTTATGGACTGATTATTAACAGATTCTTGACGAATCTATCATTGATTTATGGATTGAATCACATCTGTCTGAGTAAATATTTTACGCGGGTAACCGTATATTCCGAAATGGAAGCTTCCGGGCCGATCACTTTAACATTTGTAGAAGAAGCCATCTTTTTTAGATAATTTTCTGTTGGCCCGTTTGTCGTGAATCCCTGCGGAGAAATCAGCAATAGACAGGCATTCTTCGTTGCAGCCAGGGCGCCAGCGGCGAGAGGATCTGCAAAATCGAGTCCGGTAGCCATATAAATCTCCTGCGTACTGGGAAAGAACGCTTCCGCAATCATCACCGAAGTCTCATAACGGTTGCTCCCGGCAAAACGAACAATATTCCCCGCAGACAATCCGGTTGTCTGGGTCAGGGCTGTCACTACTTCAGCAGTAATGACTTTTTCCCCGCCGCCAATATAGATCTTTCCCGGTGAACGTTTGCTTAAGTCCTGTCTTGTAACCTCAGGCAGGCTCCGGGTTGAAGTCAGCAGCAGAGGCATTTCGTTGGCAGCTGCAGCTGTGGCCAGACTTAACGCATCCGGGAAATCCAGACCCGTAGCAATAGCCACGCTGGCATCTTTGGGAAAATCAGCGGCAATCCGTACCGCTGTCTGATAACGGTCCGCCCCGGCAATCCGAGAAACATCAGAGGTCCAGGTCAAAACGGCCTTGAGTCTAGTCTCAACTGGTTTGCTGACAGCCGTCTCTCCACCCAGAATAATCACTTTTGCCGGCTTTAAGGTATTCAACACCTCAATGACACCTTGATCAAGTTGATCCGGGCTCGTAAGCAAAATCGGTGCGTTATATTTTTTAGCCAGAGGTACGCCGGCCAGAGCATCAGGAAATGCATCTGAACGGGTAAGAATGACGGTCTGGGCACCACTCGCCCATCCGTTCAAGGCAATTTGATTGACCGTGTCTATCCTGTTCTGACCTGAGATTCGGGTGGTTGTGCCAACTGTGCTGGAAGTCAAGTCTCCCAGGGTATACGGTTCAGGTGTATTCCAGATCTGACTGCTGCTCGGAAGCGTGCCAAGCGGCAGAAGTTCGGCGGGAACCGGCGTAATTTGGACAGGTACGACAATACCCGGAAAATATGCTGTTGCGGCTTTGCGAATGATCGCGTCCTGATAAGCTACCTCGCCTCTGGCAGCAGCATTATTCGGGTTGTTGTACGCCAACCAGCCATGATAGGCCCAAAGCGCAAAATACCAATTCTCCAGCTTGTTACGGTCCCCATCACCAATCTTCGGCGTCATCTGCCATTTTTCATTCAGCAGTTCCGCACCGCGGGAAATATTATAGTCGATATCATATTTAAGTTTATTAACTTTTTCGGTATCTCCAGGATCATAACTGGTAACCTGCATGATTCCGAGGGCAGGATTCGAGGTGCCGTCTGTGCTGCCGGTTACCACTTCACCATTTTGATCGAATTGTCTCCAACCCGATTCACAATAGGCAATTGTTTTTAGCAGTACGCTCGGAATTCCTTTGCTTCTGGAAATCGTCTCAAGCTTCTGAGCAACGACCTCCCGGGAAGGATTCTGGTACGTCTGAATCTCTGCCCCAGATGCCCCGGAACTATAGACCGGCAAAAACAATATTACGATCAGCAGAACCGCAAGCGCTCCCGGCTTTCTCTTGAACATCCGTTTCTCTCCCCGTCTTAATCTTTTTAAGACTTATCTTCTCAGCTCCTAGAATTCGCCATCGTTCAGTTAAATCCTGCAATATTTTGCCGGCTATATTGCCGTTTCGCCCGTAATCAGCCAGCTCTGACCAATTTTAATCAGATTCGCCCTGACATGCACCTGATGTTCCTGCTCTTCCCCCAAAGGATACTGCTCGTCCAAGTCGTAATCTCTGGCCGTGTAACGGTAAACAGCATTAACTGTCGCCGAAAGCTTGTCGGCAGATTCGATTTGCACGTCATCAAAAATAATATTGCCTACATCCAGTCCGATTCCTCTGGAAATAAATCCTTCCGCTTTCTGGATATGCTTCTCCATCAGTTCTCCAGTGTAGGCATTGGCAATCGCAATTCTGAACGCAGTCATATCTTTGGCCTTCCAGGCATCAAAGAGTATTCCCAGACCCTGTTTATACTGTGCAATAACCGCTTCCTGTTCTGCCTCAGTCAAGGCGCTTGTGCTTTCGTCAGTACTGTTATTTGTACTGTCATTTGTACCATCAGCTATGCCGTCAACAATGCCATTTCCTTCGATAGACAAGTCCGGAAGAGCATTCTGAACAGCATCACCGTTCTGAACGGTGCCTACCTTGGCCGCGTTGTCCTTTTCAGCCGGAGAATTTACTTCCGGGTTCAAAGTCGTTGACCATAAAAAGTACCCCCCTGCGCCGAGGCACACCCCCAGAACAAATACCAGTACTGTGATCAACCAAAATTTTTTACGCATAAAATCACAATCCCCTCAATAATGGATAGAATGGTAACTATTTCCATTCTATCCGTTCTACGGGGATTTTAAACATGGTTCAGCCTATTTTTATTACAGGACTGTGGACCTATTCTTCCTTATCCAATCTCTTCATAATTACGGACAAGGCTCCGACCCCCAATTGAATCAGGGAAGGGAAGCTCTCAAAATACCCCAGCGCCGTGCCCAGAGAGCCAAAATGAATCAACAGAATAAACAGCATAATGACAAGGTTAAAAATCAAAAAAAGTTATCCTAATCTCATGGAGGTTTGAGACAGGATAACTTTTTTAGAAGCGCTTCAAATGTTGTTTCAGGCGCCCATCAATGCATTAGGAATGCTATTCAGAACGTTTCGTGGCAAAAGGAGTTGCCCCGTAAACCTTGGAACTCATATCATCCCGCAGCAGATGCGCGTCCAAATCATGAATCTCGAGATGGAATTGTTCAATTCTTACTTTGTCCTTACTGTCAAAGGCATCGATCCCTCTATTCAGAAGATTTCTGAAATATACATCAAAGGTTGACGCCTGACTGGAATTGACCTCATTTTCCATTTGCTTTTCCCATAAGGTCTTATGGAAAACAATGTACTTCTTAATATCCTGTTCGTTCATCTGAGGCCCTGCGGTGACACCGTACAGATAACCATCCGTGTACTGGTGGATGTTCCAGGCGGCTCCGAAGGCAAGAGTCCTGGATGCATCGCTGAGCGCTCTCTCGCCAAAATACTCCTCAAGCGAAGGCGCAATATTCAAAAGACTCAGATCCGGTTCCCTGTACTTTTTGACTTCATTCGTGCTGCTGGCAGAATCGTCTGTGCCGTCAGCCTGATTGGGTGCTGTAACGGTATCTCCTGCAGTACCTTCTGCAGCCGGTGTTCCCCCGGTATTGGGTGAAACCGTACTTTCTTCACCCTGAGCAATGGTCTGATCAGCATCCGTCTCTCCACCGGCATAATTGACCGGGGGCGTCTGGATAACCACTTGGTCCTCTGGTCCAACTACCTGGCCACGAAATACTTTCCAGGCAGTGGGCCCATAAATTCCGCCAATAATGATTACCCCCGCCAGAACAACAGCCCCTGCAAGAGTTAGGATGCTTTTGCGGCTGAAATTCATCCTTTTTCCTCCTTACTATAGGTATTTTCTGTATAATATTACCAATAGCAAAGAGAAAAGCTTGTCACATTGAGGATAGTAAACAACCTATTTTCTGTGAAAGTACTTTATTTTCCGCCGTTTTTTCCGGGCAGCATCCATTTACTTACCCGGTTAACTGTAATTCTTCTTAATATCATAAAGTTTGTCCAAATTATTGCCTGCTGAAAGCAGGCGAAGCTCCTGACCTTCTTTCTGATACCGGCTGACAATATCGGTCAGATAATCCATCAGGCTTTCGCCAATTTCTTCATGTCTTAACGCAAATTCAATGGTTGCTCTGACAAAACCAAGTTTGTCCCCGACATCATATCTTTTCCCTTCAAAATTGTAGGCATACACATCCTGAACCTTGCTCAACTGCGCAATTGCATCCGTCAGCTGAATTTCTCCATTTCTTCCCGGAGGCAATTCCGCGAGGATATCAAAAATTTCCGGATTAAGAATATACCGGCCCATGATCGCAAGCGGAATATCAGGCGCTTCCTCCGGGGTCGGCTTTTCAAACATGGCTTCCGCCTTGTACAGTCTCGGAGATATTCTGCTGCCATCAATAATCCCGTATTTGGACACTTCTGCCGGCAGTACTTCCTGTACGCCAATCAGATTGCTGTTATAAAGCTCGTAGTACCTAATCATTTGTTTCAGACAAGGCTCTTCCGAATAGATCACGTCGTCTCCCAAAAGAACGGCAAACGGCTCATTGCCAATAAATCTTCTGGCACTGTAGACGGCATGACCAAGCCCCAGAGCTTCTTTTTGGCGGACATAATGGATATCGACCATCTCAGCAATATGTTTGACCATATCGAGCAATTCGGACTTTTCTCCGTTTTTTAGAAATAGTTCAAGTTCTACAGAACGGTCAAAATGATCCTCAATGGCTCTTTTGTTTCTTCCTGTGACAATAATGACATCTTCAATACCGGATTGAACCGCTTCTTCAATGATGTACTGAATGGTCGGTTTGTCTACGATTGGCAGCATTTCTTTGGGTTGAGCTTTGGTCGCAGGAAGAAATCTTGTACCCAATCCAGCCGCGGGTATGACTGCTTTACGAATTTTCTGCAAGATTTTTCCTCCTTTTTTTTATTGTTGCTTTGGTTGTTTTTGAACAATCCGAGTTTAGTATGCCGAATTTATCTTACTTTTATGTTTTTTTCTGAATGGACGTCAAACGCCTCAAATGATTACTCAATGAGGCGTTTCCGATATCCAGGATTTTCTTCAGGGTTTTTTATGAAATTTTTTTAAGAGATTCTATTTTAGCGGGTTTTTCTTCTTTTGCTCAAGCAGTGCTGCTTTTTCCAGTACCCGGTCAACAATTCCGTATTCTTTAGCTTCTTCAGCGGACATATAGTAGTCACGGTCCGTATCCTGCTCGACTTTGTCCAAAGGCTGGCCGGTTCTTTCGGCAAGAATCCTGTTCATTTTGTTTTTCGTTTTCAGCAACTGTTTGGCGTGAATTTCAATTTCTGTAGCCTGCCCCGATAAACCTCCCCCAGCAATTAACGGCTGGTGAATCAGGATCTCAGCATTCGGCAGGGCAGTACGCTTACCTTTCGTGCCGGCAGCAAGCAGGAAGGCACCCATACTGGCAGCCATTCCAATACAAATGGTCTGTACATCAGGCCTGATGTACTGCATCGTGTCGTAGATGGCCATCCCGGAAGTAATGGACCCTCCGGGACTGTTGATATAGACAAAAACGTCCTTTTCAGGATCTTCCGCCTCGAGGAAAAGCAATTGCGCAACTACAACATTGGCAACGTTATCATCGATTGCTCCGCCCAGGAAGATAATACGGTCTTTGAGGAGCCTAGAATAGATGTCGTAAGAACGTTCACCGCGATTCGTTTGTTCAACTACCATCGGGATAAGATAACTCATATTTGTTCCCTCCATCATTGATTGTTAATTTTGATATGTCTCTATTTTATTACAAAGGTCAATAAAGGTCAAATAATTTGGACAACTTTTGGTCATTTTTTTGTTCGAATTATTTCATTCATATTATTTGATTAATTGCCAATAGTACGTTCGTCTAAACATTGAGACGGTATATAAATCATCTGTCAGGTTAAGATAATCCTAGTACGATTGATAAAAGCATTTGATACAAATCCAAAAATATTGGGGGCTGGAAATATGAATCTTATACCATTCCATCCAATGCGCAATGCAGATCAGATACGCCGTGAAATCAATAGGCTTTATAGTTTTCCATATACTTTTTTCGAAGACGAGTTCGCTCCGCGCTTGGCCGTTCCATTTACCGACATCTATGAAACCGACGAAGAGATCATTGTTTCCTGCGATCTGCCAGGACTGCAAAGAAGAGAAGATGTAGGCATTCAGATTGAAAACAACATGATAACCATCAGCGGTACTTTAAACCGCGAACAGCATGTGATTCAGGAAGATCGCCTACACAAAAAAGAAAGGTATACCGGTCAATTCCGCCGCTCCGTCTCTCTTCCGGCGACCGTTTCCATTGATAATGTCAGGGCAATTTATAAAAATGGTGTTTTGAATGTATTCCTGCCCAAAACAGACAGCAGGGAGAAAAAGTCTGTGCAGATTGAGTTTCAGTATTAGTAGATCGCGAAACTGTGGCCCATAGACTATTATAAGGTCGTTTAAGTATGTCTTCCTGCCAGAAGATTGCTTGTGTAGTTATTCCTATTTGCCAAAAAATAATAAATAAATTTATGTTGGTTATCGACCATAAACTGTTATAATGTATAAGGATAACTTTCAGCATCTTATGCTTTTAATTGAAGGGAGAATATTCGTGCCTAAAGTAATGATTTTCTCTGCGTCTACAGGACATGGACATAATCAGGCCGCAGACTGTCTGAAAAAGGAGCTTGAAGCTTCAGGCTATTCCGTCCGGATTGTAGAACCCTTAAAAAAAGAAGAAAGCTGGATCATGGAAGCTCTTATCGATGACGGTTATCATATACTCGCAACAAGATTACCGAAAATGTACGGTAAACTATATAAGATTACCTATAACGAGTTCTTAAATAAAAATGTCAAAAGAATTTTAAACAGGGCCATGGATAGTGTCATCGAACAGCTGATTCAAGAGTACAAGCCAGACCTGCTTATTACCACCCATCCTCTTCATGTCGGTGTTGTTTCCTATTTAAAAGCATCCGGACGCTTAAATCTGCCTTTTATTTCGCTGGTTACAGATTATATGGCTCATCAGTTTTATGTGAATAGTTTTGTTGATGCCTACATTGTTGGTTCATGTTACACCAAGGATACGCTTACGGAAAAAGGTGTTCCTGAAAATAAAATACACATTTTCGGCATTCCGGTACGGGAAGAATTCCGTCAGCCCCGCCTTGTCAGAAACAATGATGTATTTACACTGCTGATCATGGGCGGGAGCATGGGCATCCCCTATATCAAAAAATGCCTGAAAACGCTTATGGAAAACCGGCATCATCTTCGCATCCTGGTAGTATGCGGAAGCAATCGCAAGCTTTGGACTGATCTTGCAAAAAAGTACACAGGTACCTTTAACGCCAAAGATGTTGTCATTTATGGTTTCACATCGAACATCTATGACCTGATGGACCAGTCCGATGTGATTATCACAAAACCCGGCGGTCTGACTGTCTCGGAAGCGATCAACAAAAATATCCCCATCATTATTCCATTTTTTATTCCGGGACAAGAAGAAGAAAACACCGAGATTCTAGTTAAAGCAGGTGTTGCTGTCAGAACCTCAAAGATCTCCGAACTTAATCCTCTGATCGACAGTTTCTGTCTAAATCCCGGTTTACTTGAAGAAATGCGTAAGAATGCTGCGGACTTGGCCCGACAGCTTTCTCCGGGTAGTATCGTAGGGTTGGCTGATCAGCTGCTGTATGAAGGCCCTCAAGTCAAAGAATATCTGAGAGCGCATCAAAGTTAATATTTCTACGCAAAAAGCAAAGCGGTGCTGCAAAACTACTAAAGTAGTTGGCGACACCGCTTTCTTAATGTTAAAAGACAAAGAAACCAAAGAAGGTAGGGCTACGCAATGTACAACCGCTTTCGGCTGTTGTCTTCATCCGCGTATTTATTTAAAATCTCTATCTAATTCCTGCCGGAAAGCGGAATATATTCCCGCCTTGGAGCAACGCTTTTATAGGCCGGTCTAACAATCTTACCATTATTCACAATCTCTTCGATCCGGTGGGCGCTCCATCCTGACATTCTGGAGATCGCAAAGATCGGGGTAAACAGTTCCAGCGGAAGCCCCAGCATTTTATAGACAAAACCGGAATAAAAGTCCACATTAGCGCTGATGACCTTGCCTGACTTGTTATGGCCCAGGACAATATCGGGAGCAAGTTTTTCCACTCTGCTGAATAAATCATACTCTTCGGCTAGACCTTTCTCTTGAGCGAGCTTCCCGGCGTATTCTTTAAGCAGGACTTCCCTCGGATCAGAAATCGAGTAGACGGCATGGCCAATCCCGTAAATAAGGCCAGACCTGTCAAAAGCCTGTTTATTCATAATCTTCATCAAATAAGCCTTGATTTCATCCTCATCCTGCCAGTCTGTGACATTTTGTTTAATGTCTTCAAGCATATTGTAGGTTTTAATATTGGCGCCTCCATGCTTGGGACCTTTTAAGGCGCCAATAGCAGCAGCCATGACCGAATAAGTGTCCGAACCGGTCGAGGTAATGACATGCGTAACAAAGGTCGAATTATTCCCGCCGCCGTGTTCGGAATGCAGGACCAGGGAAATATCCAGCAGGGCAGCCTCAAGCTTCGTGTATTTACTGTCCGGCCGGAGCATGTGAAGAATATTTTCCGCTGTGCTGAGATGAGGCAGTGGACTGTGCAGAAATAGGCTCTTGTTTCCATGATAGTGCGCACAGGAGTGATAGCCATACACGGCCAGCAAAGGCATCCAGGCAATCAGTTTCATGCATTGTTTCAGGACATTTTCGATGGAATTGTCATCGGGGTTGTCATCATAGGAATATAGGCTCAGGATGCTCCTGGCCAGCATATTCATGATATCCTTGCCCGGGCTTTTCAGGATAGTACCCCGGACAAAGTCCTCGGGCAGTTTTTGATATGCCGTCAGCACCTGTTCAAAATCCTTCAGCTCCTCGGCGTTCGGAAGATGCCCGAACAGAAGCAAATAGCTCGTTTCTTCAAAGCCGTATCTTTCGTCTTTGATAAAGCCGTCGACGATGTCATTAATATCGATACCTCTATAGGTTAATCTTCCCGGAACAGGAATCTTTTCTCCTTCGTCTATAATATAGGAGTGCACTTCACCAATCTCGGTCAGACCGACGAGTACGCCCTTGCCTTCAAGATCACGCAAGCCCCTCATTACTTGATATTTACTATATAGCTCAGGATTGATTTTACTGCTGTCTATCGCTTTCTGCGTCAGTTCTTTAAACATTTTTGTTTCAAATTGTTCAAATTGTACGGACTCTGTTTGTTCCATTTCCCTACCTCCTCTGGATCATAAAGAAAGCTCGGCTGGCACCAAGCCTTCAGCGATAACATTCACCATTTATTCTTCCTGTCATTATAATTCGTTTTCGCTTTGAAGTAAATGTATTATAATGACTAAGAGCGACCATCCTATTCGCAGACAAGTCTAACAAAGCCAGACTATAAATCAAAAATTCTATGATCAAAAAATTATTATATCATTATCATTTGAGGTCAAGCTTATGAAAAGAAGACTCCTGATTATCCTCCTCTGCACAGTCGCTGTCCTATTCATTGCGGGCGGTCTGATCGCCTACCAATATACCAACCAGATTTCTTTTCAAAATCCTCCGGATCCTTCTTCGCTTCCGGAATCCGAGCCGCAGCCTTCCTATGTGGATATCTCTATCGCTTCCGTCGGCGACATCCTGATTCATAACACGGTCTATATGGCCGCTTACGATTCTTCAACAGGTCTGTATGATTTCAGCAGCCAGTTTCAGTATGTTAAATCCTATCTTGGAAATGCCGATATTACCGTAGCCAACCTGGAAACCTCGCTTGCCGGGCCTGAGCAGGGCTATTCCGGTTATCCCAAATTCAATACCCCTGATTCGATCGTTGATGCTCTGAAGGAATCGGGCATTGACATTGTTACCGCAGCCAACAACCACCGTTTAGATCAGGATATCACCGGATTCTACCGGACGATCGACGTTGTCAAAAACAAGGGACTGGATATTATCGGCGTCAAGGCTACCGAGAAGGAAACCACCTATGTCGTCAAGGACATCAAAGGTGTTAAAGTGGCGTTTGTCAATTTTGGCTACGGCTATCCGCAATATGACGGCAGCCTGAGCATCAATGGTCTTATCCTTCCCGTCAACATGACCGGACTGATGGATACCTTTGACCCGCAGGATTTTGACAGTTCTGCGCAAACCATTAAGGCGAGAATCACCGAAGCGAGACAGGCCGGAGCGGAAATCGTCATTTTGTGTATGCACTGGGGAGATGAATATCATCGACTGCCTAGTACCTTTCAGCAGGACTTGGCCTCCGTACTGGCTGACTGCGGCGCAGATGTGATTTTTGGAGGCCATCCGCATGTGCTCCAGCCCTTCGTATTTTTGGCCACAGACAACAATGGAACTGTTCCGGTTTTTTATTCTCAGGGAAATTTCATCTCAGATCAGCGTCAGGAAACCGTCGATAACATTTATACCGAACAGGGAATCATCGCCAATGTGACGATCAGGGTATATCCAGATCACACCCATCAAGTTCTCCAGGCGGACGCCGTTCCTACTTGGGTGAATAAAAAACGCCTGAATAATCAATTGATTTATGAGGTTATACCCGCCAAAGCTGCTCTGGACAATCCGGGACTGTATCCCCTTCTGAAGGATGCAGATCTGGAACGGATCCGGTTCTGCAGGGACACTGTGCAGAAACTAATGCCTGAAGCAGGAAAAGAACTCGAATCCCAATCCAACTGAAATAAAAGGGTTAGAACCGTAAAAATAAACCTATGCGCATATGTTCATATGTCCATAGGTTTATTTCTTTATCACCTTGCCTCCCCGGACTTCATAGAATAAAATAAAACAAATCAAATATCTTACAAATCAGCCTGCGGGGGGGATCCGGCATGTACGCCTATACATTTAAATATGGTCAGCGTGCAGCGTTCTTTGTTGTCATTATTCTGGTACTTATTACTCTTGAAGTGCTGCTTTAGTCCAATATTAACCCAAATCGATGCTGTGCTAGTATTTTTCCATCGGGACAATGGCTTTGGCAGCTGCTGCTCCGACGAGTGACTTCAGAATATCTCCGACAATAAAGGGTATATAGCCCATAAAGAGGACTCCGGCCAGGGTAACTGTCTGTCCGGTCGACCAAAGCCATATGGCCAGGGATATTAACCCCGGAACATAGACAAGGACAAGCTGGGCAAAAAGGATAATGCCGGTCAGCGGCAAAGCTTTACGGTTTTGGGTTCTGGAATCAATCATACCGCCGATAAACAGTGCTGCAAGGATAAAACCAAACACATAACCAATTGTCGGTCCGGCAAGCGCCGCCGCTCCGCCTTTGAAACCCGCAAACCACGGAATTCCTGCCAAACCGCCGACAGCATAGATTGCCATACTGATACCGCCCCATTTTCTACCCAGCAGCACAGCAGCCAGGATCACCCCAATCTGGGAAGCCACCAAAGGCACGGGAGTAAATGGCAGGTAGATTTTCACCTGGGCAAGCAGGCCGGTCAGGCAGGCCAGACTTACTGCCAGAGCAATTTTGGCAAACGTCGTTGACTGCGTGCGCCATTGGAAATAGGACAAACGTTTTTGACGGTAAACTTCGAGCGTATGCGAATTTTGAATCATCATCATTCCTCCGTTCTGTTCTTTCATGTAATAAACTATATTCTCAGTACTATATCATTAGGACGCTTCGTTTTCAATGCCATTTTCCATGTAAATACTGTATTCATTTTGGGAACCGCGACCGTACTTCTCGTTTAATCGTGTAGGGCCACAGAAATTTCTCCCGAAATGATCGCTTTGATCTCCCCTGTCTGCGCCAGCCTTACGACTAGTTCCCCTTTAGGCCCGAGGTCGATTACCTCAGCGGTCTGCACCGGCCCCTCCCTGTTTTCGAGAACCACTTTTCTGCCTATGACTTCGGAACGCTCCCTGCAGATGGTTAAGGTCCTGCCTAGATCAACCGTGCTGAGGTATTCCAGGTAAAGCGGTTCAAATCCATTTAGGATTCCGGCTGTCAGCCTGGTCCTGTCGTGTTCCCTGCCCGTCTCGAGACGTAAAGAAGTCGCTGTGGATTTCAGTTCATCAGGAAAATCCGTTTCAGCAAGGTTCACATTCAGACCGATGCCGATCACCACTACCGGGGTCCGCCTGCTGCTGACCGACATTTCCGTCAGAATCCCTCCGGCCTTCTTTCCGTTCAGGAATAGATCATTTGGCCATTTGATGGTGATTCCTCTTCCAGGGAAAGAAATAGCTGCTTCGTCCACTGCCAGACATACTGCCGCTGCGCCGGCCAGCGTCAGCTGGGGTATCACATCCGGCGGAAGTTGAGGTTTCAAAATGATTGACATCCAGATCCCCTTGCCTCCCGGTGACTGCCACTTTCGGCCAAAACGTCCCCGGCCGGTCGTCTGCTGTTCACTGATGATCACAGTTCCTTCTTCTTCAGCCAAAGCTCTGCGGGCTGCTTCACAGTTGGTGGAGTCCAGCACGTCAAAACAGAGGATCTTTCTTCCCAGAAAAGTTGTCCGGAGGTATTGTGTTATTTTTTCAGGGCTGAGAGATTCGTTCATTACTCGGTATAAGCCCCTATCCTGCGGTATTTCTGATAACGCCTTTCAAGAACATCATCGAGTTGTTCCAGCATGGTTCTGAACGGGACCTTTAACAAATGTTCCTTGATCACGGCAGCCATCGCCTCGGGATCATGGTGGGCACCGCCCAAAGGCTCCGGCAGAACCTTGTCGATCAGGCCCATTTGCTGCAAATCCTGAGCAGTAATCTTCATGATCTGGGCTGCCTCTTTTGCTCTGGAGGAATCCTTCCAAAGGATACTGGCAAAACCTTCAGGAGACAGTATGGAATAGATCGAATGCTCCAGCATCCAGATCTCGTCTGCGATCGACAGGGCCAACGCCCCGCCGCTGCCTCCTTCTCCCAGAACAATGGAAATGACAGGCGTCCGCAAACTGACCATTTCCATCAGGTTGCGTGCAATCGCTTCCCCCTGGCCCCGTTCCTCCGCTCCGATACCGGGATCAGCCCCTGGTGTATCAATAAAGCAAACCACGGGCCGGTGAAATTTTTCCGCCTGCTTCATGAGCCTTAACGCTTTACGGTAACCTTCGGGATTTGTCATCCCGAAATTTCTTTTGACATTTTCTTTGGTATTTCTGCCTTTTTGCTGGCCAATGACCGTTATCGGCAAATCGCCCAGTCTGGCAACGCCGCCGACAATGCAGGGGTCATCCCGGTACATCCGGTCTCCATGCAGCTCAATAAAGGAGTGAAAAATTCTCTCGATATAATCGAGCGTGGTGGGTCTTTCCACCATTCGGGACAGGGCCAGCTTATCCATCGCCGTCAAATTCAAGAATGCTTCCTTTTTCATCCTGGTAAGCTTCTCTTCTAATCCCTCAATCTCTGATGAAAAGTCGGCTTGCTTATCTTCAGCAAGCTTCCTTAAATCACTGAGCTTATTATTCAGTTCCGCTAATTCTTTTTCCCGCTCGAGCATAGCCACACTCCGTCTTTTTGCTTAACGCCTGTAATGAAGCTTAATCAGGCGAGACAAGGTTAGTTTGAGGTCCTCTCTGGCCACGATTTTATCAATAAAACCGTGTTCCAGCAGAAATTCTGCTTTCTGAAAACCTTCCGGCAACTCCTGCCTGATGGTCTGTTGAATGACCCGCTTGCCGGCAAAGCCGATCAGCGCGTCGGGTTCCGCCAAAATGATATCTCCCAGCATTGGGAAGCTGGCCGTGACGCCGCCCGTTGTCGGGTCGGTCAAAACCGCGATATACAGTCCTCCCTGCCGGCTGTGTCTGCCAACGGCTGCAGATGTTTTCGCCATCTGCATCAGGGAAAACATTCCTTCCTGCATCCTGGCCCCACCTGAAGCAGTAAAAGCAATGATCGGCATTTTCCTTTCAGCAGCAAATTCAAAAGCCCGGGTCACTTTCTCGCCAACGACCGAACCCATGCTGCCCATCATAAAGTTACTGTCCATCACCGTAATCACAGCATCCTGGCCATGAATCTTGCCATACCCTGTCAGTACAGCTTCCGAAAGGCCCGTTTTCTCCTGGCCAGCGCTGACTTTCTCTGCATAGCCTTCAAAGTCCAGCGGATTGACGCTTTTCATCTCCTGATTAATTTCTTTAAATGTACCGGTGTCCATGATCAGATCGACTCTTTCCCAGGCTCCCATCCTGAAATGGTAGCCGCAGCGAACACAGACCTTGTTATTATTACTGAGATCCTTCGTGTAAACTGTCTCTCCGCAATTCTGGCATTTTGTCCACAGCCCGTTCGGAATGGCAGGCAAAACATTCTTTTCCCCCTGCCCCTCTATCTCTGCCGGCAACGGCTGACTATTATTCTGTTGTATGGTTAGATAACGCGGTTTCTTAAAAACCCTGTTTAATTTAAACATGAGCACCAACCGTAATCATTTTTTTATTGGTTGTCATTACGCTCCATAGTCAAATTCTTTGGCAATGAAGGATGTGTCAATTTCTGCGCACCTAAATTTCGGGTTATTCAAAATCTGAAACAGAAATTCAATATTGGTGTCAATGCCTTCAATGATAAACTCATCAAGAGCCCTGCGCATTTTACTGATGGCTTCATTCCTGTCCTGGCCGTGCGTAATCAGTTTCGCGATCATCGAATCATAGGTCGGCGGGATATCATAGCCGCTGTAGAGCGCGCTGTCCAGTCTTACGCCATTTCCTCCGGGCCAGAGAAGGATATTCACTTTGCCGGGAGACGGCCTGAACCCAAGTGCGGGATTTTCCGCATTGATTCGGCATTCTATGGCATGGCCTTGAATATGCACGTCGTCCTGCCGGATGTTTAGCTGTTCTCCCGAGGCAATTTTCAGTTGTTCCTTCACAATATCAATTCCTGTAACCAGTTCGGTTACGGGATGCTCGACCTGGATACGGGTATTCATTTCCATAAAGTAATAGCCGCCGTTGTTGTCAACTAAAAATTCGATGGTCCCGGCGCTCTTATAACCTACCGCTTGAGCAGCTCGAACAGCTGTATCCCCCATTTTCCACCTAAGCTCGTCACTCAGGACGGTTGAAGGAGCCTCTTCAATGACTTTTTGATTTCTGCGCTGGATTGAACAGTCTCTTTCTCCGAGGTGAATGACATTTCCATAGTGGTCGGCCAGGATCTGAAATTCGATATGTCTCGGCTCCACCAGATATTTCTCCAAATACATTGAATCATCATCAAAGGCAGCCTGCGCTTCTTTTTTGGCCATATCATAAGCTTTCTTCAGTTCATCCCGGCTCCAGACAATCCGGATACCCTTGCCTCCGCCGCCTGCCGATGCCTTCAGCATGATCGGATAGCCAATACGCTCCGCAGAAGCCTCTGCCTGTTTAAAATTAGCCAACACACCTTCGATACCGGGAACGATAGGGACACCCGCCTGGCCCATGATCTGCCGGGCCTTAGCTTTATTCCCCATCATTTCAATCACTTCCGGGTCAGGACCGATAAATGCGATATGGCACGCTTTGCACATCTCGGCAAATTTGCTGTTTTCCGCCAAAAAGCCAAATCCCGGATGAATGGCTTCCGCGCCCGTCAGAACCGTTGCACTGATAATATTCTTGGTATTCAGATAGCTGTCCCTTGCTCTGGCCGGTCCGATACAAACCGTCTCATCAGCAAGATCCACATGCAGGGAGTTCCGGTCGGCTTCCGAATAAACTGCAACTGTTGCAACTCCGATTTCCCGGCAGGCCCGAATAATCCGGACCGCTATTTCGCCTCTGTTGGCAATGAGTATTTTTTTGAACAAGTTTTCACCCACCAACTTTATTAACTGATAAAAAACTTGATTTCGGCTTCGGCAGCTTTTTCCCCGTCAACCGTAGCAAGGGCTTTGCCGATGCCGGCAGGGCCTTTGATTTTTATGATCTCTACTTCCAGCCTCAGCACATCACCAGGAAATACCTTCCTTCGGAACTTGGCCTTGTCAATTCCGGTAAAGTAAGCGAGCTTACCCTGATATTTTTCCATTTTTAATAAAGCTACCGCACCGGCCTGAGCCAGCGCTTCAATAATGAGTACACCGGGCATTACCGGTTCTTGCGGAAAATGTCCCTGAAAAAAGTACTCATTGATCGTAACATTTTTATAAGCAACAACCCTTTTACCTTCTTCAAGCTCTTCGACTCGGTCCAGAAGAAGGAATGGGTACCGATGCGGAATGATTTCCTGAATCTCTTTGATGTTCAGCATCTTTACCTCCACAATAGTTCCGCTTGCATCCTTGCCGCTACTTGGTATTAATTTCAAACAGCGGTTGGCCAAATTCGACCATTTGCCCGTCATTAACCAAAATGCTGAGAATTTGCAGGTCTTCTTCAGCTTCAATCTCATTCATCAGCTTCATCGCCTCGACAATACAAAGCGTATCCCCTTTTTTGACTTTGCTACCCGCGTTGACAAAGGGTTTCTCTCCGGGCGACGGTGCCAGGTAAAAGGTTCCGACAATCGGGGCATTGATTGTCTGCGGCGCTTCAGTTTTAGAACTTGGATGTTCCGGAGTCACCGCCTCTTTTCCGGCTGCAGCCCCAGGCATAAAGCTCTGTATGGGTTGAAGTGCAGGCTGAAACATGGGCTGAAGCTTTTCTTTCTTCAAAATAATTTTATAATCCTCTTGCTTAAGCTCAAATTCAGTCAGCCCGGACTCATCCACCATTTTTATCAGTTCTTGAATTTCTTTTAAATCCATCACTTTATCCCTCTAACCATTTTTTTAAGATAATGGTAGCATTATGGCCGCCAAATCCAAGCGAATTGGATAGGGCGTAGGTCAAATCCATGTTACGCCCGCAATTTGGTACATAATCCAGGTCACATTCCTCATCTTTAACCTGATAGCCAATCGTTGGTGGTACAAAGCCCTCCTGAAGTGCTTTGGCGCAGATAATCGCCTCTATAGCTCCTGCTGCTCCCAGTAGATGACCGGTCATTGATTTAGTCGAACTCACCGGTATTTGATAAGCTTTTTCTCCAAATATGGCTTTGATCGCTTCCGTCTCAAACTTGTCGTTGTACGGTGTACCTGTTCCATGCGGATTGATATAGGATATTTCGTCCGAACCAATTCCGGCATCAGCTAAGGCAAGCTTCATCGCCCTGGCCGCGCCTTCCCCTCCCGGTGCAGGTGCGGTCATATGGTAGGCATCGCAGCTAGCTCCATAACCAACTACTTCGCCATAGATTCTTGCATTCCTCTTTCTAGCATGCTCCAAAGATTCCAGAACCAAAATACCCGCACCTTCACCAATCACGAACCCGTCCCGCTCCTTGTCAAACGGGATGGAAGCCCTGTTGACATCATTGCTGTTGCTCAAAGCGGTCATGGAAGTAAATCCGGCTACCGCCAGAGGCGTAATCGGGGCTTCAGCGCCACCGGTAACAATCATATCCGCCTGACCGTCTCTGATCTTCCAGAAAGCTTCACCCATGGAATGCGTTGCTGAAGCGCAGGCTGTGACAATACTATAGTTAATTCCTTTGGCACCAAGCTTGATCGCAATATTCCCTGAAGCCATATTACTGATCGCCATCGGAATAAAGAAAGGGGAAACCCTGCCGGGCCCTTTCTCGGTCAGTCTGCTGTGCTGTTCTTCGATCGTTAGCAGACCGCCTATCCCCGATCCAACCAAAACACCTAATCTTTCCGGGTCGATCTCGGCTTCTTTCAGACCCGCATCTTCATAAGCCTGCTGTGCCGCCACCACTGCCAGCTGGCAGTAGCGGTCCATACGTTTGGCTTCTTTCTTATCCAAAAGCGTTTCAGGATCAAAATCTTTGATCTCGGCACCAATTTTTACTTTATGGTCCGTCGTATCAAAGGCTGTGATCGGACCTATCCCGCATTTTCCTTCTTTGATGCCCTGCCAGAATGTGGCTGCATCGTTGCCAAGCGGAGTAACCGCCCCAATTCCAGTAATAACTACGCGTGTTCTCATATTGTTGGTCTCCTCCTAAAATGCCATTCCGCCGTCAACGCTTATAACCTGGCCGGTAATGTATTCACCGGCGTCTGAAGCTAGAAATAAAACCGTATCGGCGATATTCTCCGGTTTACCAAACCGCTTTAAAGCAATGCTCTCTTTGGTCAGTTCTCTCACTTTATCCGATAACCCTGACGTCATATCCGTCTCAATAAAGCCAGGGGCTACAGCATTCACCGTGATGTTTCTGCTGCCGATTTCCTTGGCCAGTGATTTAGTAAGTCCAATAACACCGGCTTTGGCCGCTGCATAATTAACCTGCCCTGCATTTCCAAGAATTCCAACAACAGAAGTGATATTGACGATCCTGCCACTTCTTTGTTTGACCATGATAGGAACGGCATGCCGGGTACAATTGAACACCCCTTTAAGGTCTACTTCTACGACTCGGTCAAAATCGTCTTCCGACATCCTCATGAGTAAACCGTCGCGGGTTATCCCTGCGTTATTGACCAGAATGTCTATGGTTCCAAATTCTGCTTTGGCCATCGCAATCAATTGTTCCGCTTCACTGAATACACTGACGTCCGCTTTTAAGACCAAGGCCCGCCCTCCGAGATTTTCGATTTCCTGGGCAAGCTTTAACCCTTCCTGCTCGCTGCTTGCATAATTCACCGCGATATTCGCGCCTTGTTCAGCAAGCTTTAAAGCGATGGCTCTGCCAATACCCCTGCTGGCACCTGTAACAACTGCTGTTTTCCCCTTTAGCATATCCTACCTCCTTCTGGAACTCAATATTGATAGAAACCATGACATGCACTCTAGATTTCAAGTACGTTCTTAATCGTTAAAGTATTTCACCACAGCTTCGAGAGATGTCGGGTCTTCGACATTCAGAACCTTCACGTTCTTGTCAATCTTTCTCGCAAAGCCCTTTAAGACACTTCCAGGTCCCAGTTCCACAAAGGTATCTACGCCGTCGGCAAGCATCCTTCTGAAGGACATCTCCCAAAGGACGGAACGCATAACTTGTTGTGGCAATAGTTCCTTGACCGCCGACTTATCCGCCATATAATCTGCAGTAACATTGGAAATCACCGGAATCCGGGGATCAGAAAATTCAATGCCTGCCAGCTCGTCAGCCAATTTCCGGGCGGCCGGTTCGAGTAAGCCCGTATGAAACGGTCCGCTGACTTCAAGCGGGATCACCCTTTTAGCTCCGAGCTCAATAGCCCTAGCCGAAGCAGCTTCCAAGGCCTTGTTTTCCCCGGATATCACAACCTGACCTGGGCAGTTATAATTGGCAATCCGTACAACCCCGAGACTTTCAGCCCCAAGACAAGCCTGTTCGACCCCGGATGTTTCCAAACCGAGGACTGCAGCCATTCCTCCAACACCCTGAGACACAGCCTCCTGCATATACCTGCCTCTGTTCCGGACCAGTTTCACAGCCGCCTCAAATGGCAATACACCGCTCAAGACCAAGGCAGAATATTCACCCAGACTGAATCCGGCTGTCAGATCAGGATTGATCCCCTGATCCATCAGCGCCCTTGCGGCTGCCACACTGACCGTAAGAATGGCCGGCTGTGTATGTTCAGTTTTATCCAGTTCCTCTTTGGGTCCGTTAAAACACAGGCCACTCAGCGAATATCCAAGTTCCTGATCCGCCAGGTCAAAAACTGCCCACGAAACATCGTTATGCTGATAAAGTTCTTTTCCCATGCCAACATACTGTGAACCCTGGCCCGCAAAAATAAACGCTGTCTTTCTATCCATTCTTTCCGTATCCTCCAATAATCATCCGATAATCATCCGAATATGGGGGACAAAGGGATGGTTCTTTCGTCCCCCATACGTATCCCTTTAGCGGGTAATACTGTCAAGCTTAATAGCTTTCAGACGTTCCTCTGCCTGGGCAAACATTTCTTCAATAATCTCTTTGCAGGTCTGTTCTTTTTTAATCAGACCTGCAATTTGCCCAGCCATTACCGATCCGTAATCCGTATCTCCCTCTTTTACAGCCTTGCGCAGCGCACCGGCGCCAAGCGTCTCATACTGCTCCAGAGGTGCCCCCGTCCTTTCCAGCTCTTCAAACTGCCGGGTAAGTTTATTTCTGAGGACTCTGACCGGATGACCAGTTGGCCTGCCTGTAACGACTGAATCGATATCTTTAGCTTTCAGGATTCTATCCTTATAGTTTTGATGCACGGTACATTCTTCGGCAGTTAGGAACCTTGTGCCAACCTGGACACCACTTGCACCCAACATAAAAGCTGCGGCAATCCCTCTGCCGTCACCGATTCCCCCAGCAGCAATCACCGGAATATTTACAGCGTCAATCACCTGAGGAAGCAAGGCCATGGTCGTAAGTTCACCGACATGTCCGCCGGACTCTCCCCCTTCCGCCACAACGGCATCTGCCCCCTCCTTCTCCATCCTGCGGGCCAGCGCAACGGAAGGAACTACGGGAATGACCGTAATGCCGTTTTCTTTCCACATTTTAATATATTTCCCGGGACTTCCGGCGCCTGTCGTCACTACTTTTACCCCTTCTTCACAGACGAGGTGGGCAATGGCTCCGGCATTTTCACTTAACAGCATGATATTTACGCCAAAAGGCTTGTCTGTCAGAGCTTTGGCCTTCCTAATCTCTTCTTTGACATATTCGACAGGTGCATTGGCCCCCGCAATGATACCGATTCCGCCGGCGTTTGATACAGCCGATGCAAGTGAGCTGTCCGAAATCCAGGCCATACCGCCTTGAATCAGCGGGTATTTTACGCCCAGCTTATAAAAAAAATCAAAGTTATTCATGCCACTCTCTCCTTCAATTCGTTCGCTTACTCATATAGTCAACCAGATCTGCTACGCTGATTAATTCTTCAAGATCTTCAGTCGGAATTTCAATCCTGTATACATCTTCCAGCTCCATAACAATTTCAAAAATGCTTAGAGAGTCAATCCCGAGGTCTTGCTGGAACTTGGTGGACAGCTGTATTTTCTCCGGTTCAATCTCAATCTGGGAGGCAATAATCCTGCAGATCGTGTCAAAAGGCATCACTTACCCCCTATGGTCCATTTAATCAGCATCGCGCCATAGGTGAGTCCTCCTCCAAATCCGACAAGAACGAGCAGATCCTCTTTATGGATTAACTTCCCTTTGGCCATTTCATCCAAGGCAATTGGGATACTCGCACTCGAGGTATTTCCATAACTGGGAAGGTTGACATAAAACTTCGCCTGATCCACCTGCAGCTTTTTGGCCGCTGAATCGATGATCCGCAGGTTCGCCTGGTGCGGTATGATATGGTTAATGTCTTCCAGCGTATAAGGTGTATTTTCAAGTATCTTCAAAATACACTCAGGTAAAATATTGACTGCAAATTTAAAAACTTCCCGTCCGTTCATTTTGGCATGTGGGGGCTTTGCTTCCTCGGCCTCAATAAAGACGTTCTTGAGCGGAAGGGCAGGACATTCCAAACATTCGCCTTTGCTCCCATCAGAACCGATTACTTCGGAAATGATGCCTTGATTTCCTCTTTTGATAACCGCCGCGCCAGCCCCGTCTGCAAACAGGACACAAGTGCCGCGGTCTTCCCAGTCCGTTATTTTGGAAAGGGCCTCGGCACCAATGATCAGTGCCTTTTGATACATCCCTGTTCTGATAAACTGGGAGGCAATGCTGAGTCCAAAAATAAAACCGGTGCAAGCCGCACTGATATCAAAACAAGCTGCCCGGCTGGCTCCGAGACTATTCTGGACAAAACATGCCGTTGACGGGAAAAAATAGTCCGGTGTAACCGTGGCCACAATAATCAGATCAAGCTCCTCAGCGGCAACTCCGGCATCATCAAGCGCTCTGCGGGCGGCTGCAACTGCCAGATCCGCTGTGGTTTCCGTCAGTGAAATTCTACGTTCTTTGATCCCTGTCCGGGTACGGATCCATTCATCGCTTGTGTCAACAATCTTAGACAGATCATCATTCGTCACCCTGTTTTCAGGAACATAGCTGCCAGTGCCAATTATCTCGACGTCATACATATTTCCAAATTTCCTTTTCTCTCATATTATTTCGTTTATTATCATCCATTACGAATCTTCTGTTCGTTTACCTTTTTCATGTATCTTTTATCTCTTGTTAATGGTTAAAGGAATACTTCGAATCAAAAAATTCGGTGAGTTTCTGCAATGATTCGATTAAAATATTCTCCTGTTCCCCTAATCCGAGAAGCATATGCTTGACCATATCCAGATGGAATTTTTCATGAATCCTGTAGGCAAGCTTTCCCCTTCGGGTCAGACTGATCCTGACAATTCTCCGGTCTGCCTCATCCCTTTGTCTGGAAACGTACTCCTTTTTAACGAGGTTATTGATGAAAGAAGTAAGCGCTCCGACAGTGATACCCAGATCAGCGGCAACCTGAGACATTGTCCTGTCCTGATACATTCCAATCGCTTCAATCGCATGCAGTTCTGAGATAGACAAATTATTTAATGGTCCTTTCTTAATCTCATTCTGCTCTACATCTAGAATTTGATTAAATGTTCCAATCAGAAGTTCATTTAAAACAGTACGAAAATTTGTTTCCAACCTTTCACTTCCTCTCAGCGCATAATCAAAGTTTACCTTATTTTTAATTTGGTTGTCAAATATTTTAGTATTCAAACTAACTTGTACATCTCCTGCTTTAATCTGAATATTTTAGAAGTATTTTCACTATCCCTTTATGGATTTTCTTATTCTAACCTTTAAAACGAAAAAAATTTGGGGTTGGGTTTGTCCTTCTGTCCGGCAGACAGGTAATCCTTTCATACAATGAGAAGAGAAAAAATATCTGCTGGGAGTGAGCTTTCATGACCTGTCCGAAAGGAACAATCCCATATCAAATCAAGCCGGGTGATACTTTTTATAGCCTTGCCCGCAAATTCAATACAACTGCAGAGGCAATTGCATCGGTGAACACAGGAGTAAACCCAAATAACCTGAAACCGGGGGTCTTGATCTGCATTCCAATCAGGAGGAGCGTTGTTTCATGTCCACCAGCGAACCGTTATGTTATCAAAGCAGGTGATACCTTTTCCAAATTGGCTGGTAAATACCACCTTTCAACAACTTCGCTTATCTCACTGAACCCCGGAGTTGATCCCACGAACCTGCGGATCGGCCAAATGATCTGTCTTCCTGTCAAGAGACGGAGAAGATCCCGCTAAGGACTATGTGATCAAAGATATAAGAAGTGACAGAACAAATAAATTCCAGAAGGATTCCACAGCAGCCATGATTTGCGTCCCGCTTTTTTCCGGTGTCACATTAAAAGTTTCCCCCACTGAAATACTACCAATGCTTAAAGAAAGAAACGAAATAAACTGAGTTACACGCGTTTTTCCGATTGTCCCGGAAAAGGAAGACGGATAAAGCGAGTAGACCAGATTAAAGAGCAGTGCAAAAAACAAAATGACTGTTATCAGCGGAAGAATAATATCCTTTAGTTTGGCGTCTTTCCTTTCCTCGAGGGTTAACGTTTCGAAGATATATGTCCCGGCGCCCAGAGAAGCAATGATCGCATAGATATTAACAAAAAAAATAAATTTTGAATATCCTCTGCTGAAACTGCGGCCGTACAAACTAAATCCGACCGTAAGCGCGGCCGCAGCTCCAAAAATTGCCGGCGTAAGCAAAATCAGATTGGCTCTGGACGGAATCGAAGGTTCAAAGAGAGGATGGATGCCGTTATTCCAGCTATTTTGCTGCATTGGACAGCCCCAAGGCTTTCTGGGATTGCCCGGCTGCGGTTGATAATAATAATTTACCGGATTGCTGTGGTTTACGGCATATCTGTAATTAAAATCATTCGTGTGAGTCACCCCATTCCAAAAAATGATCATGGCAATAATAATATATGCGGCCTTCTTCAATAATTTTCCATTTATGCAAGCCTTATGAAAAAAGACGCCGAGGCGTCTTTAGAAATTTATTGATTTTGCTAACCACATAGTAAATTAATTTTTGTTCATAATAATAAGAGGTATAAACGCCAAAGCTTTAACGTTAATAAGATACTCGCCCAAGGAGGTGAAAAAAATGGGTTCAATTAAATGTACAGTCACCGAGTGTCATTACAATAAAGATGTCATGTGCGATGCGCCGATGATTCAGGTGAATCACAGAGGGGTCAAGTATTCCCAAGGCTCGGAAGAGACACAGTGTGATACCTTCAAACCTCAGAAGTAATGAATGCCAGACGTATGAAATTCCAGAGCCCATGTTCGCACCATGTCACCGTTAGTATGGTACGAACATGAGCTTTCTATTTTATTGTTTTCTGTAAACCGTTCCCTGAAACATGGCGATGAGATTGTCTTTCTCATCCGTGACTTCAACCAGATAGGTCGCTATTTTCCGGTTTAGGGATACTTCTTTGGCCCTGGCGGTGAGTATTCCCAGACCGGCAGCTTGACAATAGGTAATACTGACATTTACGGCAATTGCCGTACCCTCCCGGGAATTCGACGCTGCAGCGAGTGCCGAATCCGCCAGCGTGAAAATGGCTCCGCCCTGAGCGATCCCAAGCGCATTTAAATGGCGCTCGTCTATCTTTAACCTGGCCTCAGCTGTTCCGGCTTCGGCTTTGAGTATTTCTATCCCAACATATTTTGCAAAAATATCCTTACCCATTTCCTCTAATATGTTATCCATTTTGTCATCCTTTCTGCCGAGCCGGCATGAACCAAAGGAAGTTCAAACCAGAAATGGCTTCCCTTTCCCTCTTGACTGTCAAATCCAAGATTTCCGCCCATCAGTTCAATTAATTCTCTGGCAACCGGCAACCCAATCCCGGTACCTTCGATTAAATGGTTGATATTCGATGCCCTGAAAAAAGGATCAAATATCTTACCCTGTTCTTCCAACGGAATGCCTAAACCACTATCGATGATGCTTAACCGCAGCCACCCATCAAACTCCTGACAGCTGGATTCAACCATTCCATTATCAAAACTATATTTAATCGCATTCGAAAAAATATTCAGCAGCACTTGTTTCAAACGGATCTGGTCTGCCGCCACACAATAATTCTCACACCCGGAATACGCTGCCGTGATCGCAATTCCTTTCAGATCAGCCAGAGGCTTGACTAAATTGATCGAAGCTTCTAGGACAGGTTTTATTTCTACCGGTTTAATCACGACATCAAATTTGCCTGTTTCAATCTTCGCGAGATCAAGGACTTTATTAATCAGGTCAAGCAAGTGGTTCCCTGCTTTATAGATTTCTTTGACACTCTGCTTCTGAAATTCGTTTAAAGAAGCCTCCGTATCGATCTCCAGGAGTTGGGCAAAGCCCATAATCGCATTCAGGGGTGTTTTAAATTCGTGGCTCATACTCGAGAGGAATTCCGATTTGGCCAGGCTGGCCCGTTCAGCCTCCATCTTGGCTGAAATAAGCGAATTCTCCAGCGCCTTCCTATCGGTAATATTCCTTACGGAGATGGAAACACTATGCCTATCATTGTCAATAAGGGCTATCCGTGCCTGATACCAACGGACGCCTTTTGAAGTGTTCAGGAAATATTCAAATACCTCCGGTTCCTTGCCTTGAATAGCACGATTGATCAAGGTCATGTTGATCTTTGCGGTCTCCTCATCCATAACGGAATAAAAGGAGGAACCAATGATTTCAGCAGCCGGTCTAATTAAAATACTCTGATCATTTGTCCAAGCATTCCGAACGATCCCGGATTCATCTACTTCAAAAATAGCATCATCAATGGATTTTACCAGGGCCTGCAGATTTTCTTCCTTTTTCCTGATTTCAGACTGGTAAACTGTCAGATTGGCATCGAGATGATGCAGCCGTTTACCTAATTGTACGACTGAGACTGCCGTATCCTGCAACTCTTCAATGAAGAAATCCGGTTGTTCCTGGAGGTGCTGTCCTGTACCGATATCAAGGACCATCTGCTTAATCCTGGCCAGAGGGTCCGAGATCGCCTTGTTTATTCGATGAGCTTTCCGGTAAAACATGATGATAAATATACCATAGAAAATAAGAAGACCTACAATGATAAAACGGCCAATACGGTACAATTGATCGCTTAAACCGTTCAGCGCGGCATAGAGCTTTTCTCCCTGACCAGCAATCGGCATACCTGATACTTCTTTATGCAGCCAGAAGTGCGCGAGAATGAACATAGCAATAAACACCAATCCCATGATAATCAATGGAATGAGTGCTTCGCAAACATAGGTGCGCCAAGTCCACTGGAAAAGCGGTAGCTTTTTCTTTAACTCTTTTGACCTCATTCCAACACCGCCGCCGTTTATTACATTCAATGACCATAGGCAGAACTTGTTATTTATAGATTTCCGTAATTTCCCTGATTACCGGCATAATTTTCAGAAAATGATCGACAAGAGAAGGATCGAAGTGTGTGCCTCTACCTTTTTCTATCTCAGCTGAGGCTTCGTCGATTTCCCACGCCTTCTTGTAAGGACGCTCCGAAATCAAAGCATCAAACACATCACAAATGGCGGTGATTCGTCCCACCAACGGGATTTCCTCTCCTTGAAGCCCGTTCGGATAACCGTTTCCATCCCATTTTTCATGATGATACAGCGCAATCTGCTCAGCAAGCTTAATCATTTCCGCTGAACTGCCGGCCAGGATCTGAGCCCCTTTAACGGTATGGGTTTTCATTTTTTCCCAATCATCAGGAGTGAGTTTTCCTGGTGTCAGCAGTACTTCGTCGGGAATGCCAATTTTCCCAATGTCATGCAGCGTACTGGCATGAAACATTAGTTCACAGTCTTTTTCCGGCAATCCGAAGGCTTTACCAAGTTCATACGTGTATTTGCTCATTCGCAGAATGTGATTTCCTGTCTCGCTGTCCCGAAATTCTGCGGCTCTCGCCAGCCTGTGGATCAGTTCAACCTGCAAATCTTCCAGTTCTTTTGTTCTCTCCTGGACTTTATTGACCAGTCTGCGGTTGTTCTCTTTGATTTCGTTGTTCAGTAAACGTATTTCCAGTATATTTTTGATTCGCATCAGAACTTCAGCATAATCGAACGGCTTCCCAATAAAATCTTTGGCGCCGAGCGTCAAGGCTTTCAGTCTGTGCTCCTGATCGTTGTAGGCTGTAATGGCAATGATCGGAAGAAAGTCATCCTCTTTGACTGCATTCAACTGCTCCATTACCTCAAATCCATCAAGGTAAGGCATCCTTAAATCCATTAAAATCAGATCGGGATTATGCTCTCGATATAAGGACAGGGTTTCCCTGGAATCAGTGGTGGACATGATATTGCTGTATCCCGACATTTTTAACAGTTTTTCAAGTAACAAAATATTTACAGAATTATCGTCGACGATCAGTATTCTGGCCCTTGAAATACTATCAGTATTTATCTTCATCCGCCTCCCAATCTTTCACAAATCAACTGCTTATTAATGAGGAAATTTCCGGTCAGCCGGCCACTATATCTTAATATACCTTATTCTTATGGGAAATTCTAGATAAAAAATGTTTATCCTTGGAATCTCTACAAATTTTTTAAAATTTTTGCAGAAAATAAACAAGAACAGATATATTCAATATGATCAGAACAGGGATACCGTATATAAAGGCCTTATGCTTGGTTTTGTGCCGAAAGAAACGCATGGCCAGATAGATCCCCGGAGCACCAAATATCAGTCCTGTAAGAAAGAAACGGCGTTCAGGGACCCGCCGGCCTCCCCGTTTGGCCTTATATTTGTCCCACCCCATAACGGAAAAACCATAAATATTTACAAGGACAATGTATCCCCATATAAGCCAGTTATATTCCATATCTGCAGCCTCCTTGCTCAGTTAAAAACCATTTATGACCAAAATCATACCATGAATGAGACAGGAAAAAAATACGCAGAGAAATGCTTGAAAAGATATTAGGACTAAATAGGACAAAATATAAAGATATAGGACAAAACATAAAGATTAATAGAAAAAATGCTGAGAAGTTTGAAAAATTAGCCAGAATACTTTATACTTTGTTTTGACAATTTGTATTTTTTTAGTTATACTAAGTATTGCTCGTTAATATTTGAGGGATTAGAAGACCTTCTCGACTGCCTCAGGCTCAGGGAAGATGTCGAATCAACTTCCAATGAGGCGGGTAATAAATCTAGGAGGTCATTTATGTATAATGACAAAACACTAAGTTGTAAAGACTGTGGCCGTGAATTCACTTTTTCTGCATCCGAGCAGGAATTCTACGCTGAAAAAGGATTCACGAACGAACCAGGCCGCTGCCCCGAATGCCGTTCAGCAAGAAAAGCACAGAGCAGAAATGGTGGCTATTCGCGCCCTCAACGTGAAATGTTCCCTGCTGTTTGTTCTGCTTGTGGCAAAGAAACCACAGTACCTTTCCAACCTACTGGTGACAAACCTGTTTATTGCCGGGATTGCTACCAACCCCGCTCCAGAAACAACTGGTAATTTAATTGTTATCAGACCCTTCCGGGTATCTTACCCGGGGGGGTTTTTGTTTTGAGAGCCTATTTATTTTTTATGATTAATTTTTCCATTTGACCCCTTGACTACCAGATATAGTATCTGTAAACTTTATATAGTACTACTTGTAGTTTACTAACCGGATTTACAGTCCGAATGAATTTTGGAGGTATAAACGTTGCGTAACAATACGGAAGTTTGGAAAAAGTGGCCCAAAGCCAATCTTTCGCCGAATGCCAGAGTTGTCCTGGAACGGAGATATTTGAAGCAGGAAAATGACCAAAAATGCGAGACGCCGGAAGTGATGTTTTACCGGGTTGCTTCGGTCATTGCCGGCGCTGAAGAAAAGTATGGTAAGAATCCGCAGGAAATTGAAGATTTGACCAAAGAATTTTACACGGTCATGGCTAATTTGGAGTTTATGCCGAATTCGCCGACACTGATGAATGCCGGGCGTGACCTTGGACAGTTAAGTGCCTGCTTTGTTTTGCCGGTCGGGGACAGTATGGAGGATATATTTGATGCACTGAAACATGCAGCAATTATACATAAGTCAGGCGGCGGAACAGGCTTTAACTTTTCCCGGCTGCGCCAGAAGAACAGCATGGTGCGTTCCACTGGAGGGGTTGCTTCCGGTCCGGTTTCGTTTATGAAAGTCTTTAATGCCGCTACGGAGGCTGTCAAACAAGGAGGAACAAGACGCGGCGCCAACATGGGCATTCTTCGGATCGACCACCCGGATATTCTGGAATTTATCAGCTGCAAAGAAGATAACCGAGATATTAACAACTTCAATGTTTCGGTTGCTGTAACGGAATCATTTATGAAAGCTGTGGAAAATGACACGGAATATGACCTGATTGACCCTCATTCTGGAAAGTCGGCAGGTAAGCTCCCCGCCAAACAAGTCTTCGCTAAAATTGTTGACCACGCTTGGCGGAACGGTGAACCAGGCATGATCTTTATTGACCGGATGAACCGCGATAATCCGACGCCGCATATTGGCGTGATTGAGGCTACCAACCCCTGTGGCGAACAACCCTTACTCCCCAATGAAGCATGCAATCTTGGCTCCATTAATTTAAAGCTTATGGCGGCGGAAAAGGACGGAAAGACCGTAATTGACTGGGAGCGTTTAGGCTATGTCACAAGGCTCGCGACCCGTTTTCTTGATGATGTGATTGATATCAACCAATATCCTCTTCCCGTAATCGAAGAAATGGTCAAAGGAAACCGGAAAATTGGCCTGGGTGTTATGGGTTTTGCAGATTTGATGATTCTTCTGCAGACATCCTATATTTCCGAAGAAAGTACAGCCTTCGCCGAAAAGATTATGGAATTCATCCGTACCGAATCCCGTATAGAGTCCCAGCGACTGGCCAAGGAACGCGGTACCTTTCCTAATTATCAGGGTTCCATTTATGACGGCAAGATCGAATTACGCAATGCTACACTGACTACAGTTGCCCCGACAGGGACGATATCGATGATCTGCGGTGCTTCCAGCGGCGTGGAGCCGCTCTTTGCCGTGGCCTATACTAAAACGGTCATGGACGGTACGGCACTGATTGAGGTCAACCCGCTTTTTGAAGATTATGCGCATAAGTATGGCTTTTACTCAAAGGAGCTTATGTCCAAAATTGCCGAACGAGGTAACGTCTTCGGTTTGCCGGAAGTCCCGGAATGGGTACAGAAGGTCTTTGTTACCGCGCAGGAGATCTCTCCTGAATGGCATATCCGAATTCAGGCTGCTTTTCAAAAATATACGGATAATGCGGTTTCCAAAACTATTAATTTTGCAAATACAGCTACCTGCGAAGATGTTGCCGAAGCGTTTCGTTTAGCCTTTGAGCTTGGCTGCAAAGGAATTACGGTCTATCGGGACGGCAGCCGTGAACAGCAGGTGCTGTCTGCCGGAACGAAAGAAACTGCCAATCCGGCGGCTGATTTCAAAGCCACAGCTGAACCTGAGACGACTGCAAAGCTCGAGACCACCACTGAATCTGAAGCAACCGCTTCTGCACCGATGCCTACCATCAAGCCGAGGCCCCGCCCGCCGGTGACTGTCGGCGTCACTGAAAAGATTAAAATTGGTTGCGGTAATCTCTATGTTAGCGTAAACGCCGATGAAACCAGTATCTGTGAAGTGTTTACCAATACGGGAAGAGCCGGTGGCTGTTCTTCCCAATCGGAAGCAACCTCCCGCCTAATCTCGATCGCGATGCGTTCAGGTATCTCTGTTGATGCTATCATAGAGCAGATCCGTGGAATCCGCTGCCCCGCCTGCATCCGAAGAGAAGGTGTCAATGTCACCTCGTGCCCGGATGCAATCTCGCGGGTAATCAAAAAGTATAAGGATATCGGCGTAAACGGTAATTCTGCGATTATCAATCGCAATAAAACGGAAGAACCTGTCCTTTCGGATGATTTGAAGAAAACTGAAAAAGCCGTAATTAAAAAAGCTCAGGCCGCCGTCGCGATCGACAATGCCTGCCCTGAATGCGGAATGCCCGTGAATCACGAAGGCGGCTGCATGGTCTGCATCCACTGCGGCTATTCCAAATGCGGGTAAAATAACGACTTTTGAAAATGCACAGCCAATACACAGTCATCATTTTCCATTGATGACTGTGTATTTTTTTCTAAAAAATATCAAAAACTACAGGCAGCGAATAATTCTTGGTGAGGTGAATCACGCGATGGCGAAAGACAGACGCAAAGTCAAAGAAGTATTGACAACCAATAACTCGCTTGCTTGGGGTCACCTGAACAACACTCATCCGATGCCGGCAGGCTCGATTGCTTTTGCCAGTCCGCAGGCGATTGGCGGGATGGCTGAAGATAGAAGACGGTCCCCGGATAAAGCGTAGCGGAGGAATAGAAAAGTGGCCAATAATAAAAAGAAGGAAACTTTTATGGCGAACCCTGTTGAGAAACATACTACCGCTGCCTGGGACAGCCGCTTTGAAACAAAGAAGCCTGTATCAAATGTAGGCATTCCCGGAGAACTTGAAGTTCGCAATGCCAAAGAATATGTGGACTCTAACGAAAAATAAACAATTTGGGTCAAGGGGCTGTTGCAAAACGAATAGTAATCATTCGCATGCAGCAGCTCCTTTCCTATTGTTAATTACTTTAATGTAGAAAAATGCTTTCTTCTTGTGAATGATAAACTTTTTCTCTTGACAAATAAATCCTTAAAACATAGTATTTATACTGACTAGTCAGTATAAAGTGTAAAGGAGAAAGGGATGACAAACCAAAAAGATAAAGCAATATTTCAGGCTGCACTTCAATTATTCGCTGTCAATGGGTTTGAACGAACGACAATGGAAGACATTGCCTCTCAGGCAAAAGTTGCCAAAGGGACATTATTTTACCGGCACAAAAGCAAAGAAGAATTATTTGTCAGTATGATTCGCTGGACTATCGACCAATTTGTCGCAACAGTTAAAGAATCAGCCGAAAATGTAGAAGGAGCAATCCAACAGTTAGAAAAGTTAATTGAGGTTCAAACAAAGCTTTCCTTTGAACATCCTGAGTTTGCAAAAGTACTTTTAAGCGAAGTTTGGGGAAGACAAGACAGGCAACTCCTGCTGCGTGAAAGTTTAAGAGAATATTTGCAATTCATTGAAAAAATTATTCAGGAAGGAATAGAAAAGAAGGAAATCAGGCCTTTGGGCCCGGAACTTCTGGCTGTCTCCATATTTGGCATGACAGCGGCAGCAAGTCTTCGCATCCTATTATCCAATCAGAAGATCTCTTACGAAGCCACCGTAGAAGAAATCAAAGGGTATTGGTTAACTGGGATCAAATTATCAGAAAATCTTTGAAAAAACAATAGGAGCTGCAGTAGCTAATTAGTTATAAATAGCAGTTTGGAGGAAATGTCATGGCATTAGAGAAAAAACGTTGGAGAAAACGAGCAGTTATTGCAGCTGTAATCATTCTTCCCCTCATATACAGTGTATTTTTTCTTTCAGCGTTCTGGGATCCGTACAGCAAATTAGAGAAGCTTCCTGTGGCTTTTGTCAATCAGGACCAGGGCGCAGTTATCAATGGTAAGTCAAGAAATTTAGGAAATGAGATCACTGAAGAACTAAAATCCGATGAAAACATCAAATGGGTTTTGACTACGGACGCAGAAGCAAAGACAGGAATACAAAACAGAGAATATTATGCTGAAGTTTCGATACCGGCCGATTTCTCATAAAAAATAGCTTCGGCAGATAAATCAGATAAGAATGAGGGCATCATCATCTATCAACCGGAAGAGAAAAGAAATTTCCTTGCTGTCCAGGTTCTGAACAGAGTCATGCTCGAATTTAAAGATAAGGTTTCACAAAAGGCGACCAAAGAAATCGTCAGTGAAATGACGACCGAAATGAAAACGATTCCTGAGGATTTAGGTGAACACCGCCACTTTAGTCAGCCGTTCCCAACAGCTGCAGGCAGGAAGTAAACAATTGAATGACGGCATCGCATTAATCGATAGCAAGTCAAAAGAACTCATGAATGGTGCAACGCAATTGGCAAGCGGGGCAAATCAGTTAGGGACCGGCTTAAATCAGCTATCTGGTGGTGTAGGACAGTTGGCGGAAGGTTCCGCAGAATTGGCAGCTGTGTATCCACAACTAAATTCTGGTATCCAGACGGCTGCCATGGATATAGCGGCAGCTGCCCAAGGAAGCAGTGAACTGAACGCCAGTGCGGCTAAGTTTCCGGATGGCGAACAGCGGCTTCTAAACGGTAGTCAGACCTTGAATGATGGCATCAACGAGGCAAAGACTGCGGTTGCGGATTCAATCACAACAGCAAATGACAAAACGGCGAATCTTTCTGGACTCGATACCTACGCAGCAACACCTGTTGCGCTTAATCAGCTGAGCATTGATCCAGTGCCGAATTATGGAACAGCATTTTCACCGTATTTTATTTCGTTGTCATTATGGATCGGATCAATCCTCATGCTAATTGTTATTTACCTTGATCCGGAAATCAATTTTGAACGCCGTCTTTCAAGATATCTGCCTGCGGATCCAAGGTTTATTGGATTCTCACTGGTAGCTGCAGTTCAAGCGGTGGCATTAGCTCTTGTTTTACAGCACGGATTGCATCTGGTGGTGAAGAATGTTTTCATGTTTTATGTCGTGTGCATTCTGATTGCTTTATGCTTCACCGCCATTGTGGATTTTTTGATCGCGAACCTCAAGGATGTTGGCAAGTTTTTGGCACTTTTTTTACTGATCCTTCAGCTTACCGCTTGCGGAGGAACCTTCCCACTGGAGCTTGTACCACAATTCTTTGATATCGCATATCCATATTTACCAATGACATACGCAATCAATGCACTTAAAGAAGTAATATCCGGTGTCAACTACAGCTTTCTGTATGAGAATCTGTCTATATTGGGAGGCATCACAGTTGTAATTTTTGCAGTAAATCTACTGCTGAGCATCAGAGCAACGAAAAAGCAAAGGGAAAAATCCGCTGTTGAAATGACCGTTGTTTCATAGACAGGAGGTCATCTTCTTTCAATAATCGAAGGGGCCGTTGCAGAACGAATGAAAGTAAATTCGTCTGTAACAGCCCCATATAATTCTATAGCCGAATAATTGTAGATTAGGATTGGGAGGTTGCCATCTTCCTGTAGCTCTCATAACGTTCAGCAGCATGTTGTTCCGCCAAGCTAAACATGTCTTCGGCAATCTCAGGGAAAACGTTTTTCAAAGAAGCATAACGGATCTCGCTTTCCAGGAATTCTTTAAAGTTTCCTTTGGGTTCTTTGGAATCTAGGATAAACGGATTTTTACCCTGCTGCTTAAGATCCGGATTGTACCTGTAAAGATGCCAGTATCCTGCCTCTACTGCTTTTTTTTGCTGGGCCAGGCTCATCCCCATCCCGTTCTTAAGACCATGATTGAAGCAGGTGGAATAGGCAATGATCAGGGACGGTCCGTGATATCTTTCAGCCTCTGTAATCGCTTTGATCGTCTGCATCATATTCGCTCCCATTGCAATCTGGGCGACGTAAACATAGCCATAGGATATCGCCATCATGCCAAGGTCCTTTTTCCGGATCTTTTTGCCTGCGGCGGCAAACTTGGCAATCGCGGCTGTCGGGGTCGCTTTGGAGGACTGCCCGCCTGTATTGGAATAGACCTCCGTATCCATTACAAACAGGTTGACATCGTCCCCGCTGGCCAGGACATGATCGACACCATTATAGCCGATATCATACGCCCAGCCGTCCCCGCCGATTGCCCAAACTGAGCGTTTGACGAGATAGTCCTTTCTCTTCAGTATTTCACGGATGACAGGAAGACCCAAGGCAGCGTTGCCGTTCAATACCTGAAGCACTTTGGCGGAAGCGGTCAGCGACCTTTCCCCGTCCTGGTACGCATCGAGCCATTCTCTGAAAGCTGTCTTGATTTCTTCGGACAGCTCCATCGCCAGGGCTTCCTGCATCAGGGCAGAAATTCTTTCTCTGATCTGCAAAGCGCCGAGGTACATGCCGTATCCGTACTCCGCGTTATTTTCAAAAAGTGAGTTGGCCCAGGCCGGTCCTCTGCCCTCGGCATTGGTCGTATACGGGATGGAAGGGTAACTTCCTCCCCAAATTGAGGAACAGCCTGTCGCATTCGCGATCATCATACGTTCCCCGAAGAGCTGCGTCAGCAGTTTGACATACGGCGTTTCCCCGCAGCCCGGGCAGGCACCGTTAAACTCCAGCAGCGGACGGATAAACTGGCTTCCTTTTAAGGTATTGCGGTCCATACGGTCTTCCTTGGGCCGGATGGATAACGCATATTCCCAGTTTTCCGCTTCCATTTCGATTTCGTGTTCGGCTGGTTTCATGATTAATGCTTTTCCCGGAGCAGGACAAATGTCGGCACAGTTCATACAGCCTGTACAGTCCAGAGGGGCAATCTGTATACGGTAATGCAGGCCCTCCAGTCCTTTTCCGGCAGCTTCCTTCGTTATAAATGTCTCCGGTGCCTGGGCTTTTTCCTGATCATCCAATAAAAAGGGTCTGACCGTCGCATGCGGACAAATATAGGCGCACTGATTACACTGAATACATTTGTCTATCTGCCATTCTGGAATCTGGACTGCAATACCGCGTTTTTCATAGGCTGTTGTCCCGAGAGGCGTACTCCCGTCCTCCATCCCCAAAAAGGTACTGACAGGAAGCTCATCTCCCTCAGAGCGCGCAATCGGCCGCTGAATTTTCTTGATAAATTCGGGTTCTTCTTTGAGCTCCGTTTTTTGATCCTGGGCACTCTCCCAGGAAGCAGGCGCCTCAATACGGATAAGCCGGCTGATGCCTTGATCTACGGCGGCTTTGTTCATTTCAACGATCTTCTGCCCTTTCCGGCCGTAGGTTTTTTCAATCGAATTTTTCAGATACCGGACGGCATCTTCAATCGGTATGACATTCGCCAGCTTAAAGAATGCGGCCTGCATCACCATATTGATCCGTCCGCCCAGGCCAATCTGCGAAGCAATATCAATTGCGTCTATGACATAGAAATGGATGTTGTTTTGAAAGATCGTTTTCTTCAGGTATGCCGGAAGATGCTCTTCAAGTTCATCAAGGCTCTTCCACGGGCAATTCAAAACAAAAGTGCCATTTTTTTTGATTCCTTTCAGGAGATCATAATGGTAAATGAACGATTGATTATGGCAGGCAATGTAATCCGCGCTGAAGACCAAATAGCGGGACTTAATCGGACTTCTGCCGAATCTGAGGTGGGAAACCGTTGTCCCTCCTGATTTTTTGCTGTCATAGGAAAAATAGGCCTGGGCGTTAAGGTCGGTATTGTCCCCTATAATCTTTACCGCCGATTTGTTTGCCCCGACAGTCCCATCGGAACCAAGCCCCCAGAACTTGCAATTGATGGTCCCTTCCGGGGTTGTATCCAGCCATTCGCCCTCCGGTAAAGAAGTACCGGAGACATCATCCACAATCCCGATGGTAAAATGATTTTTTGGTTTGTCCTGTTTCAGATTCTGGTATATCGCCAGGATCTGAGAAGGCGTTGTGTCTTTGGATCCTAGCCCATACCTCCCCCCCACGATAACCGGCTGATAGGCTATTTGTTCCGGAGTCCCATCCGAGGTGTGCCTGAATAATTCTAGAATATCGAGGTAGAGCGGTTCGCCTAATGCTCCCGGCTCCTTGGTACGGTCCAAAACCGCAATTTTTTTGACGGAAGCGGGTAATACATTAAAGAAATATTTTGCCGAGAATGGCCGGTAAAGATGAACGATCACCATCCCGACCTTTTCCCCTCTCTTCTGCAGAACGTCAATCGTCTCTTCAACCGTGTCACAGACTGACCCCATTGCCACAATGACATTTTCAGCATCCGGTACTCCGTAATAATTAAAAGGGTGATAGACCCGTCCTGAAATTCTTTCTATTTCCCGCAGATAGCCTTCTACAATATCCGGGACCTTCTCATAAAACGGATTGGAAACCTCCCTGAACTGAAAGTAGACATCCGGATTCTGCGTTGATCCTTTTACAACGGGGTGTTCAGGACATAAGGAATGATCCCTGAAATCCTGAAGCGCCTGATGGTCTACAATTTCTCGGATCTCTTCCTGTTCAATTAAGCTGATTTTTTGATACTCATGCGATGTACGAAATCCGTCAAAGAAATGAAGAAACGGAATTCTGGATTGGATTGCACTTAGATGAGCGACATATCCCAAATCATGTGCTTCCTGGACGTTAGTTGATGCCAACAGCGCAAAACCTGTCTGCCTGCAGGCCATGACATCCTGATGGTCGCCGAAGATGGACAGCGCATGGGTTGCCAGTGCTCTGGCACTTACATGAAACACGGCCGGCAGCAGTTCCCCGGCAAGCTTGTACATATTCGGAATCATCAGAAGCAGCCCCTGAGAAGCGGTGTAAGTAGTGGTCAGCGCTCCTGAAGCGAGTGATCCGTGAACGGCTCCCGCAGCACCAGCTTCAGATTCCATTTCCACCACTTTTACAGGCTGACCGAAAATATTCTTTTTGCCGTGCGCCGACCATTCATCAATACCTTCGGCCATTGGAGATGACGGAGTGATCGGAAAGATGGCGGCAACTTCAGTCAGGGCGTAGGACGCCAGCGCTGCAGCTTCATTGCCATCCATCGTGGCCGTTTTCATTGGCATCAAAAGACCTCCTTTTTAGCTTAAGCTTGATCCATATTTGTGATCCATTATTAAATTGATGACCCAGTGCCTCGTTAACTCAGTACTAAGCTTTATGATCTATATTATTGATACTTTCCAGCGAAAAATGCACAGAAATGCAAACCAATCAATTTTGCAAGAATTACAAAAAAATACTGCCAATAGTGCGTTACTATTAGCAGTATCTCAGAGGCTTATGGTTAATCTCATTTTTGATCTTTCATCAGACAATTACTGGAGAATGTCTAATCCAGAAAATCCTCTAAATCTTCAATCGTCGCTTTCAGCGTCGTAATTCTTTGTTCTTGTGCCATAATAATATTATGCAGCGTTATTTTGGCCTGAGCAATATCCAGTTCTTTTTTTGTCTTTCTGAGATCAACGACTTGCTGCTGAACGTCGCCCAGCTGGCCTCCTATCTCAGCTTTATCTTCCTTGAGCGTCTGCAAAAAGTCCTTCAGCGGAGCAAGCAGGGCATCCATCTGTTCATCGGTCAAATTCTCATTCTGTTGTCTAAGATCATCAATCTTGGCAACTGCATTATCGCGAAGCTGAGTTAATTGATTGCGCAAATGGATCGTCTCTGTTTTATTGGCACGGATTTCATCAAATAAAGGCTTGAGTTCCTTCTGCCATTGCTGGACAGTAACACCCTTAGCTTCAGTATTCGCCTGCTTGTTGCTTTGGGAACTCTGTTTACTTGATGTGCCATCCGTTGTTTTGTCTGTCTTGGCCAAAACCAATGCACTGTTAAGGATTAAGCAAACACTCATAACAGCCAGTACCAAGACTTTTATTCTTTTCATATTGCTTCCTCCCCACAATGCTATTTCAGGTCATTTTCCTCAATATCATCCATCGCATTCACAGTGTTGATGATTTCATCAAGCTCTCTGGAAATCTCGTCCAATACAGCTTCTTTTTCTTCATCTGCCGACCGTGTGCCTGATTTTGCAACCACCGAAATTTCTTGATTATCGGATTCCTTGTTTTCTTTCTTGTCTGTTTCCGTTCCGTCTGTCCCCGCTCCATCGATTCCTGCTCCGCCGGTTTCTGCTCCATCGATTTCTACTCCATCACTTTGCACCTGATCGCCTTTGTTCGCGGATTGCTGGTCTTCAGTCTGAACACCGTTTCGCGGCACTTCGGAATTCTTCGATTGATCCGTTTGGCCCGAGCAGCCGCTCAGCGTGACAAAAAAGGAAAGAATTAGGAATGCCGTTAAGAACACTCTACCTTTCATCACTACCCTCCTGATACTTCAGGCAGGCAGACCATCGGTCTACAGCCTTACTATAAAGAAAAAATATCAAAGCAAAACAGATGAGTTGTAAATAATACGTAAAATTATGACCGTACTTTTTAAAATTCTAGGTATTATCCAGGGAAAAAAATCACAATCTCCGTTCCCTGCCCATAGGTGCTGGAAGCGCTAATTCTGCCGCCGTGCTGCTCAACCAGCATCTTGGTGATGTTAAGACCAAGACCGGTTCCGCCTTCCACCTCCTGCCGGGATTTATCTGCCCGGTAGAATCTCTCAAAAATAAATGGCAGATCCTGTGGTGCGATTCCCTTCCCGTTGTC
This sequence comes from Dehalobacter sp. TeCB1, assembly GCF_001707455.1. Taxonomy (NCBI): domain Bacteria; kingdom Bacillati; phylum Bacillota; class Clostridia; order Eubacteriales; family Desulfitobacteriaceae; genus Dehalobacter; species Dehalobacter sp. TeCB1. The sequence continues at coordinate 81,656 of NZ_MCHF01000065.1, read as the reverse complement.
CTGAACGCTCAATTTGATCCCGCCGTCTTCCGGCGTTACAGTCAGTTTGATTTTTCCGTTCTTTCCGGTATATTTCAACGCATTATCCAGGATATTGATCAGGATCTGTTTAAAACGATGCTGATCTGCATAGATTTCCAGTCCGTCCGGACAATCCATCATCAGCTCTATGTTTTTAGGATTTTCCCTCATCCCTGTGCTTTCCAGAATCTCCTCCAGGGTATTCCCGACCAGGAAATACTTCCTGGTGAGTGTAATCTCCCCCGACTGAATTTTCGCTGATTCCAGGATTTCACCTGTCAGCCCCATTAAACGGTTTGTTTCCGTTTTAATAATATTCAAATACTTTGGATAGTCCTGAGGTTTTACCAATCCATCCAGCATTCCCTGGACAAAACCGTTGATCGATGTCAGCGGAGTTCTCAGATCATGAGACACACTTGCCATAAAATCCCGCCGCATATTTTCGGCCGTACTGATTTGGTTTTTCATATTATTGAAGGCTTTTGCCATCTTTTCCAGCTCATCACCTGAATGAACTGCCAAATCATTGATCTGCTCTCCGGCGGCCAGCTGTATCGCTCCCTCTTCCATGATTTTCAACGGCCTGGTAATTTTAAGGGCTGCCAGATAAATCATGATACCGCTTAAGATAACTGCCGCCAGCGCAGAACACCATATGATCATATTGATCTTTTGAATATAAGCGTAGATTTCGTCAAGCGGAGCAAAAAACAAAATAGCTCCTTCAATCATATTGCCCTGGCCGTAGGGGACCCCTAAAAAGGCTACATCTGCGGCAAACCTGTCCGAGTATTGCTTTTTCCGGGAAACTTCCTTGCCCTGCAGGATGCTTTTTAAATCTTCAAACAGGTACGCATCCAGCAGTTTCTTATCCAGTACCAGATTCTTATTCGCAAGAACCTCCGGATTCAGCCGGATTGCATAAATCCGTGAACCCGTCATCGAACCCAGGATATCCAGCGAATCATTTAGTTCCGAATAGGTTATTTCGGCCTGTTCATACTTCCCAAGCAGCAGAACCGTTTCGGCTGCCGCAGCACGCATTTCTTGCTGCTTTTCCCCGAATACATAGTTGTTAAACGCATAGGAGAGAAGAACGGCAATGACAGCCATCACCGCAATGATCAAGATCAGATAGGTAAAAAACAGTTTTGAGAAAATTGTTTTCTTAACCATCAATCTCCAGCTTGTATCCTACTCCCCAGACGGTACTGATCCGGCAGTTAGAATAAACACCCTCCAGTTTTTCTCTCAGTTTGTTGATATGAACATCAACAGTCCGGGTATCTCCTTCATATGAGTATCCCCATACTTTTTCCAGCAGCTGATCTCTGGTAAAAACCATATTTCTGTTCTTGAGAAGGAAATACAGCAGCTGGATCTCTTTCGGCTTCAGTTCTATTTTTTCGCCTTCCAGTCTGGCCTCATAACGGTTCATATCCACCTGGATATTTCCGATATTCAGAACATTGGTTTCAGCTTGTTGATCTGCTCTATCCTTCGTTTCATATCCTTGAACGTTTTTTAGTCTGGCTTTGACCCTGGCCACTAGTTCCCTCGGTTCAAAAGGCTTCACAATATAATCATCGACACCAAGTTCAAACCCCTGAATCTTATCTTCCATCAAATCACAGGCAGTCAGCATAATGATCGGAACAGAGCTGATCTGCCTGATCATTTTACAGACTTCCCACCCGTTAATGACCGGCAGCATGATATCGAGAATCACTAAATCTGTTTTTTCTGTTCGCAGGACATCGAGCGCACTGCTTCCATCATGAACCATATAAAGCTGGTATCCCTCATTCAAAAGATAAAGTTCCAACAGCTGGCAGATATTGTGATCATCATCAACGACAAGTATGCTTGTCATCCATCGTTCACCCCCACACTTCCGGAAAGGAAAAATAAGTTGCCAATAGACCAGACAACTATACCTGATGCTATTATATCAGTTTTTTTCCAATTCTGTCATGGTTTTTCAAATGAAAAGAGGATGCCGAATAACATCCTCTCTGGTCAATCTTTATTTAAAATCAAAGTGAAAAAATAATCGCAATTCTTCTATTCAACAGCAACTTCGAATTCGTCTTTCCCGGCCCCACACAAAGGACAAACCCAACTATCGGGCAGATCTTCAAAAGCTGTACCGGGAGCAATCCCACCATCCGGATCTCCTTCAGCCGGATCATAAACATAACCACATACTGTACATTCGTACTTTTGCATTCAAAGCGCCTCCTTTGTCAATTTTTTTCATTATAACCGCAGGTTTTCTTGAAAACAAGAGGCTTTCAGCTAAAATATTCACTGAATTTTCGCGGTTATTCCTGCACTCTCTTAGCTGCGCGGCGGTCCATAAATCCTGAACGATTTACGGATACTCTTTATCCAGCTTGTAAAACAGCAGCACTACAATCAGGAAATAGATGTATACCAGGCATACTAATACTCCAGGATATCCCTAATTCTTTCAAATCTTTTCAGTTCCTGTTGGGCTTTGGAAAGATGGGCATTCATCAGCCGGTTAGCTGATTCGTTATCCTTATTCTCCACAGCCTGAAAGATCTCCAGATGTTCCTGATAAAGCATCTGTCTGTTTTCAAAATAATAGGTCCGCACCCACTGCTGATACGTCGATCGTAAAACCTGACCGGATATATCCAGAGCGGTATTGATCATTCGTTCCAGAAGCGGGTTTTTGCACATCCCGGCTAAAGCGAGATGAAAAGAGACATCATCCTTCTGGACATTTTTGCCTTCCGGCAGATCCTGTTTCATCTTTTCAAACAATATGTGCATGGCGGCAATATCGCTGTTATCCCTGTTTCGGGCAACAAGATCAACGGCTTGGGTCTCCAGAGCAATACAGATATCAATAATTTTTTCGAAATCATTTTCCAGCAAAAAAATAAAACTTAGAGGTTCAATCACTGCATTGGATGGAGAACGTTTGACAAAAATTCCTTCTCCCTGCCGGATATCGAGAATCCCTGTCAGGCTCAGCGCTGATAATGCCTCCCTGACCGAAGTTCTGCTTACTTCAAACTTTTCGGCAAGAATACTTTCTGTCGGTAGCTTATCACCCGGATTCAGCTGACCCTGAATCATAAAGTTTTTGATCTGCTCAAGAATAATCTCTGTAGTTCTCCTGCTCTTGATCGGCTTGATATCCATGCCCATACTCCCTCACAGGTATCCGACAAAATATAGTTATACGATTGTATTATAACATATGACTTCAAAATATGGGAAAGCGGATAATATTCGGTATCTTAAGCCAGACTATGGAAAAAAAGAATCATGAGGTGGTTGTATGTCATTATCTCCCCATCCAACGTATAAAAGAATTCTTGTTGTAGTGATGACCCTCATGCTGTGTGCATCCTCCTTGAGCAATGCTGCCTTGGGAGACCGCAATCTTTCACGCGGATCCCGCGGGCCGGAGGTAGCGGAACTCCAAAAAAGGCTGTCTATGCTGGGATATGTGATCGGTTCAATTGACGGAATCTATGGACGTCAAACCGAGGCCAGGGTCCGTTTGTTTCAAAAAGAACACGGACTAGGCGCAGATGGTATAGCCGGAACCAGAACCATACGTGAGCTCAAACGCTTGACAGGGGAAAGTGTGACAGTCGGCGGCACAGCGATTGGATATAAGAATTCGGATATTAATCTTTTAGCCCGTCTGGTCAGTGCCGAAGCTAAAGGAGAGCCCTATCGCGGACAAATTGCCGTTGCCTCTGTTGTGTTAAACCGTATCCAAAGTTCCTCATTTCCAAATACGATTCCAGATGTTATTTACCAACCCGGTGCTTTTTCTCCAGTAGCAGATGGGTCCATTTGGAATGAGCCTGTTCCTTCGGCCTATAACGCAGTATATGAAGCGTTACACGGAACAGACCCTGCCTACGGAGCATTATTCTTTTTTAACCCTGCCAAGACAAGCAACAATTATATCTGGTCACGACCTCAAATTATTCAAATTGGCAAACACATCTTTTGTCGTTAGGAGGAAAAACTATGAAGAAAAGATTTTGGCCGTGGGCTTTAGCTGCGGGGCTCGCGCTCTCTCTGATCTGGGGGGTGAATCAATTCCAAAGAGCTGAAAGTTTGGACCTCGCTGCCGAAAACCAATATCAAAGATCTTTTGCCGACCTGGTGACTCACCTTGACGGTTTGGAAACCACTCTGGCCAAAAGCAGGGCTGCAGGGACCCCGACCCAGCAGGTATTGTATTTAAGCCAATCCTGGCAGCAGAGTGGAACGGCCGTGAAGGATCTCTCTCTGCTGCCGTCAGATGAATACGGGTTAAATTATGTCGATCAGTTTCTGAATCAAATCGGCGAATATGCCCATCTGATGACGCAGCAGATTGCCAAAGGTGAGCAGATGAATGCTTCTCAGGAAAAAACGCTGACCAATATGCAGGAAAGGCTTATTTCTGTTAACCGGACCGTTCAAGAACTCAACGTCAGTCTTAGTACAGAAAATATTTCCTGGCTCAGTAAAAATAAGCGGAGTGCTTCAACTAATTTTTCCAATGCTGCTCCTGCCTCAGCCATTGGAGAAGAAGGTGCTGCTACAGTCCCTGACTCAGTCAGCTCTGGTCTTGAGCAGCTTGATTCCAGCCTGCAGAAATACCCCCCATATTCTTATGAGGGTCAGGCGGATACGCATTTTGTGTCGGAACCGCTTGGTCTGCCTGAAAAGACCGTAACAGAGACGGAAGCAAAAGCTGCAGCCACTGATTTTTTGCAGACCCTTGGCTATACGAACGTTGATCCGCAGTCTTCCGGCATCTCCAACGGTACTTTCAGCGTTTATGTTTTCAAATTTAGCAGCACTACGGTCGACGTGGCTAAAAAAGGCGGTGTGATCACGTACTTCCGGGATGAAAGAGCGCTTGGTCTGCAGCGATTTGATGCAGACAATACAGCATCTCGGGCCTTGAAAACTTTACAAAATCTTGGATGGAAGAATCTTGTTCAGACTTCAGTCAATGATTTTGGCGGAACGATACAGCTGGACGCAGTCGTTGAAGAACAAGGCATTCGAATCTATCCTGATAAAATCCGGCTGATTGTTGCCAAAGACAACGGCAGAATAATAGGTTATGATGCAACATCGTACTGGCTGTTTCACCATAAACGCACGCTTCTGCCTGAAATCACGATGGATCAGGCCAAATCTCGTCTTCGTTCTGACGTCTCCATCCAGGAGTACAGGCTGGTCGTCATATCCCTTCCCGGCTGGCCCGAAGCTTTCTGTTATGAATTCCGAGTAAAAAAAGGCGGGGAGGAATTCATGATCTATATCAATGCGGTCAGTGGGTACGAGGAAAAAATCCAGCGGGTTATCCAAACTCCACGGGGAGAATATCTGGAGTAAGGTAAATCACTGGAAATACACCGCCAAAAAGGTTATAATTCTTGTATAAAAAAATGCGCAAACCGGCAGCCCAAAGCAAAGAATCCGCCGGTATGGTCACAGAAATCCTGACAAAAATGAAAGATGCGCTACAGGATATCGATTCAGAGGTGTGTGGGACATGTATGAAAAATGGCTAAAGCCGTTGAGCAGCTGTGCGCTGTTTGACAAGATTGAACCCAGCGAAATTCTTGGTATTCTTCATTGTATGAATATAAAAATTCATGATTATAAAAAGAATGAATGCCTGACCTTAGCTGGGGAAACGCTCTCCAAAATTGGTGTAGTTTTGAGCGGGAATGTTTCCTCCACCAAAGAAACGGTTTCCGGGAACAGGGTTTTAATCAGTATTCTTGGCCCCGGAGAAATGTTCGGAGAAATGGCCGCCTATTCCGGTACAAAGTCCTGGCCGGTCACAGTCATCGCCCAATCAAGCTGTACGGTGATGTTTTTTCCACAGGACAAAATTGTCGGCTGCTGTGAGAAAGTATGCATCAGCCATAAGAAATTGATCATGAATATGCTGAAGGTCTTATCGAACAGGGCATTAATGCTCAATAAAAAGGTAGAGTACCTTTCAATCAAGAGTCTCCGGGGCAAGGTCAGCACCTATTTACTCGATGAGTACAAGAAGACCGGCAATCATACCTTTCAATTAAACCTCAACCGGAATGATTTGGCCGATTTCATTAACGTCTCCCGCCCTTCCCTTTCCCGTGAACTCTGCAAAATGAGAGACGAAGGAATGATCGATTTCCACAGTACAGCGATTAAAATAAAAGATTATGAGGTTTTAAAAAAATTTAGCGAATGAAGTTGTTGATTTAAACGATACCTGAAGGAGTGTTGTGATGACGAAGGACACCTTTGCAAGAACATTTGGCTTCGAGGATTATGGCCATATGCTTGCAAGTACAACAACTGTCTTTAAGGACAACGATGCTGATACTTGCTGGAATATCACCAAACTCTCGCAGGATAGATTTCTTACCTGGGATGATGCTGAAATCGGGGACGACCGGGTTGAAGTATTCTTGACAGAAAATGAAGCCCAGGCTTATCTGAAACAGCTAAGAGACAATCAAAATATACTCAAGACCGTCATTACGGACAGATGATGTCCCGGTCCAGAGGCAACTTAGTTGTTAGCGAGACTTTAACTTTGGTTAAAGTCTCTTTTTAGATTGCTTTGATTACTGCCGGAGTTTTGCTGGTTGGACAATGGAAAAAACAAAAAACCTGCTCGACAAAGTAATAGCTTAAATTTTGCTTGTGCGCTGAGGAACATCGTAAAAAGCAACTTCATTGTTAAACTGATTCTCTTATTGACACTTTCCTCAATAAACTATACGATTAAAATGGTTGGAAACGTAGGAGGATCAGAAGATATGAAATTTAAACAAATCTGTTCTGCCACCTTGATTACAGGACTATGTCTGATGCTTGTATCCGGCTGCAATGCTCCAAAAACAGCAAAAATAAAAATCGGCGGCAATTTTGAATTAACCGGAGAAATTGCCGAGTTTGGAATCATGGGTGAAAACGGGGCGAAGCTGGCAATCAAAGAAGCGAATGAAAATGGAGGCGTACTTAAACGTCAAATTGAATACATCAGTGCCGACAATCAGTCCAATGCTGCCGAATCAACCGCAGCGACCACCAAACTGGTTACACAGGATAAAGTCATCGCGATCATCGGTTCGATGACGAATGCGAATACGCTTGCAGCAATCCCTGTTGCGTCCGCCAACAATGTACTGCTGATTACGCCGACCAGCACAGACGAAAGCATTACCGTCGGCGATGAAGGGCTGAACAAATGGGTGTTCCGGAGCTGCTTTATCAACACTTTCCAAGGGGAAATCGCTGCATCCTATGTGCTGAACACACTGAATGTGTCCAAAGCCGCGCTGATTATTGATCAGAACGGCACCTATGCCAAGAGTCTGGCAGTAGGTTTTCAGGATACTTTTGAAAAAGCAGGCAAACAAATTGTCGCTTCCGAAGAATACACTTTCGGCCAGGATACAGATTTCCGGGTCATGCTTGCAGAAATTAAAGCTCAAGACCCTGATGTGATCTTTGTCCCCGGATGGGCCAATCAAGCCGGGGCCATCATAAAGCAGGCCCGTGAAATGGGACTTGACACGGTCTTCCTCGGCGGTGATGGCTGGGGAACAGGGCCGATTAGCGATATTGCCGGCAAAACCGCGCTGAACAACGCTTATTATGTAGATCAGGTCGCTTTGGATGATCCAGTCCTGGCAGACTTTGCAGCTGCTTACAAAAAGGAATACGGTCAGGATGCTGATATGTTTGCCGCACTTGGTTACGACGCTGCGAACATGATCATCACAGCCATTGAGCAGGCGAACAGCATGGATACGGAAAAGATCAGGGAAGCCCTCGAGAACCTGACAGATTTTCAAGGAATCACCGGTACAATCACCGTGAATCCTGCAACCCATAATCCTGAGAAAAGTGCTGCCATCTTGAAGTTTGTGGGAGGCCAAAAAGTATTTGCTGCTCGCGTGGATCTTCAATAAAGGAAATTTGTGAACGTAATTATAGATAGAGTAATGAAAGAAGGCAGTTCTCTATTCTTTTATACTTCTATTTTTCTGTAATTCTGTTTCCTATTTCTTTCAACAGTTGTATTTAACTTCCCTGTTTTTCAGTTATGTGTTAAAATGTTTAGATAGATTTGATTAGATATTATAACGATTGCTTTTTCATTTATTATTTATAAAAATGAATAAATGATATGAAGCAGTTTTTGTCATAATAAAATAGTAAACACGATAAAAAAGGAGAACCATTTACATGTCAAATTTCTTTGAAATAGGCCTTAGTAGTGTACTGACCAAAGCTATTTCTGAAATGGGCTTTGAAGAGACCACACCGATTCAGGAGAGAACGATTCCGCTTGTGCTGGAAGGCAAGGATATTATCGGGCAGGCTCAGACCGGAACTGGCAAGACAGCCGCTTTCGGAATTCCGATGATTGAGCGTATGAATCCTGACAGAGAAAGTATCAAAGCCCTTGTGGTCACACCAACCCGGGAACTAGCTATCCAGGTAGCTGAAGAACTGAACCGTATTGGTCAGTTTAAAGATGTCCGGTCCCTGCCAATTTACGGCGGACAGGATATTGACCGGCAGATCCGGTCTCTGCGGAACCGGCCGCAGATTATTGTGGGGACTCCCGGACGGCTGATGGACCATATGAGAAGAAGAACCATCCGTCTTCAACAGGTTGAAACGGTCGTGCTTGATGAAGCAGACGAAATGCTCAGTATGGGTTTCGTGGAAGATATTGAAAACATTCTGAAGGAAGTTCCCGAACAAAGGCAGACGCTGCTTTTCTCTGCAACGATGCCAAAATCGATTCTGGATCTGGCCCAGCGCTTTATGCAGAATCCGGAATATATCAGCATGAAAACCAAAGAGATCATAGTTCCTCAAATCGAACAGTGTTACGTGGAAGTCCAGGAAAAACAAAAGTTTGATGTACTCTGCCGCCTGTTGGATATTCAGTCTCCCGATCTGGCCATTGTCTTTGGACGGACAAAGCGGCGGGTCGATGAGCTGTTTGAGGCTTTAAGCAAAAGAGGTTATTCCGCGGAGGGAATCCACGGCGACCTGACCCAGGCCAGGCGCGATATGGTAATGCGTCATTTTAAAGAAGGTTTAACGGAGATTCTGGTTGCTACGGACGTTGCGGCCAGAGGTCTCGATATTAGCGGCGTGACGCACGTCTACAATTTTGACGTTCCCCAGGATCCAGAAAGTTATGTCCACAGAATCGGACGTACTGGCAGGGCCGGCAAAGGCGGACAGGCGATTACATTTGTTACTCCAAGAGAGATCGGCCATTTAAGACTGATTGAGCAGGTCGCCAAAAGAAGAATTACGCGCAAGCCTCTGCCGACCTTTAACGACGTACTTGTCGGTCAGCAGCGCCTGACCATGGATAAAATTCTTAAAGCGGCCGAGGACGAAGATATTTTACGCTACAAGGAAATGGCGGAGGAACTGTTGGAGGACAACGATTCCATCACTTTGTTATCCGCTGCACTGAAGCTGCTGACAAAGGAGCCAAGTACTGCTCCGATCGTGCTGACCGAGGAAGCGCCTTTGCGCAGTAGGCAGCCCCGCAGGTTTGACCAGCAGCAAGGATTCCACCGAAACCGCGATAACAGCAAATATCCTTCAAGGTTTCCGAAACGGAAATTCTAAACGAATAACCCATAAGATGGTTTACAATTCATAAACATTTTGGCAACATATAAAAAATCCTTTCCGTTTTTAGCGGGAAGGATTTTGCGATTTATTCAAGAACAGGTGACAGGGTTTAGCCTTTAATGTCTCCAAAGCTTTGTCTTCTATTGGAAATGCTTTGGCCCCTGTCTATGCGGATGATCTGATCCCCCAGCAGTTCTGCTTCAGCAAGATCATGGGTAACCAAAACAAAAGGAATTTTCCACTGGCTTTGGATTTTCTTTAGCTCCTGCTGCAGCCCGCTTCTCGTTTCCTGGTCAAGAGCTGACAAAGGCTCATCAAGCAGCATGATCTCAGGTTCGGTCATTAATGCCCTGGCCAAAGCGACCCGTTGCTTTTCTCCTCCCGAAATATGCTGAGGATAACGGTTCTGGAGGTGAAGAATACCAAGCATCTCCATCATCTCCTCAGCAGCCCGCGGTTTGGCATGACGCTTTTCCTTGCTTACTCCGTACAAGATATTTCTTCTGACCGACATATGAGGAAACAAGGCATACTCCTGGAATACGTATCCCACCCTTCTCTCTTTTGAAGGACAATTAATTTTATTCTCCGAGAAGTAGACGATACGATCGTTGATTTGAATGATCCCCTGGGAAGGAGCTTTCAGTCCGGCCAGGCATTTTAAGATCGTCGTTTTTCCCGAGCCTGAGGGTCCAACAAGGACCAGAATTTCATTTTCAGCTTCTAATTCGGCCTCAAGCTCAAAATGACGAAGCGTTAAATTAAATTTAGCCTTTAGCATCTTACTTACTCACTCCCCTCTTCCTGAATAAATCCTTTTTGCTGCCTTTTTGACCAACGGTTCAGCCAAAAGATCACTAAGAAGCTGAATACCGTCATGATCACAACCAGAATCATCGCCGTTGCAGTATCCCCGCCTTCATTGGCCATATAAATCGCAATCGGCATGGTTTGTGTTTTTCCGGGAATATTGCCTGCGATCATTAGTGTGGCTCCGAATTCTCCAAGAGAACGCGCAAAGGATAGGATGAACCCCGAGACAATACCCGGCCAGGAAAGCGGGATCGTGATGGTAAGAAAAACGCGCAGCTCACCTGCACCCAAGGTACGGGCAGCATTCTCCAGCGTTTTGTCGACTCCCTCCATTGCAGCTTTCGTCGATTGATACATCATAGGGAATGATACTACAGCCGCAGCAATGACTGCTCCAGCCAGATTGAACACGACGCTGACATGAAAAACACCGGTCAAAAATTGACCTAAAGGCCCATTCTTACCGAACAGCCAAAGCAGGATAAAGCCAACGACCGAAGGAGGAAGAACCAGCGGCAAAGTGACAAAAGCCTCTACCAGATCCTTCCCCGGAAAATTTCGTCTGGCCATATGACCGGCTAAAGGGATCCCCAACAAGACAACAATGATAACTGCTGCCGTTGCAACTTTTAGGGATAAGATAATTGGTGTGTAGTCAAAGCTCATTAGCGTCTCTCCTGATCCGTGCAGAACAAATATCCTATTTACTGTACTCTATCAAGCCAAAATATGAAATACATGACAGCAGATTTTAAGCAATACTGCGTTAACATACCGCTCCTTTACTACTAAAAATCTGCTCGCCATAATTTGATAATTTAATATATTTATTTCGGGCATGTATTATCATACCTATTATTTAGATATAAAACAACTAAATATCAACAACTAAATATTTATCATGCTGTCAAATTCCACTGAATGTTGATGATTCTTCTTATTTGTTTATTTGAAACCGTATTTTCCAAAAATTTGTTGAGCATCTCCACTGCTTAAGTAACTTAAGAAATCCTTCACTTCAGTCAGATTCTTGGTACCGGCAATTACAGCCGCAGGATAAACAATGGTGCTATGGCTGTCAGCCGGTGCAACTGCAACGACTTTTACTTTATCGGATCCCTGAGCATCAGATTGATAGACAATACCAGCATCAACGTTCCCGCTTTCTACGTATGTCAGTACTTGTATGACATCTTTGGCCAGAACCAATTTGGCTTGCAGCGTGTCCCATAATTTCATACTGGTTAAAGCTTCCTGAGCATATTTCCCTGCCGGTACACTGTCCGGAGTACCAATACTGATTTTGTTTGCCTTGGCAAGGTCCTGAAAACTGGTAATATCTTCATTATTTTTCCCTGCAATCAGCACAAGATCGTTCCCAAGCAGGTCAATCCGGGTCTCTTCCGCTAAAAGATTCCCTTTTTCCAATGCATCCATTTGTTTTTTTCCTGCTGAAATAAATAAATCAGTCGGCGCACCTTGCTCAATCTGCTGCTGCAAAGAACCAGATGAACCATAGTTAATCGTCAGATTAATCCCTGCGTTTTTTCCTTCGTACTGTGTTTCTATTTCCGTCATGGCATCTTTTAAACTGGCTGCTGCTGATACAAGAATCTCCACCGGAACCGTTTCTTTTTGTTCAGTACGATTTGCTGAACTACCCGAACTGCTGCAGCCAACAAGTACCAAACATGAAACCAAAACCGCAATCAGAATTCCACCCATTTTTTTCATTAAATTTTCCTCCTAAAAATAAATGATATGTTTGCTTTCCTATCTCCATCCAAGATAAACAAACATAAGCCAATTAAACTAATATAAATGATTATACAATATATAACTCGGCCCTTCAATATTAATTGAAAACCAATATAGACCAATATAATTGTTTTGTTCTTTCATTTTGAGTACTGTTTTGTCCTGTGATATAATAAAATGATATTATTTTAAAATTGAGGTGACTGGCATTGCTTGAAAGCACTTCCTATACCCCTGAAGAAGTAGCCCAGAAACTTAAAATATCCAAGTATACCGTCTATGAATTGATCAAACGCGGGGATCTTGCTGCATACCGGGTTGGACGTAAGGTAAGAGTAGAGGACAAGGATATCGAAGCCTATATTCAGAAAAGCAAAGGTGCCTCAATGACGACCGACGTCTTTACTTATCCAGTCTTAGAGCACTCTTCAGAATCCGTCCGTTCTCCTGATGTCTCTATATCGGATACGGTCGTTATTTGCGGCCAAGATATCATACTGGATATTCTAACCCGTCACCTTTTGAAACAATACCCGAATATCAAATTCTTAAGAAGCTATATCGGCAGCATTGATGGTCTGCTGGCACTCTACAGGGGTGAAGCCAACATTGCTACTGTCCATCTCTGGGACAGTGATGCCGATGATTATAATCTTCCTTATATCCGAAGACTTATGCCCGGACACCAAACAATCGTGATTAATCTGGTCTATCGCCAGGAAGGCTTTTATATTTCCCGTGGCAATCCTAAAGATATTACATCCTGGAAAGACCTGATCAGACCGGACGTCCGGTTTATTAACCGCGAACGCGGGTCGGGAGCCCGAGTCTTGCTTGATGAAAAATTGCGTATTGAGAGTATCCCACATCACTTGATCAATGGCTACTACGATGAAGAAATGAGCCATATGGCCGTGGCCAGCAAAGTTGCGCGGGGAGAAGCCGATGTAGGGCTTGGCATTGAAAAAGCAGCTATGCAGGTGTCAGGTCTTGACTTTATTCCACTAAAAACGGAAAGATATGACCTCGTGATGCGCCAGGAAGACCTGAATAAACCACATTTCCAGGCCCTGCTGGCTATTATCCGTTCTGAAGCCTACCGCAAGGAAATCAAGGGATTAGGCGGCTATGATGTCTCGCGGATGGGCGAAATGATGGGGTAGTCAAAACATATAAAAAAAGAGAAAAGACTTCCTGCTGCCTTTCGAAAAGGCAGCAGGAAGTCTTTTCTCTTGAAAATTTACTAAACAGATATCGTATTGTCACCTGGTTACTCCAGCTGGATAGCTGCTCCAACTGTTCCCGGTCCTGTATGGGCACCTATTACGGCTCCAACCTGCGCAAACATCTCAGCCGGTTTTTGAAAAGCATTCTCCAGTTCTTCTTTCAAATATAGTCCTGCCTGGGGAGCCGCTCCATGCGCAACGGCAAATTTAATATTTGTCCTTTTCCCAGCGAAGTCCTGAAATGCCTTGACAATGCTTTTTAAAGCTTTCTCCTGACTCCGGACTTTGCCAAAATTCTGGTAAACTCCGTCATCACCTACCCGGATTACCGGTTTGATATTCAGCAGTGTCCCCATAAACCCTGATACCCTGCCGATTCTTCCGCCTTTTTGGAGGTATTCCAGCGTATTTAAGGTAAAAAGCGTTTCAATGCTATTTCTGGCCTGTTGAAGCTTATCCAAAACTTGAACTGATTCCAAACCCTCTTTGATAGCTTTGGATGCCTCCATTACCATCAAGCCCAGACCGAGGCTTATGGTCTTAGAATCCACTAGATGAATGGCACCTTTTATTTTCTCTTTGGCCAGATGGGCCGCGTTCAACGTACCGCTTAAGCCGGAAGAAATATGAATGGAAATAACCTCCTGATATTCTTCAAGAAGCATCGAGTATAACGAAACAAACTGTTCCGGGGAAGGCTGAGAGGTTTTCGGAAGCTCTTCTTCCTGTTCTAGACATCGATAAAATTCTTTGGGGCTAATTTCTCCATCCACAAAACTTTTTTCCCCAAATAGAATTTTAAGAGGAATAACATGGGCCAGACATTTTTTCGATAGTTCGTCCGGCAAATCCGCAGTGCTGTCAGTGACCAAAGCAATTTTTTTCATACTTCATCCTACTCTCTCTTGAAATATAATCTGTTCCATCTCTTTATATGTCTCTTCTTATATCTCTCCATATCATCCCAATATATCAATCACGGAAGATTCACTGGCGCAACATCGGATTCCCCGACCCGGGCACCTCTGACAATGATAAACTTAAGCTCATACGTTTGTCCGTTTGTATTATTCTCTATATTCCGCCATTATCCCTTTAAAAGCAAGCAATCCGTTTTGGGATAAATCGGTGTTAAAAGGGATGCATCCTTCTGATTGGATACATCCCTCAGTTTTTTGATTCAAACAAACCAAAATCCTTCTCGCAAAGCATATTCTGACTTACGTCGTTTGCTGCGACGTTAATTCCACGTATACTGCGTTGGATTCTTCTGAAGTATTCAGTTCTTTCACCCATATTCTCAGGATATCGCCTGCTTTTAAATCACTCAGATTAATGCTGGTTTCCTGAGCGCTATCTGCGCCCGCCGTTCTACTAAAAATTGGTGTATCTTCAGCAATGACAATTGTATAGTTCATTCCGGTCGCCTTATCATTCATTTCCCGTGCCGGCGAAGTTCCTGCACTCGTATCTCCTTGTTCCAGCGGAGCTGCTTTCTGTTCGCTTTGTGAAGAATCCGAAGATTGCAGTTCTGCGACAATCAGTTGTTTTTCACCCACACTGACCACTTTTCCGAGTAAATCCATCTGCCGGGTTGGCCGGACTCCCTCGGTCTGTGTGCTTTCCATCTGTGCTGTTACCGTGTCGTCCGTCGCCGTCGAAGAAGTACTTGCCGAACACCCTGTCAACACGATCAGTAAGGTAACAAGTCCCACAACTAATAACTTCTTTTTCACTCACAAATTCCTCTTTTCTTGGTTATTCCGCTAGATCTACTTCAAACCAAAACTCGACGCCATTTTCCACGTTTTGAACCCCATATGCATTGCCATGCTGTTCCTGAGTGGCCCGGACGATCGACAAGCCAAGGCCTGTGCCGCCATAAGAGCGGGTTCTTGCTTTGTCCACCTTATAAAAGCTGGTCCAAATCTTATCCAGAGCTTCTTCCGGAATGGGAGTGCCGGAGTTGAAAACGCTTACTCTGGCTTTTTGTCCTGTTTTTTCGAGCTTGACATTAATTTCTTTGCGCTGGTCTGCATGATTGATCGCATTGACCAGATAGTTCACGATGATCTGTTCAATCCTGTCGATATCGGCATTAACCGTAAATTTATCCTGAATTTCCTGGGTCAGCTGAATATTTTTCTCTTTGATCGGCAGCATATTCTTTCTGAGGACAAATTCAACCAGTTCGTTTAAGTCAAAATCTGTTTTTTCCAGCCGGGTGTAGCCCGCATCGATCTGCGATAACTCCAGGAGCTGTTTGACAAGCTTATTCATCTTGGCGCTTTCATCAATGATCACATTACAATAGAAGTCTTTATCCTCTTCACTTTCATTGACATTGACCTTGAGTCCCTCGGCATAACCCTGGATCAGTGCAATCGGCGTCTTTAGCTCATGTGAAACATTGGAAATAAATTCTTTTCTCATGTCGTCTATTTTTCTTTCTCTTTCGATATCCTCCATGAGCTTTTCATTGGCCTGCCGGAGTTCATTGATCGATTTCTCCAATTGGGTGGAAAGCGAGTTAATGCTTGACCCAAGTTCGCCAATTTCGTCGTAGGTCCGCACTGGGTATTTTTTGCCAAAATCCAGTTTGACCATGGCCTGGGCGATCTCATTCAGACGAAGGATGGGTTTGGTAAATCTATTTGTAAAGAAAAATACGATCAGCACCCCGATAACCATAATAAACAAACCCGTAATAAGAGAAAACTTATTGGCAATTGCCGCACTTTCCTCGATCGCGACGACCGGAGTGTTTAGGTACAGATAGTCTCCGTTATTTAACCGTCCAACCAGATTAATAAAATCGGAATTCAGTCTGCGGTCAGTGGATTTAACAATCACAGGCTGCGTGGAATTCTGGGCATCTTTAAGGATGGTAATATCAGGAATAAACGAATAATCCGAGCCTCCAGGCTTTTTGAATGGCTCATGAAAAAATTCTTCTTCTTTTAATGAAGAAATATATTTGATATACATGGATGAATCAAGAATCGTAATGTTCAGGCCCTCGGTCCTCTCAATTTTCTCCAGATTGAGTAAAATATCGAACGGCTCGCCATCATAGTTTTCATTGATCTCATGGTAGTACTCCTTCAAGGTGCTTTCCTTGTTCAAGTAGTAATACTTCGCAAGAAACTGGTCATTTAAAAACCACGAAAGCAAAACATACAATAGGGTCAGACAACTTATGGCAGTGAATAGTTTTAGTTTGATTGATGATTTCATTAGAATTACCTCAAATTCAGATTATCTCAAATCTGTATCCCAGTCCTCTGACGGTTTGAATAAAGTCTCCTTTGATCCCTAATTTGTACCTTAACCGTTTGATATGGGTGTCCACAGTTCTGGCGTCGCCATAATAATCGTAATCCCAGACTGAATTCAAGATCTGTTCCCTCGATACAGCCAGGCTTTCATTGTCTACCAGATATAAAAGCAGTTCATATTCCTTCGGGCTTAAATCTACCCGTTCTCCGTCAATACTTACAACTCGCCTGTTTTTATCAATCTCCAGGCCGTCAAGGTTTTTAACGCTAGCCTTCGGATCGCTGGTTCTGCGAAGAAGGGCCTGCACCCGCGCGACCAGGATCAGCGGACTGAAAGGTTTCGTAATATATTCATCTGCGCCCAGATCAAAACCGAACAGCTCATCCGATTCCTCAGATCTTGCCGTCAGCATGATGACCGGAGTCTGGCCGCTCTTTCGGATTTCCCTGCATACCGTCCATCCATCCGTCTCGGGCATCATGACATCCAGGATAGCCAGGCTGATATGCTGTCCAGAATGAATAATATCCAGGGCCTGTTTCCCATCTTCCGCTTCGATGACGGTATACCCTTCCTTTTTTAAAAAATCAGCAACCAGTTTCCTCATTCTGGCTTCATCGTCTGCGATAAGTATATTCCCTGCATTCATTGCCTAACCCCCTTTAGGTTTTCCCAACAGTCCATGATTCTATTTGTCTCAGGAGGGATTGTATCCCTGGATGATATTCTAAGGAATGAATGTGTACATTTCGTGAACAACCGATTAATATTCTGTGAAAATTCAGATCTTTGAGCCGACATGGTTTATTGCGTTCTTACCGACCCTTTTGGACTGATACAGGCCAGCATCGGCGGTCTCAATCAGATTCTGGGCTGTCCTGCCATCTTCCGGATAAGCAGCCAATCCAATAGAAACCGAAATATCCGGTTCTTCACTGACTCTCTTTCTGAACCGTTCGGCAATAATCAGGGCATCCGTTATTTTAGTTTTCGGCAAAATGACCAGGAACTCATCTCCGCCGTAACGACCAAGTATGTCAAACTCCCTGATATTTTCCTTGGCAATACTTACGACCTTTTTGAGAACCATGTCCCCGACGACATGTCCCCGGTTATCATTAATGCTTTTAAAATTATCAATGTCAAAAAGCATGAGAGTGAATTCGCCTGTCTTGGGATCATCAATCAGGTTTTTAAAATAATTCATAATCCCCTTTTTATTATATGCATCGACCAGGGGATCTCTCTGGACCATGTTGAGCAGGTGTTCATTGTGCAATTCCATTTCCAGCATTTTTCTCTTTACTTCGTAGTTGATGGTTTTATTGATGTTCACTAGCTTCTCTTCAGCGTTCGCCAATTTTAAACGATACGGCTCCTTTAATGTTTTTTGGATATAACAGTAAAACAGCAGGTACCCGGCAAACTGACATAACGGAATCAAGAAAGAGGAATTGGTAGGAAACTCATATTGGAGCAGCTGTCCAAAACCCATAAATATGACTCCCCAGGTCAATGATATCTGCTTTTCACCGAGGAATCTATGCAGCAATATAATAATGCCGGCGGCCAGGACGACAGCCGCTCCGCCTAAGAATTCCGTCATCGTCAGAATAACCGGCAGGTGGTCCGCATTCATGACCGTGAAAAGTACCAGAAACGGGAAAATCACGCTCAAAGCGGCAGATGCAGCGTAATTCTTCCACCGCCACGATAATATCAGTATAAGCAACAAGCAGAGAAAAGCAAAATTTGTATGATGAAGCACTTTTATACGCAGTACCATATCAGGATATGCTATACTAAGCAGCGCCAAGAGAAACGGCGCAATAAAACTGAATCCAAAAAGAGCCGAAAAACTCTTCTCCTTGTTCATGGTAAATACAAATGCCAAATTCAGAAAAGAAAAACATAAAATAATAATGACTGCAGCCTGATCATTTAAATAGGCATAGAACATTTTAATCCCTCTAATCTTTTCTCGTCTGATTAACTGTAAAATTCGACATTTTCTTCTATATTCCTGTTTTCGTTTATTCTTGACATTTTTTTCATCGATACGGACATTTTGCCGGACTTCAACAAATAGACTTTTTTGTCAAGATGAAATGAGGTAAAATAATACCAGTAACAATATGAATGTCCTAAAGGAGAAATGTGCGTGTTTTCGGAAAAAGTAATCAATAATTTAAAGAATGCCTCCTGGATTAGAGCAATGTTTGAGGAAGGCGAAAGGCTCGCCAAAATTTATGGACGCGAAAACGTCTATGACTTCAGTTTGGGCAATCCCTTTTCTGAGCCGCCAGAAGAGGTCATTGAATCTCTGAAAAATTATGTCACCGGGAATTATAAAGGAATTCATAAATACATGAACAATGCCGGCTATCCCGAAGTCAGAGAAAAAATTGCTCAGTCGCTCCGGAGTGACAGCCAGATCGGACTTACACAAGATAATATCATTATGACTGTCGGGGCTGCCGGTGGGCTGAATGTTGTCCTGAAAGCACTTCTGAATCCCGGTGAAGAAATAATTATCTTTGCACCTTATTTTGTGGAATATATTTTCTATACGGATAACCATGGTGGGAAACCTGTCATTGTGCCGCCGGATCCCCGGACACTCGAGCCGGACCTGGATGCCCTAGAAAAAGCGGTTTCGCCCAAAACAAAGGCGATTGTCATCAATACCCCGAATAATCCAACCGGCATTGTCTACAGCAAGGAGAAGCTGGAACAAATCAAAGAAATCCTGCAGAAAAAAGAAAACGAATACAGTACGATCATCTATATTATCTCCGATCAGCCCTACGACCAGATTGTCTATGACGGGATGAAAATTCCGAACATCCTATCGATTTTTGAAAACAGCATTATTGTCAATTCCTTCAGTAAATCACTCGGCCTTGCCGGAGAGAGAATAGGATATATTGCAGCGAGCAGCAGAATTAAAGACGCTGACGTGCTGAATAACGCCTTAAGCTTTTGCAACCGAACGCTGGGGTTTGTCAATGCTCCCGGATTGTTCCAGAAAGTTATCGGTGATTCTCTGGACGTCAAAACAGATACCGCAGATTATCAAAAGAAAAGAGATTATTTATATGAGCATCTGACTGCGCTTGGTTTTGAATGTGTCAAACCACAGGGAGCCTTTTACCTTTTCCCCAAAGCACTGATTGAGGACGATGTTGAATTTGTCAAAAGAGCCGTTAAATATAATTTACTGCTTGTCCCAGGAAGCGGATTTGGCTGTCCCGGTCATATCAGGATCTCCTACTGCGTAAGTATGGATACCATTGTAAATTCCATTCCTGCGTTTGAAAAACTGGTACAGGAATTCCGATCCTGATAGCTGATCGAAACGAGCTCTTGTAAAAGAATTGCTTATTTAGGAGCATCGCTAATTACTTGAATTCGTATTCAGCGATGCTCCTTTTACAGTTGATTTGGTAACACCAGAATATCAAAAATTCTGTTTAACGCGGTCGCATCAGGGCTGGCTTTGATGCCGGCGCTTAGGCCTGAGGCGGGTCATATAAGTCATCGGTAGTCGTATCGATGACCTTGATGTCTCGTACACCTGTCAGGGCTCCGCTGGATGTCATGAATATATTGCTTTCCACAATCGTATTCATAACGGCCAGGGCCTCGGTCTGATTCAGGTCCTCCCGCGGATCAGGAATCGTAATGGTGAACGTCTTCCCGCCGGCGGTGGCAAAACTTAACCTTGCCACTTTGCTTGTGGTAATGGCCATGGGCTTCTTACCCCCTCTCCCCGGATTTTCCTGCCGGTCACTCCATGATCAGCTCAAAGTTCTTGCGCAGTATCACGTCGAGCACCGGATGCAGCGACAGTCCGAATAAAGCCTGCACAACCTCGAAAAGCGCCTGTTCCGTAGCGTCGGGCCGTACATAACTCAGGCTTTTCTGCCTGCTGATCGGGGCGCCAGCGGAATTAGTACCCTCCTGGTAGGCTACGACCAGCGCCGAATTCAAAGGTACCGCTACAACTGCCATTCCTTTCGCCACCTTTCTTTCGTATGGACAAGCCGTGCTTACCGGCATGTCCCTATACTTTATGATTTTGCTTGTCCAAAAGTTACCATTAAAATGAAGCATGTCCCAAATTATTCAACGTTGAATAATTTGGGACATGCGTTGTGCTGAAGGAAGCCAAAGACCTGCTTCCGCATGGCGGATGGGGCAAGTGGCTGGAAGAGTCGGTGAGCTACTCCCAGATTACGGCTGATCGGCTTATGCGTATTTATAGCGCCTACGGGAGCAATCAGCCCTCTTTACCCGAATCCGACGCGCAGGCGCAGGAACTGCCGAATTTGACCTCCTCTCAGGCTCTGATTCTTCTGGGACTCCCGCCGGAAGACCGGGCTCAGTTCCTTGTCGAAATGGATGCCGAAGGCCTGAGCACGCGAGCGTTGAAAAAGGCTGTTGATGACTGGAAACTAGCCCGGCAGGACAAAGACCGGGCCTTTGAGGAACGGGATCAGGCCCTACAGGAAAAAGAGGATGTCCGTCAAAAGCTGGATGACGAAAAAGGCAAGAATGTTGAGTTAACCGCAGAGCGCGACAAGTTGAAGGCTGAAACGAATCATCTGAAGCAGACCAAACAGAAACTCGAACAGGAGATTGAGAACGGGAAGGCGGCCTATGATAAGCTCAAGGAAAGGATCGGTTATAAAAATATCGAAAAAATGAGCGCTGGGCTTACGGAAGCGCATAACAAGGCGGAAGCCAACAAAATCGCATTTTTATACGACACCCTGAACAAAACATTTAAGGAACTGGCCTATGAGATGACGCGGTTTGCCGCCAAGAATCCGGACGCACACGCCATGTATCAAGAAAAAGTGAGGGACTTTCTGCTCAAATCGATAAAGGAGAAATTGTGAAGCTTAAGGCTGGCTGCTCAGGATTTTAATTCTGCCAGTGTAACCTTAACGTCTTTTGTGTTCTCCTGACGATAATAGGTAATGGTGACCGTATCTCCGACCTCAAATTTAAACAATTCATGGGTCATTTCAAGAGAACTGGTGATCTCAACACCATTGACTTTGGTAATGACATCTCCGGCACGAATCCCGGCTTTATAGGCAGGCCCTCCGGTTGAGACCGCTGAGATATAGGCGCCAGCAGGCCAGCTCTGCTGAGAAGCCCATTCAACAGTATACCGTTCATCGATCGAGACCAGAATGCCTGGATGAGCAGCATAGCCTTTCTTGATCAGCTGTTGGATCGTCGGCCAGGCATCCGTAATCGGAATCGCAAAGCCCATTCCTTCATAGCCGGTGTCTTGATTCTTCGCCGCATTAATGCCAACGACCTTTCCATGATAATCTACCAGCGGTCCTCCGCTGTTTCCGGGGTTGATCGCCGCATCGGTCTGAATCAGATTAAAACTTGCTTCTCCCTGCAGTTCCAAAAAACGGTTCGTCGCTGAAATCACACCCGTCGTCACAGAGCGGGCAAAATCTTCTCCACCTGGATTCCCAATCGCAACCACAGGTTCTCCGACTTGAAGTGTGCTGGAATCTCCGAGACTGACTGCAGTCAGTTTGTCGGCGGATATTTGAACAACGGCCAGATCTGTCCGCGCATCTCCTCCCACGAGTTTACCTGTGATATTACGCCCGTCAGCGAGACTTACCACCAGTTTCTCGGCATCTTCAATAACGTGATTGTTGGTCACAATAAGCCCTTTCTGCGCATCGATAATAAAGCCCGATCCGCTGGCTACTTCGGCAAGCTCACTTGACCGGCCAAATATATTACCGCCGCTCTGGAAATTGGCAATCCCCACGACAGCCGGACCTATTTTTTTCGAAATTTCTACCACCGGATACGTGTTGCCATTACCGTCTGTACTCGTCGAAGTATTCGCGACCGCCGAGGTTGTGACGAGTGAATTCGTGTTAGCCGAACTGCCGCTCTGGTTCTGGATACTCATGATTTCCGGATAGATTACCGGGGCTAAAGTGAGAGAGGCCGTCCCGCCCAACAAGGCGCTGATGATCGCGACAACCGCAATAACCATGATCCCCGGTTTCTTTCTCTGCGGCCGCTCCCCATTGTACGGATAGTCATGATAAGCGTTATAGTCTTTATAATGGTTATTGTTGTTAAAGTCCACGTCATTCCCCACCTTTTTAAATTAAACTTACTTATGCAAAATAATCGGGTTACAGATTATTTATTATTGTAATCATTATTTATGACAATCCTGTGAACTTTTGTTTACAGAATTGTGAAAAATGGCCCCTAAAAATCCGTTCTTAATTTTTTCTGCTTACATCACATCTCATCTTATGATCTGCCCGTAAAGTACCGTTCTCCGCATTTCGGACATCTTTGCAATGAAATCGGCACCTCAAGCCCGCATTGGTTAAGCAGCTCAGCATCCGCCAATATCTCGGCAGCCTCTCCGTCGGCAGCAATTTCGCCGTCTTTGATCACGATGACTCTCTGGCTGATGTCCAGGATCATATCGAGATCGTGGCTTGTAATGATTTTGGTATGTTCAAAACAATTCAGTAGATTGATGACTCTACGGCGGGATCTCGGGTCAAGCGATGCAGTCGGCTCGTCCATGATCAGGACATCGGGCTGCATGGAAAGAACAGACGCAATCGCCGCTGCCCTTTTTTCGCCGCCGGACAGTTTAAAAGGCGGCCGGTCTTTCAGATGTAGGATGCCGACCATTTCCAAAGCTTGAAGAACCCTGCTTTCTACTTCCTTTTCATCATAACGGTAATTCCGGGGACCAAAGGCCACATCGTCATAGACCGTCGACATAAAAAGCTGGTCATCCGGGTCCTGGAAAACCATTCCGAGTCTTTGGCGGATTAACGGCAGTGTTTTTTTGGTAACGTGAATATCGCCTACCAACACCTCTCCGCTGCTCGGAAAAAGAACGCCCATCAGTAGCATGAGCAGGGTGGATTTTCCTGCGCCGTTTGCACCGACAATGCCGACCGACTCCCCATGATGAATCGTGAACGAGATATCCTTAACCGCCTTGTTACCGTCCGGATAAACATAATTAATTGTTCTGGCCTCTAACTTATGATGGCTCATTTAGCTTATCACTCCTGATATTAATAGACCGATCATCAATGGGATATTAATCATTCTAGCAAAAATGAAAAACAACAGCCAGCCGCCAAAATAAGCTCCGTCCCTTACAGTTATCCTGGTGTCGGCTCCTGCATAGTATTCTCCTGTAAAACCACGTACACACATTGCCTGATACACTCTCTCCGCCCTGTCAATGGTCCGCAGGAGCAGCTGACCAACGAGCGTTCCCCAAGCACTGGGGTGAATGCCTTTTTGTTGGGGGGCCCGAAGCTTATATGCCCTTATGCTTCTGGATACTTCTTCGATTAATACGGAAATATACCTGTATGTCAGCAGAAGCTGCAAAACAAAAAGCCGCGGAACTTTCAGCATACGCAAACCTGCAGCAAGTTTATCCATTCCTGTCGTACAAATAAGAATCAGGGCAGCTGTGATCGTTAAGAGACTCTTCAGCAGGATTGAAGCAAAAGTAATCCACCCTCTGGACAATGCAAGTCCGCCCACTGTAATGACTTGAGAATCAAAAAACGGGTTTAAAATACCGATTGCAATAATAAACGGTTCGATCAGGAGTAATCTTGCCAGCACCTGTTTGACCGGCAGCTCTGCAAGAAAAAATACTACCACCGGATAGAAAATCAAGGGCAGCAAACCGATAATTTCGTGCCTGTCATATGAGACCACGACGAATAAGTAGGCGATAGTCGTCAATATCTTAATCAGCGGATGAAGCTTATGGACAAACGTGTCCTTATAGGCCAGCTCATCCATAAGCCTCATGTTGTACAACGAACTTGTAAAGTCAGCCATTATTGCTTTTCAATCCTACTTCCGGAACAGAGTAATTCAAGGCAAGGATATCGTTCCCCGCCTCAAGATGGTTCATGCAGTAACTTTCTTCTTCCTTCTCTTCACGGAACGGATAAAGAACCCTATCATGACTGCCAATACGAGTGTCATCGCGCCGCCCACCAATCCGGATACGGTTGTTCCTGCATCTACAGCTGGCCATGCGACCTCAGCGCTTGTCTCTGAGACCTGTTCTTCGCTCACGCTGCTATCATTTTTAAAACTGTAATCCGGCAAAAATGCTGTTTTACTTTGAATATCGGCCAATATGCCATAAATTCCGCCAGACTCTGCCAGTTCCGTGATCCCGGCGGTCTTTTCCATAGACCATTCCAAGCCGTCCGGATTTGACGATGCAAACCAGGAAAGTCCTCCACCGATAATGACTGCTGCAATAGCAAGTCCGTATATAATCCTTTTTATGGAAGTATTGCCTGAGATTTTTCCCGATACCTGCTTCTCAATAAGTTCAGGCCTCGCTTTCCATACAAAAGTGAGCACTGCGGCGGTAACCAACCCTTCTACAATCCCGATTGCAAGATGAATAGGCTGCATCATAAGTACAAAAGTTGAAAACGGAAGCTCAGTCTTTCCAGAAAAAAACGTCTCCAAGACAACGCTGAAAGCTCCCAACTGAAGCCCGACAACCGCTGCAATCATCGAGCCAGCCATAATGCGTTTAGCCGAAATCCCTTTCTTAATAAACCACTTGGATATCAGCGGATAAGCAATAAAACAGGTATAGAATCCCAGGTTGAATACATTGCAGCCGTAGGCCAAAAGTCCGCCATCGCCAAAAAACAAGGCCTGTATCAACAATATTGATGCCATGGCCAGGAACCCGGCGTACGGCCCAAGCATAGCAGCTAGAATCAGCCCTCCTCCAAGATGTCCGCTGGAACCCGTTCCTGGAATCGAAAAATTAATCATCTGGGCTGCAAAAACAAAAGCTCCCATAACTCCCATCAAAGGAACCTTTTTTTCCTCCATATCGTCTTGAATTTTTTTTATCGAATAAGCCGCTACCCCTGCGGTAGCAACCCACATGGTTCCACCAATAACCGGCGAAATCAAAGCATCTGCCATATGCATTCCCCAACACCTCTATATTTCTGTATATTTTTCACAGACTTTTCAACAAGGCATCAATTTCTGCTTTGTAATCGCAAAGCAATCTTGCTTAGATCAATTATAAATCACTCTTCAATTTTTACAATCCTGGTAGGGGGGATACATCGCATATCTTCTTCACCATTTATTCTATTTGTGCGTTGAACTAAGAATAGACCCTATGTCCAGCTGTTCAATTAATTACGGCAGGAGGTCCTATGTTCAAACCAATGCCCATTAAGGTATCAAACCTTGCACAAAACAAAAAACCGGGCGTGGCCACGGACTTCAAAGCAAATCTTCTTTTTCCTTTTTATGAACATTCGTCAGTGGGTCAGTGTTATTTTTTATTTACCGTGATCAGGTTTTTTTCCCGAACTAAACACAAAGTTGCGCTGAGACCAGTAACTGAATAAGAAAAGTGTTAATTCGGTGATAATTTTGGCAAAGACTAACGGTGCGCCGATCAGAATGTGGAAGAGATACATCAGCCCGTAATTGCAGGCCATGATAAATACGACGAGTGAAAAATATTTCGGGGCGGATTTATGATGTTCCGTGCTTTTGTTTCGGGAAAAGACAAAGTAATGATTCATACTGTAATTGAAAATAGAACTGCAGACTCTTGCCCCGGCTACTGCGATCAGCAGATTTGATGTAGAGAATTGAAACAGCAGCAGCAGAGCAAAGTCAAGCGCTCCGGACATCAAAGAAGAGGTACAAAATTTAAGGATCGGGTAATATACTCTGGCTGAATCTGAAAAGGTCCGAAAATGGGAAGACCTGTTTTTTTCGTCATATACTGTATTGATCCATACTTCGTAGAACAAATAGCCTGCTGCCTTCGCTTCGAGCAGAATGTTCATTTCATATTCAAATCTTTTCCCCTGGATACTGCCTAACCAGTCCAGCATATCGGCTGAATACCCTCTTAGACCTGTTTGCGTATCCGTCAAATGCGAACCCGAAGAAACAGAAAATACTGCCCGGGTTACCGTATTTCCGAAACGGCTGCGCGGAGGAACTTTGCCGCAAAACTTCCGGGAGCCAAGAACGATAAATTCGCGGCGTTCTTTGGCAACCTGGGCAACTCTGATGATATCTTCAGGCAAATGCTGTCCGTCACTGTCGGCACAGATAACCCCTTCTTTTTCACCTTTTTCCTTGATATATCGAAATCCCGTCTTCAGGGCAGCCCCTTTGCCCTCATTGGCCGGATGTGTTAATACGGTGCAGCCCAATTTGCCTGCGGCCTGGAATATCCTGCTATAAGGCTTACCGCTGCCGTCGTCTACAATCACAATCTGAAAATCGCACTTTTCTTTTATATTCTCTATCAACCTGAGAAGCCGTTCATCCGGTTCATAGGCTGGTATAAGTATCGTCATCGAATTTCCTCCTTACATTACTGCACGATTATATCTATTATTGTAAGGATTCATTATGTCCGTTTCGTGAACTTTCAATTACGGTTTTATGAATTCAAACATCAATATCATTGGTAAAACAATAGTGAACGCCGTACCTTTTTCGAGTATGCTCGAATGATTTTATTCAAATGTTGAAGCAACTTCCTTAGCCATTTGTTCGAAATCAGACAGCTGGTGGATGAATTTTTCAACCACTTCCACATCGAATTGGGTCCCGGATCCCTGAATGAGCTGATTCCTAGCTTCCTCAAACTTCAGTCTGGAGCGGTAGCGGCGGTCGGAAATCATCGCATCAAAAGCATCGGCAACAGAAATAATTCTCGCCAGGAACGGGATTTCATCTTTTGTCAGCCCTTCCGGATATCCTTTGCCGTCGATGCGTTCATGGTGGCATTTGACAATCGGGACCACCTCTTTGAACATCGATACAGCCGACAGGATTCTCGCCCCTTTCAAGGGGTGTTTTTTAATTTCTTCATACTCTTTCTCGTTCAGCTTCTGGGACTTAAATAAAATATCATCTGAAGTACCGATTTTCCCAACATCATGGAAAATGCCGCTGATCCGCAGCAACTCAAGCTCCTCCTTGGAAAAATCAAAAGCCTCACCGATCTTAACGGCAAAATAGGCTACTCTGTCGGAATGACCACGGGTATAAATATCCTTCGCATCGACGACCATTCTCAGGGCTTCAATCGTATCCATGTAGGTTTCTCTGAGCTGATCATATGTTTTATTCAGCTCATCATTTTTAATATTCACCAGGGAATGCAGAAACGCATTATTGATGGATGAGGAGGCCTGGTTGGAATAGAGCTCAAGCAGTTTCAGTCCATCCTCAAGATCGTCCCCTTCTACAAAAATGATGCCAATGTCCTGAAGATATTCGTTGATCAGAGGAATAATTACTTTTTTATCAAGCTTAACGACCTTTTTATTGATCCTGGCGCTGCCGATAAACTCCATCAGTTCCGGATCAAGCATTTCCATGAAATCGGCCACTTTTTTCTTATATTTCCCGATCCCTTTAAATATGCTGTTATTGCCGGAACTGATCCTGGTGATATCATCGATCAGAATAAAAGCATTCTTGCTATTGACCAAAGGCAGGATTTCAGCCAGGATATCCTCCAGAATGTTATCTATCGGCTGAAGCTGATAGATTTTAGGAACAGACTGCAGAATTTTGTTCAGGCCTTCCTGGAACTTCTTGATCGTCCGCATTTGGGAAATCGATTTGATCCCGGATTCAACAAGCAGGAGCAGCTGGTCAAAGCGGTCACCTTTTTCACAGTAACCTTGGATTTCCAACGCTTTGATGGTTTCCAGCGGCGGAGCAAGATCCTTGTGTCCTGTCAGCAAAAGAATATACAGTTCGTTGTTGAATTCTCTGATTCTCTCTACGACCTTGTCTCCATGGATCGGATACATTAAATAGTCAAGAATCAACAAATCGTACTTCTCTTCACGGACTTTTTCGATAGCCTCCAGTGGATCGGTCAGTCCGACGAATTGGTAGCCGCTTCTTTTCAGGACGACGGACAGCGAATCAATGATTCCTGGTTCGTCATCAACAATTAAGATTTTGTAGTCCAGATTAACGCGATTAGTTGAACGTCTCATCGTTAGCCTCCTGTACGTGTGCGGATAGATAAGGAATCGTGATATAGAATGTAGTGCCAACGCCTTCCTGCGATTCAAACTTCATATTGCCCGAAAATCGTCCTTTAATTGTAGAATACGACATGTATAGTCCAAGACCTGTCCCATTTTTACCTTTGGTCGTAAACATTTCCTTGAACAGTCTTTTCTGCACTTCCTCAGGAATACCCTTACCATGATCGCTTAAAGCAAATTTGAGGTTATGTCTTTCTTTGTAAATGCTGAAACCGATTTCTCCGGTTTGCCCTTCATAAGCATGCATTGCGTTGATGATCAGATTGTCAAATACTTGTACCAGGCTGTTCAGTTCTCCTCGTATTTCTGTCTGCAGATCAATTTGAAAATCAGGTTTAAGCTTGCAGTGGTATTTTTTCAGCTCATGCTTCATCAAAACATCAATTCTTTTGACCAAATCTTCCACGGTAAACTTATCTGAGCCTGCGTAGTTCATCTGTACCGCCTGACCTTTAACTGCACTGATAATGTCTGTCATATAGGAACAGTATGGCTTCATCTTATCGAGCCATTCCTGCATCTCTTTCGCAATCTCATAATGATCGGCAGGTGATACAGCTTGATCTTCAATAGATTCCTTGTATTCATTCGTTAAATCCTTGAGTGCTTCGATACCTCCGGCAATCGACATGATCGGTGTTTTCAGGTTATGGGCGATTCCGCCGATCAGCTGGCCAAGCGAAGCCAGCCTCTCCTGTTCCAGAATGATAGCCTGATTTTCTTTCATCGATTCAATATTCGCTTTTTCTTTTTCCTGGATTTTATTGAAGGCAATAATCAGATCTCCGATTTCGTCATTGGAGGTGATCGCCAGCTTCTGATCGAGGTCAACGTTAACGCCATGCGAAATGTCGGAGAGGTTTTTGGCCACCCTTGAAACGTCTTCACCGAGGGACCTGGAGAAGTAGTTTAAGACGATAAAGTTTAAAATAAACAGTGCAATGAAACTAATAATAAAATAGAGTACAGTATTATTGGAAGATATATCATATTTGATCCCCAAAATATAGGATCCGTCTTGACCATTTACTTTAATAGAAGCCCCTTGGGAATCGAGTCCATAACCCTCAAATATTCTTCCGCCATACTTATCTGACACATCAATAGCATATTGAATAAAAAAGTCACTCGCGTCCATGTTGTCCAAGGAAATATATTTTCCACTCGGTGTAATCATAAATCTGGAATCCGTTTTCTCATTTAACAGCTTGATATGACTTAAAACCTCTCTCGCCTTTGCTTCATCATAAATGCTGCTTACTTCATACTGCTGAAGTTGATCCTTATAGACATCAAAGATTAAATCGCCTTTTTCGGTTATCAATCTTGAATACCCTACCAAAGAAGTAAATAAAATAGCCAGGATAATTGTTGGTAAAACATGAAGCAGAATTTTTCCGCGGACACTTAATTTTATTCCCTGGAGTTCATTGTACCGAGACGTGTTTAACAATATTTTTGTAAAAATTCTTTTAGCGAATATAAATGAAAAAAGTGCAGCGAGCGTAGCAAATGAAAAACTTAAGATCAGAATCTTATAAATCATAACGGCAGGATGACTGCCGGTAAAAACTAAAATTAAGATAATAACCAGCATAGAAACCACAATTTGCCCCATATAGATGATATAGGGCAGATTTAAACACTTTTTACGAATCTTCAGCAATTTATTTTGTGAATCAGGAGAATCATCATTAAGCAAAATAGCCCACTCGTCAATATCTGACAATGTTTTTTTAAGAAAAACAAAACTAGGAACAAGGATTAAGATTGTTATTATCGAAAACTGTGCCATATAGGAGATGTAGGATACTTTTATATCAAAATCCGTATTAATTGAACCAGGCGCATAGTTAAAGATAAAGGGAATCAGAAAATAGATAACAATGACAGTACATAAAATAACAAGATTATAAATCAAGGTTATTTGAAGACTAATACTTTTATTAAAATATTCCCTGAGTTTATTTAACATACGATATCCCTTTTACCTTGCTTTTCTTTCAAGTAATCCATTCTAAACATGTATTGCAGAATTTGGGAAACGTATTCCTTACTGATTTCCGGCCAAGCAAAGTTTTCATTATTCAATACTTTTTGAGTCACTTCTGATTTAACATTGACCGTTTGTGAATAAGCAGAAAATTTTCCTTTAAGCAGTTCGTTGACAGCAGGACTGATATTATGCTCTTTCATATTCTTTTCAACAATTTGAACAAAAACATCATTCGGGACAACTTCAATATCAATGCCCAGGCTGTTTAAAATCTCAACTACTTTGACCAGACTGATTGTTTTATGATTAAACAAATGGAAAATACGTGTTCCGGCAGATAAATTGATTAACTTGGCTATCGCTTCACTGCAACAATCAACCGGAGTAAATTCCAATTGTTCATTCGCCCAGATTTCCGGAACAAAACCAAGCTCAATAATTGCTTTGATCCTCTCATAGAAACCATTTTCCTGAATGTTTTTCTGAAATTGCCCGTCATTGTAACGACCGGTCAAAACGCCGATGCGATAAACATCCGCCTTCAAACCATTTTTGACGTTCTGGTAAATGAAGCGTTCCGATTCAAACTTGCTTTTTACGTAAACATTCCCACCGTAATCCTGTCCGATATACAAGTCTGATTCTGTAAAATCTACCTTTTCCTCGTGAATATTATTTGTAAGATAATTTCCGGAGACTGTGATCGAAGATACATAGTTCAGACGAATATCCCCCTGCAGACAAAAGTCAGCTACTCTTTCTGTACCTTTAATGTTGACATCCAGATAGTCCTCATATAAACCGTAATGCTTTACGATTGCGGCTGAATGAATGACTAGATCGATCTTATCCAGAAGGTATTGATAAATATTACTATCCAGCCCCAGCTGAACCTGCGTGACGTCACCGGGAATAATGATAATCCGTTCATCTAATTCCTGACTGTATTTTCCGTTGAAATAGAAATCCAGTTGTTTGCGCAGTTTATCTTCTGCTTCACAAATCGTTTTCCCTCGCAGTAGACAGTAGATATTACAGTCTTTTTGCTTAAGAAGCTGTTCGAGCAAATGTATACCTAGAAAGCCGGTAGCTCCAGTAAGCAGGACATGTTGTGCCTTCTTTAGGCAGGGCTTAATATCATAATCAAGTGCAATATCTTTGACAGGATCATCCT
The DNA here is from genome assembly GCF_001707455.1 of Dehalobacter sp. TeCB1. NCBI lineage: Bacteria > Bacillati > Bacillota > Clostridia > Eubacteriales > Desulfitobacteriaceae > Dehalobacter > Dehalobacter sp. TeCB1. Next base: position 49,559 of record NZ_MCHF01000065.1, on the reverse strand, counting down.
TGATTTTCATGCTATCTATGATGTTTTTAGCTGATTCCATGCCGTCAAATATTTGTCTGATCGTCTGATATTCATAAAGCTCCTGAATTCCGATATCAATTCCTTTTTTCATTAACAGGACTTGAAGCTGAACAATCGTCAGTGAGTCTCCACCTAAATCAAAGAAATTATCATCAATACCGACGGATTTTCTGCCCAACAACGAACACCATACTTTAGCGATTTTACGTTCAGTTGGATTTCTTGGTGGAACAGGTTTGACTGCTTTTTCTTCATACTCTGGCAGCGCATTTCTGTCTATCTTATTATTCGGAGTTTTAGGTATGAAATCGACCGGGATAATATGGCCCGGAACCATATAGTCAGGCAGATACTGAGCTAAATAGGCTTTTACCTCGGTGCTGCCTATTTCGGTGTCTGCAACAATATAAGCACATATTACTTTGCTATTGTTTGAATTCTCTTTGACAACCGCAACTGCCTCTCTGATATGAGGATGTTTAAGGAGCCTGTCCTCAATCTCTCCAAGTTCAATTCTATATCCCCTGATTTTAATTTGATAATCAGTTCTTCCCAGAAATTCAATATCCCCTTCCGGATACCATCTGGCAAGATCGCCCGTTTTATATATTATACCGCCTTCATCAAATGGATTCTCAATAAATCGTTCAGCGGTTAATCCTTCCTTCTCAAAATACCCCTTGGAAACACCCATCCCACCAATATATAGGTCTCCGGGAATTCCGATAGGCAGTAAATTCAAATACCGGTCAAGGATATAAATTTTCGTATTGGCAATAGGTTTGCCAATATGGGGACGGCCTTCAGCAGTAAGATCAGCAACTGTTGACCATACTGTTGTCTCCGTTGGTCCGTACATATTATAAATTTTCGCTCTGCAAACACTCTTAAGATTATTTAATAGCGAAGGAGTAAAAACCTCACCACCGATCATAATTTCCGAAAGATTCATTAAACTAGCTAACTCTAGTTCGCTGTTTAAGAGTAACTGGATTCTTGAAGGAGTTACTTGAAACATCTTGACGTTGTTATTAAGTATTACATCATTCAATTCTTTCGGTATGATCTGCTGTTTTTCATTTGCGACGACTACAGTCAACCCTTTACTCAGCGGCAGCAGTGATTCAAGAACAAATATGTCAAACGAAATCGTTGTGACTGACAGCATGACCTTCTCGGGAGAAAAGTCAATCTTTGCCGTTATTCCCGAAATCAGATTCACGACGGCTGAATGCTGGACCATGACACCCTTGGGCTTTCCAGTCGAACCGGAGGTATAAATTAGATAGGCAATATCCTGTGGTGTATTGACTTTCTGCAGGTTAGCTAATCCGGTCAGTTGTTCATTGTTACTAAAAACGTCGATAATTTCCCCGTTGAAATGGATCTCTTTCATGAGTTTCTGACAGGTTAACAGAATAGCAGTATGGCTATCCTCGAGCATGTAATCGATTCGCTGGGACGGATAGTCCGGATCAATCGGCAGGTAAGCACCGCCTGCTTTCAGTACTGCCAGGATCGCTATCATCATCTCCAGAGAACGTGGAACAAAGATTCCTACAAATTTGTTAGGCCCAACACCTTTGTCCCTGAGCACTTTAGCAAGCCGGTTCGCTCTTTGATTCAACTCATAGTAGGAAATACTGCTCTCCTCAAAAATCAATGCTGTCTTGGCAGGCGTTTTTTCTGCTTGTTCTTCGAATAACTGGGCAACCGTTTTATTGTGAGGGAAGAATAATCCAGTGTCATTGAACTCACACAGGATTCTCTGCTTTTCCTTTTCTGAAATCATCTCTAGTCTGGAGATTTTTTTCACGGAATTGTCCAGCGCATGCCAAAGAATCCTCAGCACATGGTCATGAATAAATTCAATTTCCTTGCTATAGAAAAGATCCGTCAGATAGTCATAGTCAATAATGATATTGCCGTCGTCTTCGCGTTCGTTAATATGAATATAAAGTGATTCTGTCTGGTGACCGCAAAAATGCCATCTGCCCTCACAGCTATTGATATCACTATTCTTAATAAATTTGGCATTTTGGTAAGATACGGCAATTTCATATAATTTTTCGATACTTCTGTTGTGTTTTCTGACATGTTTTAAAATTTCATCATACGGATATTTTTGATGCCTCAGGATATCCATCCAGTTTCTGGTCAGCTTATGGCAGAAATCCTGAAAATTCGTATCATTATCGATATTAACCCTAAGCGGTATCGTGCTGATGAACATTCCGACTGTTTTCTTTTCCCGAGCATTGGCTCGGTTCAGTACTGGCACCCCAAGAACAATATCTTCTTTATTGGAGATTCTGTTGATATAAATACAGAGCGCGGAAATATAAAGGGTAAAAATCGATGTTTTATTTTCCAGGCAGTATTGAGAAATTTTTTTGGACAATTTATTTGGAATTTTAAACGTTTTTCTAACAGCTTCAGTATGGCTAATCTTGGCTGCTTTGCTTTTCAGCGTGGTCATTTCTGGTGTATCCGTAAAGACATTCTCCCAGTATTCCTTATCTTTGATATACCTGGGAGAATGCAGATATTCAAGCTCACTATTGACATATTCTAAATAAGAAGGGTCATTTTCCTGTTCATAGGAAACGCCTTCTTCCAGCATATTGTAATTCTCCATAATTTTATTGCCTATATAAACAACAGTCCACCCATCAGAAATCAGATGGTGGATTTTGCAGTATATCACATTCTCTTTTCCGCTGATTTTAATAATAGAAAAATAAACCAGTGGGCTGTCGTTAATGGTAAATGGTTTTTTGGTTTCCTCCTGATCCCAGGCATACAGCCGTTTGAGGCCGCCGCTTTCACTGAAATCGAATAAATCTATTTTCGTATATGCAAATTCGGCAACATATTGGAATACCTGTCCGTCCTTTTCCCTAAACCTGAGCCTGAGCGCTTCATTTTTCTCGATCACAAGGTTGATGGACTTTTCGAGAAGCCTGAGATCTATGCTGTCTTTAATTTTCAGGGTTGAAGCAATATTGCCGATACTGGTTCCTGGATGAAGTTTCTCTAAATACCAAATACTTCTTTGCGGGATTGATAACGGATAATACTCGACCATAAAACAGCGGCCCTCCATAGATCTGCAAATTTTCCCATACCCTGTCGACTTGATCAACCCAGGTACGTGTATTCAGAGAAGCTCAAAAGTCTGAATATTGGATGTTTACTACATGAACCTTGGGACTGAATTCTTTTTCGCAGCCGCATGCTGCCACAGCGTAACCCGGATCAAATGGATAAATATGAAAGTACAGCCCTTCATTCGGATAAGAAAAACTGGCTCCGGCCATGCTGGAAAAATCAGCTTCTTTAAGATTACCCGCAAGGCCTGTACCCTTTGCTTTAAAATAGCTTTCTTTAAGCGTCCAAAGTTTAAAAAAGTATTCTTTTTTCCTGTCCAGGCTAAGCCCCGTTAAGAAAATGTTCTCTTGTTCGGTAAAATGCTGCCTGGCGATCTCTGGGTCAACCGGTCTGATTCGTTCGAGATCAACACCTACTTCTTGACTGCTTGTCGCACAAAGAACCCATTCTCCGGAATGGGCAACACTGAAATGAAATGCATCCAGGTCTTTGACATAAGGCTTGCCATAATCGTTTACACCAAAAGAAATTTCATCATTTCCTCGAAAATAATTTTCCCTGACGATTTTGCGAATGAGCAGTTCTCCTAGTAAAGATCTTTTTACATCATCTATGTACTTCAACCTGGCCAAACTGCTTTTTCTTTTTCCCGAGATCAATTGCGTATAGGCATTAATCTCATTTTCGCAGATACATGCTAAATTACAACCAAATAGGTTAATCATGGAACATTAATTCTTTATTTTTCCGGAAATTCCTTTAACAAAATCCATATTAGGTGTAATTTTTAAGTCATATAATTAGGTAGTAAACTTTCTAAAAACCTGTAAATCAAAAAAATAGGACACCCTGAGTCATATTCTAACATTTGAAAATGTGATAAGCAATTTTTTTCGACAATATAAGGCATTTTTTACATCTTCCTTGAATTTGCTGCAGAAGGTCAGAAAGACAGCGTGGCGCTTATGGCCCATGCTGTCTTTCTGTCTATCGAAGAATCGTTGATTGCCCAACCATCTTAGATTGAATAAGAAAAATGTTATTCAGATCATTTAGAAAACGATCCCCATTGCAATTAAGAGGAGAATGATAACCACTACGATCGCGATGCCGCAGAGGCAACCGCCGCCGCCAAATGTTCCGCCGAAAGTACCTGCTCCAACTGCCATGTTTTTCACCTCCTGGTCAAAGAATACTATACCTGATAAATGCTGCATGCCAAAAATTGATTTAGAAGATAACGCCCAGAGCAATCAGGATCAGTACTGCAATAGCGATTATGCCAACACCGGCACCCATTCCGCAGCCGCGGCCATAACCATAAGAACCGTACATATTTTTTCCCCCTCCTCATATCTTAACTTCATAAGAACTGATTTCGAGATATCTTATTCAGAAGCCAGGCAAATTGCAACCTTAATTTTCCAATATTTCTATTAATTACTTTATGCATAACAAAAAAGGAAAGACATATGTCTCCCCCTATCTCCCGGGTTCGTGCTATTGTAAATCACGTATTGTTGTGCTAGGAGAGCAGAATAATAAATTCAGAACCTTCTCCGACTTTGCTTCGGACTGTGATTCTACCATTGTGGCCCAGGATAATGATCTTGGCAATCGCGAGTCCCAAGCCATAACCGCCCCGATCCTTCGTTCTGGACTGGTCGGAGCGGTAGAAACGGTCAAAGATGTGCTTCAACTCTTCATTTGTCATACCTGCACCGGTATCCTTAATACTTATCGCAATGGACTCCCCTTCTTTGCTAAGACGGACCGTAATCTGTCCGCCAGCCGGTGTATATTTCATCGCATTGTCCATAAAGATCCGACAGGCCTGTTTCATTAGGTTTCGATCGCCAAACATAGAGATTTCCTGATTGAGCTCATTATTGATTTGATGCCCGGAATCGATGATCTGGGTCTCTTTGATGACTTCCAGGAGCATTTCCGTGAGGCTGAATTCTTCCTTTTGATAGGCGAGCGTACTGTTGTCATGCCTGGCAAGAAACAGCAGTTTGTCAATCAGCTCCTGCATATTCCCGGCTTCATTTTTGATAGCCGTTATTGATTCCTGAAGAACTTCCTGATCGTTTTTTCCCCAGCGGTCCAGCATAACTGCATAGCCCTGTATCACGGCAATCGGTGTCCTTAGCTCATGCGAAGCATCGGATACAAACTGTTTCTGCCTATTATATTGGTCCTCTATTCTGTTCATCATTTCATTAAAGGTAAGCGCCAGTTCCTTCAGTTCATTTTTTGACCCGCCTACATTCAGCCTTAAATTCAGATTCTGTTCTGAAATTCCCTTTACCGTCTGGGTCATTTCGCGTATTGGTTCAAAAATTCCTCTCCCTGATAAGGCAATCGCAATCAGAGCCAGGAACAAGGCCGGTAAAGAGACAAAGAGCATAATCCTGGTGATGAACAGGATATCTGTAATTTCATCCTGAATGTTGGAAAAGATAATCATTCTTCCTGAAGTTCCGGCTGTTTCAAAATCCCTGTTAACGGATATGTAGATGTTTCCTTGATCCTTGGCCAATCCGAGCCAGTACTCAGAACCATATTCCCTCAAATTCTGGTCCGTAGCCATGAGCGTCTGCTGGCCCCGTTCAAAGATACGAAGCGGGGTCTGATGCTCCCGAGAGTAGGTTTCCAGTTCGAAATAAATCCTGCTTTCCGTGCTGAGAATCTTCTGGATTTCCAAATAATCCTGCTTAACCGTTTCCTGGATTCTAAATCCACCATAGACCAAAATGACGATAAGGCCCGCTCCCAACACTGTCCGCAAAAGTATGCCTGTATACCTCAAGGAAAGCTTTAAGCGAATTGAATAAGCGATCCTTTTCTGGATAAACGCATAAAGAAGCATAAAAAGATAAACCGGGAAAAAGATCACCTTTAAGATGTTTTTGAACATGCCCTTATCCGTTTTATTTTTGGTCATCATATTTTAAAAGATACCCGACCCCTCTTACGGTATGAATAAGTACCACATCATATCTTTGGTCAATTTTATTGCGCAGATACTTAATATAGACATCGGTGACATTGGTGTCTCCATAGTAGTCATATCCCCAGACATGGTCGAGGATTTTTTCGCGCGACAATACAATGCCTTTATTCTCCATCAAATATTTCAGAAGTTCAAATTCTTTCTTGGAGAGGGATATGTCTATCCCCTGATAGGTAACCCGATATTCATCCTTATACAAAATCAACGGCCCGGCTGCGATCACATTATTTTGATCTTCCTTTTTCCCTCTACGCTTCAGGATCACTCTGATCCTGGCAAGCAACTCTTCAATTGCAAATGACTTGGTCATATAGTCGTCGGCCCCGCTGTCAAGCCCCATTACTTTATCGGAAACATCATCTTTGGCAGTCAGCATGATGATCGGGATGTCCGATTCACGCCTTACTCTCCGGCAAATTTCAATACCACTGAGGCCGGGAAGCATAAGGTCCAGAATGATCAAATCTGCCTTTCCCGAGACTGCTTTTTCATAGCCTTCTCTTCCGTCGTGAGCAAGTTCTACCTCATAACCTTCATGGGCAAGCTCTAGTTCCAGGAACCTGGCTATTTTCACTTCATCTTCAATGACCAGAATTCTGGTTTTCATCCTTTCCTCCGCCCTCAATCAAAGTATTGCGACGACTCCATTATAATCGGAAATGAACCTGTAAACAACACAGGTTCATTTCTCATCAGCTCCTATCTCATCACTGGCACCCAGTCCATTCATCGGTACTAACCAATCGTGATCTCATTGTAGCCGTCTTCTTTTTTATCTTCATTCTTGGGGCCGGCTTCGGCCTGCGGACTGTTTTCTTGTTCCGCAGCCGGCTTTTCCCTCATTTTATCAGCCGCGGTTCTCACTTTGCTGCCAATACCGTCGACAAACTCGTTGATATTAACATCCTGCCCCTTTTCCTTTCTGATCCTAATCCGGTAGCCCATTACGTACAGCAGGATAAAAGCTGCAACATACAGCCCTATGATCGGCATTGTGATCAACACCGCCACAATCAGAATAATGATCGGTATATTTAGGATAATGTTCTGATCCTTTTCAATTATAAATCTTGTGACGCAGCCTTTTTGAATCAATGCCTTCACTTTTTTGCCAAAGCTCTGTTCTTTTGGACAGGTTTTCTGATTGAAACTTGAATTTGATTTATTCCCATGCATTTTTTCAAAGGCAATGATCGCATCAATCAAATCCCCGTCATACTTTTCTAATAGTTCTTTGGCTTCCTGATAACTGCAGTTGGTCCTTTTTCTCATCTCATCAATTTGTTCCATGCTGATACTCATAATTTTCATCTCCATTTCTAAACTATAGCTCTATTGTAATAACGTCAGATGAGACTGCGCTTAATTCAGGATTAAAACTTGATTAGAGTTTTGCATACACAGTATTATGGTTATGGTATAAACAAGGCACTTCGCTCATGAATGATCTTCGTTCGGCATTCGTTCAACCATGGACATCAAAATAAGACAAAATAGTCTTCGAAATATAGTTGACAACGTTTTCCCGGATCAATATAATAATTTCCATGCGAAACATTTGCATGAGAAATATCAGTATTTTTATACGGGTTTAAGGAGGCCTGTTTCTATGCAAAATAACCCCAGCGAAGTGGAAATTGTACAACTTTTTTCCGAAATTGGCAGATCTCTGAAGAAGACAATGCGTAAAAGTTTTGAATGCAACGGTTTAACGATGCCGCAAAGCATGGTGATGAGCACCCTGATAAAACGCGGTGAAATGAAGATATCCGAAATAAGCAGCGAACTGCATCTTTCCAACAGCACGATCTCAGGTATTATTGACCGTCTGGAAAAGCATGATTTGGTCATTCGGACCAGAAGCGAACAGGACAGACGCATTGTCTATGTTAAAGTGAGTCCAAAGTATGTTGACTTTCACCGGGAATTTCATCACCAAGCCGAAAAAGACTTGCAGAAAATACTGAGCAGAGCTACCCCTGAAGATATGAGAAAAATATTAGAGGGTTTGACTGCTTTAAAGAAGATCCTGGGTCAATGATGTACCTGACCTTCTTAAACAAAAGACACTCTAAACATTATAAGTGAGAAAGGATTTTGGGTTATGCTGAAATTATACCGTTATTTAAAACCTTTTAGACATCTGGTTTACGGCGTATTCATCCTCATTTTTCTCCAAACGCTCGGTGATCTGTATCTGCCTACGCTGATGTCAGATATCATCAATGACGGCGTCATGAATGGTGATACGCAGAAGATTTTGCATATAGGAGGAGTCATGCTTCTGGTCGCCGGAGTAGCCGCTGTATTTTCCATCCTGGCCAGTTTTTTATCCGCCAAGGCTGCCGTAGGGTTAGGAACTGTTTTGCGGAGCAAACTTTTTGGGAGAATCGAAAGTTTTTCTTTACATGAATTTGATAAAATCGGCACCGCGACGCTCATTACCCGGACGACAAATGACATCAACCAGGTCCAGACGGTTACCATCATGATTATGCGCATGATGATCAGCGCCCCGATCATGGCAATCGGCGGAATCATCCTGGCTTACCGGGAAGATAAGGCCCTTACTTGGGTATTTGCTGTCGCCATACCGGTTTTAGCAATTGTCATTGTGATGATTGCTTCCAAAATGATACCGCTGTTTCGATTGGTCCAGGGAAAAATTGACAGGATCAACCTGGTACTCAGGGAAAAACTTACCGGCGTCCGGGTCATCCGCGCCTTTAATACGATTGAACATGAAAAAAAGCGTTTTGATGCCGCCAACGTCGATCTCACAGACAACTACATTAAAGTAAATAAAATCATGGCATTTATGATGCCGACGATTATGCTGATTATGAACTTAACTTCACTGGCAATTCTTTGGTTTGGAGGCATCCGCATCAGTATCGGCGATATGGACCTGGGAGCCCTTTCCGCATTTACGCAGTATGCGATGCAGATCATGATGTCCATGTTGATGCTAGCCATGATGTTCATTATGGTTCCCCGGTCTCAGGCTGCAGCTGTCAGAATCAATGAAGTCCTGGAAACCGTACCTGAAATTGAAGATGCCAAGGACCTGAAGGATACTTTCACCGGTAAAGGCTATGTGGAATTCAAAGATGTCACCTTTAGTTACCACGGCGCAGAAGAACCCGCTATCCGAGATATATCTTTCGCCGCACGGCCTGGTGAATTCACAGCGATCATTGGCAGCACCGGTTCAGGGAAATCAACGCTTATCAACCTAATACCAAGGTTTTATGATGTCGACAGCGGCTCCGTCCTGATCGACGGTGTGGATGTCCGGGATATATCCCAGGAAAACCTTCGTCAAAAAATTGGTTTTGTGCCGCAAAAAGCGGTCCTCTTTTCGGGAACGATTGCCGAGAATATCCAGTTTGGCGGCAAACAGGCCACTGAAGAAGAAATTCAGCATGCTGCAGAAGTTGCCCAAGCCGCTGAATTCATCACCAAAATGGACGGTGGGTATGACCATGTCATCGCCCAAGGCGGCACCAATGTTTCCGGTGGTCAGAAACAGCGGTTGGCTATTGCGCGGGCCTTGGTCCGCAAGCCGGAAATCTATATTTTTGACGATAGTTTTTCTGCCCTGGATTTTAAAACGGATGCGCGTCTGCGAGCAGCGCTGAAACAGGAGATTGCCGAGGCAACCGTCCTTATTATCGCCCAAAGAGTAGGCACCGTCATGGACGCGGATCGAATCATTGTCCTGGACAATGGTCAAATCGCAGGCATTGGGACGCATAAGGAACTGTTGAATAGCTGCGAAGTCTATCGTGAAATTGTCTCATCCCAGCTGTCAGAGGAGGAAATCGCATGAGCGGCGAAAATAAAAACCAAAACACGATGCGCAATCGGCAGGGCCAAAGAGGACCGGGAGGACCGGGGGGACCGGGCAGCCACTTTGGTGCTCCCGTAGAAAAAGCTAAGAATTTCCGCGGAAGTCTGGCAAGGCTCCTTCAGTATTTAAAACCGCATAAAGTCCATTTAATTGTTGTATTGATCTTTGCAATCGCCAGTACATCTTTTACAATTGCAGCTCCTAAGGTAAGCAGTAAAGCAATCAACAAACTGCAGGATGCTTATATGGCGAGAATGATGCTGCAAAAAATGTCTGAGGCGCAGGAAAAGGGCGTTGACAGCATTTATACCCAGATGGCCGATGCCCAGCTGAAGGCCGTCGACCAGATCAGCCAGCAGATGGCGGACGCCGGAACCAGTAAACCAACCAACCCTGAATCTTTGAATACAGTCAAAGCACTGATTGCGCTGCCTGCAATTAATACGCTCCAAGATCCGCAGGAAAAAGCCAATACCGTCATTAAAATGTTGGATCTCCTCAATGCACTGCCAAATATGGGGGGGAACAGCACCGACAACAACACTCAGAACGGAACGGTGAAAAAGATCGATGCGGAAAGTATGAGTACAATCAAAACCTTCCTGCAATTACCGATGCTGAGTTCGGTGACGAATGCCGAAGAAAAAGCGGTTGTTTGCCAAAAGATTATTGATTTAGGGGAAAAGATGTCCGCAACCAGCGCGACAGGCTTGGATATGCCGAATACCCAGCAAAATGTCGAGTTTACCGATGATCAAATCAATGGCGCCATTACAGCGATCAGAGAAACGAACGGTGAATACGATTTCCATTATATCGGCATGATCGCCTTGATCCTGATTGGCATGTATCTCATCAGCGCCTTGTTCAGCCTGATCATGGGTCTTGTGATGTCAGGCGTTTCCCAGCGTACAGTCCGGGATCTACGCCGGGTAGTAGATAACAAGCTGGCCAAATTGCCCTTAAAATATTACGATATGCACCCTTATGGTGATATCTTAAGCCGCGTGACCAACGATATCGACACCATTGCCACTACCCTACAGCAAAGCTTAACCCAAATCATTACCTCCGTGATAACAATCATAGGTTATATTATCATGATGCTCACAATCAGTCCGGTTCTCACCCTGATTATTATCGCCTCATTGCCGCTGTACATGCTGTCCACCACAATGATCGCCAAGAAATCCCAAAAATACTTTGCCGTCCAGCAAAAAGAGCTGGGGGACCTCAGCAGCCATGTCGAAGAGATGTACACCGGGCATAAGATCGTTAAGGCTTTTGGCCATGAAAAGGATGCCATCGAAAAATTTGAATCCATCAATAACCGGCTTTATGGTGCAGGTTGGAAAGCCCAGTTCGTTTCCGGGATTATGTTCCCGCTGATGAACTTTATTAGTAATCTCAGTTATGTCGGCATCAGCATTGTCGGGGGCATCTGGATCACGCGCAATCTGTTAGGATTAGGTGATATCCTGGCCTTTATCCAATATTCACGTTCATTTACTATGCCGATCATCCAAACTGCCAATATCGCCAACGTTATCCAGTCTACTATTGCCTGCGCTGAACGCGTCTTTGAAGTTCTAGACGAACAGGAAGAAATTCCTGACAGTCCTGAAGCTGTGATTCTGGATATGCCCAAAGGAAATATCCGCATCGACCATGTCAGCTTCCGCTATACAGAAGATGTCCCGCTAATTGAAGATATGAACCTTGAAGTGAGGCAGGGAGATACCATCGCCATCGTCGGACCGACCGGTGCAGGTAAAACTACTCTGGTCAACCTCCTGATGCGGTTTTACGAGATCAGCTCAGGCAAAATCAGTATTGACGGTGTGGACATCAAGGATATGCCGCGCAGCGAGCTGCGTAAACTCTTTGGGATGGTCCTTCAGGATACTTGGCTGTTTAACGGCAGCATTAAAGATAATATCACCTACTCCAAAGAAGGCGCGACGATGGAACAAATCGTCCGCGCGGCCAAAGCAGCCCATGCCGACCATTTTATCCGGACACTTCCTGATGGCTATGATACGATTCTGAATGAGGAAGCGACCAATATCTCGCAGGGACAGAAGCAGCTGCTCACTATCGCCCGGGCTATTTTGGCCGATCCGGCAATATTGATTCTCGATGAAGCAACCAGCAGCGTGGACACCCGGACTGAAGTATTGATCCAGAAAGCAATGAAGAACCTGATGAAAGGCCGAACGAATTTTGTAATTGCGCACAGGCTTTCCACCATACGCGATGCTGAACTTATTCTGGTCATGAATAACGGCAGTATCATTGAAACAGGCAATCACAAAGAACTGCTGGCTAAAGGCGGATTCTACGCCGAATTATATAACAGCCAGTTCTCAGAAGACACGGATATTGCGGGATAACGCATCCTAGTGGTCTGAAGTCCCCAATTCGAAATCTTTCAGGGAGATGGTTTCAAAGAAGAATTTTTGGATTTTTTCGAGATTGCATTCCGTAGAAAACCTGATTCTTAACCCTTCTTCCTTGATGATTCCTGCACTCTGATGATTGCTGCCGATATCTTTCGGATAAAACTCAATGATGTTTGCGATCTTTTTCAAGCTGAAAATCACGGCTAGAGCTTTATAATCTTGTGTTCCGCTTCCCTCTTCAAAATAGATGACGACATCATGAACGCAGCTCATTTAGAACTTCTCCCGCCTTTCCTTGTAACTCGCTTCTGTCAATAGCATACCATGGCATTTTGTTCTGATGGACAATTTGCCGCAAAATGTAAAAAAACAACCTGAATGGTTGTTTTTTTACGATGGATGGCGAATCCCAGCCTCGTCCAAAAAACGATCAGGATCGTCTTTGTTAATACCCAGGAAACCAAGCACCTGCGGATCGACTTGTGCAGACTCCGCCTTGTGGATGCTTTTCCAGGAATAAATATCGGCAATATGCACTAAGGCAACCATTTCCTTGTCGATAACCTTTTCATCAAGCGGACAGTGGTGAAATAGAGCGGACTCCACAATTGAATACGGAAGCTCCCACCAATCCAACAAATGGCCGCCAATCTCCCCATGGGATACATCCGTAAATTCGATTTGCTCATAATAGTGGAATAAATCCCGGTTACCCATGTTCTTCTCAACTGCCCGCATATATTCGTCCCAAAAATTATTCAGCAGAACCACTTTGCCGACATCATGCAGTAATCCGGCCATTGAACTCGATTCTGGCATTTTCTTGTGATGGATCTTCTGGTAAAAAACATTCAGAATGGTATTGGTCGTTACGGCATGAAGCCAAAGCATCGCGATATCTCTTTGGTAACGCGCATTCTTTTCTCCTTTGGTTTCCTGATGCAGACAGGCACTCAAAACAATATTTTTGACATCCGTCAGTCCCAAATAATTGATAGCCTGGATGACCGAACCTGTTTTTACCCCTAAGTGGGCAGAGTTTGCTACCTGTAATACTTTCGCGGTTATGGAAGGATCACTTTCGATTGTTTTTGCAATTTCCTTCATGCCCGCATCCTGTTCGATCAGAGAATTAAATTTATTGAAGACATTCTGTGGGGATGGCAGAAATTCGATTTTGTTGATCATTTCAAGAAGATTTCGGTTTTTCAAAATCTTTTCCACTTCCAAAACCTGTTCAATGGTCCTGAGCAGGTCCTTGTTTTGCCACGGCTTAAACAGATAATGTTTTGCCAAACAATTCTGCTGTATTTTCAAAAGCATGCTTTTATCGACATGCCCGCTTAAAACGAGTCTGATCGTCGACGGATATTTTTCTTTGACCCGTGTCAAAAGCTCAAAGCCGTCCATCCCCTGCATATTGACATCCGTTACAATCAGATCAATTTTTTTTCTTCGAAGAATTTCCAGAGCCGCTTCACCGCTTTCTGCAGTAAGGATTTCATAGCTGCTGCCCAAAAAGGCCCTGTTCAGCGCCCGTAATATTGCTTTTTCATCATCAACAAATAAAATGGCTTCATTCATTTTCTTCACCTGTTCCAGCTTCCAGCTGCTGCTTGATGGGCAGCTGGATCATAAACCTCGTACTTACACCCGGCGTACTTTGAACTGAAATCTGCCCTCCGTGCGTATTAACAACAATATCGTAGGCAATACTGAGCCCAAGCCCCGTACCCTGCCCCACAGGTTTTGTCGTAAAAAACGGATTGAATATTTCTTTCAAGTTTTCCTTATGGATCCCTGTCCCATTGTCTTCGATCTGACACTGTACAAAATCACCGGCGACTTCTGTACTAACCATGATAGAGCCAAGCGTCTCCGGTTTTTTTGCTTTGATGGCGTAAACTGCATTTAGGACAATGTTCAAGAGCACTTGATTGACCTGATTACCCTTCGCCTGGATCAAAGGAAGCTCCCCAAACAGTTCGATCACCCTGGCATGGTGTTTAATCTCATTTCTAGCCACCAAAAGTGTATTCCTCAAACCGTTATTCAGATCATAATCTTCAAACTCATTGCCTTGATCCGCTCTGGAAAACGTTTTGAGTCCGGCTACAATTTCACTGATCCGTTTAAGACCATCCTCAATATCATAAAATAAATCTTCCAGGTCTGTTGAGATATGTTTCAGGTTGCTGGTTTCTTCAAGCTTTCTCAAATTCTCTATCTGCGGGGCAAGCCTATCCCTCTCACTTGGCGGCAGCTTCTCCAAGAAGCTGTGATAGGCACTGATCATATTGGTATACTGATCAAAATAAAGACGGGAGGTCTCAAAATTACTGGAAATATAACCAAGCGGATTATTGATTTCATGGGCAACCCCGGCAGCAAGCTGTCCAATCACAGCAAGCTTCTCTTGTTGGACCAGCTGTTCCTGTGTCCGGTTCAGGCGGCTGATTGTGTTTTTCAATTCTTCATCTGAGGCAATATTTTGCTGATACAATCCGGTAATTTTCTCATTCTGGCAGACTGCTTCCTGAAGCTGTATTCCCAGTTTGCGGTAACGGCCGATATTGACACTATATACAGCCGCCATAACGATCGTCAAGACTACAAATAAAAACAGCTGGATCACATAAGACAACATCGTCATCTGATAATATCCAGCAAGATAAGAATGAAAAATGATATAGACCATGGATAGTAATACTGTAACGGTAGTCGTAGCCATCATGATGCGGGTAACCCTCATCATAGCCAGCATGAGCAGAATATAAGCAAATGTTAATAAAGCCTGTCCAATAATATCATATAGTCTGACAGTTAAGAACAGAAGTGTCACAGAGGACAGCCCCGAGATCATCCAGGTTACCCGCTCCATATCCAAGTCCATTTTCGGGACAACGTGAAATCCCAGCGCTAAAACCAGCAAGACCAGACTATCTATGGAACATGCCTGCCAGTCGGTGGCAAGATAGAAATAACGGAAAACAAAATTAACAAGTGCTGCCAATAAGAGCAGCACAGAAGTATACATACTGACTATGATATTTTCATAATAGCTCATCAGATTTGCATCTTGCGTTTCGCGAAGCGAGGACAGAACATCAGGTATCGTTCTCATTTTAGAGTATCGGTTCATAGTCGCTCCCGTTTCTGGCTATTTTATAACCCAAATAAATTTTTCAGTTTTTTTGTGGAATTTCTGCTCACAGGAATATATTCTTTGGTATCTTTTAACTTTAAATTATACGCACTGTTGAACCAGGGACTGATTTTTTCAATTTTATCGATATTGACAATATAGCTTCGATGACACCGAAAAAAGCTGCCGGATCCAAGCTTCTTCTCCCACGAATTTAAAGAGTCAGGACTTTGATATTTTCCTTTTTCGGTGATAACAACAATATCCCCTTCAACTGCCGTTAAATAAATAACCTCCGACAGGTCAATCAGAATAATGGTTTCATCTTCCCATACAGGGATTTTTTTGATCTCCTGTTCCATTTTGCGTTCCGGATAGAAGTGTTCAGGTTTATCGGCAAGGGCTTTTTCTACCACTGAAATAACTTCTTCGTTTTCCCAAGGCTTGGTGAGGTAATAATAAATACTGCCTTCATTAATCGCTGAAATTGCAACATTAATGTCTGACGAACCAGTGATCAAAATTCTGACGGCATCCGGGTACTCTTCTCTTGAACGTTTTAACAGATCAATACCCAGCATTCCCGGCATATTTTGGTCACAAATGATCACGTCTATCGCGCTTTTTTGCAGAAAATCCAGCGCTTCTTCCGAGTTCGTTGCGGCAAACAGCTCGTATCCCCGGGAATGTAGGATACGCTTTAAAGCGTTGAGCACCATCGGTTCATCATCAACCAAAAGTATTCTTGCCATATCTTCCTTTCTATTTTATCTGTCCGGACCAGAAAATGAATAATTTTCCTTTTTATTCTCGGGTATATTCGACATTTTCTTTTTTATTCCTTTTTTGAGTTCTTTTTTTAGCTTTATTTATTTCCCTTTTCATCTTAAACGACCAATGGCAAATATTCATTCTAGTACTGCGTATTTTAAATAAATGGGCAACATATACAGTATGCTTTATATTAATTTTTATAAAGCTGGATTGTGTTTCTGCCCTGATATTTGGCCTGGTAAAGGGCAGCATCAGCCTGGGTAATCAGTTGATCTTTATTTTCCGCCAGATCAGGAAAAATTGAGAAACCGACCGAAAGCGTTAAAGTTCTTGTAACGTGACAATCCGGGAAAGAAAATCGCAGACTGTAAAATGCTTCTTTAAGTCTTTCCATGACAAAATGGACTTCTTCGACGCCGGAATCAGGCAAAATTACTGCAAATTCGTCCCCGCCGTAGCGGCAGGCAATATCTGACTTTCTCGTTGTGTTTTGGATCAGCCTGGCTGTTTTTCTTAGTATTTCATCACCGAAATAATGGCCATAGGAATCATTGTACATCTTAAAGTTATCAATATCGATCATACACAAGACAAGCGTACGATTGGCTCTGGTCGCCCTCGCAATCTCTTCGTCAAGCCTTTGCTGAAAATACCTGTGATTGTAGATCTCTGTCAGACCGTCTGTTACAGAAAGGGTCTCAAGTACTTTCTGGGTCTTTTTGTTGCGTTCAACTTCAATGGCAATAATCGCAGATCCCAAAAAGTTAGCCAGGATGAACACGGCAATAGCAAAATAATATGGGTCACCTTGTATTATTCCGAATCTGAATGGAGCAGTGATCCCTATGATGCTGTATATCAGCGTAACCACAAGGCCGGTATACCCAAAGATCAGCGGCATCAGCAACGTGACGACAGCCATTATACTCCCTATAATAATTCCCGGAGCTGTATTTAAATTACCAAAAAACAGCACCAAAACCAGGATCCCAATAAATAACAAGCAGATGATAAATTTGTTTTTCTGACTCAGTCTATGTTTGTCTAAAAAATCATGATCATCTTTTCGATTAACTAAATTCATTATATGACCCCCTATATAAACCTTACTTTTCAGCAAAAGCCGTTGTATGATTCTTTCAATTACATTGCGATAACATAAGATTATCTCATTAAGTCTTCTGTTGGGAGAATCTTCTACAGAATGTAAAAAAAACAACCTCAATGGTTGTTTTTTCTCAATGAATGGATTTGGTTTTCCATGCGTGCATCGGATTTTATCTCAGCCAGTGTTTACGCCAAAACAGGATAAGTACTGCTGTCACAATTAACACGGATACACCGAAAAAGAGCGGCATCCCCAAAGGCGAGTGGATCAGCGGCATTGCTTCAAAATTCATTCCAAAGAAGGAGGTAACCAGATTAATCGGCAGCAGGATCGTGGCCAGAAGCGTCAGAACTTTCATGATATCATTGGCCCGGTTGTCAATGGCCTGCTGGTAGGCTTCCATTAGGATTTCAATCAGCTCATGAGTCTGCCGTGCATTCTCAAGTTTCTGCTGGGTATCGGCAACCAGGTCTTTCCATGATGGCTTCCCCTGATCATGATTATCCATGGCTGCCAGTCTGCTGAAAATCGTCTGATGCGCATTCAGTGACTTCTTTAATCCGAGTATTTTTTTGTGAAGGTTAATTATTTCACTTCTTTGCCATCTTTCAGGAGTTTCCAGGATATTTTCTTCAATCCGGTCCACATCATCTTCCAGTAATTCCAGCTGGCGCTGATGATGTTCCAGTATTTCCATGCCGAGGAGCTGCGCCAGATCGGAAGGTGTCGTAAGCAGCCCTCTCCGGGCCCAGTCATTGATCTGCGACAGCTCAAGCCGGTCATTGCGCAGTATCGTCATATCATTCGCCGACAGAAAAAAGTAGATCGCAAATTCTTTGGTGTCATCAGCAAAATCGCTGTAACCAATAAAAAACAGAGAAGGGTGCAGACGTTCAAATCTTTGATTAAAGCTATTCCCCTGCGGATTCAGATTTCCCAGAACACGGTCGATCTCTGCAGATCCGGCAAATGCCAAGTGCCCGTTCAGGAGCTTCCATTCCTCAGCATTGAAGAGGGTTATGCTAAACTTTCCCTCTGCCGGAATCTGTTGTGATTCTATTTCTTTCAGGCCCTCCGGAGAGACAAGATAGTGTTGCAAGCCCTTTACCTCCCTTCACTTGACAATTCTCTGTAAACAGATCATCGGATAACCACGGTTATATCATTCTTACAATTTATGTATTCTAGCACAATCAAACCATCAGGTCATTAATCAGGGTGAAGACTTCCGCTTTGACACGTGCCAAGGTAGCATCCGCTTCAGCTCTGGTAGAACCTTTGATACAGAAATAAAAACGTATTTTTGGTTCCGTACCGGAAGGTCTTGCCATGACATATCCTCCCCCTTCAAAGGAAAAGCGAAGCGCATTCTCCCGAGGAAGATTGGTTTCTTCCGTCTTATTCTCCAGCGCATCCCACCGGACATTTTGCTGATAGTCATCAATAAACCGTACGCTGAGCCCCGCAACAGAAAGCGGCTTTGCCATCCGCAGTCTGTCCATTACAGCGGCAATCCGTTCCCGGCCTTCTTTGCCGCTCAGCGCAAAAGCGACCTGTTCATCGAGGAAAGTGCCGTAACGCGCAAAAAGTTCCGCCAGTATATCCGGTAAGGTTTTGTTCTCTATCTGCTTGTAATACAATGCCGCCTCAGCCAGCAGCGCAGAAGCCTGGACTGCATCCTTATCTCTGGCATACGTACCGGCCAGGTAACCATGGCTTTCTTCAAAGCCAAACAAAAATGTCCCCCAGCCCTGTACGTCCATCTCTTTGATCTTTTCTCCGATATATTTAAAGCCGACCAGCACATTCACTGTTTTGACGCCAAAATCAGCCGCAACTGCTTCGGCCAGGTCCGTAGAGGCTATCGTCTTGACGATCACGCCATTGTCCGGCAGTCTGTGGTTTCGTCTTCTTTGATCCAGGATATAATACGCCAGGATTACGCCAATCTGATTACCGGTAAAACGGCAATACTGACCATTTCTGTCCAGGGCATATGCTCCGAGGCGGTCTGCATCCGGATCGGTGGCCAGTACCAGGTCCGCCTGTGTCTTTTTTGCCAGTGTTAAAGCAAGCTCAAACGACTCCGGATCTTCCGGATTCGGGGATTTCACCGTCGGGAATTCCGGATCAGGTTGTTCCTGTTCTGCAACCATCCGGAAAGCCGTAAAGCCCATTTTGTTAAGGATGCTTTGAACAGGGATGCCGCCGGTTCCATGAAGCGGCGTGCAGACAATGTTCAGCTTTGTACCGTAAGTTTGTGTTAGTTCTGTATTCAGCAGACTATGAAGTATCTCAGCCTGATAGGCAGCATCCACCTGATCTCCTACCATCTGAACCATCCCTTCCTCCAGGGCTTTGATTCGGTCTGCCGGCACAATTCTCCAGTCTTCTCTTTCAGCCATCTTGGTAATGATCTGCTTAGCAGGAGCAGGCGGCAGCTGCCCGCCATCCTCCCAGTAGACCTTATAGCCGTTGTATTCCTTTGGATTATGGCTGGCCGTGATATTTACGCCGGCAATTGTCTGAAGATACCTGACAGCAAATGAAAGCTCAGGCGTCGGCCGCAGACCTTCAAACAGATAGACTTTAATCTGATTCACTGCCAGTACCAACGCTGCTTCCAGTGCAAAATCTTCGGAAAAATAGCGGCTGTCATACGCAATGACAACCCCTCGCTGACACGCCTCTGGTCCATGCTCCAAGATCGTGTCGGCCAATCCCTGTGTAACTTTGCGAATAACATAACGATTCAGGCGATTGGTTCCTGCGCCGAGAACCCCTCTGATGCCGCCGGTTCCAAACTCCAGAGTCGTATAGAATCGGTCCTCCAGCTCCTTCAGGTCGGTTATTTCCGCCAGTTCCCTTCTGCTGAGTTCGTCAAAGTAATCATTCTCCATCCAAAATTTCAAGGTGCTGTCATACTTTTGCTCTGAATACATGTTACTTTTCTCCTCACTGTTGATCAGACGCAACCTGGTATAAAGCCTCAAATTCACTGCCGCTCTTTTGACTTATAATCCTGTTTCCCCGATTCGCTTCAAGATGCTTAAGAATTTTATAGAGCATTTCGCGGTCTACTACAGACCCGTCTGCTTCAATTTCCAATGCAATTTCTTCAACCGTTAACCCTCCGGTTTTACATGCCCTTAGAACACGCAGGGCCAGGTTCTTTAATTGAATCATTTCCTGCGCACCTTTTTTAGCCATTTCTACAGCCGGTTGGTGATAAGCATTAACATGCACAAGCTGGGCATACATACTCACCGTACGTTCGTATAGGGCAATTAATACTCCGATCGTTACGGGGCTGAGGTCTCTCACTGTCAGCGTAATTGATTTTCGGCCCTTGTTTGACAGGGCATTCCTCGTGCCGAGCAGAAAAGCCTGTAAATAATCACCGCTGGTGCTTTCCTCGGCAATCAGGATTGAGTCTCCATCCCTGTCCTTCAGTACTTCGATGAAGGTCACAAAAAAGTTACTGGGCCCATCCAGCAGCTGCTGGATATAGGAATGCTGATCACTTGTTCCTTTATTTCCAAGTACTGTAATTCCCTGATGGACAATATTTCCGTCCAAGTCCTTTTCTTTTCCCAGAGACTCCATGATCAATTGCTGAAGATATTTCGGGAAAAGCTCCAAACGGTCTTTATAAGGAAGGATAACCATCTGCTGCCCGCCTTTGCCGCCTGTCAGAACGTACCACGCCAAGGCAGTCAGGGCTGCAGGGTTGCTTTTCGTATCCGTGTTCCTGGTTAGGGAGTTGCATTTCTTGGCCCCGTCCAAAAGGCCACAAATATCAATTCCCTGTAAAGCCAGCGGCAGCAGCCCCACAGCGGACAAGACAGAAGTCCGCCCGCCAACCCATTCCCAAACCGGGAAAGCGTCCAGCCAATCCTCTTTAATCCGTATCTGATCCAGTCTGCTTCCTGGTTGGGTGATACTGACCGCATGACGGCTGAAGTCCAACCCCCGGCTTACGTAAAAATGACGAACTTCTTCCATTCCGTTGCGGGTTTCAACCGTGCCGCCGCTTTTGGAGATTACGATCGTTAATGTTGCATCCGCCTTAGCATCCAGCTCAGCAAAAATACGATCCATACCGTCAGGATCTGTGTTATCGATAAAGTACAGCGAACAGGGATCACCTTTGTTTCCGAGCGCCTCGGAAACAAAACGCGGTCCTAAGGAAGATCCGCCAATGCCAACAATAATGACGTTCCGGAAAGGGCGTCCTTTTTGACCACATATAGTACCCGCATGAACATCCTGCGCAAAGTATAGAATACGGCGCAGGGTATCTTTGATTGCCGCGCCTATTTCCGGCTGCGGAGCTAATTCCGGATCACTCAGCCAATAATGCCCAACCATCCGCTGCTCGTCCGGGTTGGCAACCGCTCCCTGTTCCAAGGCCTGAATCTGGCAATACATGTCCTGCAGGCGTATTTCCATGTCATCCAGATACGTATCCGGAAATCCTGAACGGCTAACATCCACCTGGATTCCCAGTTCATTATCGAAATAAAAGTATTCCCGGAATTTCTGCCATTGTGACGTCACAATACAATCACCTCACCCGCTGGTAATGATACTCTACCCTGGACATTCCGATTCTATACCTCGCACGATGTGAGGCATAATATTTTAATTATAGCTGAAATGAATGAAAAAGTATTGCGCAATTTGTCGTGTCAAAAGCTCATTTATTTCATTCCGCTGCAATATCTTTGATATCCCTTTTTCCGCAGTAGACACGCAGGACATTCCCCACACCCATCACCTTTGATACCGTTATAACAGGTCAATGTCTCTTCTTGAATCATTGCAAGCACACCGAGATCGTCAGCCAGTTTCCAGGTTTCCGCCTTGTCGATCCACATCAGAGGGGTATGAATCACAAATTCGTAATCCATGGCGAGATTAAGGGTTACATTCAGGGACTTAACAAAAATATCCCGACAGTCCGGATAACCGCTGTAATCACTCTGAGAAACGCCGGTGATCAAATGTCTTACTCCCCTCTGTTTGGCAAAAACAGCTGCAAACGACAGAAAGAGCATATTCCTGCCGTCCACAAATGTGTTCGGTAACCGGTCGGGCGGCGAATTTTTCTCAACTTCAATCTCCGGCCTGGTCAACGAATTCGGTGCAAGCTGATTTAATAAACTGAGATCCAGCAGATGATGCTCAATCTGGTGCTTAGCACATATTTCTCTGGCACAATCCAATTCCAGCCGGTGTTTTTGCCCATAATCAAAGGACAGGGCAATGACTTCTGCAAATAACTGTCTGGCCCAAAAAAGACAGGTCGTACTGTCCTGGCCGCCGCTAAAAATGACCAAAGCTTTTTCATTTTTTTGCATGGCTTATACTCCTCTCTTTTCCGGATCCCAGATCACTTTATGTAGCTGAAGCTGCAAGCACACCCCCTCCATTTGATGCACAATCATAAATTTAACGATCTCAGACGGCGCAATGTGTGCAAAAACAGGACTGATAAATACCGCAGTTTTCTTGATCAGGCCGTAGGCACTTATGATTTCGCACGCCCTTGCCAGATCGTTTTGATCGCCAACCACGAATTTCACGGCATCCCGGCATGTCAGGACCTCAAAATTTGCTAAAACCATCTTGTCCTCCATACCGCTCGAAGCAAGTTTGTAGTCCATCGTAAATCCCGGACGGCGGTCAGCCTCTGTGCAAAAGGGCTTCAGACTGACGCTGCCATTCGTTTCAATCTCGACGGAAAGTGCCGGATCCTGGCACAGCAAGTCGGTCAGCGCTGCAATACCAGGTTGTATCAACGGCTCCCCGCCTGTCAGCGTGACGTTCTTTATACCTGTGGCCAGGACCTGTTTATAGAGCTCCGCTCCCGTCATTTCCCGGTAAGAAACACCCCCTTCATTAGCCCAGCGGGTGTCACAGTAAGTACATTGCAGATTACACCCGGCAAATCTGACAAAAACAGCCAGTTCTCCTGCCCGCGGTCCCTCTCCGTTAATGCTTGAAAAAATTTCTGCAACCCTGTATTTCATCTTAAATCACCATCTGCCTTCGTAGACTGCGCAATTCGCGGGCGTTTCAAACACACTGACCCTGGTCATTTGATATCCTTTACCCGTCAAAGCCTCGTAAAAGCACCTGGCAAAATTTTCGGCTGTTGTCCTGAAAGGCACCTCAATGACCCGGAAGCCGTCCTGAATAAGATGTTCCAGCGTACTTTTTCGCAGCGTTCCGTCTTCCACAAGCAAGGCATGATCATAGTCATCCGTCAGCTGTTTGAGATCCGCTTTCAGCTGGCTGAAATCAACAATCATCCCCCTGGCTTCTCCTTCATCTGCGAGTGTTTCAGATTCAATTTCCACAACCACTCGCCAGCTGTGGCCATGAATGTTCCGGCACTTGCCTGGATGGCCTGCCAGAAAGTGCGCGCTGTCAAAACTGTTTTCCACCTTCAACATGTACATATCATGCAACCTCCCCAAGAAACAAAAAAAGAGCTGCTGCTCTCCAAACAAAAAACTACCCAAGACGGTAGTGGTCCTAGTTTTGTTTAGAGACAGGATGGATTTCGAACTGTCTTTATTTTATTCATAAATTAAGCATATCATGCTAACGTTGATCTGTAAATGAGCTTTGTTGGTATTTGGGGAAGACGGCTTTTGAAGATTGCTTTGAAGATTGCTTCTTTTGAATTTATACTTTTTATTATACAATGATAGGATAGAATTTAGGGAAATAGATTCGGATAAAGAATAGGAGAATAAAGGATGGATAAATTAGTATTTGTCACCGGGCATAAGAATCCGGATACAGATTCCATATGTTCTGCAATCGCCTACGCGGAACTTAAAAAAAAGCTCGGTGTGAATGCTGTGCCCAAAAGGCTCGGTGATATTAACCGGGAAACTGAATTTGTTCTGAAGCATTTCGGCGTTGAAATTCCGGAACATCTTTTTACAGTCAAAACCCAGGTGGCAGATTTAAACGTTGATCAGGCTTTTCCCGTATCACCGGATATTTCGATTAAAACAGCCTGGCACCTTATGAAAAAAAACAATATCAAAACGATTCCCGTTATTGATGATCATGAGCGACTTTTAGGAATTGTAACCCTATCCGATATTACCAATAATTATATGGATGCCTTGGACAACAACACCATCGCTTCAACGAGAACGACCCTGCGCAATATCGCCGAAACGCTGAATGCGACATTGATCTGCGGTTCCCAGGAAGATTTCGAGACGACCGGCAAGGTTGTGGTTGCTGCTGTTGAACCCGATGATTTGCATTCGTTTGTTGAGCCGGGTGATATTGTGATCACGGGAAACCGGCTGGATATCCAGTTGAAAGCTCTGGAATACGGTACCACCTGCCTGATCCTCACCTGCGGCGGGGATCCGTCACAAGAGTTGATCGAAGAAGCCCGCAGCAGGAATATTGTTTTGTTGACGACTCCGATTGACACCTATACGACCGTAAGGCTGGTGAATCAGAGCATACCGGTAGGTGCCGTCATGACCAGCCAGAACCTTATATCGTTTAACATTGATGACTTTATTGATGATATTCAGGATAAAATGTTAAAAACCAGATACCGGAGCTATCCAATTGTTGATGACAACAACCGGATCCAAGGATTCATCTCCAGATATCATTTGATTTCACAGAGAAAGAAAAACGTTATTCTGGTGGATCACAATGAAAAATCCCAGACTGTCAATGGCATTGAAGAGGCAGAAATCCTTGAGATTATCGATCACCATCGACTCGGTGATATTCAGACGGCCAGTCCGATTTTCCTTCGCAACGAACCGGTAGGCAGTACCTCGACCATTGTTGCCAATATGTTTTTTGAGATGGGAATTCGTCCTTCGAAGAGCATCGCCGGGATTCTTTGCTCCGCCATCCTGTCCGATACGCTGAAATTCAAATCTCCGACCAGTACCTACGTCGACAGGATGACGGCCGAAAAGCTGGCCGAAATAGCCGGGATTGACGATATGGACAAGTACGCCAATCAAATGTTCAAAGAAGGCTCTTCTCTGCAGGGAAAAACACTCAAGGAGATATTCTATCAGGATTTCAAAGATTATACCTTTGGCAAATACAGGATTGGAATCGGGCAGGTCTTCACCATGGACAAGGAAAAGATCTCGGAGATGGAAGATTCACTGATTGCGTTCATGAAACAGCTTTGTGCCGAAAGAGGCTATCATTTGCTGATGCTTTTTGTGACCGATATTCTTGACCAGACCTCAGAAGTCTTATTTTCCGGAGAAGAAAAAGAATTAATCTCGCTTGCTTTTAACGTTGATCTGGGTGAAAACAGCGTTTGCCTGCCCGGCATCGTTTCCAGAAAGAAACAGGTTGTTCCTTTAATTTCAGTGGCTGTCGACAAATAATTTATTTTAATAATAAGTTCAACAGCCCAATCACGAAACCAATCAAGGCTCCCAGATTAACAACAGCGTTCAACTCGTTTTTCATTACCGAAAGCACAAGTCTCTCAATCTCCAGAACATCCATATCATTTACCTTTTTTTCGACAACACCGGCTATATCAAACTGTTGGATATAGCCTCCAAGCTTTTTCTGCACGAATACCGAATAGATTCTGTCAACCATACCGGTAAGATGTCTTTCCTCAATCTCAATTTTTTGCATGAATGCCGCTAAGGGTTGATTCTCAAGAACCGCCAGTTCTTCTCTCACGATGGACTGGATCATATCCTGGCCGTTTTCCTGGATGTATGCGTCAACCTTTGCTCCGATCGGAGCAGCCACAGACATAATTAATTGGTCATTGACCATCAGCGCGAGCATTGTGCCATGAACCTTTTCCTTAATCGCGCGTCTGCCCTCCCGCACAATGACTGTGCCGATATCCATCTTAGAGACTCCGGACATGATCTTGCTGCAAATGATGTTTTCGGCTTGTTCTCTCAGAACCTGATAGGCATCCTGTGAAACAAACCCAGCGAAGATATTTTTTAGGGTATGATGCTCATCCATTTCATAAAGTGAGCTGCCAATTTCCTGAACGATTGCGTTTTTTATGTTTTCTGACAAGAACATATTCTCTACATCTTTACTGGTTAAAAGGTTGTTCCCGACCGCATTGCCCAATGCTTTGGCAAGCTGCCCCTTTCTCTTTGGAAAAATGCCGGGAGTAAACGGCAATGCCCAATTCCCAATTTTAATTGGGTTGATGGGCCGAAAGAGCATCTTAACCGCAATGTAGTTTGTGACATAACCGATGATAGCGCCGATAACCGGGCCTGCTGCAATTTGAATTAGATTCATTGATGATTCTCCTCTTAAATAAATCGGAATAAATAAGTACGGATTCGCAATACCAATGTATATTTTAGCGATTATTCAATTATTTGTATAGCTATAATTGTACATCCTGTAATTGTTGACAAACAAAGGGAATTTAACGTGTACTTCTTATATACCCCCTTGGGGTATATAAGAAGTACACTCAATAACTGGGGAGGGTTTCAGCAAATGAGTCAGGATAAGCATCGTTCCAAGATGGTGAAAATGGTCAATGTCACTTTTCAAAAATCCGCCTGCCAAGCGGACGAATGCGTCGTGAAAGTTCCATCCGGCAGTACCATACTTCAAGCGGCAATCACTGCCGGCGTAGATCTTCATAGTGCCTGCGGCGGCAAAGGAACCTGCGGCAAATGCCGCGTCATCCTGCCCCCGGAAGACCGTACTGAACCGCTGCCGGAAGAAAAAAAATTCTTAAGTGCTGAACAAATTGACGCTGGTGTTGTCCTGGCCTGCAAACGAACTGTCGAATCCGACAGGCAGATCATCCTGATCGAACAAAAAGATGTGTTTGACCGCAAAACACGACTTGAAGATGACAACCGTGTCTTTGAACTTGTACCGCTGGTACACAAACATGCTGTACACGTGAGTGTTCCAAGCACTTCAGATCAGCGTTCCGATTGGGAACGTTTGGCCGCAGGGCTTCCCGCATCGGCTGCTTCGCTGCGTTTTAACCGCGGGATTGCCGCCAAATTGCCCAGAATTCTGCGTGATGCTTCTTTCCAGGTTACGGCTGTTACTGCCGGAAATGACCTGCTGGCTGTCGAATCCGGAAATACGCTGGACCGAACCTTCGGCTTGGCCATTGACATTGGAACTACGACCGTGGTGGCTTATTTGATGAATCTAAACAACGGAAAAATTATTGCGCGTGAGGCAATAACCAATCCTCAGCAGGGCGCGGGAGCTGATGTCATTTCCAGAATCAACTATGCCTCAGATCACCCCGACGGCTTGGTTCAACTGCAGATACAGGTTGTCGAAGGTTTAAATCAGATCATCGCCAATATGTGCAGGCAGAAAGGCATTGCCCCCGAGGAGATTTACCAAGCTGTTGTCGTCGGCAATACCACAATGAGCCATTTATTCCTCGGTATTGACCCAACCTATCTGGGTCCTGCACCTTTTATCCCGGGTTTCCGCCAGGCGGTTACCGTCAAGGCTTCCGAGCTGGGACTCCGGATTCTAAGCGATTCACCAGTCACCGTCCTGCCGATTGTCGCGGGCTATGTCGGTTCCGATACGGTCGGTGTCATGCTTTCGGGGAAGATTGACCAATTGAAAGGCATTCATCTCTTTATCGATATCGGAACGAATGGGGAAATGGTTTTAGCTGGAAAGGGAAGAATTCTGACCTGTTCTACTGCAGCCGGTCCGGCCTTTGAAGGTGCCGGAATCAAATTTGGCATGCGAGCTGCCGACGGAGCAATCGAACGTGTTAAGATTACGGACGACGTGGAACTTGGGGTCATCGGCAAAGAAAATGAATCTGTACGTGGCATCTGCGGCTCCGGTTTGATTGATGCTATTTCCGAAATGCACAAAGCCGGGATTATCAATTCGCGGGGACGCATCATCGACCACGCAAGCGCCTCTGAACTACCACCGGCACTTCGGGACAGAATCCTGAATGACAATGGGATCCGAGAGTTTGTCCTGGCCTGGAAAGAATCGGCCACTGGGGAAAATATCACGATCACCCAAATGGATATCCGCGCACTTCAGCTGGCCAAAGGTGCCGTGCTCGCAGGGGTCCGGATCCTGATGATCCATCTCGGTGTCAAACCGGACGATCTTGAAATGATTCATTTGGCAGGCGCGTTTGGCAACTATATCGCCAAAGAAAGCGCCCTTGGCATTGGCCTCCTGCCGCAGGTCCCCGTCGAAAAAATCCAATCTATCGGCAACGCTGCAGGCAACGGTGCCCAGATGGCCCTGCTTTCGACCATTGAAATGAGCAGAGCAAATCGTCTCGCCCGGGATGCCGAACATATCGAGCTGTCCACCGAAGAGCTTTTCCAGGATGAATACATGGAATCTCTCGCTTTAGGACAGCGTTATTGATGTAAAACTATATACCTGTATATACACTTATTCACAATTGTGTGTAGGCTGTGGATAACTTTGTGGAAAAATATCCCTCTATGCGAATTGATTTATCATTCAACATCAATCATTGCAGATTGATCATTCCATATCAACAAGATTATCATCATTCAGGTCTTTTCTTTTGCCGCTAGCCAGATAGATGGTCCATTCACCCAGGTTTGTCACATGGTCGGCTACCCTTTCTAAGGAAAGCGCAACGAGCAGCAGATTGATACCCTGTGAAATATTTTTTTGGTCTTTTTGCATTAAATGCAATAGATCTTCATAGACCAACCTGTATAGTTGGTCTACCTCTTTTTCTTTCACTGCCAGGCTTTGCGCCATTTTTAAATCTTTATTCGTATACGCAATGATACTGTCTCTGAGCATCTCCCGCGCCAGTTTTGCCATCTTAGGAATATCGACCAGCGGCTTCACCAAAGGCTCATCGCTTAATTTAATCGTTACTTCCGCGATATCGACAGCGTGGTCGGCGATGCGTTCGAGGTCGGTAACAATCTTCAGCGCGGTCCCGATGGTTCTCAAATCACCGGCCATAGGCTGCTGCAGGGCTAGCATGGTTAAACATTTGTCTTCGATCTCAAGCTGAAAATTATCCACAATATCATCGTCCGCCAGAACCTTCTCTGCCAGTTTCAAGTCTCTTTCCTCAAGTGATTTCATTGCGGAGCTGATGACGTTTTCCACGAGATTACCCATCATGAGGACATCATGGCTCAGTTCTTCCAACGATGTTGCAAATGAATTTCGGGTCATAATACATTTCCTCCTTATCCGAATCTTCCAGTGACATAGTCCTCAGTCCTTTTGTCCAGAGGCTTGGTAAACAGTTCTTTCGTAACGCCGTATTCTATGACTTCCCCGTTCAGGAAAAATGCCGTGTAGTCTGAAATCCTGGCGGCCTGCTGCATGTTATGGGTAACAATAACGATGGTGTATTGTTCTTTAAGATCAAGGATCAGGTCTTCCAGCTTTGCCGTGGAAATCGGATCCAAAGCCGATGCCGGTTCATCCATCAGCAGTACTTCAGGCTGCACAGCCAGTAAACGCGCAATGACAAGCCGCTGCTGCTGCCCGCCGGATAATTGCAGCCCTGAACGGTTCAGCCGGTCCTTGACTTCATCCCAGAGAGCTGCTTCCTTAAGGCTCTTCTCAACAATTTCACTCAGTTTCTGCTTATCTTTCAGGCCATGGGCCCTCGGTCCATAGGCAACATTATCAAAGATCGACATCGGGAACGGATTCGGCTTTTGAAAAACCATTCCAATTCGTTTGCGGAGTGTTACCGGATCAATATCCGAGGTATAAATATCTTTATTGTCGAGATATACATTTCCTTTGACGGTTGCTCCTTCGACCAGGTCATTCATACGGTTTAGCGTTTTCAGGAAGCTGGACTTGCCGCACCCTGAGGGTCCAATCAGCGCAGTAACCTGATTCGCAAGGATTGGTAAGCTTATTGCGTGTAAAGCGTGAAAGCTTCCATAATACAATTCCAGGTCTTTGGTTACCATTTTATTATTTGTTTCTGTTAAGTTAGCTAACATTGATTACCACCTCTCTCTGTCAGTGACTCTGGCCGTTTCGTCCTGCAAGCCTTCCCATAAGACTATTGGCCAAAAAATTTATGATAACGATCACGATAATGAGCACGGTAGCACTTGCATAGGCATTCTTGGCCGATATTCCTTCCGACGCTAAAATATAGAGATGAACGGAAAGCGTCCGGGTTGGTTCAAGTATTGAAGTCGGCAATCCTAAGGAACTGCCTGCGGTCAGGATGACTGCCGCTGTTTCTCCGATTGCCCTCCCAATCCCCAAGATAACACCGGTTGCAATTCCGGGAAGCGCCGAAGGCAAAACAACTTTTCGTATGGTATACCATTTAGTTGCACCAAGCGCAAGACTGCCTTCACGGTATGAGTCCGGCACTGTTTTAATGCCTTCTTCAGCAGCTCTGATAATGGTCGGCAGGACCATAAATGCCAGTGTCAGCGCACCTGATAGAATGGACCATCCCATCTTCAGGGTAATGACGAACAGGACAAATCCAAATAAACCGAAAATAATTGAAGGTACAGCAGCCAGTGCTTCTGTGGCAAAACGGATGATTTGTACCAGCCGGCCCTTTTTTACGTACTCCGTCAGGTAGATGGCTGCACCAACCCCTATAGGTGTTGCCAGAACAATGCCTGCTACTGTCAGGTAGATGGTGCCGATAATGATGGAAAAAATCCCGCCTTCCTTGCCCATCCGCTTCGGTTCCTGGGTGATAAAATCCCAGCTTAGCCCGCTGATTCCGTTGATCAGAATATGCGCGATAATACTGAACAAAACCAGAAGCGTACAGATCGCAAACAACCAGAGCAATAATTTTGCTATTTTTTCTTCCAGCCGGGCTGATGCTTTCATTATTGCCACCTGCCTTTTGCACCAAACTGTACGATCAGGTTTAAGATCATGATAAAGATAAATAGGATGATACCGGTGGCAAATAGCGCTTGTTGATGTTCCCCTGAGGCATATCCCATTTCCATCACGATATTTCCTGTGAGCGTACGGATCGGGTCAAATAAAGTTCCGGGTATACGCGTCACGTTGCCTGTGACCATGATGACAGCCATGGTCTCCCCGATTGCTCTTGACATGCCAAGGACGACCCCTGTGATGATGCCCGAACGGGCTACAGGCAGTGATATCCATTTGATAGTCTGCCAGTAATTGGCCCCCAGCGCATAGGATCCGTCTTTATATTCGCTGGGAACCGCGCGCAGCGCAGTCTCGGAGAGATTCAGGATGGTAGGCAGGATCATGATGGCCAGAATCAGGGATCCTGCCAAAATGCTAAAACCTGTTCCGCCAAAATGGTTCCGGATTAAAGGAACAATGACTGCCAGGCCATAAAAACCGTAGACAACGGATGGAATCCCAGCCAGCAGTTCGATTGCAGGTCTTATCAGCTTAGCAGCTTTAGGCGGGGCAATCTCAGCCATAAAGATGGCTCCTGCGACCCCGAAAGGAATTCCCAGGACAAGCGCTCCCAAAGTTACAAGTATGGACCCGACCACCATCGGCAGGATCCCGTAGATGCCATGGGTTGGATCCCATGTTGTTCCGAGGACAAAATCAAAAAATCCTGTTTTCTGCAAAACAGGCCAACCCGAAATGATGACAAATACGGCGATCAGCGCAATGATAAAAATAGCAGCGACAGCGCTGAGAAGGAGTATTTTTTCAACGATGATTTCACTTTTTTTAAGGTGAATGCTTTTCTGCATGGATTGGTCTCCTCCGACGATTTTCCTAGTTATACAATAGCAATTATTTGTTGAGAAGACTTTGCGGAATTGTAACGATTTTGTAAATGTATGCTATCGAAATATCCGCATTAAATAACAAGAGATGCCTTAATAATCAAGACATCTCTAATATTTTCGATATATTTGATTTTATTAAAACTTAATAGTCATAGCTTGTTCCTCAGCATAAAATAGAATCGTGAGCCCCGCCCCAGCGTACTCTCCACTTGTATCCTCGTGCCATGGGTCTCCAGAATATGTTTGACAATCGCCAATCCGAGTCCCGTCCCCCCTTGTTTACGATTCCTGCCTTTATCAACCCGGTAAAACCTTTCAAAAACCCGGGGTAAATCATGCTCCGGAATTCCAGGCCCGGAATCAATCACCTCAAACAGTATTCCGTCAGACTTTTCGGAAGCGACGATTTTGACCTTTTCCCCTATTGCGGAATATTTTATAGCATTGTCCGTCAAATTTGTCAGCACCTGCTCGATCATGCTGTAATCTCCCCAGGCATATGGCAACTTCTCTGGACAAACGACAGTAAGTTCGATTTGCCTGGCTTCAAGCTGAGGCCTTAACTTTACCTCCAGTGAGTGCAGTAAAGCACTCACATCAATTTTCTGCCATTCCACCGAATCTTTCCCGGATTCAATTCTGGATAATTCCAGCAGGTCATCAACGAGCATCCGCAGCCGTTCTGATTCTGTCAAGATGATTCTGACAAATTCTCTGGCCGTCTCAGGGTCATCAAGCGCACCATCGAGCAGCGTTTCCGCATATCCTTTGAGTGAAGTGACAGGCGTTCTTAATTCATGGGATACATTGGCAACAAAATCCCTGCGCATTGTTTCCAGTTTCCGGAGATCCGTAATATCATGAAGCACCATGACGGCCCCGATGTTGGTATTCCCCTTTCCGAGAATCGGCGTAATATTAACTTCAATATTTTTCTCGTGCGGGGATAATATTAATAAATCATCCTTGGCGGCCTTATGCGTTTTTAGTGCCGTGTCAATCAGTGTACTTAATTGGTAATTGTTGATAATCTCAATTTGATGCCGATTGACATTTTTCGGTTCGATCTCCAGAATCTTCAGGGCTGCCGGATTAATCAAATCGATCTTACCATCTTCTCTGAGAAAAATAACGCCACTGACCATATTCGCTAAGACTGTTTCAAGCTTGCTTTTTCCGGTTGAGACTTCGTCAATCATTTCTTTCAGTTGCTGGGCCATTTGATTTAAAGCCTGCCCAAGTTTCCCGATCTCATCCTGACTGGTCGTGTAGGTACGCAGGCTGAAATCACCCCCAGCAATATTTTGAGCTGCGGCTGTCATTTCCTGAATCGGCCTTGTCAGACGCTGCGATAGCTTAAACCCTAAGATGCCGGCGATTACTGTAGCCATTAAGAGAGCTATGAACAGCATGCTCCACAGTTTGGATAGGGCCGTCGTAATTTCGGGCATCGGAAGCGCCAGGCGAACAAAGCCCTTAATTTCCCCGTCTTTCTCAACAGGCAGCGCCAGATACATCATTTGCGTATTAAGCGTTGTACTTTCTCTCTCCGCTATCCCGACACCTTCGCTGATCGCCTGGTGGATTTCGGGACGCCCGAGATGGTTCTCCATAAGCGTCGGCAGCTGCTCAGAATCACCCAGAACAACGCCATTTGCATCGATCACCGTAACCCTGGTGCTAGTAACGTTTGCAAGATCACCGGTAATTTTTTCAATATCCGAGACCATATTCAGCGAACCAAATTCATCAATAACCATTTCTCTGACCAATTTCGCCTCAACCAAAAGTTTAGCCTGCAGATTTTCAATAAAATAGTTATCGAGCACCTTGATAAGATAAACGCCTGATACAAGCATTGAAAGCAGTGCTAGTGCAATAAAGCCAACTGTGAATTTCATTTTCAGACTTTTCAACATCAGCCCCGCTCCTTAAACCTGTATCCGATCCCTCGAACCGTCTGGATATAAGACGGATTTTTAGGGTCGGGCTCAATTTTTTCTCGAAGCCTGCTGATATGAACATCAACAATCCTGGTATCACCCGCGAAATCATAGTTCCATACTCTGTCTAACAGCTGATCTCGACTTACCACTTTTCCTCGATGGCGGATTAAATACTCCAGTAGTTCAAACTCCTTTGGCGTAAGCGGTACAATCTGATCATTCACGCTAATTTCACGTCCGGAAAAATCAACAGCCAGCCTGTCGATCAAAAAAGTCTCGTGGTCAGGTGCTGCCTGAGTCGTTTGGGCCCGCCGCAATAAAGCGCGTACCCGGGCAATAAGCTCTCTCGGACTGAATGGTTTTGTCAGATAGTCATCCCCGCCAAGTTCCAGACCAAGAATTTTATCCAGCTCATCATCTCTCGCCGACAACATAATAACAGGGAGAGAACTGTCTTCTTTCCTGACTGCTTGGCAAATTTCATAGCCATCCATTCCAGGAAGCATAATATCAAGGATAAGCAAATCGGGTTTTTCAGAGCGAATTTTCCGCAGTGCGTCAAGTCCATCTCCTGAAACCTGAACTTCATATCCTTCTTTTTGAAGATTATAACTGATCAAGCGGGCAATCGCTTCCTCATCTTCCACAACCATAATTCTTTTGCTCATATCGTCCTCCCTTAGGAAAACCTTTTTTATTCAAAAATTAATGTCACTCCAATAAGTACAAGCTGTGTTTATTTCATATTATATAACAGAGTAATAGGTATTTCATCTTTCTGGCAAAACCAATTAAACAGGGTGGTAAGCCAACCCTGTTTAATCAAAATGAACTATCTTCATATTTTTTTGCCAAATTACTTATTTGACCAATACAAGACCTTCTTTTTGAATGACGCTTTGTCCTTCATCCGACATGACAAAGTCAATATAGGTCTTCACTGCACCCGCAGGCGCCGCTTTGGTCAGATAGAGGAACGGACGCTGGATTTTGTACGAGCCATTCAGGACATTCTCCGCATTGGCCTCAATACCTTCTACGGTTACTGCTTTCACCGTGTCATCAATGTTTGCCATAGAAATATAGGCAATCGCATTCACATCACCGGCTACAGAAGTTCTCGCAGCACCAGTGGAGTTCTGGACAATCGCTTTGTCACTGATCGGATTATCTTTGCCCATGACCAGTTCTTCAAATGCTCCGCGTGTTCCGGAACCCGCTTCTCTGGTAATCACATTGATTGTCTGGTTAGCTCCGCCAACTTCTTTCCAGTTGGTGATTTTGCCGCTATAAATCTTTTTAATCTGCTCGATGCTCAGATCTTTGACTACGTTTTTAGAATTGACTACGATAGCAACGCCATCCTTACAGATAACGGTTTCCGTCAGACCGGTCTCTTCAGGTTTCAGCTCACGGGAAGAAGATCCGATATCCGCGGTGCCTTCCTGGGCAGCTTTGATTCCTGCTCCGGAACCGCCTCCCTGGACGTTAACTTTTATGTTCGGGTTTTTCGCCATGAATGCTTCTGTGAGTGCTTCAGAAATTGGCTGAACCGAGGTGGACCCTGCGATGGTAATTTCTGCGGACTCAGTCTGTGCCTGCTGTTGGTCGGATTGGGAAGTGCTGTCTTTGCTTCCGCAGCCGGTGAAAGCTAAAGCCAGAATACCTACCAATATAAGCGTAAACAATTTTTTCATTTTTTAGTTCTTCCTCTCATTATTAAAGTTTTCAGTATAAACTGATCTCCTTCAATGTTTTTGCTATATATACAATAACAATTTATTATTGCGTAGACTTTGCGTAATTGTAACAATTCTGTAAATATTGCATAAAAAAAATGCCTCCGGTTTATTCTGAGGCATCTTTATTATGTCCTATATTTATGTCTTATTACTTCTCTCATTCTTTCCTGCTTTTTAGGGATTACCTTTACTGCCTGTCTGCCAGAACAATCCGAGGTTTTTCTCAAGAGACTTGCTGTCTTTGATGTTTCTGCGCCGCATCCAGTGTTTTGGAAACAGCTTTATATATTTCTTGTTGCTGTACCGCTCGTCAATAAGCAAAACGGCACCGATATCGTTTTCGCTGCGAATCACCCTGCCGGCAGCCTGCATCACCTTGTTCATTCCGGGATACATATACGCATATTCATAGCCGAGACCGTTTTTGCTGTTAAAGTAATCCCGAATGATATTCTGCTGAACACTTAGCTGGGGCAGTCCCACGCTTACAATCGCCGTACCAATCAGCCTGCTTCCCTTCAGATCAATGCCTTCGGAGAATATTCCGCCGAGCACGCAGAAAGCTACATAGGTTTTCTCAGGATTCTCTTTGAAACTTAGCAGGAAACGTTCCCGTTCTTCTTCAGCCATTGAAGCTTCCTGGGCCACAGCGGTGATATCGGGACAGGCCGAAGCAAACTCGGCAAAAACATCGTTCATATATTTATACGATGGAAAATAAACAATGTAATTCCCCATTTTCTGGGCGACAAAGGAACCAATCATCCGGGTAATCTGGTGAGCGCTTTGTTCTCTTTCTTTATACTTGGTCGAAACAGAGTCAGCCGTCAGCACGCAAAGCTTCCGATGATCAAATGGGGAATCGAGAGAGAGAATATGGTCTGCTTCACCTCCGCCAAGTACCTCCCGGAAATATTCCAGCGGAGACAGCGTCGCTGAAAACATCACCGCCGAACTGCCCCTTTTAAGAGCCTCTCCCAGCAAAAACGATGGATCAAGGCAGAAAAGCTTCACGGTTACCTCATCCCGCTTGGTTTCCACAAAAGTAACGTATCTTTCATCGTAAAATTCAGTGATTGCTGTAAAACCCAGCACATCAAAATAGAGCTGAAGAAAAGCACTATCCTCGCTTAAGCTTCTGTTTTCCTTAAGCATCAATTCACAAGTTCCTGTGTATTGCTGAAGAAGGCTCAGAAAATCCGCGGGCATTTCCGTCGTAATCAGATAGCCCTGCTCCCCGCATTGATGACGCAGGTCAATCATCTTTTTATTGATGCGGTTCAGGATTTTATCCAACGCTTTATTTCTACCCTTATACGCTTTTTTCACCTGGTAAAAAGCAGTTTTGTCAAGCTTTGCTGAGAACATTTCCCGCGCTCTGTCCACAAGGTTGTGGGCTTCATCGATCAGAAACACATAATCGCCGCTGTTGTCTGCAAAAAAGCGTCTGAGATGTGCTCTCGGATCAAAAACATAGTTGTAGTCACAAATGACGCAGTCCGCCAAAAGCGAAAGATCCAGGGAAAGTTCAAACGGACAGACTGTATGCTTCTGGGCGTATTTCTCGATTACACTTCTGGACAAATCATCAGACTCTTTGATCGCATCTAAAATGGCTGCATTAATTCGGTCGTAATGTCCTTTGGCATATTTACAATACTCGGGATGGCAGACCGGCTTTTCACAAAAGCAGATTTTTTCTTTAGCAGTCAGCGTCAAGGTCTTCATTTTCAGACCGCCTTGGCGCATTCTTTCGAATGCCTCTTCCGCAACCTGACGCGTTATCGTTTTAGCCGTCAAATAGAATAGTTTAGAGGTTTTTGCCTCTCCCATCGCTTTGATGGCTGGAAACAGCACCGAGATGGTTTTTCCGGTTCCTGTTGGGGCCTGCACAAACAGCTTCTTTCGTCCGGCTATGGCCCGGTAGGCCTGTACAGCCAACTCCCGCTGCCCCTGCCGGTAGACCGGGAAAGGAAATTGAAGCGCCTTGATCGAGGGGTCCCGAATCTCTGCCCATTCGGCAGAAAAGCTTGCCCATACCGAATACTTTTGAATAAGACTGCCGATAAATTCCGTCAGTTCACTGATTGCAAAAAAATTAAGCCATTGTTTGGTTTCATTGGTCTCCAGATTGAAATACGTCAGTTGAACGACGGCTTCTGTCAGAGCGTTCTGGACAGCGTAAATATACGCATAGCACTTAGCCTGCGCCCAATGAGCGCCGCTGAAATCCTTGTCAATAGAATCCAATGGCAGTACCGTGGTTTTTATTTCTTCAATAACGGTCCGGCCTTCACAGCTGAAAATGCCGTCAGCACGTCCCTCCAACGTATAATCAATGCCATTGTAACAATATGCTTCAGAAAGTGAAACTTCGCTTCGATAGTCCTCATAGGTTTCACGGTTCCTCTTCTGCAGGATCCGGTGCGCTTTAGCCCCTTCCGCCATCCTGTCCTTGGAAGCATACCTGCTGTCAATGTCCCCGCAGCGCATTATTAATTCAACCAGCTGTCTGATCGGAAGCTTAATCATGGTTTCAGTCCATTCTCCCAAAAATAGGTGCAAATTGTGCGAATCCTATTTATTCATACTTAAAAACGGCAAACTTAATCTTGATCCCCTGACCTGTAAATTTTGTTTCGTATTCGGTCATGATATTTTCTTCAAAACCACTTTGATGCAAATCGTATGTCCGGTATAATTCCTGAAAACCGGTCTCCTGAAAATACTGCAGACTATCCTCAAAAAGTAGTTCATCGTCCGTTTTGAACCAAACCTCCGATCCTTTCTTTACAAAGGTCTGGTACTTCCTCAGAAAGTTAGGATGCGTCAACCTGCGTTTATGGTGCCGTTTGCTGGGCCATGGATTGCAGAAATTAATATAGATTTTATCAATTTCATCCTGTCCGAAAATACTGTCGGTATCTTCAATACGCATGGAAACCAATCTGACGTTAGGCAGCTTGCTTTGATTAAGTTTCCTTAACACACAAACCAGCACTTCCGGGTAGGAATCAATTGCAATATAATTGATATTTTTAGTTTTGCCTGCAAGAGATGCGATAAAATCCCCCCGGCCGCAGCCCAGTTCCAAATGAACCGGATCATTATTGTCGAATACTTCATTCCACTTCCCTTTGCATTCCGCAGGGGCTAAAATGGTCTTGGTGTCTTTCTCTAGTTCGGGCTTTGCGCTCCGTTTTCTCCTAAGCCGCAATTATACACTGTCTCCTTCCAATGCTTATCAATCGAATAGAGGTCTTACCGTTCCTGCATTACCCTATAATCCTTATCAATAAGGGGACTTTCATAGGCCGGTCTGATGATTTTATCTGCATTGACCAGTTCTTCCAAACGGTGAGCACTCCACCCGACAATTCTGGCCATCGCAAACAACGGCGTATACAGTTCCAGCGGAATATCCAGCATACTGTAAACAAAGCCGCTGTAAAAATCCACATTGGCACTGACACCTTTATAAATTTTCCGTTCCTTAGCGATGACCTGAGGAGCCAGTCTCTCAATCATTGCATATAATTCAAAATCACTTCTTCGGTCTCTGTCATCCGCCAGCTTCTCGACAAAGCCTTTGAAGATTTGGGCCCTTGGGTCGGAAATGGAATAAACAGCATGTCCCATCCCATAGATAAGACCTCTTCGGTCAAACACTTCCTTGTTCAAAATCTTCGTTAAATAGCTTTTGACCTCTTCTTCATCCCTAGGGTTGGCAACGTGGGATTTGATATCAGCCACCATCTCGACAACTTTGATATTTGCTCCGCCATGTTTTGGCCCTTTCAGAGAGGATAAGGCCGCCGCAATGACGGAATACGTATCCGAGCCGGAAGAAGAAACAACTCTGGTCGTAAACGTAGAATTATTTCCCCCGCCATGTTCCATATGCAGCACAAGCGCGATATCAAGCACCTTGGCCTCAAGTTCTGTAAATTGTTTATCCGGTCTTAACATTTTCAGGATATTTTGAGCTGTGGAGAGCTGGTCATCAGGTCTGTGGATATAAAAGCTTTCGTTGCATTCATAATGATTATAGGCATGATACCCATACACGCACAGCATCGGAAAAATGCTGATCAGCATCAGACATTGCCGCAAAACATTATCTAAAGACACATCGTCTATGGTCTCATCATAGGATGCCAGGGTAAGAACACTCTTTGTCAGAGAATTCATGATGTCCCTGCTCGGTGCTTTCATAATCACATCACGCACAAAATTTTTAGGAAGATTTCTGCTTTCCACTAAAATGTCTTTAAAGTGGGCTAATTGTTCTTCATTAGGCAGTGATCCAAACAGAAGCAGATAAGTTATTTCTTCAAAGCCATATTGCTGATTATGTGCAAATCCTTTGACCAAATCGGTGATATTGTATCCCCGGTAAAGAAGTTTTCCGTCACAGGGAATCCGTTTTCCATCAACTTCGTCATGAGACTTGATTAAAGAGATATTGGTTAACCCGGCAAGTACACCTTCCCCGTTCTTATCTCTTAAGCCGCGTTTTACGCCATACTCATTATAGAGGCTTGGATCAATCCAGCTGTTTTCCTGACAGATCTTGCTGTACTTATGTGTAAAAGAATCAATTGTTTCCTTTTTATTGCTGGTCATTTTCTCCTCCGATTCTTAGTTAATCCTGTCTCATTTACCTTATTTGATTGATTATCCTTAAAATAGGATATGGCCGTTCTTTCAAACAACTTTATTATACTATCAGGGTTGTTTGTTGTAAATATCATTTATTTACCCTAACAAGAAGGCCAACAAAGAAAGAACCGCCTCTCTTCGTCGGCCTTACATCATCTTTGATTCACATGGATAACTATTATTTTAAACCCAGGACCTGGTTTATAATATTGATTACCTTGTCTTCCTCAAAAGGTTTAATAATGTAATTCTTGGCGCCCAATTTAATTGCCTCGAAGACCCTGTCTTTTTGGTTAATTGCGCTTATCATAACCACCCTGGCATCAGGGTACCTGCCGAGCAATTTACCAAGCGCCTCGATGCCGTCTGACAGAGGCATCGTAATATCCATTGTCACAATATCCGGATGCAAATTTCCATATTCAGCCAGGGCCTGCATGCCATTGAGCGCTTCGCCTATGACTTCATGCCCGCCTCTCCCCATGATAGCAGCTAAATTTCTCCTCATAATTGCAGAGTCATCAACGATTAATACCTTAGCCATTTTTCCTCCTCAGTTGTAACTAGTACAACGTTCCTGAAATAAATTCTCAAATAGAGGATTGCGTTAAACTCCCGGGTTGGCCTGTGCGCCACAATTCCGCTTTCGGCTGTTGCGCCATCCGTGGCGCAAACAGCCGCGCTCCGCCTCCATGCTTCGCTTAACGCTGGAATTGTGACCCCCAGACCTCATTGTGGGTAATCAAGCTTTATGAATGATTTGAGCAGGGAATTTGAGAACCTTGTACTAGATAGCGCCACCTTCCATTGGCAGCAGAAAATTGAATTCTGTTCCGGTATCAGGGTTTGTCACAATGTCCAAATGACCGCCTATTTTTTCAAGTTCTTGTTTAACGATCGCCATGCCGATGCCGCGTCCCGAAATCATCGATGCACTGTCTTTGCTGGAAAGCCCGTCTTCAAAAATAAGTGGGATAATATCTTTATCGTCCAGCTCTGCCAGTTGTTCTGCGGTAAATACCCCAAGCTCAAGCGCTTTTTGTTTGATTCCTTCCAAGTCTAAGCCTTTGCCGTCATCAGCGATCTTTAATAATATTTGATCTTGAACTAATTTCATTTCGCAGACAACGCGGCCCTTTTCTTCTTTTCCGGCTTTGATTCTGTCTTCCCTGTTTTCAATGCCATGATCTACGCAGTTCGCAAAAATATGAATCAGTGATTTGGTAAAGGCCTGATACCTTTTTGTATCTACAGGAAACTCTCCGCCTTCTAGTTCAAGAGGATACAACGATTTCTCCAAGCCCTGAGCTAAGCCTTCTATAGTATTAGGGTAAGCAGCTAAAAGCTCTTTGAACGAGCGGTAACGCAATTGCCTGACTTTGGTAATCAAAATATTGGCCTCCTGCGATGGAATAAGCGTCGCTATTTGATCTTCCAATTCAAGCAGTTTTGCTTCCGGAATCTCGATGATTTTATCTCTGACAATAAAATTCTCCCCTAGTGTTGACTGCAGAATACGCAAACCTTCATTCAGAGCATGTTCAAGATTCAAATTTTGCAGGAGCATACCTAAACCAGTACTGGTTGCTGAATCCCTTTGTTCAAAAGATTTGATCTCTTCTTCAAGATGGTGAAGAGAACGAACCATATGCATCATCTCAAACTGGCCAAATTCCCCTTTAAAGGTATGAATCCTTCGTTTGACATCGACAATTACCCGCTGAAGCGGTTCTTTGCAAATAACCAGCTGCGGTACGGTCATCTGGCAAAAACGCTGGTAATCTGAAATAAGTTCCAAAAGGTCATTACGGCTGATAACAGCCTTAACAATCATTTTAAGTGTTTTGCGTTCATTTTCCATTTGTTCCTGCAAAGCGCGTTTTTCCGTAGCATCCGTTAAGATAACCATCAAAGCTTGTGCTTCTTCCTGACACTTATCCACGATAAACTTGTATTCGATTTTTATATAGTAGTTATTCAGGAAAATGACATCCGGCAGAAAAGAAAGGAATACCTCCCTGCGTACCGGGTCATTCTCCTGAAAACATTCCAGAAGAACTTTGTTCACAAAGTCTCTTTGTTCCTGGTCCTCCGGATAAATTAAGTCCGAAAAGTTACGTTTATCTAAGTCAGGACCCAATAATCTCTGGCATTCAATGCTGTATTCAGGTTCAATACACAGGTCTGATCCAAAAGACAGGAAGCCCTGCCCGGCATTATTGAGTAAATTTTTCACAGACTGCATACTTTGTTTAAGATTTTTTTCGACGACGCGCCGTCTTCGTATTTCTTCACTGAGCGTGAAATAAATAAGCAAGCCGAAGAGAACGACCATGGCTGCTGTATAAAGAATGATCTGCCCGACGCGTTTGGCCAATTCCTGATAAATATATTGGATATCTACATCTGTTCCGACTGCGCCTATGACCTGACCCTCGGCATTGACCAATGGTGCATAGCCGGTAATCAAAGTACCCCAAAGCGTTGAAGTCTGCGCTCTCGTGTGAAAAGCTTTGGTATGCGTATGTGCTGCCGGTGTAGACAGTTCATCGGTCTCTCCTAAAGACACCTTCTCCGAATCGAAAATGTATTCAATTTGGCTGGGTGATATTCGATGCTCGACATATACATACTTTACTCCGGTTTCAGCTTGAATACGCTGAAAATATGCCTGCATCTCTCTAAAATAATCATTAGGCTCTTTCTCCGCAAGTAACTTTTCATATTCAGCAATATTAACACTGTCAGCAACAACCCGAGAGATGGTCATCGCGTTGATGCCGATATCATCAAGGGTCTTATTATACCAGGACCTGATCAAGAGAATTTGAATTAATACCAGCAAAGCAAGAATAAGAACGTTAACCGTTCTTGCCAGTCTTCTCCGATTATTTTCCAATTAATATCCCTACTTATAAAAATTGTTTCTGGGAAAATTCTACATAAATCTACAAAATACCTTTTTCCATTATATCAAATAAAAAAGCAGACTTAAACTGTCTACTTTTTTCGCAATATTTCGTATTTCCACTAAGTATACTCTTTTATTTGTCGTTCGCTCACTATACTATTCTTAGAGCTGATTACTGCAGTTTAAGACATTAGCAATCTTATGCTTAACCATATTTTTGATGGCTTCTCTAGCCGGTTTTAGATACTGACGGGGATCAAAATCAGCAGGACTATTCGCCAAATACTCGCGGATTGAAGCCGTCATGGCAAGGCGCAGATCGGTATCAATATTTATTTTGCAGACTCCCATGGTCCCAGCCTTATGAAGCATGTCTTCGGGGACACCCTGCGCTCCCTTGATATCTCCTCCGTATTCGTTGCATTTTGCCACAAATTCCGGCAGTACCGTAGACGCGCCGTGTAAAACTAATGGGAAGCCAGGAAGCAGAGAGGCTATCTTTTCAAGACGCTCGAAATCAAGCATCGCTTCTCCCTTGAACTTATACGCTCCGTGACTGGTGCCAATCGCAACAGCCAGGGAATCACAGCCAGTTTTATGGACAAATTCGGCAGCCTGCTCCGGATCCGTATAGCTGCTGTCCTTAGCACTGACATTTACTGCATCTTCAATGCCGGCAAGTCTGCCTAATTCGGCTTCCACGACGACGCCTTTCGCATGGGCGTACTCTACAACCTTTTTGGTAACCGCAATATTTTCGGCAAA
Source organism: Dehalobacter sp. TeCB1 (assembly GCF_001707455.1). Lineage (NCBI taxonomy): Bacteria > Bacillati > Bacillota > Clostridia > Eubacteriales > Desulfitobacteriaceae > Dehalobacter > Dehalobacter sp. TeCB1. Next base: position 5,329 of record NZ_MCHF01000065.1, on the reverse strand, counting down.
AGACAGCTTAGAACCATCGATCATCACCGATGTGAAACCGCCGTCAACACAAGCCTTACAAATCTCAAAGTCTTCCCCGTGATCCAAATGCAGGCAGATCGGCAAACCCGTATCCTCCACTGCAGCCTCTACCAGCTTCATTAAGTAAATATGTTTGGCATATTTCCGGGCACCCGCAGAAACCTGTAAAATTAAAGGTGCTTTTTCTTCCTTCGCAGCATCAACAATTCCCTGAATAATTTCCATATTGTTAACGTTAAATGCTCCGACAGCACATTTTCCATAGACTTTTTTAAACATTTCAGCAGAAGTTACCAGTGGCATATTAATTCCCTCCAGATATTTTTTATATGTATGCTTTTGTATAGTATTACCCAGTTGAAAAATTATTTTTACCGTTTTAGTGACGGCTTTAGTTTATATTAATTGCCTGAAAACTTCAATAGTCCTTATAAACTTACTTATTCATTCGACATCATTTGCCTACATTTTCATTATATCGATATGTCATATCATGCTTTCCCTTTTGACATCTTGACACTGTTTTGCTTGATCAATTATAGTATGTTTGAATGAAGAAAGTTATGTTCTGTTTTTCTTGTGCTGTTCAGTCAGACATCCATAAGGAGAATGCTCAAGGAGGACCTACAAATACCATGAAGAAACATGATATTATCCTAGTTGGCATCATTATCTTAATCGTGCTCATCGGTTTAGGTAGAATAAAATTCTATCAATCCCAAAATGAAAAAGACCTCAGGTTTGCCGAAATCACACAGAATAACGTGCTTATCGAACGTATTGATTTAAATGCGGTTCAGGAACCGCGGGAAATTACCCTTCCAGGCAAATACCATGAGATTGTTCTGGTGGAAAAAGGCCGCATCAGATTTAAAGAAACCAACTGTCCCGACCAGATTTGTGTCCGGACAGGCTGGCTGGAAAACCCAGGGGATTATGCTGTTTGTCTGCCCAATAAGGCAATTATCAATATTACTGAGAACTAAACTTGCGTTCATCTACCGGAATAAATGCAATAACACGACAATAACACCCCCAGCCAAAGGACTGGGGGTGTATGATTTGAATAGGAACTTTTACTTGAAATAATGGATGCCGCCCTCAAAAATGGGCTGGTATTTGTTGCCGGGGACGTTTACAGCAACACCGGTTCCGGTCCGTTCGGAATGCGCCATTTTGCCCAATACCCGTCCGTCAGGGCTGGTGATCCCTTCAATGGCGTCAAAGGAACCATTCGAATTATCCTTGCTATCGTTGCTTGGTGTTCCATTCAGATCGACATATTGGGTAGCGATCTGCCCGTTCTGGATCAGCTTGCTGATGACTTCAGGACTCGCGACAAATCTTCCTTCGCCATGCGAAACCGGAATGGTATGTGTCTCGCCCAATTCAATACCGCTAAACCAGGGGGAAAGTGTGGAAACAACCTTGGTCCGAGCCATGCAGGAAACGTGGCGTCCGATCTTGTTATAGGTCAACGTAGGATCTTCTGCGTTTATTTCTTTGATTTCCCCGTAGGGGACCAGTCCCAGCTTAATCAAAGCCTGAAAGCCGTTGCATATTCCGAGCATCAGGCCGTCCCGCTGTTTCAGAAGGTTCATGACGGCATCTTTGATGCGCGGGTTATTAAACAAGGTGGCAATAAATTTTCCCGATCCGTCCGGTTCATCTCCGGCGCTAAAACCGCCCGGAAGCATGATGATCTGGGAGTTATTGATTATTTTGACCATTTCTTTGATCGAACCTTCAATATCTGCGGCGCTGAGATTTCGAATAACCATGGTTTCGACCAGACCACCGGCTTTCGTGAAAGCTTTGGCAGAATCATATTCACAGTTTGTGCCCGGAAAAACAGGGATAAATACCCGTGGTTTTGCTGCTTTAATCGCCGGTCTGAAAGTACTGCGCTTGTCAAAGCTGACTGCCCGGGGTTTTTCGGTATTTTCGGCATTCTCAACCTTGCTTGGAAAGATTTTTTCCAGCGGCATTTCCCATTGGCTCAGCATATCCGTCAGCAGCAACTCGACTCCGTTGACAGCGATTGCTGGTTTCTCCTGCGTGCAGCCGAGTAATTCGTATTCGACATCGCCAAACAAAGCAGGCAGGTCAGCTTTCTCATCCAATTCCAACAGAATCGAACCATAATCTGTCTGGAACAGGTCTGAAGACTCTATTTGTCTGCTGAAATGGAAACCAATCATATTGCCGAAAGCCATCTCGCTGACAGCGCCGGCAATCCCGCCCATTCTGATCGAACGTGAAGAGCGCACCCAGCCTAACTGAATCAAGTCCAAGACCTTTACAAAGTTTTTTGCCGCCATAGTAAAGTCAGGGATTTCCTGTTCGTCCCGGGTCAGTTTCAGCAGGACCACGTTGCTTCCGGCCTGTTTAAATTCCTGGGATACGACTTTGCGGGCATCTGCAGTACAAACGGCAAATGCGACCAGGGTGGGCGGGACATTCAGCTCCATAAAGCTGCCCGACATACTGTCTTTTCCGCCTATAGCGGGAATGCCCAGCTGCTTTTGAGCATAATATGCGCCCAATAAAGCACTGAAAGGTTGCCCCCATTTGCCGGCGTCGTTGAGTTTGCCAAAATACTCCTGCAAGGTAAGGCGTATCTTGCGGTAATCTCCGCCTATGGCCACTGCTTTCGCAACGGCATCCAGCACCGCATATAAAGCCCCGTGAAACGGGCTCCATTTGGCCAGTTGCGGGTTATAGCCATACGTCATGATCGTAGCTGTCGTCGTATCACCTTCAAGTACCGGCAGTTTGGCAACCATGCCTTCAGCCGGGGTCAGCTGGTATTTCCCGCCTAACGGCATGAGTACCGATGCCGCGCCGATCGTACTGTCAAATCTCTCGATCAGTCCCTTTTTACTGCAGACATTCAAATCGCCTAAATTAGCATTCCAGGCTTTACGTAAATCCGGCAGTTCCCGGGTCACTGGGCTGGGGATAGCGTTAAAGTAATTTTGTGTTTCCAGCGGTGCTGCCACTTCAACCTTCGTCTTTTGTTTGACCCCATTGGTATTCAGAAAGTCACGGCTGAGATCTAAGATCGTCTTGCTCCGCCAGGACATTTTAAGCCGATGATCGCCGGTTACCCGGGCAATAATGGTTGCTTCAAGATTTTCTTCGGTTGCCAGGCATTTAAATTTATCCCAATCCTCAGCTGCCAGGACGACAGCCATGCGTTCCTGGGATTCGGAAATCGCCAGTTCTGTCCCATCCAGACTTTCGTATTTTTTTGGCACGGCATCCAGACAGATATCAAGGCCGTCAGTCAGTTCCCCCACGGCAACAGAGACACCACCGGCGCCAAAATCGTTGCATTTTTTAATAAGCGTACTGACTTCCGGGTTGCGGAACAGCCGCTGAATCTTTCTTTCATTCGGCGGATTGCCCTTCTGAACTTCGGCGCCGCAGCTGGTCAGCGATTCCAGCGTATGTTCTTTGGAAGAGCCCGTCGCTCCGCCGCAGCCGTCCCGGCCTGTCCTGCCGCCAACCAGCACGATCACATCACCTTCTTCAGGAGGTTTGCGGATGACGTTTTTTCTGGGGGCAGCACCGATAACCGCACCGATCTCCATTCTTTTAGCGATAAAGCCTTCGTCATAGACTTCGGCGACCTGACCTGTCGCCAGTCCGATTTGATTGCCGTAAGAACTATATCCGGCTGCAGCAACGGTGGTAATCTTTCTTTGAGGCAGTTTACCGGATAAAGTATCTTCGACCTTTGCCCGTGGATCGCCGCTGCCGGTGACCCGCATCGCCTGATAGACATAGGTCCGGCCTGACAACGGGTCTCGGATCGCACCGCCCAGACAGGTGGCAGCACCGCCAAACGGTTCGATTTCTGTCGGATGATTATGCGTTTCGTTTTTAAACATTACCAGCCATTCTTCTTCCCGGCCGTTCACCTCGGCAGTCACAACAATACTGCAGGCATTGATTTCATCGGATTCATCCAGATCATCAAGGAGGCCTGCCATTTTAAGCTCTTTCATCCCTATTGTAGCGATATCCATCAGACAAATGTCCTTAGTGGGCAGCTTGTCCTGATATACCTTAGCTCTGGAAGCCTTATAGCAATCGAAAGCCGTTTTGATAGGCCCGGAAAAAATTCCATCCTTAATATCGACTTCTTCAATTTCAGTCTGGAATGTCGTGTGCCGGCAGTGATCGGACCAGTAAGTGTCAATCGTTTTAATTTCAGTCATGGTCGGGTTTCTTTTTTCCGTATCCCGGAAATAGGACTGACAGAACAGCAAGTCTTCGACGCTCATGGCAAGATTCATGTGCTGCTGCATCGCAGTAATTTCTTCCGGTGTTTTGGTGATAAATCCTTCCATCGTTTCAACGTCGGCCGGTTCTGCTGCTTCAAATTCTAGACTCTGCGGTTTTGCCAGCGAAGCTTCCCGCGATTCGACCGGGTTAATGCAGTATTGTTTGATTCTTGCAAAGTCCTGATCCGATAGTTTTCCTTCCAGGATAATCACTTTGGCTGAAGCAATCAGCGGACGCTCTTTCTGGGTCAGCATCTGGATACATTGGGCTGCCGAATCCGCCCGTTGATCGTACTGACCTGGCAGATACTCCATCGCAAAGACCCTGTCCCCTGACGAGATGTCCAGCGTTTCCTCGTAAAGGATATCCAAGGGAGGCTCGGCAAAAATAATCGTACGGGATTTCTCATATTCTTCATCGGTAATCCCGGAAATATCATAGCGGTTGATCGTTCTGACCCCCTGCAGTCCTGCAATGCTTAAATTATCCCGAAGATCTGCAAAAAGTCCCTGAGCTTCGATATTGAACCCCTGTTTTTTCTCCACATACAATCTTTTTACAGCTTGTAACAAAATATAGTACCTCCATTTCTGGTGTGCAACATAATTCTAACTTCTGTCTTGTACATTTTACGCTCATGCAGTCCATATCACAATACCTGTTTTATTGGTAGACCCACTGCGTCGATTTTGTGATCCGCAGCATAAATACCGAATGGCTGTGCATATTGAGTCGAATATATTCGTTTAGTATTAGTATAATTCGAAAAGACTGGCCGTCAAGGGAAAACAGAATGTTCTGCAATTATAAAGTTGCCTATTCGAAATAGTTCCTTTACATGTATTTTATAGTAGAATTAACTAAGGGAAACACTGATTAAATCGCCCCCCGGACAAAAAAATGGTAAAATTAAAGAAAACAGTAACAGGTGGTAAAAATGGGGCAACAAACCTTTTCGGATATAGAATACTCAAACCGACGGAAGAAAACGAAACGAGAAGAATTTCTTGAAATA
>NZ_MCHF01000063.1:0-7599 GCF_001707455.1 Dehalobacter sp. TeCB1 | reverse complement strand
GCACCGCGGATTTTCTGTTGACAAATGAGGTCTATTGGAATAGACTTACAAGTAGGGTCTATTGAGATAAACCTTCGGAGGTATCATGGAAAGCTATAAATTATTTGATGCGGAGTATAAATTTGTCAGTATCGTCTGGGAAAAGGAACCGGTGAATTCGACTGAGCTTGTAAGGCTTTCTTTGGAAAGATTGGGCTGGAAGAAGTCAACCACTTACACGGTTTTGCGAAAGCTATGTGAACGGGGCATTTTAGACAATGCTGATGCAGTAGTCACTTCACTTGTTAAAAAGGAAGAAGTGCAGAAATATGAAAGCCAATCTTTAATCGAAAAAAACTTTGAAGGTTCTCTGCCGCAGTTTTTAACAGCGTTCCTCGATCGGAAAAAGCTTACGGCCAAGGAAGCTGAAGAACTGAAACGAATTATTGAGGAGGCGATGCAATGAACAGCTTGATGACAGTATTCAGCACTGTTGTCGATATGAGCATAACAGCTTCCTATGTGGCTCTGGGTGTGATCCTGATTCGACTGCTTCTGAAAAGGGCACCGAAAATCTTCTCTTATCTGTTGTGGCTGGCGGTTTTTTTCAGACTGGTTTGTCCAGGTTCATTTACCTCAGTTTTTAGTTTCTTAAACGTTGTCAGACCCGCAATGCAGCCTGATGCTTTGTCTGAGACGCTGGTGATGGCAGGCCTTGAGAACATAAATTATGCAATAAACGGTACAATAAACGGTTCAGTTGGCAGTACGCTGCCTCTGGTCGCAGCAATGGGTGTAAGTCCGCTTCCTATGCTGATGTTGCTTGGCAGTATGGTCTGGATTGCCGGAGTTACGGTGTTGCTGATTTGGAATATTTTTTCCTATTTTAAAATTGCAGGAAAGATCAAAACGGCTACGCTGCTGGATGCTTCTTTACCGCATATTTATGAGACAGATCAAATCAGCACGCCGTTTGTTTTTGGCTTTATCAGACCCAGAATTTATTTGCCTGCAGGCATTTCGCCCCGGGGATTGCCCTATGTACTGGCGCATGAAACGGTGCATATTAAGAGACGCGATTATCTGATCAAACCGGCGGCATTTCTGATTCTGATCATCCATTGGTTTAATCCGTTGATGTGGCTCTGTTTTGCGCTGATGGTTAAGGACATGGAAATGTCCTGCGATGAAACGGTTATTAGAAACAAGGGGCAAGGGGTCAAAGCGGATTATTCCAATTCCCTGCTGGCGTTGGCAGTTCAGAAGAACAGCTTTTGGCAGGCTGCGCCTTTAGCTTTTGGTGAAAACAATATTAAAGCGAGAATCAAAAATGTGATCCATTACAGAAAGCCCGGTGTTTGGATTGGTACGGCGGCAGTTGTTGCGATTGTAGCGTTGATGATTGGATTTGTGGCCAACCCGGTCAATGACACGGCTGCAGGACAGGAAACATACGCTGGTTATGCAGTAGATAAATTACTGGCCAACAAAACACCGTATGTAGGCAATGCCGTTAAAGTTATCGCGCTAATTGACGCGATGCCTTTGCCGGAAGGGGTTGTCCGGGATAAAGTCGAGTTGCAGACGTCGACCGCGCCGTATGGTTTAACCATTCATTACCGGATCAACGACGATTCAGCGATTTCTGCGGAAGACGGAATGATCGGTGATGTGTTTGGGCGCAATGCCATCCTGTTGTTCAGCCTAGTAGATAATGTTGAAGTCATTAACATAAAATTTACCGACAGCGTGGGAAAATATGAAGGATATAGCACGACTTACTTAAGAAGCAGAATGGAGCAAATGATGCAGAGAGATGTACGTGTATATGCCGAAAGTGCCGATTTGCTGAAGGAATTGCTTACGCGTCTGGAGCATGCGTACTTCAGTCTTGGAAATGAAGGAAATACGGCGGTCAACAAAGCCAAGCAGATTGAGCTGTGCTTGGAGAAAATCATGTCATCGCCTTTACCTTCCTCCAATCCCTATGATTATATCAAAGCGCATCAGGCAGAGTACAATATCATTCTGGCCATGGATGAACAAGCACTGCCTTACCTGTTTTCCGAATTTGCGAAAGGCGGGCAGACAGGCTTAAAGGGAAGTCTGATGGAGATCCTGTGCCGAAAGATCCTTGGCAGTGAGGATATCAAATATGCCAGTACGAATCATCAGGACTGGTATGATGCCTATAAGAAACATATCCAGGAGATAACAGACAAAAATAGTTTGATCTGGGTGCAGGATCATTATCCGAAAGGTGTACTTATTTTGGGCGGAGAACAGAATTAACTTAGACTATCTGTAACGCATTTTTCGCCCTTCTTCCGGGACTCCTAAGAGGATCACCGCCTGGGAGTATGTCAAATTACGCACCAGGGCGCAATTTGAGCTGCAGGCGGAAGCCTCGGGCAGTTTGCTCCCGTACTCTCTGAAGACCTTCATCAGTCTGTCGGCCGTACGCTGAGAGTAACTGACCGACTCCTCCAGCCACTGGCCCCATTCTCCAAACATAAGCAGGGCCTTGGCTTCCGTCAGCCGCCTTCTAATCTCGACAGCGGCGGCAAGGTAGATACTCTCCGTCCAGTATTTGATCATGTTAATTTCAGCCGCGATGACATGCGGCGTGCGTCCCCTGATGATATCCGTTGTGTATTAGATACTGTATTAGTTATTGGATCAGTCATGATATCCACACTCCTTGGGGCTAACTTCACTCGTAGGATCTGTGGACAGGCTTAAAAGTGTGACAACCTCAGTCTTAACAACGGACAATCTTTCTCATCGTATATAAGGTCACCGAAAGTCGAGATACTAAAAAATCAGTAATGCTCAAACCCTTGTAATTTGATATCCTTAAGTGTTATAACAGGTACATTGTTGCCAGTAAACCTGTTGCAGTCATAACGACGGCGTATGGCAGAGCCAGTTTTACCATCTCAGCGTAAGACAGGCGAATCAGCGGTGCAAGTGCAGAAGTCAAGAGAAACAGAAACGCCGCCTGACCATTTGGTGTGGCAACGGAAGGGATATTTGTACCCATGTTGATGGCAACTGCCAGCTTGTTGTACTGCTCCAGCGCAATAGCTCCGGCTTCAAACGCTTGCTGTGTTTCAGTCATATATACCGTAGCCACAAAAACATTGTCACTGATTGCCGAAAGGACACCGTTGGCCGCAAAGAAAGCCACAAGCTGGTTCTGCCCTTCCATGTTCAGCACCCATTGAATAATCGGCGTAAACAAATGCTGGTCATGAATAACCGCAACGACGGCAAAAAATACGACCAGCAGCGCAGTAAACGGCAATGCTTCTTCAAACGCATGACCGATGCGCTTTTCTTCAGTAACCCCGTTGAAAGCAGTAAGCAGGATAATAATCATAAGACCAATAATACCTACTTCCGCCAAGTGCAGTGCCAGGGAGAAGATCAGCATAACGCCGCACAAAGCCATAACAATCAGGCGCACACGTCCGCGCATATTCCTGGCAGCATCTTTGACTTTTACATCATCTTCCATAACATTTCTCACAGATTCCGGAAGCTGGTAGCCGTACCCCCAGAACTTAGTAACTTCAAGGATAATGGTGGTCAGAAGACCAACGATCAATACCGGGATAGACACAGGGGCACATTGTATAAAGAAATCTACGAAGTCCCATTGCATAATGGAGCCAATCAACAGGTTCTGCGGTTCACCAACCAGTGTTATTGCTCCGCCCAGCGCAGTGCCCACAGCACCATGCATCATAAGATTACGCAGAAAACCACGAAACTCGTCCAGGTCCTCATGAAGTTTCTCATCAACACTATGGTCGTGATTAATGTCATACGTTTCGTATACTTTTTCGCTGGAAGCAAACTTGTGGAAGATGCTATAGAAACCATAGGCCACGGCGATAATCACTGCCGTTACGGTCAGCGCGTCCAAAAACGCGGAAAGAACCGCACCCAGTACAGCGAACAGGAATGAAAGCGCGACTTTAGAGTGTACTTTAGTAAGGAGCTTGGAAAACAGGTACACAAGACCTTCTTTCATAAAATAGATCCCGGCAACCATGAACATCAGAAGAAGAATAACCGGCAGGTTCATTTCAACCTCGTGATAGACCATATGAGGGTTAGTAAGTCCGAGCACAACGGCTTCGATCGCCAGAAGCCCACCGGCAGGAAGCGGATAACATTTTAACGCCATTGCCAGGGTAAAAATAAATTCGACAATCAACACCCACCCGGTAACGTACATACCGGCGGTAACCATCAAAATAGGGTTCAACACCAGAAAAGCAAGAATTGTTCTTTTGTACCAGTCCGGAGCATGACCCAGAAAATTTGCTCTGAATGCTTGTCCGATGCCCATTTGTTTCATATGTACTATCCTCCCAAGTGAAAATTAAAGATATAAAAAAGAGAGTACTCCAAAACGGAACTACTCCCCCCCAAGAAGTTCATATTACTTGCAGCCTGGCAATCATAGCAACTTACAAGCAACCTTAGACCCATAGCTTTAGCGTCCTTCACTTTCACGAAGTTTGCATCAACCTGTACAACTATATATTGTTATTTTTGCTTAAGCTTTTATATTATAACAGAAAATTATTCTTTTGAATACCCTGAATATATCCACTTTATGCTGAAGTGTCCAGGTATTTATCTTAAGTATTTTGTTTTTTAATATAATCCTTTAGCAAATCAGGCTATCTCTCAAAAATCTTCTTCCCCTTGACTTACAAAATAGTATTTTACTATTTTAAAGTTTTTACCCAAATATTCATATCTTCAAAACCGCCGCAAATATGGCAGTTGTTGATTAGTCTACCCCGATACATATACCCCAGCTTGCTTAAAGACCTGTTGATTCCAAGATTGTTAGCTCTTGAAAGGCTATATGCTGTAGCAAAGCCATTGCGTTTCAAGTGTGTTTCCAGTTGGAATATCAATTCGCTTAATATGTTTCTGCCTCTATACTTTGGATAAGTGGCGCAATCAGTTATTTCAGCGTTCATGTGTTGTTTGTCAAGATCCGCCGAAGCAATACTGATAATTTTTCCTTCTTCTTCCGCTACCATATACAAAATATGATCCTGCATGACTTTTTGAAGATACTCTCTGCTGAAAATAGGAGTTGGATAGGTTTCAAATGCCGTTTGAAAAAGCTGAATTATCTGGGGAATATCGTCCGGCACGGCCTGCCTTATCGTATAGTTTTTATTCTTAGTCAGCTCGAATTTATTGGTATTCTTAACGCAATAATCGATAATTCTGTTTTCTTTCTCCTCATAGAGTGAATTTTTGCGCTTCGTATCAAGAAAAAGGGACATACAAGTTGCATCCTCTCCCTGAAAAAAACCGTCGATAACCCCCTCTGCTACAAACCCACATTCCTCAAAGAGACTAAGATCTTGTTTATAACAATTCGCAATAATCTTACCCAGATTTTCTTTTTTGGAATAATCAATAATCTCTTTGATTATCAACTCAGACAAAAGAGAATGACTCAATATTTTAAGCCTTTTATTGCGATAATCCACGTACATGTCCACACCCGAAAAGTTTGTATATAAATTTTTACATTCGTCTTGATCTATATTCATGGAAGTCCTCCCTCTTGTTGAGTCTTACGTTTGTACTTGGAATCAAGCACACTTGTTCATCTCTGTATAACTTTTCTAATCCCCGGTATTCTTTATTCTTGAATTTACTGCACGTGCCGCATTTTCGGCACTGGTGCGTTTTATCCCGAGGCTCGCTATACGTGCAAATTACACCTTCATAATTTCTAAGAATGACCTTTTCAGGGGAATATGAAATCAAGTATTGTGGATTGACTGGGATCTTCCCCCCGCCTCCAGGCGCATCCACAACAAACTGTGGAATAGCTAGACCCGAGGTATGTCCACGCAGCATTTCTATGATTTCAATCCCTACAGAAACCGGAGTTCTGAAATGCTCTATTCCTTCTGAAAGGTCGCACTGATAAAGGTAATATGGTCTAATTCTGGAGCTTACCAGTTTCTGAACCAAATCACGCATTATATAGGGGCAATCGTTAATGTCTTTTAAAAGTACAGATTGGTTGCCAAGAGGAATTCCGGCATCTGCCAATTTCTCACATGCCATGCGAGCCTCAACTGTCAATTCCTTGGGGTGGTTAAAGTGAGTATTCAGCCAAATTGGATGATATTTTTTCAGCATTTTGCAGAGCGTATCGGTAATTCTCTGAGGCATGACAACTGGTGTTCTTGTGCCTATCCGTATTATTTCCACATGTTTGATTTCTCGTATTGATCTTATGATTGCTTCCAGCCTTTCATCAGAGAGGCATAAGGCGTCCCCTCCTGACAAAAGTACATCTCTGACTTCTTTATGCGCTCTGATATAATTAATCGCCCGTTTGATATTGTCCTGGGAAAGAGCCCTATCCTCATGCCCGGCAAATCGTCTTCTTGTACAGTGGCGACAATACATTGAACACTGATCAGTAATAAGCAAAAGTACCCTGTCCGGATATCTGTGAGTAAGACCCGGGACTGGCGAGTCGACTGTTTCATGCAGCGGATCACAACTGTCGAACTTGGATATTTTAGTTTCATGAACCGTCGGTATTGCTTGCCGCCGTATAGGGCAATGCGCATCATTAGGATTCATGAGCATCGCATAATAGGGTGTTATTGCCATACGTAATTTTTTAAGACTTACTTCTACTCCCTGGCGCTCATCCTGGGTAAGATTGACCACCTGTACCAACTGATCTATTCCGGTGATTCGATTGGCAATCTGCCATTGCCAATCCTGCCATTGTTCTGTCGTTATATCTTTCCATAAAGGTATATCCCTGTAATCTCTCGGCATTTCATTATGCTCCTCTCCAATCTTTATTCAGCCTGTTCCTCCTTTAATCTCTCCTAAATGTTTGCCTCTTTTATGGCTGTGGGCGACTGCATATTGCCGCTACGATTCTGATATCATCTTCTTGTAATAATACTCCGGCAATTTCCTTACCTGTTCTGCCAAGACCCGAAATACATACAGAAATCATAGCAATCCTTCCTTTTTGATAATTGTTTTTTCTTCAATAAAAAATGCTGCAGAGAGGTCCCTGCAGCATATGCCTAAAAAATTTATACCCTAACTAAAGGTGTCATCAAGCATATTAATCACCTTCTCTTCCAACGCTTACGAGATTAGCTGACGGATTCGGGTCGAAAGAGCCTAACCCTACCAAAGCACCTGCTATGGATTCACCCCTATTTGTTTGGGTCTCCCGTTCCATACGGATTCAGCGTTTAAAATAAATTCAGTTTTGTTCTTTGATAAAAACATAAGGTGAAAAGCTAACACATTAAGTAGCCTCCCACCCCAGAGCCTTGTTTCTCTTGAAAATGGCAAGTGCCATTCCAACCGAAAGCAAACGTATTATGTTTTGCATATCCTATTTACTGAATCCAGCCAAAATATTAGCTGATAAATATAGAATAACAAAAGATTAATTTACTCAACTTTCCCACCATTAAATAATGGTTAAAGCCATGATTTTTCTGACACATCAGGTTGCAAACAACAATCGTTCTTTGAAAGACCGTGGAATAGTGCTAAGAAAAGTATCCATAATCATATTGG
>NZ_MCHF01000062.1:0-1899 GCF_001707455.1 Dehalobacter sp. TeCB1 | reverse complement strand
TCATCAGCCTGTGTCAAGTAAAAACTAAAAAATTTTTAAATTTTTCACATAAAAAAATAGAACCGAGCGATTTCTTCAACGAAACCACCCGGTTTAAGATTATTAAGAATCATCCGTCCTTTGCTTTGGTTTATTGATATTTCTATAATTCATCTGCCGTAAGCAATTCAATACCTTGCTCCTTCCAATCTCTTAAAAGAGAAAGAACATCAAAAACATTTCTGCCAATCCTGCTCATATCTTTTACAATAACGGTATCAATCGCATTTACAGATATGGCATTCTCAATTTCCTTGAGTCCTTTCCTATTGAGATTCAGCCCACTGCCAATATCTCTTGAATATCCAACTATGCTAAAACAATGTTGCTCGGCCAATTTCTTTAACGATCTTTCTTGCCCAATCAGATAAACATCATTTAAATTTTCAGCATTAGCAATCCTGCTGTAGATCCATACTCTCTTCATTATAACATCTCCATTATTTTTTCATAATCATCGGCAAAGTTCCAGACAATCTCAATCTGATTTTCACCGAACACATATATTGAATCAACGAGTTCATTCACTAAATCCCTGCTTAGTTCTTTGATTTCCTGTTTGCTTTTGAAGTGTTCGACAAATTGGTTTTCCGACTCCTTATTCTTTAGTTTTTGAATTTCGTAATCGGCTTCCAGTTTACTAATCTGTGAGGATGTTTGTTCAATCTCTTGATTGTACATTCCCCTCTGCTTCAGATAGTCATCTTTACCGATCTTCCCATCTGAATATTTCTCATATTCCTCAATTCTCAAAGCATTTAGCCTTTCAAGATATTGCTGAGCTTTCCTTAAGGATTGTAATAATTCAGCCACTTCACTTTCTGATTTTTCTTTTGCCTTAAGTACAAGCTTTTCTGCTTTGTTGGCTATTTGAGCCTGTTGCCGTATTGCTTCCAATAGCACTTCCAGAATCATTGGCTCCTTAGTTCTTCCATGAAAGCATAGGCTGTTTTCGTCATAATAGTTGCTCTTACAAATATAATAAGGCACCTTTGTGTGAGAGCGTTGAAGGTTTTTCTTACAAATACCGCATTTAACTTTGCCGTAAAGAACTCTGGTATTATCAATCTTATACTCCTTACGCTTGGATATTTGACGGATCGCCTTTTGAGCTTCCAAATACAATTCCTCGCTTATAATAGCTTCATGAGTATTGGGAACCACAATCCATTGCTCTCTCGGAACAGCGACCGTACTCATGCTATTTACGTCAGGCTTTTCCCTCTTATGGTTGATTGTCTTTCCTGTGTAAGTTTCATCTTTAAAGATTTTTAAGACAGCCATAGTTTGCCAAACCAAATCTCCTTTGGCTTTTCTCCACTTTTTGTTATTATGATTTTTTTGGTAGTGCCTTGCAGGTGAAGGTACTCCATCTGCATTGAGTATTTTGGCGATCGCACTTGTATTGTTCCCCTCGGCTGCCAATTGAAAGATTCGCTTAACAACAACTGCAGCTTCCTCATCAACAACAATTGCATTTTTCTTATCCTTCGCTTTGAGATACCCAAATGGAGCGAAAGAACCAATATACTCGCCCTTTTTCATTTTGGCTGTTTTAGCTGTCTTTACTTTCTTTGATAGGTCTTTACTGTAAAGGTCGTAGATAAGGTTCTTCAACCCAATATCAAGGCCTGCCGTTATACCATTATCTTTTGCACTGTCATATCCGTCATTTACAGATATAAATCGAACTCCTAAAAACGGAAATACTTGCTCCAGATAATCCCCTAACTCCAAGTAGTTTCTGCCAAATCGTGAAAAATCTTTTACCACAATACAGTTAATTTCTCCTTGCCTTACTTTGGTTAACAACTGCTGTACTGCCGGACGTTCAAAATTCGTACCGCTGTAGCCGTCATC
>NZ_MCHF01000061.1:0-1932 GCF_001707455.1 Dehalobacter sp. TeCB1 | reverse complement strand
CCAATCATATGTTGCCCACATTTATGATAATGGTACGGAAGTCTTTGATAAATCTGTAGCCTGGAGCGTAAGAAATCAGGACGGGACTACCTCTCCTGCATATGCCACCATTACAGCAAGCACAGGAAATAGCGTAACTATCAAAGCCAATAGTAGCAGTTCCTACATTAATAAATATGCAGTTCTAAAAGCAACGCTGTCGGATGATGAGACAGTGTTTAAGGAGTTTTCAGTACAATTAAAATCATTATTCTAAAATCAATGGCAGGCTGAAACGCTTGCTTTTATTTTACCACTTTTCTGAAAGGAGCATTTTTTATGAGCAAAACGCAAAATGTAGAATATTTGCTCAGTGTTCATTATCTCAAAAAATTGAGAGAAAAGGGGTTCATAACATACGAGCAATATGATGAAATCGATAGATTAAACAGGGTTTCATTTTTAAAGGGTCAAGGGCAGAAATCTGCCTAAGACCCTTATATTAACTTTACTTATTGCCACACTGATTGTATCATGTGTGTACCCAAGTGCTATATTTTAAAAGAGGAAGGAGATACTTATGGCAAATGCAGTTAAGAAGGTTCAAGTTTTACAGCCGATTCAAAGGCAGGACAATTCAGAAGATACACTAAATATAAGTAAAAGAAGGGTTTGTGCTTATTGCAGGGTCAGTACTGATTCGGATGAGCAAATGGAGAGCTACAATGCCCAGGTTAGCGAATATAAGAAAAAGATAACGGAAAATCCTGAGTGGGAGTTTGTTGATATATATGCCGATGCTGGCATAAGCGGTACAAACGTTAAACATAGGTTGGCATTTAATAGGATGATAAAAGACTGTGAGAATGGGATGATTGACCTTGTCATCACTAAGTCCATTTCCAGATTCGCAAGAAACACAGTAGATTGCTTGAAGCACGTAAGGGAATTGAAGAATATAGGGGTTGAGGTTTTCTTTGAAAAAGAGAATATATACTCCTTTGATTCCAAGATGGAATTAGTTCTAACCATGCTCAGTTCCATAGCACAAGAAGAGAGCCGAAATATTTCTGAAAACACAAAGTGGGGACTTAGAAAACGCTTCAGGGATGGGGTAACAATTTGCAATACCGAAAGGTTTCTTGGCTATGACAAAGACGAAAATGGCAATCTTGTAATTAATGAAGAACAAGCTAAAATTGTAAAAAGGATTTTCAGGGAATACCTTGATGGCAAAGGATATGCAGCTATTGGAAGAGGACTTGAAGCAGATGGAATAAAAACTGTAGCAGGGAAATCAAAATGGTGGGATTCCAGCATCAGGGGTATTCTTGAGAATGAAAAATACTACGGGGAGTTGCTACTGCAAAAGACTGTGACAGTTGATTACCTGACCAAGAAAAGAGTTGACAATGATAACCTTGAGCCAATGTATAGAATTGATAACAACCACGAGCCAATCATATCAAAGAAAATGTTTGACCTTGTACAGCAGGAGCGAAAGAGACGCTTTGAAATAACAAGAGGCAGAAATGAGGACAGGAGAAAATACAGCAATAAATATGGATTCAGCGGTAAACTCTTCTGTGAAAAATGCGGAAAGACCTTAAAACGCAGACACTGGAATGTCGGAACAAAATCAGAAAAAATAGTATGGCAGTGCAATAGTTATATAAATGGAAAAAAGAACTGCTCCGAAAAAGCGGTTGATGATTTAACTTTAAAAAGAGCCTTTATCCAACTATACAATGATATGGTTGTTGATAAAGGCTCTTTCTTCAAGGTTTTCTTGGAGAATATAAATAAGATCATGAGTAAGGAATCGAAGGTTTCAGAGATAAATAAAGTCACAGAAAGCATGGGGTTACTGGAGCAGGATTTAAGCGAATTGGTGCAATTGAAGCTTCGAAAGCAAATTGACGATAAATATTACAACAAGGAATATGAAAGGAT
>NZ_MCHF01000060.1:0-1945 GCF_001707455.1 Dehalobacter sp. TeCB1 | reverse complement strand
CCGGGTCTTTGACACTTGCATAAATATTAAAATCTTTGAAAGCCTTGAAAACAGGGCTTTTTTTGTTAGAAAATCGTCAAATTATTGCTATTTAGTATTGAGCAATTTGTGGTAATGTGTTATAATATAAGGGTATGGAGGTGTTTGTTATGAAACTTACGCTATCTAAATCTAAAAATGCCACATCGCTTTATGTTACGAAATCAATTTACGTGAATGGTGTACATACTTCAAAAATGGTCGAAAAACTGGGAACACTTGCTGAACTGGAAAAGAAACTAAACGGTGAAGATCCTATCGAATGGGCAAAAAAGTATATTGCAGATCTGAACCAAAAAGAAAAAGAGGAACAGCGGGATGTCTTAGTCAAATATTCTCCTTCCAAAATCATTGCTAGAGATGAACAGCGTTTCTTTAACGGCGGCTACCTTTTCCTTCAGAAAATATATCACGAGCTCGGGTTACATCGGATCTGCAAAGAACTCTCCACCAAATATAAATTTTCTTTTGATCTTAATTCAATTTTGTCCAGGCTGCTTTATGCCAGGATTATTTTCCCTGCCTCTAAGCTGGCAACCCTTGAGCTGTCCAAAAAATTTATTGAACAGCCCAATTTCGAGCTTCAACACATCTACAGGGCGCTTGAAATCATTGCTAAAGAAATTGATTTTATCCAGTCTTCCCTTTACAATAACAGTCTGAAAATTTCCAAACGCAATACCGGTGTGCTTTATTATGACTGTACGAATTATTTCTTTGAAATTGAGGAGGAAGAAGGCCTTAAGCAGTATGGGGCATCAAAAGAACACCGCCCAAATCCCATTGTCCAGATGGGGCTGTTTATGGACGGTGACGGTATTCCCATCGCTATTGATCTTTTTAATGGCAATACTAATGAGCAGCTGACGCTAAGACCTTTGGAGAAAAAAATCCTGGCTGATTTTAAACTTTCCAAGTTTATCGTCTGTACGGATGCCGGTCTCGCTTCTCAAAAGAACCGGGAATTCAATAACGAAGGCGAACGGGCTTTCATTACCACCCAATCAATAAAAAAACTGAAGAAACACCTCATGGAATGGGCACTGGATTCTACCGGTTGGAAACTTTTCGGTGAACGTAAAAGCTATGATATTACAGAACTTGATGAGAATACGGATAAAGATAAAGTTTTTTATAAAGAGCGCTGGATCAAAGAAAACGATCTGGAGCAGAAGCTTATTGTGACCTTTTCTTTGAAATACCGAAATTATCAGCGAAAAATCCGTGATTCCCAAATAGAACGTGCCCGAAAAACAATGGCTTCAAACCCGGGGAAGTTAAAGAAATGCAATGCTAATGATTATAAAAGATTTATTGAAAAAAGATACTGTACGGATGACGGTGAGGTAGCAGATAATGAATTGTACAGTATTAACACTGACCTGGTTGCCAAAGAAGAGCTGTTTGACGGTTTCTATGCCGTCTGTACTAACCTTGAAGACGAAGCAGCGGCAATCATCAAAGTGAACCAAAGGCGTTGGGAGATTGAAGAGTGTTTCCGAATTATGAAAAGCGAATTCAAAGCCCGACCAGCATACTTAAGCCGTGATGATCGAATAAAAGCACATTTCACCACGTGTTTTATGTCTTTGATCCTCTACCGTTTTCTTGAAAAGAAGCTTGAAGAAAAATATACCTGTAGCGAGATTATTCAAGGATTAAAGGATATGAATTTCTTTGAAGTTAAAGGTGAAGGTTATATTCCGACCTATACCAGAACCGATTTTACAGATGCTTTACACAATATCTTTGGTTTCCGTACCGACTATCAGATCGTCAGTACCAGTCAGATGAAAAAAATTCTCAAAAGTACAAAGTCATAAAAACATTACTCACTTTTTTAAAAATGTAAAAGCCCGGATTTCCCTTGTTTGCAAGGGGTTCCAGGCTTTTTTGCTCTTTAAAG
>NZ_MCHF01000059.1:0-2032 GCF_001707455.1 Dehalobacter sp. TeCB1 | reverse complement strand
AAGGCGGTGTTGCAAAACTACAAATGTAGTGGGGCAATACCGCCTTCTCCAATAGTTAAATAAGTAGCCAGCAAAATCGTTATAGGTTTTAGCTGGCTTTTTTCATAACTGGATAGTCATAGGTATGACTAATAAGGCTCAAGAAGGCAGGGTGATGCAATGTCTACCCGCTTTCGGCAAGTTGCGCCCTCCGTGGCGCAAAAAGCCGCGCTGCGCAATCCATGCTCCGCTTATGCTGGTTAGACATTGCATCGCCTAATCTTTGGTCTTTGTAATCGATATGTCTTTGGAAGTAAGCATGTCTATCCCGCTAGTATCAAGCCGTCTTTAGCCGGTGAAGCGGTTTCCCAATGCGCTCATTCTGTATTTTAGCATGAAGCTTGTTGAAGTTATATCCAAAGCACAACAGCATAAACTCATTTTTCACACTTACTTTGCCGCGTGTTAAGAAACGATTGAAGTTGTAATCGTTCTTCAAGACCCCGAAGGCGCCTTCCGCCTGAATAGACCGATTTACCCTAAGTAAGATACCTTTTTCGGATGTAATATTCTCATAGGATACCTGGCGTTTCTCGATGAATTTCTTGGAAACCTGCATCCGTCGGTTTCCTTTGGACTTTGTACACTTCTCTCTCTTGAGACAGCCTTGGCAGTCCTCGCATTCATATACCGTTATTTCAGACCGATAACCGGTTGCTGACATTCTATTTGTGATTCCTGCAGGTTTAAGTTGCTTGCCGTTACTGCAGGTGTATTCGTCTTTTTCGGCATTGTAATCCATGTTTTCTCGTTTGCTGATATCATTTTTAAAACTTCTTTTCTTCCATTGCTCATACGTTTGCGGCTTGATGTAACAGGCCTGTCTTTGCTTCTCCAGATACAGATAGTTTTCTTCACTTTCATAGCCGGAGTCGGCAATGATGTTCTTGTACCGGTATTTTAAGCGGCCCTCCATCTCTTTTAAAAAGGGGATCAGCGTGTTTAAGTCGTTTCTGTCTTGAAAAATATTCATGCCCGTTATGTATTCGCCTTCGACTCCAATCTGAACATTGTAAGCCGGCTTTAGCTGGGCATTGCGCATATGGTCGTCTTTCATATGCATGAAGGTGGCATCCGTGTCTGTCTTGGAGTAGCTATTTCTGCCATTAAACAGAGCATTATGTTTATCGTATTCTGCCTGACGTAAGGAAAATTCTTTGATTTGTTCGGTATATCGCTGCAATTCTGTCTTCCGTTTGCCAATGCCATAAACAAATTCGATGTTTTCTTCTTTTTGCTTCTCCTCTAAATACATGACTATTCCCGCCAGATCACGGCACAGGCTATCTTTGTTGACGCTGAAATTTGTATGGTAGGTTTCATTAATTTTCTCCAGGCAACCTTGTATCTTAGTAAACATTTTGCTTTCATTTTTGCTCACTGCCTTCTTCCAAACGAAGGTATAACGATTGGCACTCGCTTCAATTTTTGTCCCGTCGATGAACAGATTTTCGAAGGCTACTTCGCCGATCTGATGCAGATAGATGACCATTTGATAAAATAATCCGTCGATGGCATCGACGAGATAGTCTTTTCGAAACCGGGCAATGGTCGAATGATCCGGGGTCGGATTTCCCCCCAAGAGCCACATGAAATTAATATCTCTTCGGCAGGCTTTCTCAATATTTCTGCTCGAATAGATATTGTTCATGTAAGCATAAGTCAGCACCTTGAATAGGATTTTTGGTTCGACTGCAGGTTTTCTTCCGGTAGAAGAGTATGCCTGATAGAGCTCTTTGTAGTTTAATCCCTCCAGTATGTGGCTGAGCAGTCGAACGGAGTCATCCTCCGGTATTAATACCTCAAAATTAAATGGTAAAACTAATTGATACCCATCATGATATTCTGTATAATTTTTGTTGTGTAATTTATTTAGTTGCATAACTAAATTATACAGTATTTGCGGGCTCTTTGAGCCCGCTTTTGCTATTTCTCACGCAATAAAAGTAGGGCTATTGCCCACGAACGGTTACGTTCGTTGTGCAACAGCCCC
>NZ_MCHF01000058.1:0-10890 GCF_001707455.1 Dehalobacter sp. TeCB1 | reverse complement strand
ATGAAAGGATTACCATTGAACTTGAAAAAGTGAGTGCCAAAAAAGAAAGCCTTGAAATGCAACACCTTGATGATGTTAAATATAAGGAGAAGCTTTCAGCTATAAGTAAGATAGTTGATAACGGTGATGAGCCTTTGACGGAGTTTGATGATGACCTTTTTGTGGCTCTGGTTGATAAGGTAATAATAAAGTCACCGAACCATTTCATGTTTATACT
The DNA here is from genome assembly GCF_001707455.1 of Dehalobacter sp. TeCB1. Classification (NCBI taxonomy): domain Bacteria; kingdom Bacillati; phylum Bacillota; class Clostridia; order Eubacteriales; family Desulfitobacteriaceae; genus Dehalobacter; species Dehalobacter sp. TeCB1. The sequence continues at coordinate 10,673 of NZ_MCHF01000058.1, read as the reverse complement.
TGAAAGTGGGCAGGAATATGAGACAGATTATAGCAGTCAGCAGCAGACCACCCATGTTGAGACGGTCGTATTGCTGTCAAAGGTCGATAAATAAAAGTGTAAAAGTGCTTGATATAAAGGGAATTCCGTGATTTTGAACTCATATTCAAACTGGGTTCAAGGTCATGGAATTTTTTATTGTAAGAACATATCTAATGACAGAAAAACACAAGGTTGTGTGGACAATATTACTTTTTGGCTACTGAGTTGACGAAATTACTGTCAAAAAGGTGGCGAGTGGATAGAATTACTGTAAAAATGGGGTTGAGTTGTCTGAAATGTTGAAACATATCTTAATATTATAAACCAAATATATTGACAAAATCATCTTATTTATGCCATAATATTAAATGGATTTGTTAATTTACAGAACGGAGGACGGTTATATGATAAAAAACAATATTGAAAAAGATATTAAAATAAAATGTGTTGAAGCTGATACAACACAAGCTGCTTTAGCTGAAAAAATAGGAAAAACCGTACAGTATGTAAATCGTATCGTAAAGAAAGATGATGGTGTTGTAAATAAAACTTTTATTCAAATGATGGAAGGATTAGGTTATGACATTAGGCTTATCTACGAAAAAAGGGAGGACACCGACAATGAATAAACAGCAATTGGCTTCTACAATTTGGCAGTCAGCAAATCAAATGCGTTCCAAGATAGAAGCAAATGAATATAAGGATTACATCCTCGGTTTTATGTTTTATAAGTACCTTTCAGAACGTGAAATTCAGTTCTTGAAAGATGAAGGATATAAAGATGTCGATATTAAAAAGGTTAGTGAGGAGGATGTTCAACTGGCAAAGCACATTCGCCAGAATATTGGTTATTTTATCTCATATAACAATCTTTTTTCCACATGGCTTGAAAAGGGTGATGATTTCAATATCGCCAATGTTCGCGATGCTTTAAATGCATTTGACTTAAACATAGAGGAAACCTATAAGAAGATTTTTGAAAATATATTTAAGACATTGCAGTCTGGGCTTTCCAAATTGGGTGATACAGCTCAAAAACAGACCAAGTCAGTAAAGGGTTTGTTAAAGCTTATTAGACGAATTCCTATGGATGGAAAACAGGATTATGACATTTTAGGATTTATTTATGAATATCTCATCAGTATGTTTGCAGCAAATGCAGGGAAAAAAGCTGGAGAATTTTACACACCGCATGAGGTGTCAGTTTTGATGTCTGAAATTATAGCAGAGCATTTAAAGGATAAAGAGCACATTAAAATCTATGATCCAACATCTGGCTCAGGATCTCTCCTAATCAATATAGGTACTTCAATTAGTCGATTTATTCCTGGCGAGAACAAGGTTGATTACTATGCGCAAGAATTGAAGGAAAATACATATAACCTTACTCGAATGAATTTGGTTATGCGTGGTATTAGTCCCGCAAACATTAATGTACGAAATGGCGATTCATTAGAGGATGACTGGCCCTACTTTGAAAATGACCAAAACAGAGAGCAAACTTATCGTCTGGTCAAGGTGGATGCAGTAGTTTCAAATCCGCCTTATTCTCAGAAATGGGACCCAAAAGATAAAGAATATGACCCTCGGTATAAAGAGTTTGGCGTAGCTCCAAAAGCAAAAGCAGACTATGCATTCTTGCTGCATGAGCTATATCATTTAGAGGATGACGGAATTATGACCATTGTTTTACCGCATGGGGCATTATTCCGTGGCGGTGAAGAAGGTAAAATCAGAGAAACGCTTATCGAACGAAATCACATAGAGGCTATCATAGGTTTGCCTGCAAACATATTTTTTGGAACTTCTATTCCTACGATTGTTATGGTGTTGAAAAGAACACGTAAGGATTCTGATGTGTTGATTATTGACGCTTCAAAAGGATTTGAAAAAGCAGGAAAAAATAACAAACTTCGTGCCTGTGATATTAAAAAAATTGCAGATGCTGTGAGACTTAGACAGCCTATTAAAAAATATGCAGCTCTTGTGACCAAAAAGAAAATACGTGAAAATGAATATAACCTAAATATTCCTAGATACGTGGATTCTTCCGATGATCCAGAAACTTGGGATATTAGGGCGACTATGTTTGGTGGTATTCCGATGCACGAAGCCACATTACTTAAAGAGTATTGGGATACATTCCCTGGTCTTTTTGAAGCACTATTCAAAGAGATGTCGGAGGGTTATTTAATGGTTCCTCACGAGGACATCAAAGCTGTCACTCTAGAGGTTCCTTCCATCCAAGAATACAAACAGGCTTTCGCTGCGAGTTTTGATGGTTTTTATAAATCCTTGTATGATTCTCTCATCGAAGATATTTTGGATGTAAACGCACAGGGGAAAAAGGATGAGGTGTGTGAAGAGATTTTTAATCGCATTTCAAGGGTCAAACTCTTGGACAAATATAAAGCCTACCAAATCTTATCGGAAAATTGGGACGTCATAGCGGCTGATTTAGAAATGATACAGGGTGAAGGGTTTGAAGCGATTTTTCAAGTTGACCCCAATATGGTTATTAAAAAGAAATCAGATGACGACGATGAAGTACCAGAAGTACAGGAAGGCTGGAAAGGCCGTATTCTTCCTTTTGAATTGGTGCAGCAAGAAATACACGCAGATGAACTGAATGAGATTATCGTGCTTGAAAATCGTTTGCGTGAAATTGCATCTATTTATACTGAAGTTTTAGAGTCGTTGGAAGATGACGAACTAGAAGGAAGTACAGTAACTGAAGAAAAGGACTCTTTTGTCGCGAAGGAAGTCAGAATTTTTGTAGCAGAGGCACTAAAGGATGTAGATAGTCCAGAAATTGCAGCACTTCAAAAATATCTACTACTTTCAAAAAAGAACGATAAGTTGGATTACATTGCCACAACCAATATAGTTGCGTGGGGTGAGATGAATGCAAATAAGGACGGCACTTATGGCAAACCCGCCGTTAACAGTCGTATCGCGCAATTACAAATGGAATACGATTTTCCTGAGAATTCTTTTGAGGCAAAGATGAAGCAAGTGCTTATGCTAATGGATGAAGAAACACAAAGCAAGCGTGAACTTCGAATAAAAAAGGATGAACTACATCTAAAAACAAAAGATACCATTGAGCATATGGATGAAGATACTGCATTGCGACTTTTGGATTTGAAATGGATTGAACCACTTGTAAGTGGAATATTTGAGTTGCCAGAAGACATGATTAATCAGATGATTACCAAAATTATTGCGCTCCAAAATAAATATGCAACTACATTTGCAGATATTGAAGAAGGTATAACTGATACTAGAAAAACCTTGTATAAGATGCTTGGTGATCTTACCGGAAGTGTATCTGATATGGAAGGATTAGCAGAGTTTAGAAAGAGTCTGGAGGTTTAAGGATGGATAAAGAAAAATTGTTACCCAGTCTAAGATTTTCTGGATATAAGGATACATGGGAAAGGAATAAATTAGAACACTACCTTAATGTTTCCAATGAAAAAAATACCGAAGGGATTTTTGGTAAAGAAGATGTCTTATCTGTATCTGGTGATTTTGGTATCATAAATCAAATAGAATTTCACGGCAGATCATTTGCAGGAGTTTCAACAGCTAATTATGGAGTAGTTAACACAGGTGATGTCGTATATACCAAATCTCCACTGAAAGCAAATCCTTTTGGTATTATCAAAACAAACAAAGGACCTGCTGGAATTGTATCTACTCTTTATGCCGTTTATCATCCAAAAGAAAATGTTTATCCCGATTTCATCCAAGTTTATTTCGAACAATATGCAAGAATGAATCAATACATGCATCCTTTAGTAAACAAAGGTGCAAAAAACGACATGAAAGTATCAGATGCAAATGCATTAAAGGGGGATGTCGTTTTTCCAAAAGTGGATGAAGAAAAAAAGATTGTAGAATATTTTATGAATATTGACAGGCTTATTACACTTCACCAGAAAGAGTATGATAAGTTACTAATTATGAAAAAAGCTATGTTGGAAAAAATGTTCCCTAAAAATGGTAACAAGGTGCCAGAAGTACGATTTTCTGAATTTGATGGAGCGTGGGGGTATCGGAAATTGGGAACTATTTCTGATAAGGTTACGGAAAAGAATGTATATATGGAATATACAGAAACTTTAACAAACTCTGCGGAATACGGAATTATTAGTCAAAGGGACTTTTTTGATCATGATATTGCTAAGCAGGATAAAATAAACGGCTATTATGTAGTGCGTCCAGAGGACTTTGTTTATAATCCACGTATTTCAACAACGGCGCCTGTAGGACCGATTGGGCGTAACAAATTAGGAAGATGTGGAGTTATATCACCTCTATATACTGTATTTAGGCCAAAAGAGGTGGACAATAGTTTTCTTGAGCAATTTTTTAAGAGCAGTCACTGGTATTCTTTCATGCGGTTTAATGGGGATACAGGTGCTCGCTCGGATAGGTTTTCTATCAAAGACACCACATTCTTTGAAATGCCGATTCCTTTTCCTAAATTAAATGAACAACGACGTATTGGACAATATCTTGCTGGATTGGATGTTCTTATTTCTCTTCAAGATAAAAAGTTAACTAAGCTAAAAAATATCAAGGCCGGTTGCTTAGAAAAAATGTTTGTGTAAATAGGAGGTGAGTTACATGTCTGAAATTATATATACAGAAGAAAAAGACTTTGAAGATGCGGTCATTAAAGCCCTGATTGAATATGGCTGGGAGCCGAATGTTATACGATTTCCTACTGAAGAAGATTTGATTCAAAACTGGGCAGACATTCTTTTCAATAATAACAAGCAGAATACACGTTTGAATGATTGCCCTCTGACCTCAGGTGAAATGGATCAGATTATAAACCAGGTAAAGGCTTTACAGTCACCAGTTTTACTGAATGAATTTATCAATGGTAGAAGTATTTCAATCACTCGCGATAACCCAGAAGATCAACTACATCTTGGAAAAGAAGTAAGTTTGAAAATCTATGACCGTCAAGAGATAGCTTTAGGTCAAAGCCGATACCAAATTGTACAGCAACCACAATTCAAGACAAAGTCTCCTATTCTCAACAATAGGCGAGGAGATTTGATGTTGCTTATTAATGGTATGCCAGTAATCCATCTGGAGTTAAAACGCAGTGGTATACCGGTCAGCGAAGCGTATAACCAGATACAGAAATATTCTCACGAAGGTGTATTCCGTGGAATTTTTTCTATGATACAGATTTTTGTAGCCATGCAGCCCAAAGAATCTGTGTATTTTGCCAACCCAGGTGAAGGCGGTGTTTTTAACAAGGCATTCTACTTCCATTGGGCTGACTTTAATAATAATCCCATCAATGATTGGCATACTTTTGTGCATAGGTTTTTATCTATACCTATGGCACATATGTTAATCGGGTTCTATACGATTGCAGATACTGATGATGGAATTCTTAAGGTAATGCGTAGCTATCAGTATTATGCTGCCGTTGGAATTGCTAATATTGTGGCTGATAAGAAAAGCCACTGGGATGACGGTAAGCAGCTTGGCGGTCATATTTGGCATACAACGGGAAGTGGTAAAACTATGACCAGCTTTAAGGCGGCGCAGTTAATTGCCAGCAACCATGATGCAGAGAAGGTAGTATTCTTGGTTGACCGTAAAGAACTAGGTATTCAATCTTTAAAAGAATACCGTTCTTTTGCATCCGAAAGTGAATCAGTACAGGCAACTGAAAATACAATGATTCTGACTTCTAAATTGAAAAGTGATGATCTTGATAATACGCTAATTGTTACGTCTATTCAAAAACTCAGTAATATTGCTGCCGAGGACTCAGGATTGAATGATGCAGACCTAAAAGCAATACAGCGTAAACGCATGGTTATCATTATTGATGAATGTCATCGTTCTACATTCGGAGATATGCTGATTAACATCAAGAATATTTTTAAGAATGCTATTATTTTTGGTTTCACTGGAACACCAATACAGGATTTAAATGCAAAGAAAGACAGTACCACCCCCACTATTTTTGGAGATGAAATTCATAGATATACTTTAGGGGATGGAATAAGAGACAAGAATGTACTAGGATTTGATCCATACCTTGTTCGTATCTATAATGACAATGATTTGAGGGAACAAATTGCATTGGAAAAAGCAAAAGCATCTTCTCAGCAGGAAGCCATGAGCGACCCCAAAAAGAAGAAAATATTTCTCAAATATATGGATTCATCACAGGTGAAAATGTACGGAGAGCTTGTTAATGGTAAATGGATTAGTGGTATAGAGGATTACATTCCCAACGAGCAGTATCAAACACCTGAATATAAGTTGGGAATTATTACTGATATAAAAAAGAAATGGTCCCTTTACAGTCGTGACAGACAATTTCATGCTATTTTTGCGACCAGCAGTATTCCAGAAGCAGTGGAGTACTATCGTCTGATGGTAAAGGAAATGCCAGAACTAATGATTACGGCTGTGTTCGATCCATCTATTGATAACGAAGGTGGCGGCTCACTTGAAAAGGAAGATGGCATTGAGAACTCGACAGGCAATGTTAAATCACTTGTTAGTGGTTACATGTCTCATCTTAGAAGATTTCGATTGTTTTTGTCATTGGATGAGACTGTGTCCCCAGTTGAATATGAACAACAGACCACAGTAAAGCCAAAACGTGCGAGCCGTGAAATAATAATCAACAAAATGTATGTCGGAACCTATTTGTCAGAGGGAGATAATATAGGGCATGAAATCATAAACCTATACAAAGCAGATGATGGGAAAAATTATATTTATCTAAATTCTCAAGGCACAATAGAATCATCTCATGGAGAAAGTTGTATAACCGTTTTGTTGGTACGGAAATTTGCCTCAAAAACATATAAAATACTGGCGAAGGCAGAGGGTATTACAATTCTTGATTTCGCCGATGGCAAACTTCCGCGAATAGAAAGATATAAAGGACAAGTTGCATTGGGACTAACCTACGGTGGAGTAAGTCTTGTTGATTTATTTAATGAAAATTCCTATCGTGGTAGTCTTGAAGAAGAAAAAAATGCTTATACCACATTTGTCGCTGATAGGGTTATTAAGCCAAAAAATCATATTTATATTACAGACGATGAATTTGTTAGTGGAGATAACACTTTTTTCATTCGTACAAATAAAGGATTTGGCAAACAAACATTAAGAGAGTTCTACAACGAAAATGAAAAGCCGGATTCCTTTGCTGATTTGAATCAGATAATTGAGGCCAAAGAGCTATGGGAAGATACTAATACGAACCAAGCAATTTCTGAATTGCCAAAGCTTCAAAAAGATCCATATTTCAATTTCCTTAAAATAATTAAGCAGGAAGACAATGAACTCGCTTTTTCCAATATGCTTGCTTACTTTTTCAATATAAATAGAGAAGCTTTTTCTAAGTTTGCGCATGAAGTTTTATCTATCAAGATACAAACAGATTTCACCATAGAGAGAGAAAAGAGAAATATTGACCTGCTAATCTCTGACAAAAACAATGCCATTGTAATAGAAAATAAAATCAAATCAAGCATCAATGGTATTGATGACAGACACGATATTTACAGTGATAAGGTACAATCACAGCTTAAAAAATACTATCAATATGTCACAACTGATGATGAGTATCGCAAGAAATCTGTGAGTTGCTTTATTTTTTCACCTAATTACAATCACATTGAACTAAGCAAGTTTTCGTGCGGTGAAAAGTATACTGTCATTTATTACAGAGAAATTTATAATTTCTTTATTGAAAACAGGAGCCTGTTTGATGATGTGACTTATTTTGAAGATTTCATTAATGCAATGCATAAGCACACAAAGGACTACGATAATGATTTAGAAGAAGAAATGCAAAGAAGATTTCTAAATACTATTTACAAAGCAAAAAAGGAGTAAAGAGACCGTCGTCTGTGGAGATATATTATTTTCAAAGATGTCATCAGATGGAAAATGATATTACAGCAAATAAAATATTGGTATTGCCTTGGATTTGTTCATACTCATCGGATAAGTTCCTTTGCTTTATTAAGTCCGAGAGCTTTTCGGATGCTTTTAAATCAGAGATTTTTTCATCTGTATGGCTAATATCGAACAGGAAAGCTTTAAAAGAGTTGTTGAGACAAAATGCAGATTAGTAAAAAGTTTCTCGAATAATATTGAATTATAGAAAGGGATCGTTATGGAGTATATAATAAAAGAATTTTTGCTTTTTTTAACATACAGCTTTATTGGCTGGGTATGTGAGGTAATATATTGTTCGTTTCCGGATAAAAAGTTTGTGAACAGAGGGTTTTTAATAGGCCCATATTGTCCTATTTATGGCTTTGGAGCACTTGCAGTCATAAATATTTTGACACCTTTTTCAGATAATCCTATAATAGTTTATTTTCTTGCAGTGATTATAACTAGTCTTTTGGAATATGTTACGGGATACTTATTAGAACGAATATACCATTTAAAATGGTGGGATTATTCAAATTATAAGTTGAATATTCATGGAAGAGTCGTATTACATAATTCGTTGATTTTTGGAGGATTATCATTAATCGCAATATATTTTCTAAATCCTATTTTACTTAATATGATTAACAAGTTGCCATTAAGCATGCGTTACACATCAAGTTTAATATTACTATCCATATTCTTGACTGATAATATAATATCTACTCTAAATGCTTTAAAATTGAATACCAACCTATCGAAGCTTCATATGATTGCGGATGAAATCAAAGAGACGATGTCAGAGAAACTTTTTATAAAATTAAAATCAATACAATCTGACGAAGAACTGTCTCAGATTAGGGTATTAACAAATAAAATCGATGAGCTTAACCAAAAATTTAATGATATATCAAAACAAAATAAAGAGTTTGTGAAAAGAGTATTTGCTGCTTTCCCCAATATAACGTCAAAATTACATAAAGAAACACTAATTAATTTAAAAGCAGTAAATAAAATGAACACAAACAAGAAAAATAAAAAAAGCAATTGATAGTATAAAAAATAAAGCACATGGGTGAATAACCCGATGTGCTTTATTTTGCCTTATTCAACATCAATTGTAATGCTGTTGTTTGGCTTTTCTTCTTTAGGAACTACAACTTTAAGTAAACCATTTTCCAGTTTTGCTTTAATACCATCTGGCTTGGCATCTTCCAAATAAATTGAACGACTCATAGAACTATAACGTCTCTCTCTGTGGATGAAATTCTTTTTCTTTGATTCACTGTTTTCATCCCTAGTAATAGAAATCATAAGTTTTCCATCGTTAAGTTCAACATTGATGCCTTTTTTATCTATACCTGGCACTTCAGCCTCAATTAGGTATTCATTGCCATTATCTTCGACATCAACTTTGAAAGTGTCATGTGTGAGGGTTCTTCTAAAAGGCCAGTCATTGGAAAAAAAGTCATCAAGTACGTTGTAGAAGTCCTCAAAGCCAGTGTTTGTAGAGATTTCTTTGTTCTTTTTGTTAAAAGGTACTAATCCAGCCATAAATAACAACTCCTTTTCAATTTATTTTTTTGTTAGCACTCTCGTTTATTGAGTGCTAATTATTATATAACACAGAATGTTCCACTTGTCAATATATTTTTGAGAATTTTTTTACTTAAATTTGACTTTGATATTTTTCCATAAACGAGAGTCAATCTTGGATATGTTTCCATTTACGAGCGTGGATATGTTCCTAAGTTCGAGAGTAGGTAAAAATATAACTAAAACACCGTTTTGACAGCTATCAAGACCTCTCGAGCCATACAGAAACGGTTTCATTACTGGAACGGGTAGAACCCTGATAAATAAAGGACTTCAGCTTTTTAAAGCTGCTACATTTTTGAATAACCCTTGAGGAGATAAAAAAGATGACATCGGGGTCAAATGCCGGTATTTCAAGCTTCACCGAATTCCTATACGTGTGAATCAGGAGTTTTATCCAACCCCAAAAAATTGTATTGGCCTTAGATTAAAACTCTACAGATTTTCAGAAACAAACCGATAAAATAAAAACGAGGAGGAGGACGATGAATAAGGAAAAGCAGACGGTGAAACGCAGAATTTTTATTTCTAATACCAGAATGGTACTTGTAACTTTAAGTCTATTTCTTTTCGTTAATATGTTTGTAGTAAATTTATATGAGAGCACTTATAAAAACAGCATGATTGGTTCGTCTGAGTTAGCAGATAATACCGAACAAATAAGAAATATCCTGACAGATTGGAATCCATCCCCAACAGAAGAGGCGATAAACAATCTTGCAACAAAACTGAACAGGTATGGATTTTCTCTTTGCGTTGAAATAGATAGTGAAGTGATTTACTCAAATACTGATTTTCCTGTGAGTGAGCTTATAAATGAAATTGGAGATTATTTGGAAACAGATGAAAAGGTGCATATTTATGTACAAGACTATATGACTGTGCTAACACAAAATAATATGAATGAGAAAATGAAAGTGTTTGCAATTGCAGGAGAATATCATAAATTCCTGTTTCAAAAAAATAGTTTGACTACTATACTTATACTATTGCTGATTGATGGTATATTTTGCATAGGTGCCTTACTCATAATTAGTCAGATTTTTACTAAGAGACTTATAGAACATATCACAAATCCTTTAGATGCATTGTCAAAAGGAGCAAAAAGAATG
>NZ_MCHF01000057.1:0-10999 GCF_001707455.1 Dehalobacter sp. TeCB1 | reverse complement strand
ACTATTGCTGATTGATGGTATATTTTGCATAGGTGCCTTACTCATAATTAGTCAGATTTTTACTAAGAGACTTATAGAACATATCACAAATCCTTTAGATGCATTGTCAAAAGGAGCAAAAAGAATGAAAGAAGGAAATTTTTCTGAACCTGTTAAATACAAGGGAGATCTTGAATTTGAATATGTCTGTGACGCATTTAATGAAATGCAGGAACATATAACGGAAGCTAATGCGGAAAAGGAGTCTTATGAAAAGGTGAGAGTTGAAATGGTGGCGGGAATTTCTCATGACTTAAGGACTCCATTAACGGCAATCAGAGGAACAATAAAAGGTCTCAAGGATGGGGTTGCGACAACACCTGAATTAAGAGAAAAATTTCTTGATACAGCTTATAGACGAACGATAGAAATGGATCGGCTTTTGGAAAGGTTATTTTATTTCTCAAAACTTGAAACAGGTAATATGCCACTGTTTTTTGAAAAGATAGAGTGGAGTGAGTATCTGGAAGATTATGTGAAAAGATACGAATTATTGATAGAGAATGAATCTATAAAAATTAAAATTAAAGATGTAAAAAAAGGTTTGTTTTCAAATGTTGACCGAGAACAAATGAAACGAATACTTGACAATATACTGGAAAACAGTAAAAAATATGCAGAAACAGATAAGCTTGAAATTACCATTAATATTTTTGAAGAACATTCATATGTAGTACTTGAGATATCTGATAATGGCTGTGGAGTTTCAGAAGATAAGATTTCCCATATTTTTGAACAATTTTTCCAAGGTGATGAGTCAAGGAATATAAAAGAAGGGAATGGACTAGGTCTTTATATTGTAAAATATCTAGTGGATGCTATGGGAGGCTCAGTAGATGCAGAAAACAGCAACGGTCTTACTATTCGAATAAGACTACCAATTTTCGCTGAATATGGTGATTTAGATGAATGCCAAATATAGAATTCTGATTGTCGAAGACGATGATGATATCAGTATGATAGAACAGGCTTATCTGGAAGCTAGTGGGTTTGAAACATTCATTGTAAGTGATGGCGATAAAGTACTTCCACTTCTGCATGTGGAAAAGTTTGACTTATTACTGCTGGATCTTATGCTTCCCGGAAAGAATGGTTATGAGATATGCAAAGAGATAAGAGGTGAAATTAATATTCCAATTCTCATGGTAACGGCAAGGACGGAATCTGTTGATAAAATTCGTGGTCTGGGACTTGGTGCAGATGATTATATTACTAAACCTTTTGATCCCGCTGAGCTTGTAGCAAGAGTAAATGCAAATATAAGACAGTATAGTCGATTAACAGAAGCCAATCAGATAGAATCGGGTGAGAAGGGCGATGAGATACAAATAGGTAATATTCGGGTTCTTCTGCATGGATGGAAGGTCTATAAGGGTGAGCAAGAAATTCGCTTTCCTAACCGAGAATTTGAATTATTAAAATTTATGGCTGAAAATCCTAATATTGTTTTCTCGAAAGAACAATTGTTTGAAAAAATATGGGGATATGATTATGTTGGGGATAGCGCGACGGTTATGGTGCATATTAATCGTATTCGTGAAAAAATTGAGGATGACAGTAAAAACCCAAAAATCTTAGAGACAGTATGGGGGGCGGGATACCGGTTGAATAGATAAGATAAAATTATATGGTTATCAGGTTAGAGTAGCAAATTATAATTATTAATTAAATTGAAAAAGAAAGAGTTTAGGATTTGTTTAATTTTATACCTCCTGTTTGTTTAATGTGATTTGACATTATTATCACATAAATAATCAGGAGGTATTTTTGTGAAGATTTGTAATTCGTAGATGTAAACCAAACCAGATATACGGAGGTCATGTAATGAATATTAATACTAAGAAATTAGCAAAAACGGCCATTCCTTTTTTTCTAACAATATTCCCGTTTGTTTTTAGTTTCCTTATTGAGGAGACTTTCGAAAATGCAATTCAACTTAGCATTATGGCAGTCCTAATAACATTTATTTTGTTTGCCATTATCTTCAAAAGAAGCTTTTGTGGTTTTTTATGCATGGTAGGGGCGCTGCAAAGGGGTGTTGGATATATAGGATTCAAGCTTTTAAAAAAAAGGGTCACAGTTCCTGCAACACTCGATAAATATCTTAGAGCAGCGAAATACATCATACTTGCAGGTTTTGCAGTATTATCCATTGCAAGCGGCAAGTTACTGCTACAAGTCAGTGTTGACGATGTGTTTGAGCAATATAACATAATACCTGGATTAGCCTGGATAAGTATTATGTTGATGTTTGTAACAATTATTGGCTCATTCTTTATTGATAGATTCTTCTGCAAATATATCTGCATACAGGGTGCAGTCGCCGGAATTGCAGGTCGGTTTAGCCCCAGTGGTATCGTCCGATGCGAAGATAAGTGCATCAATTGCACGTTATGTACAAAGAAATGTCCCTCAAATCTAGAGGTGCATAAAATGAAGAAGGTAATATCGGCTGAATGTTTTGACTGCCAAAAATGCATTGCTGTATGTCCAAAGAAAGGGGCATTAACTAATAGTTTTGCAGGTAGAAAAATCCCCTTAGTTTTGCTTGTAGCAATGGCAGGAATGCTTTACATGTTGTTAACCTATTTAATAACGCTATTTTTATAGATGGTGCTATGAGCAGGTGTCGATCCATTTCTTTAACAATTAAGAATGATAGAAGCAAAAGGGTGGAGAAATAACAGTAAGCCTATCCAGGCGACTTTATCTGAAATATTAGCTTCCGCCAAGGGGATACCAGATGTGTACGACATCTTTTTTGGATCCTCAAGGCATACGGAAGCCGTAATCCTGTTGCAACGTGTGGAACGCTGACGCTGCAAGGCTTAGCGGGATTGTCGTAAGAGATATGCTTTGACGTGAGTGAATTTCCTCGCTGCGTCTTTTCTTTTTGGTAGAATATTAATGGGTGTCTCATTTTATATAGATGTGAAGGACAATGAAAAATGTAAGGATTATACCTGCTAAACCCAAAGAGAATAAAAAGCTCAAGGTTGCCGCTTACTGCAGGGTCAGTACCTCCGGGTCGGAGCAACTGCGCAGTCTCGAGATTCAAATAAGTGCATACACGAAGATGATAAAAAGCCATCCCAACTGGATTTTTGTCGGTGTTTATTATGATATTGAAAGCGGGCTTCGCCGAAGCGGCAGAAAAAGTCTGGACAAGCTGCTCAAAAAAGCGGCTAAAGGCAAAATTGATTACATCATCACAAAGTCAATCAGCAGGGTATCAAGAGATACGCTGGAGATATTGAAGATTACAAGATTTTTAAGAGAGCGAGGGATCAATATGCATTTTGAAAATGAGAAGCTGGATTCAATTGAAGCGGATAAAGAATTCGAAATTACGCTTAGGGGTATGCTGGCACAGGACGAAAGCCGAAATATCAGCGAGAACATCAAATGGGGAATTCAGCGCAAGTTTGAAAAGGGCGAGATATTGACGAAGTATAAGAATTTCATGGGCTACACTTGCGTTGACGGTGAGATAGTCATTGTGCCGGAACAGGCAGAGGTGGTAAGAAAGATATTTGACTTATATTTACAAGGCCTGACGTTAGGACAAATTAAGGATTATCTGGAGGCCCAAGGAATTAAGACTGTAACGGGCAAGGAAATTTGGGATACAAAAACGATCCAGAGGATGTTAACCAACGAGAAATATAAGGGCGATACAATGTTTCAAAAGACCTTTACTGAGGATTTTATGACCGGAAAGAAAAGCAAAAATATCGGACAGCGGAACAAGTATTATGTAAAGGATAGCCATGCCGCCATAGTTTCTGCCGAAATTTATGACAAGGTTCAGGAAGAAATGGCGAAACGTGCGCGGCTTGTTACCAGCGAGGATGGCACAGTAGAAATCAGCGGAAGTAAATATAATGGCAAATACTTTCTGGGAAATTTGCTCGTGTGCGGAGATTGCGGAGCATCTTATCGTCGGAGAACTGAGCGGGGCAAGGTAGTCTGGCGCTGTGCGACAAGGATTGAAAAAGGCAAAGATGCTTGCCCTCATTCCCCCACCATGGATGAAGGATGGATACAGGATGTTCTGGCAGAAGCTGTTTGTGAGAATGGGGGTTATGATGAAGGTATAATCAGGAATAAAGTTGCTAGAATTCAGATTTATAATTTGTATACTATGATTAGCTATAAAAATGGGGAGCAGACTAAAATCTGTTTTTGATATATCCTTGCATTGTTACATCCAAACTAATAAAATAATATTTGTATATTTTACCAATTTATATAAGGATACTAACGATAGGATACCGTAAAACAATGGATTATGAAGAACTTTATAGAAAATACCAAAAGCTGTTGGAAGAAAATAAAAGGCTGAAGGTTGAAAATGAAGATTTCAAGATTCAGCTTGGGTTGGTATTGCCCTTATTCGACAATGAAGTTCATGCAATGGAAGAGGAAAAAGACCTTTCAGACCAATTTAATAGCTCTGAACGAGTAACCAATAATAGTTCTCCACAGGAAAAGATTAATCTATTCATGTCGTTGTTCAGAGGCAGGGATGATGTATATGCTAAAAGATGGCAGAATAAAGAAGGTAAATCGGGATATTCTCCAGTTTGTCTGAATGAATGGGCTAAAGGGATTTGCGGCAAGCCGAAAATCAAGTGTTCCGACTGTGAGAATAAAAAATATGCGATTCTTGATTCCTCTGCAATTGATAATCATTTAAGAGGTAAGGCAGTATACGGTGTTTATCCTATGCGGCCGGATGAGACCTGCAGCTTCCTTGCGATGGATTTTGATGACGATGGTTGGCAGAAAGATATAAATGCATTAAGAAATACTTGTACCGAAAAAAGTATTCCCTTTGTCGTTGAACGGTCGCAATCCGGGAACGGTGGCCATGCGTGGTTCTTTTTCAAGGATCAAATCAGTGCGGCAACGGCCAGAAAATTTGGCACACTGCTTCTAACCCATGCCATGTCAAAAAGGCATGAGATTAAATTTAGTTCATATGACCGGTTGTTTCCCAATCAGGACACACTCCCCAAAGGCGGATTTGGGAATCTGATCGTATTGCCTCTGCAAGTCAACGCACGAAAAAGTGATAACAGCGTATTTATTGATGAGAAGTTTCAACCCTATAGTGATCAGTGGCATTTCTTAAGCTCTGTTCGGAAGTTAAGCGAAGAGGAAATAAACGGGTACATTTCCCAGCTTGGCACCGGTAATGAATTGGGAGATTTAAGGCAAATTGAAGACGAAGAAACGAAGCCATGGGAAAAGACGCGGATAGACAAACGGTTATGTAAAAACGATATTCCGGATACTATTAACATTACAAAAGCCGACATGCTATATGTTCGCAAAGATGGATTCTCTAATAAAGCCCTAAATATGATGAAACGCCTGGCGGCCTTCCGTAACCCTGACTTTTATAAGGCGCAGGCTATGAGATTGCCGACATTTAATAAGCCCAGAATAATTTCTTTGTCTGATGAAACGCCGGATTATCTTTGCCTTCCAAGAGGATGTGCGATTGATTTAATAAATCTGTTTGAACCGATGAATTCTGAAATTAAGTGGACGGACGAAACCGTTTCCGGTAAATTTATCAAGGTTCAATTCAAGGGACATCTTCGTGATGAACAGGGGGATGCCGTTTACTCAATGCTGCAGCACGATAATGGGGTTTTAGCCGCAACCACCGCATTTGGGAAGACAGTAATAGGGGCAAAACTAATAGCTGAAAGAAAAGTCAACACGCTTGTACTTGTTCATACACAGCAGTTATTGGAGCAGTGGCAAGAGCGATTGAACCAATTTTTGACGATTAATGAAGAGCTGCCTATCGATCCCATTAAAAGACGAGGCAGGAAAAAGAGCCGTAGTATTATTGGACAGCTTGGCGGCGGCAAGAAAAATTTAAGTGGGATTATTGATATTGCGATTATGCAGTCATTGGTGAAAAGCGACGACGTAAAAGATGTTGTCCAGGATTATGGCATGGTTATTATTGATGAGTGCCACCATGTACCGGCATTCAGCTTTGAGCAGATTCTTAAAAACGTTCCGGCTAAGTATGTCTATGGATTGACAGCAACCCCGGTGAGGCAGGACGGTCATCATCCCATCATATTTATGCATTGCGGCCCGGTGCGGCATAAGGTTGATGCTAAAGAACAAGCTGAAAAAAGACCATTTGAGCATTATATTATTCCGCGTTTTACGCCATTCAGAAAACCGGTAAGCCAGGACGAGAAAGAGTGGTCTATTGGCGAAATCTATTCTCAAATCAGTACCAGCCAAATACGGAATCAGTTAATTGTTGATGATGTCACTCAATGTGTGAAAGAAGGGCGAAATCCTATTGTCTTGACAGAAAGAACGGCTCATGTCGAGGCAATCGCCAGGGAATTGTCAAGAGTAATGCCAAACGTTATTGAATTAACCGGAGGAATGACTGCTAAAGAAAGAAGAATCAAGCATGAAAAGCTTTCAAGCATTCCGACGGATGAGAGTATTGTTATTGTGGCCACCGGTCGGTTTGTCGGCGAAGGCTTTGATGAACCAAGGTTGGATACACTTTTTCTGGCAATGCCGGTTGCTTGGAAAGGAACAGTGCAGCAGTATGCCGGACGGCTTCACCGCTTATATCAAAACAAGAGTGAAGTCCAAGTTTATGATTATGTGGACGTTCATGTCGGTGTGCTTGAAAGGATGTACCATAAGAGACTTAAAGGATACTCTTCCATAGGATATTCGGCCAAAAGCGACAGTAAGCCGTTTGAAGCTACGAATGCTATTTTTGATAACCATAGTTTTATGACGGTATTCAGTAATGATATTTCTTCTGCAAAATCAGACATTGTTATTGTCAGCCCTTATATGACAAAAAAACGTCTGAATCAGATGTTGAATATCCTGTCTTCCGGAATTAACAATGGGGCCAAGCTGACCATAATCACCAGACCGGAGGGCGATTATAAGGAAAAGGACAGGTTGGCATTTTCAGATATGATTAATGCCGTACGATTAACAGGAGCAAACCTTATTTTTAAATCAAATATACATCAGAAGTTTGCGGTAATCGATCAGAAGATTGTATGGTACGGAAGTATTAACCTTTTGAGCTTCGGCAGTTCGGAGGAAAGCATAATGAGGCTGGACAGCGTTAATATAGCGAATGAACTGGTGGGTACGATTGAAGAAATGCTATAGATATTAACGGGTGTGATTACAAAATGGAAAAAATATGCCTGCATTTTTACATTGCATACAGAACATATGTTTGGTATAATTGTCTATGAAAAGTTATGGTTGGTATAAAAAGGAGGGATATGTCACGTGGGCGACATATCAAAACAAAGTAAGATCATTCTTTACCAGACTGACGAAGGAAAGATAAGAGTCAATGTCTATTATGCAGAGGAAAGTTTTTGGCTGACCCAAAAAGCCCTGGGTGAGCTTTTTGACGTGGATAGAACGGTAATCACCAAACATTTGAAGAATATATTTACCGAAAATGAATTGAAAGAAGAAGCAGTATGTGCAAAATTTGCACATACTGCCGAAGACGGAAAAACATATAATACCAACTATTATAATCTCGATGCTATTATCGCTGTTGGCTATCGGGTCAACTCCAAAAAAGCTACGCAATTCAGAATTTGGGCTACTCAGACTTTGAAAGAATATATCGTCAAAGGATTTGTATTAAATGATGATATGCTCAAAAACGGCAGGCCATTCGGTAAGGATTATTTTGATGAACTTTTAGAACGCATCAGGGAAATCAGAGCTTCTGAACGCAGAGCTTATCAGAAGATTGCTGATGTTTTTGAACAGTGCAGTAGCGATTACAACTCCAATTCCGAGGAAACGAAAATATTTTATGCCTTTGTGCAAAATAAAATGCACTTTGCCATAACAGGAAAAACTGCCGCCGAAATTATCCATGGACGGGCGGACAGTGAACATCCAACCATGGGATTGACTACATGGAAAGCGTCACCTCACGGCAAAATTTTAAAGAGTGATGTGAAGGTAGCAAAGAATTATCTTAACCAAAATGAGTTGGATAGACTGAATAGAATTGTGACAATGTACATTGATTATGCTGAGTTTCAGGCGTTAAATCAAAATATTATGACAATGAAAGACTGGCTACATATCACTGACGAGTTTTTAAAGTTTAATCGTCGCGAGGTTTTAAAGGATTCGGGAAAGATAAGCCATGAGGATGCCATGGATAAGGCAAAAAAAGAATATGAAAAATTTCGTGTAAGGCAAGATGAAAGATATATTTCAGAATTTGATAAAACTATGGAGAAGTATTTAAAGGGAAATACGAAACAATAATATTCCCGAATATTAACCATACGAGGTAATGGTGATGCAAATTGATGAATCTACAAGTAGACCTGATAGCATTGTGCAGATCATTACTTTGTCTTGAAACTGAATTTTTTCCTCTTAATTCCATTTTTGTAGTATAATTTCTCTATGAAAAGCTAATTCTTGTCGAAAAGCATTCCTGTAATGAATGAAAATGATCTTTGAGAAATAAACAACCCCCTGCTATGATTTAAGTGTGCCTGACAAACGCACAAAAATCACAGAAAATCAGGGGGATGTAAGCAGATGAAGAACCGTAACAATATTAAATTAGAAGCAATAACACCTAAAACACTAATAGTGGGAGTAGACATCGCCAAAGAAACGCAGTGGGCCCGGTTCGTGGATTATCGTGGCATAGAATTGGGGAAAGCCCTGAAATTCCAGAACGATAAAACCGGCTTCGAAACTATCTTAGCAAGCATCGAAACAATTTGCAAGAACAAAAGACTTGACGACGTAATCGTAGGAATGGAACCCACAGGGCACTACTGGAAACCGCTGGACAACTATCTGTTGATGCAAGAAGTAAAAGTAGTCATGGTTAATCCCTACCACACCAAAAAAGCCAAAGAGCTGGATGACAACAGCCAGACCAAGAGCGATAAGAAAGATGCTCTAACCATAGCGAAACTTGTGCGTGACGGCAGGTATTACGAAGTATATATGCCCCAAGATATATTCGCGGAACTAAGAGTGCTGTCAAACGCCAGGATCAGCCTCATGAAGCGGCATAACGCTTTAAAAAACACCATCACAGCAGTAATGGATGAATACTTTCCTGAAATGAAACTCGTATTCAAAAATGCATTAAACGGGAAAGCGTCCATGCAGATATTAAAGACCTGCCCATTCCCTTCACTGATACTTGAATTGGGAGTTGAGGGAGTACTTGCCGAGATAAAGAAAGCCGTCAAAAAGACAGTAGGCAGGAAAAAAGCTCAGCAGCTTGTAGAAACAGCCCAAAACTCCATAGGCGTGAGTTATGGAACAGCGTCGTCAAAATTGAAATTAGAGTTAATGATCGAGGAATTGGAATTACTAACAAAGCAGCTCGAACAAGTGGAAAGCAAAATGGAACTGGCTCTGGCAGAGACAGGAATCGGGGAAATCATTCTCGGCATCCCCGGTATAGGAGTGGTCACCGCAGCAAGTTTTTTAGGCGAGATAGGCGATCCGCTGAGATTTGACCATCCGCGTCAGATAAGCAAAATGGCCGGATACAACCTTGTTGAAGACAGCTCCGGCAAGAGTAAAAGTGGAACAGCAATCTCCAAGCGCGGAAGGAAAAACTTGAGAAGTATTTTATACCGGATGGCCATGACCATGGTTGCAGTAAACAAAGAAATGAAAGAACTGTACCTTTACCTGAAAACGCGCGAAACCAATCCGCTTAAGAAAAAGCAAGCACTTGTTGTTATTTCCGAAAAAATAATAACAGTAATATACAATCTGGTAAAAAAGCAAACAGAATACAAGGCAGAATTAGTGCTTGGGGAATGCAGAAAGAACCAAATCAGCAATCAAGCTGCTTAAGCCTAAAAGCGGCTTAAGCAACCCATTACAAGGGTTTTGGTTACGTACTGGATGTCAAGGGTAAATAAACGGCTGCGCCGCCCTTGACATCCGATAAGGCAGTGCCTATGGCGCAGCAAAGCAAGAAACATGAAACACGCCGATAAAGCGGAGATAAGGAGATCACCTCCATTAGGGCATGACCCAGCACCAAAGCTTAAACGCTATCTCCGTTTTTATCCATAAAACAGAACGAAGGAATGTAAGGGCATAGACCCAGCGAGTTATGATAGGGTGAGTTTTGGATAACACCGGCGAAAGTCATGTAAAATATTGCATTTTAAGAGATAATGCGATTGGCGGAGCAATCTGTTGATATATTTCAAAAATTGAGATAGGAGGTGAAAAATATGGTTTACGCAAAGCCTGTGATATTGGCACAAAGTACTGTACAGATGGCACAATGCACACCCAATAGTAAACCGAGTGGAAGACCTTGTAATCCACCAAAGCCAGGTGGACGATAATGGACAGTTTAATCAGGCGACGATGTTATAAATGAAAACTCGTCGCTTGATTACTAAGGAGAAATTGTAATGTTTTTCAAACAAAAATCTAATATTATATTCAGAAACTATGAGTCCTTCGGGTATGTAACGGACAATAGGAATTTCGGATATAAACGAACTGATGATAACAAAAACAACATCGGAGATAAAATTCTATCGGAAAGTGGGGCTGTATTTTTTTCTGCTTTAGGTAGAAAACCTCAAACCCTTGATGATCTCGCCAAAAAAATAAATAAGCAATTTACAGATGTTGACATTGAAATAATTAAGAATGATGCCAGAGACTTTTATTTTATGCTTGAACAGGATGGATTTATTGTATCTGGCGAAACAATTCAGGAATGCGAAAAAAGAGACACAAAGTTTTCGTACAAAATACTAGGGAACCACTGATTAATAACGTTTTTTATCATCCCAATAAATAATAAAGTGGGATAATCCCAAGTTAGCGGCCCTATCGCCGCCGATTTCAGCTGCCTTTTCCGAGTAATTCTCGAAAAAAGGCGTAC
>NZ_MCHF01000056.1:0-334286 GCF_001707455.1 Dehalobacter sp. TeCB1 | reverse complement strand
GTACCAGTCAGATGAAAAAAATTCTCAAAAGTACAAAGTCATAAAAACATTACTCACTTTTTTAAAAATGTAAAAGCCCGGATTTCCCTTGTTTGCAAGGGGTTCCAGGCTTTTTTGCTCTTTAAAGTGTCAAAGATGAGATTATAAGGAACCTCCATTTTATTGTCAAGCAAATTTACTTAATATTTTGATAGCCGGATTAATGGTCCGGGCATTCCATCGAGTAAATGCCTGAAAACAACGTCTTCATTTCTTGGTAACTTTTGATTTTCATGATCTGGTTCCGGTACTCTGCTGCTTTCCTCATACCCTTGATATACCAGGAAGCGTGTTTGCGGATCTCCTGTACACCGGTTCTTTCGCCTTTATATTCAATAATCTTTTCAAAATGCTGAATAAGTATTCTAAGTTTTTCTCTATTGTCAGGTTCCTGTGGAAGTGTTTCCGTATCGAGATAATATTGGGATCTGCCAATCAGCCACGGATTTCCTAAAGCTCCCCTCGCTATCATGACTCCATCGCATCCGGTAAGCTGAACCATTTTCAGCGCATCTTCCGGAGATAGAATATCCCCATTCCCAATCACAGGTATGCCAATTCTTGCTTTAATTTTACTGATCCATTCCCAGTCAGCCTTGCCGGAATAATATTGTTCTCTGGTCCGGGCATGAACTGTCAGCATGCTGACTCCTGCCTGCTCTAACATTGGCGCCAGTTCAAGCGCAACGATAGTGGAACTATCCCATCCCAGGCGGATTTTAACGGTAACAGGAACCCTCACAGCCTTTACCACTTCGGAGACAATTTCTATCGCTAACGGAATGTTTCGAAGAAGGGATGCTCCTTCACCATTTTTCACAATCTTTGGTGTCGGACATCCCATATTAATGTCTATGATATCAGCTCCATATGTTTCAGCTATTTCAGCTGCTCTGGCCATTGGGACAGGTTCAGATCCAAAAAGCTGAACAATTCGGGGTTCTTCTTCTCCTTTAAGATCAAGCATTTTAAATGTCTTGGCGTTATGATGCAGCAGGGCTTTATCGCTGATCATTTCCGTTATGACGTATTTGCCGCCTGTAAGCCGGATGATTTCCCGAAAGGCCTTATCCGTTATCCCTGCCATCGGGGCCATAAAAACAGGCTTTTCTGACAAATGATACTTCCCTAATTTCATTTTTACCTCAACATATACAATTACCGCAGATTTCTTTCATAAATATACAAAAGTCCTTCCAACGTTAAAAAAGGATCAATAATATCGATCATTTTGGAATCCCCGACAATCAGTTCAGCCAGACCCCCGGTTGCAATGACTTTAGTTTTTCCGCCAAGTTCTTTTTTCATCAGCTCGACAATACGGTCAATCTGTCCGCAAAATCCATGATATATTCCCGCTTGCATACCGCTGACTGTATTTTTGCCGATAACGTTTTTGGTCTTAACAATCTCTACTTTAGGCAATTTCGAGGCTTTCTGGTAGAGTGCCTCAGTAGAAATCCCGATTCCAGGCGCAATCGCTCCCCCTAAGTACTCTCCCTTTTCACTGACAGCGCAAAAAGTTGTTGCCGTGCCAAAATCAACAATAATTATTAACCCGCCGTATTTGGCATAGGCAGCTACAGCGTTTACAATCCTATCAGCCCCAAGTTCCCTTGGATTATCAATATTAATGGAAATACCGGTCTTAACGCCTGGACCAACAATAATCGGGGTTACGCTGAAATACTTTTTGATCATCCGTTCCAGCGCAGGCGTCACAGGTGGTACAACCGAAGAAATAATAGCCCCGGATATATTGCTGAAAGACAAATCGTGAAAACTGAATAAATTCTTAATTGTCGACGCATATTCATCCGATGTATTGTTTTTTTCCGTGGAAATTCTCCAGTAATGAATAAGCTCACGGTCTTGGTAAACACCAAGTACAATATTCGTATTCCCGATATCGATGACCAAAATCATTGTACCCGCCTCCCTTTAGAACCGGATAAGTGCCAGATTATATTT
Source organism: Dehalobacter sp. TeCB1 (assembly GCF_001707455.1). NCBI lineage: Bacteria > Bacillati > Bacillota > Clostridia > Eubacteriales > Desulfitobacteriaceae > Dehalobacter > Dehalobacter sp. TeCB1. The sequence continues at coordinate 332,276 of NZ_MCHF01000056.1, read as the reverse complement.
TTTCAGCAGAATGAAGGTGCTTCTGAATAGATGGTTTGAAATCATCAACGACCATTGAAAAATCAATCGCTTCGACCGAATGCGTAAGCCTGCCTACTGAAATAATGTCCACTCCCGTCTCAGCAATTTGACGCACTGTGTCTTCCCTAACTCCTCCGGACGCCTCTACGACAACCCGGTGGTTAATATACTGAACCGCTGTTTTCATATCCTGCAGGGACATATTATCGAGCATAATCACGTCAACGCCGCTCAGAACGGCTTCCCGTACCTGTTCCAGCGTTTCACATTCAACCTCTATTTTAACCATATGGCCAACTTTTGTTTTGATTTTTTGAACAGCCTCAGCCAGATTTCCGATTGCGTCCAGATGATTATCCTTAAGCATAACGGCATCATACAAACCAAAACGGTGGTTCGTTCCTCCGCCGACCCTGACAGCGTATTTCTGCAGGTTTCTCATACCCGGCATCGTTTTGCGCGTATCTGTGACCTTAACGCCTAAATCAGATACAAGTTCGACAAATCTTTTGGTAATACTAGATATTCCTGAAAGATGCTGAATGAAATTAAGTACAGTTCTTTCAGCTTGAAGGATTCCTGCCAGTGAACCATTAATTTTCATGATCAGGGTCCCTGGTCCGATACTGTCTCCGTCTTCAACCTGCATCTGAACGTCTATGTACGGATCTATCTTCTTAAAGGTCATCTCAGCAATAAAAAGGCCGCAGATAATCCCATGTGCTTTGGCATAGATTCTGGCTTCACTCTGGTAATCTTTAGGAATGATCAGCGTACTGAGATCTCCGGTACCAATATCTTCTTTTAAAGCACGTTCAATCAATTCTTCATATTGAAACGTAGCGAACATGATAATCCCCCCTCATATAGACAGAATGCTTTTGCCAGTGTTCCTCCGCATTCGGGAAATCCCGTCGGAAATGGCCCCCTCTGCTTTCTTCACGTGCCAAAGCAGCCTTGATAATCACCATTCCAATCGCAAGCATATTGCCAAGCTCGAGTTCCGATACTTCAGAATGGGGGTTAAACCGTTCCATCAATTGATTTAATTCCGCCTGGGCCTGCCGCAAATGTTCTTCATCCCGAATGATTCCGACTTTATCCCATAAAATATTCTGCAGTTCTTCTTTCAGATTAGCCGGGTCTGCAGCGGAATCCCGGACATCACATTCATCGGGGCAGCCTTCATACGGCAAAACATCTTCCGGGTTGGGCATTTCGCCAATCTTCTGATTGATTGTATCAGAAATGGTTGAAGCAAATACTAATCCGTCCAACAAGGAGTTGCTGGCGAGCCTGTTGGCACCATGAACGCCATTACAGGCACATTCACCACAAGCAAAAAGATTTGGCAAATTCGTTTCACCAAATTCATTGATGCGGACTCCGCCCATTAAGTAATGCGCAGCAGGGCCAACCGGTACCGGATCTGTAGAAATATCAACGCCATAATTCAGACAGGTTTTATGGATTCCTGGAAACCTTTGTTCGACTTTGGAGTGTCCCATCGGGCTGAAATCGAGATAGACCTGTCCTGTCTGCATCTGCTTCCATATCTCCCTTGATACAACATCCCTCGGAGCAAGCTCTTTACCGGGAACACCCTCCATAAAACGTTCTCCGCGTGAGTTTACCAGTACAGCTCCCTCTCCTCTGGCTGCCTCCGAAATTAAAAAATTGGGCGCTCCCGGCAGCAGCAGGGCCGTAGGATGGAATTGAATAAATTCCATATCCATAAGTTCGGCTCCTGCCCGATAAGCAGCAGCTATTCCATCTCCTGTCGCAACCGCAGGATTGGTCGTATGCTTATACATCTGACCTGCACCGCCCGTGGCCAGGATAATGGCTTTAGCCAGCCATATTTCCATTGCCAAGGTAATATTGTTAAGCACCAGAGCTCCGCAAACCTCTGCTTTACTGTTCTTAACAAAATCAATTAAATAATAGTTTTCTTTAACGGTAATCGGGCTGGAATGCACAACTTCTACCAGGGCACGTTCTATTTCTCCGCCGGTGGCATCACCGTGAGCATGCAGTACCCTGCTTTTACTGTGGGCACCTTCCCGCGTAAAATCCAGTTTATTATTGCTTTCATCAAATTTGGTGCCAAAATCAATCAGCTTACTGACACACTCCGGTCCTTTCTCAGCCAGGATCTTGACTGCTTTCAGGTTGCATAGCCCTGCTCCGGCTTTAATGGTATCGCCATAGTGAAATTCAGGAGAGTCATCCTCATTAAGAGCAACGGCAATACCTCCCTGAGCATGCTCAGTGTTGCTTGCCATCACATCTTTCTTGGTCAGAACGGTTACTTCATATTTGGGACAAAGTTTGATTGCTGCAAACAATCCCGCAATTCCGCTTCCGAGAATAAGCACTTCTGTCTGGAAGATCTCAAGCTTATCCTTGTCCCAGGGAATCAGATAGTCATTCTCATTCATATCTCTTACTCATCCTCAATATCATATGTTCATTATTGGACGGCCAGCATTCTTTCCAGCGCGCAGACCGCCTTCTCTCTGATTTCTTTTGACACAGTAACGACCGGTGCCATGTTTGAAAGGGTATCCTTGACCTTTTGCAAGCTGATCTTTTTCATATTCGGGCAGATCATATGCGCTGAAGCCATATAAAATTGTTTTCCAGGACAGCGTTTAGTAAGTTCATGCAAAATGCCGCATTCCGTTCCAATAATAAATTCGGTGTCCGTTGAATTTTCTGCATACTTAATAATTCCGGCAGTAGAGCCAACATAATCGGCTTCCCGCCAGACTTCCTCGCGGCATTCAGGATGAACCAGAACTTTTGCTCCCTGATGTTCCTCCCGCGCCTTTAAGATATCTTCCCTGGCGAGTCTGTGATGGGTCGGACAAAATCCCGGCCACAGGTTAATCTTTCTGTTCGTTTTGGCTGCAATATATCCGCCGAGGTTGCCGTCAGGCACAAACAGGATCTCCTCTTTTCCAAGAGATTGAACAATTTTCTCTGCATTGGATGATGTACAACAAATATCGCTTACGGCTTTCACCTCTGCGGATGAATTAACATAACAGACCACCTTTGCACCGGGCAATTTGGTCTTCGCTTCTTTGAGCCGGTTTGCTTCGACCATGTCAGCCATTGGGCAGCCGGCCGAAGGTTCTGGAAGCAGGACAGTCTTTTCCGGGGATAGGATTGCAGCACTTTCTGCCATAAAATGGACCCCGCAGAATACGATGACATCCGCATCTGTCCGGGCAGCCTGCTGGGCGAGCTGAAGTGAATCTCCGACAAAATCCGCAATATCCTGAATGTCCCTCGGCTGGTAATAATGGGCAAGAATTACCGCTTTTCTTTGCTTGCGCAGAGCATTTATATCATTGATCAGCTGATCTTTGCGTTCGTCATTATCCATTATCAGCCGCTCCTTTCGCTCGTAGACCTTTTTCTAATTCTATTCTTCGACATAAAATGTGTCAAGCCTGTACGCCGTGCACTTCAACATCATCGATTCTGACCGGCTGGTTCTTTTCGTCGACAAAAACAATTTTCGGTGTATATCCTTTGCTTTCTTCATCGGAAAACAGCCCATAGGAAATAATAATCACCTGATCCCCGACCTGAACCAGCCTGGCTGCTGCTCCATTTAGACAGATCATTCCGGAATTCTCCTCTCCTGGAATAACATACGTTTCCAGCCTTGCTCCATTATTCAGGTTAACGACCTGAACTTTCTCATTTTCCAGAATATCGGCCTGCTCCATCAGGCTGCGGTCTATCGTTATGCTTCCCACATAATTCAGGTTGGCTTCAGTAACCCTAGCTTTATGGATCTTTGATTTCATCATATTTCTGAACATTTTTTCTCACACCTCCACGACAATATTATCAATCAAGCGCGTTGTGCCAAAACGTACGGCAAGAGCAATCACAACAGGGCAGTCAATACTGTCGACAGCTGCAAGATTGTCCGCTTTTCTTATTTCTACATAATCAATTTTCCCGTTTGATTCACTGCTTATTCTCTGTCTGATCTCTTCTCTGACAACTTCAGTGCAGGTCTCACCTTCAATAATTCGTGCCTCCGCTTCCTGCAATGAACGGAATAACACCGGGGCTTGCCGCCGGTCTTCACTGCTCAAATAAGCGTTTCTAGAACTCTTGGCTAGTCCGTCGCTTTCTCGAACCGTCGGGAAGGCCACGATTTTAACAGGGCTATTTAAATCTTTTGTCATTTGTTTGATGACAGCAACCTGCTGGTAATCTTTTAAGCCAAAATAGGCTTCATCAGGTTGAATAATATTAAAAAGTTTCGTCACAACAGTTGCTACTCCCTGAAAGTGTCCCTGACGGCTGGCTCCGCAGAGGACCTCGGTGATCTGGGATACCTGAACTGCCGTAAGGCTTTTTCCGTCCGGATACATTTCCGCGACCGAAGGAGCAAATAACAAGTCTACTCCTGCCTGTTCGGCGAGTCCCGAATCCCTGGCAAGATCACGCGGATATTTCTCATAATCCTCATTCGGACCAAACTGTAAGGGATTCACAAATATACTCATCACAATATAGATTTTTTTGTGATTCGGATCTTGATTTCTGGCTATTTTGACCATGGACTGATGGCCTTCATGCAAGAAGCCCATCGTGGGTATAAGGACAACAGCTTTTCCCAGCTGTTTGGCTGATGCTATTTTTTCTCTTGTTTCAGTTATTTTTTTGGCAATGATCATTGCTTTGTTTCCTTTCCTAAGTCATTCAAAAGTTCTTCCAGGTCGTTTAAATCTTCTGGGCGATAGGATGCCCTATCCCATAGTTTTTTTTCTAATCCCAATTCCAAGGCCAGCTTTCCAAGCTCTCTATAGACTGTTCTTATCTCTTCAGGCATGCTTTGTAAATGTCTTGCGACGACTTCGGCATCTCCCCTGGCAATTGGCCCTGTAAGCGCCCCAGGAAGCCCCAGTTTGCCAATATTCCGACAGGATCCGGCTAACAGCGGAAGTAAGGCAGCCAGAGCGTCTTTACGCTCTATTCCGGCCTGTTCAAATAGTTTGACTGCCAGCAGGACCAGCGAAACAAGATAATTTGAGACGACAACCGCTCCAGCATGATAAAGGCTTTTTTTAGCCGGATTAATTTTAAGTGGAATTCCGCCTAATAACATAACCAGTTCCTCCCCTTGGCGCTCAACCTCCGGACTGCTGCCTTCTATGCCAAAATAGGTTCCCTTCATGACGGAAACCGCGACATCAATATTTGCAAAGGCCTGCAGTGGATGCAGAGACAGGTAGCCGACAGGCAGTACAGGATCCTGACACATGACTCCCGAAGGCAAAGACCCTGAGCAGTGAATCCAGATTTGACCTGGTTTAATATCCTTCTCCTGAGAAAGTCTGGCCGCTGCGTCTTCAATGTTGCAATCCTGAGTCGTAATAAAAATCAGATCTGACTCCATCACAAGCTGCTTCAATCCAAGCTGCTCTTTTGGCAAGTATCTGCGAAAATGATCATATGACCTTTTGCCGCGGGTATGGACTCCGATACACTCCAGCCCTGCTTTCTCCAACAGAATCGCCAGAGATGTCCCGACCACGCCAGTTCCGATGATTCCAAATTTTATTGTATTTTCTGACAAAAAAATACACCTCACATGGTGAAGGTGTATTGTTATAAACGAATTCAACATATACCCTGCCTTCACCGTCCCAGTAGTAATAATCCAAGCGGTTGATGCACGATCCGATCAGTCATAAAAAATAGTAGAACTGCTACGGTACAACTCTATACAGATATCGTCTGCAGCTTACTCTTTAGTATATGATAAAGAAGAGAAATAATAAAGAAAAATCTTAAAGAACCATCCATATTTTATGATTTTTTATAATTTTACTTAAAACGTATTGATCTTATTTATACCTATATTTTAGTAATTTTTTTAATAAGTCCTTCGCCTTGAACAGTTCCGATTACTCTTCCTGACTGCAGAATATAATCCGGTGATATTTCTCTTAGCGGAGCCAGTACGAACTCTCTTTGTTCCATAAAGGGATGCGGAATTGTCAGTTTTTCAGTCTGAATTACGTAATCCTGATAGGAAAGAATATCGATATCAATGGTGCGCGGCCCCCAATGAGTCAGTCGTTTTCTTCCTAGAGACGTTTCAATTTGCTGGCAGACCTCAAGCAGTTCGTAAGGATCCAGCTCCGTTTCAATGCCAATGGCCATATTCAGGAAAGGTGACTGGTCAACATTGCCCCAGGGTTCAGTCTCATAGAGGCTGGAAATACGCTGAATCATGATCCCTGAAGTATCCATCAGCATATTGAGTGCCCGATCCAAATATTCCTTGCGGTCTCCTTCATTGCTCCCCAAACTTAAAAATGCTCTCATCTTTTTTCTCCCGTATGATTTCTACGGATATATCCTTAAGAATTCCGGAAACCGGGGCATTCGGCTTATGTACCTCTACCCGGACGCCTGAACAGCGAAATCCGGTTGTAATTTCCAAGGCTATTTTTTCGGCAAGCGTTTCGATCAGCTGATAACGCTGATCAAGGACACAATTTTTGATTACTTGATAGACTTCAGCATAATTGACAGTTTCCGCTAGATTGTCCTGCATACTGACCGGTTTTTTCAGGAAGATGTCCACGTCAATCAGAAATCTTTGGCCAAGAACCTGCTCCTCCTCCATCACCCCATGGTAAGCATAAAACTCCATACCACGCAGGTGAATGACATCACTTTCCTTCATAATCTTCTCCTCTTTTTCGACGTATCACCAGGTCAGTGATAAGCGCAGCCTTTTTGTTTTCGGGAACATCATGCACACGCAGAATATCTGCTCCGGCGACAATTCCGAGCGTCCCCAGGGCAATCGTCGGTTCCAGCCTTTGATCAACCGGAAGGTTCAAGGTCCGTCCAATCACGGATTTGCGGGATACTCCCAGAAGAAGAGGACACCCTAGCGATTTAAATTCTTCCATCCGGCTTAAGACTTCCATATTCTGTTCCGGTGTTTTTCCAAACCCGATTCCGGGATCGACAATAATTTGATTCTGCGTCAATCCGCAGTCTAGAGCCATTTCAATGCTACGCTCCAGGAATGACAATATTTCACCCATCATATTCTTATATTCTGTATGATCCTGATTATGCATTATCACGACCGGAGCTTGATATTCTGCAATAACGCCGGCCATTTCAGGATCTTTCTGCAAACCCCAGATATCATTAATGATATGGGCCCCCAACCGCAAAGACTTGGCTGCAACAGCTGCTTTTTGGGTATCAATCGATATTGGAACCGAACAGACCGGGATAAGTGCTTTAAGTACCGGTTCAAGTCTGGACCACTCTTCTTCGGCACTGACGCCGCCATATCCCGGGCGGGTGGACTCCCCGCCAATATCAAGCATATCAGCACCGTCGGCAACCATTTTTTCCGCCTGCTTTAAAGCATTCTCGATGTTGTCAAATTTTCCGCCGTCGGAAAAGGAATCCGGCGTTACGTTTAATATTCCCATGATCAAAGTCTTTTGACCCCAAATGAGACTCTTTCCCCTGCAATCAATGATTCCGGCCGGAGGTTCCTCCAAATAGGTCATCAGCTCGCATAAGGACTGAGCGAGGGATTGGAACTCCGCGGACATCGTCGCCAGTCTGTCCGCAAGTTTGGTTAACTGCTTATAGGTACCTATAAGCAACACATCGCTTTCCGGTGCTCCGTTGTCGAGCAAATCTTTATGGACAGCTGCATCTCCACCGGAGGAGAGCATTTCCTGTTTCAGAACCAAGGCTACCGGAGCCGGTACATTCTCCAGCTTGATCGGTTTGGTCAAAGCCTTGCCGTTCATATATGGAAGACCACCAGGGTCAACGCCAACCTGGCTTAGGGCTCTTTCAGCCTGCAGCAGGCTGTCTATTTTTAGCCATCGCATATTGTACGCCTTCAAATCCTTCACTCCTTTTCCGCCTTAATCAATGAATTCATTTTCTCCAATTCAGGCGCTCACCTGTTATCAGGTTATCCTTTCTTTACCTCCGAAGCGTACTCGAAGGTATAGCTTCCTTTAAAGGATGGAATTGTCACCGTTTCGCGGGTTATTTCAACTTTTCTGCCAAATTGTTTCAAGTCAATCGCGATCATATTCGTCAAATAGTCGAGTAGATCATCCTGTTTGCCAATAGCCAGGATTTCATACGTGGTTCCGCCAATCCTGCTGATCGGGACTGAATTCACCAGGATTGTCGCTGTCCCGCTGATAACAATGGAAGTCGAAGCAACAATCCGCTGACCATTGATGCTGATCGCTTCTGCTCCTGCCAATCGCAGGACATTCACGATCTCGCGCAGCTCATCCGTACTCAGCGGGATAACTGCATCAGTATCCGGACCGCTGTCTTTGACAATCATCTTAACCCCAGGTCCGGTAACAGCGATGGTTCCGTCAGCGATTTTAAGCTGATCCAGTCTTGCCCTAAGATAGGGATTCTCACTGTTTTGGTTCCTGTATCTTTCCAATTCTGCAGATATTCGATTATATTCTTCCTGCAAAGAATTGTTTTCATCCTGCAAGGTTTTCATCACCGTATCGGTCTGCTCAACTCTTTGCTGCTGAATTTTTTCTGCACTGTCCACTTCTCTTTGCGCCTGAAATTGAAGGGAAATCAAAAAGCCAATCGCTACGGCGGCAATCGTCGCAACCGTTATGACATGTTTGTTTATCAAGTCTAACCCTCCTTGACAGGCTGTGCATACTTATAACTGTACTGATTGGCGGCAGGTACTGTGACAGATTCCTTAGGTATTTCCAGTTTACGGGTTATGCCGTATTGTTGCTGATATTCCCCGAGCATGTCCCATACGTAAAACTGAAGAGCCGATTTTAAGTTATCCTGATTGCCAATCGCCACGATGTTATACGGTGGCATCTGTCTTGTGTTGTTGATCTTAATATAAGAACCGCTGCAGAATATTTCTGTATTAGAAGTAATCCGCTGGTCATTAATCGAAATGGCCTCAGCTCCGCCATTCCACAGTGCATTGACGATTGCCCTCAAGTATTCCTCATGGATATAATAATTCCCAATGTTCCCATTACTTGTGCTTCGCTTCTGATCAGAATCATCCAGAACGATCACAATGCCCGGGCCACTGAGGGACACAAGCCCTGCACTGATCTTCGCCTGCTCCAACTGCTCGGAAGCCAGGGCCGCAGCGCTTTCCCCCGCCTGATACTTCGTCAATTCTTCCAGCAGTTTGTCATTTTCTCCAGCCAATTGTTCATTCTCCATCTCCAGCTGAAGAAGGCTCGGGAGATTTTTCTCCTGCGAAGAAGCATTTTGATCAGCCATATAGGATTTAATAATAATTACAAGAAAAACACCGATCAGCAGCATACCCACACTGATCATCATCCATGCCATTTTCTTTTTATCCTGCATCTGATTCACCCCGGCTTATTCTGACATATAAAACAAAACTTGGTTCAGAAAGTACTTTGAGTTTTTCTGACAGACTGTAAAAAGGACACCCGAATGGGTGTCCTTGTATTTACTCGCTAAGCCACTCTTCACCGGCTTTTGCATAATGAAGAATCTCCGCCGGTTTGAAGTACAAGGAAATTTCCCTCTCGGCACTTTCCACAGAATCTGAGCCATGGATGACGTTTCTGCTGATGTCCATCGCATAGGCGCCTCTGATAGAACCAGGGTTGGCATTGGCAGGATTGGTCGCCCCCATCATTTCTCTAGCTATAGCGACTACATTCTTGCCTTCCCAGACCATCGCCACAACCGGCGAGGACATAATATACTGAACGGTAGGTTCAAAAAAACCTTTACCCTTATGTTCCTTATAGTGTTCTTCCGCCAAGGCTCTGTCTACCTGGATCAACTTTAAGCCAACAAGCTTAAATCCTTTCTTTTCAAATCTGCCAATCACTTCACCAACCAGACCTCTTTGAATGGCGTCCGGCTTAAGCATAAGAAAAGTTCTTTCCACGGGAATCCTCCTTAAATGTCTATTATAAGATATTTTGAGCTCATCTGAGCAAGTATCTTGTCAACCTTAAGCATTTTCACTTTCTTCTTTTGGTTCATTATCTTCCGTACTGTTGCCGTTTGTGGACAGAGGCGTGTCATAAGGATCACCTATGCGTGACTCGTCATATTTGGCAATAATATCCTGGAAAGAGTCTGCCTCCAGCGTTTCATTGACCATCAGTGCCTGGGCAATCGCATGCAGAATCTCAATTTTCTCTGAAATGATATCCTGCGCCTTTTGATAAGATTCATCAATGATACGGCGCACCTCATGATCAATCGCCTGGGCTACAGATTCACTGTAATTACGGTCACGCGCAATATCACGTCCCAGGAAAACCTGTTCTTCTTTATGGCCGAAAGTTACCGGTCCGAGCTCTTCCGACATCCCGAGTTCGGTAATCATTTTTCTTACGATGCCTGTCGCACGTTCCAGGTCGTTGGAAGCGCCGGTACTGATCTCATGCAAAACCAGAGCTTCAGCTACTCTGCCGCCCAAAAGCATGGTGACCTGGTCAAGCAGCTGGGACTTCGTCATATAGTTGCGGTCCTCTTTCGGCAGCAGCAGCGTATAGCCTCCTGCCCGGCCTCTTGGTATAATCGAAACCTTATGCAGGGGATCCGTATGCGGAAGGTATTCTCCCAGAAGCGCATGGCCGGCTTCATGGTAAGAAACCAGTTTCTTTTCAAAATCACTGATCACCCGGCTTTTCTTTTCCGGACCGGCAATGACTCTTTCAATCGAATCTTCCAGCGCCTTCATATCGACTTTTTTCTCATTACGCCGGGCTGAAAGCAAAGCAGCTTCATTGACCAGATTGGCAAGATCAGCCCCTGTAAAGCCGGGGGTTCTGCGCGCTAAAACTTCAAGGTTAACATCTGAAGCTAACGGTTTACCCTTGACATGGACCATCAGAATTTCCTCTCTTCCTTTGATATCCGGGAGAGTGACAACAATCTGTCTGTCAAAACGCCCAGGACGGAGAAGAGCCGGATCCAGGATATCCGAACGGTTGGTCGCAGCAATGACGATGACACCTTCGTTACCGTTAAATCCGTCCATTTCGACCAGAAGCTGATTCAGGGTCTGCTCGCGCTCATCATGGCCGCCGCCCAAGCCGGCACCGCGCTGACGTCCCACAGCATCAATTTCATCGATAAAAACGATACAGGGGGAATTCTTTTTAGCCTGTTCAAAAAGATCCCTCACCCTTGAGGCTCCAACACCAACAAACATTTCCACAAAATCCGAACCGCTGATGCTGAAGAACGGAACTCCGGCTTCTCCGGAAACGGCTTTCGCCAGCAAAGTTTTTCCGGTTCCGGGAGGGCCAAAAAGGAGTACCCCTTTCGGAATCTTAGCTCCAATCTCATTGAATTTTTTCGGTGATTTCAGAAATTCTACGATTTCTTCCAATTCTTCCTTAACTTCATCTGCACCTGCAACATCTTTAAACGTATATTTGTGTTCATCTGATACCAACCGTGCCCTGCTTTTGCCAAATTGCATTACCTTGCTTCCGCCGCCTTGGGTTTGCTGCATCATGTAGAAGAACAACCCAAAAATAAACAGGAACATCAGGAGAGTTGGCAGGACAGAAACCCACCACGGTACAGTGGCCGGAGGCTCAAATGTAAGGTTGATATTCTGTTTTTCCATCTCATCCAGAAGGGTTTGATCTCCCGAGGGACCGGCGACTTCGTAGATCTTGCTGTCTTTCATGGTAACGGTATAGACGTAGTATTTATCATTGACCTGAACGGAAACATCACTGACGCCGCCCGAAGCAATAGCCTGCTTAAAAGCATTATATTTTAGACTGGTATCCTTTGCTTCAGGAGGATTTACCCATTTGATAAGCAAAACTGCAAGAAGAATAATCAACAAATAGATCGCGACATTTTTTAGTATTTTCAATCCGGAGATCCTCCTCTCATTGATGGAAACATATTGTCAATACTTAAAGTACATTTATTCGAACGTTTGAAAAACTATGAGATATTATATCATGTGGTTTCCTATTTTACAATCAATCCAAAATAGTAGAAAACCTTATATTTCAGCCGCAACCAAATACAGTCTGGAAGATTGCGGACCAGCCGGCAAAAGGCTATCTCCCCTGCATACACCTGGGATCCAGACGACGAGATCGCCAAAAGCAAAAAACAGAATCTTATCACGTTCCCCAGCAGAAATATCTTTGTCCTGAAAAACCTTTTTAATTGCTTTATGCCCTAAATTCTTAAAATAAATACGGTCTCCGGCCTGTCTCGTCCTACATACCAAAGGCTCAGTCTGAACAGACATTTGGACCGGATCAAGTTCGGTACTCCACAAAACATGCTGTTCTTCCGGATAGAAATCAAAAATTCCCACCTGTACTTTTAACTCCGTAATTTTATTCCAAACGTTCAAAGCAAGAGGTAACTTGACAAAAAGCCGGAACTCTTCAATTCTATCTTTCCCGGAAATATACTCTTTTGATTCTCGCTCTACGTTAAAAAAGAAAAGGCCTTGCTTGACAACTTCTACCTTAAAACCTTGAAGATCCTGACGCCATCCGGTCTGTTTCCCCTTTTGCATCCAAAGCTTAACAAATTTAAACGCTGGCCCTCTTGTTTCTCCCGATACCTGCGAAGCCGCTTTCCGGAGCAGGCGGGAAAGGATTGCCTCCGGTTCTTTCCAGGCTTCGTGCGAAAGCAGGACTCTGGTATGATCTGCCCGGAGACAGTACCTGGGCCACAAAGCTTCCGTCTGGGCACAAATATATTCTTCGTCCCAGCGCAGCAGTTCCGCTGTTCGTCCCAAAGCATCCGTAATCCTCTGATTATATTTGCTTTCCAGTCCAGGAATTAGCTCGAGTCTGATCTTATTCCTGTAATAGTCCGTTTCCAGATTGCTCTTGTCAATTGAATAGGGAAGACTTTGAACTTTGCAGTATTCCAGGATTTCTTCTTTTGTTACCGAAAGGAGCGGACGGATGATTTTGTCTTTAACAGGATAAATGCCTGCAAGTCCTGTTGTTCCGCTCCCTCTTAAGAGACGGTAGAGAACAGTTTCCGCCTGATCTCCCAAATGGTGGGCAGTGGCCAGTAAATCACAGCCCCACGCTTCCATGTCTTCCTTCCAGCGGGCATAGCGCCATTCCCTTGATGCTTCCTGAAAACTTTGGCGGCAAGCTGAAGCGTTACGTTTCGCATCAAATTCATGCAAAATAAATCCTGCTTTCCATTCCCCAGCAAGATTCTTAACAAGCTCCGCTTCCTTGTCGGCTTCTCTCCTGACCTTATGATTGACATGCGTAATAACAAAAGAAATATTCTTATCTTGATTTTCGCACGAATAGCGGTAAATGACATGAGCCAGGGCCACCGAGTCCGGTCCTCCCGAAACAGCTACAAGCACCTTGGACTGAGACGGAATTTGTTGCGGCAATACCTCCGAGCTCAAGCTTTCATACATTATTTTCTCCGCAGCCTTCCTAAAATCGTATTAATACTATTCTCTCCAGATTTTGCCGATTTGTCAAAGCATTTAAAACAAATATTTTTATTTTTAATATAAAGGTTAAATCTTAACAACAGCTTAAAACTGGGTTTAATTTCTGGCATCGTTTCCAGCCAAGTCCTTCCTCTTGACAACCAGGACAACCCCGTCATCCTCCAGGCAGGCCCCGGACAGTCTTCGTGCTTCTTTGACAATACTGTCGGCCAGATCCTGCGAAGACAAACTTCTGTTGTTCTTCAGATATTCTTTGAGCCAATCGTCCTTTCTTTTAGCCACATCCAAGATTCCGTCTGTTACGATGACAAGCGTCTCGTCTTTAAAAGGAATATCAATCGCCGGGATATCAATATCGTTCAGTATACCAGCCGGCAGACTTGATGTTTTTACTGCATCTACTTTGTTTCTGCTGATGATATAGGTCGGTGCTGCTCCAATTTTAATCAGCCTGGCTTGATCTGCCTCGATATTCAACACGGCCATATCGACGGTGACAAAGCTCTCTTCCGGAGAACGTAAAACCAGGATTGAATTAAGCGCTTTGATGGCACTCTCCGGTTCAAATCCAGTACTCAGAAGCTGTTCCAGTATTGTAAGTGCCGCTGAGCTCATCCTGGCCGCCTCTTCCCCTGCGCCCATACCGTCACAGATAATCAGCGCGTTTTTGGATGAAGATAACGAAACCGAACTAAAGTTATCGCCGCTTATGCCATTACCGGTTTTAATAAAAGAGCCGATACCCAGATCTAAAACCAGTTTATGCTTGCGGGACCAGACCAGTGGTTTTCCGTCTTCGTGATTATGCTGAGAATGAAGCTCCTGGGCGAGGTGCCCGATCACCTGAGATACACTTCTGTACTGGCCGGCTAAGGCTTCTCTGTTTATGGCCAGACGTTTTTGCCAAACCTCTTTGTCTTTTTCCTGCTCCAGAATAAATTGAGCCGCCAGCATGACTTCTTCAAGTTTACTGCATTTTCCCCATTCGACAGGCACTTTCTCCTGATTGATTTGGTCTGAAGCTTCACCGGTTTGGTTTCTTTGAATTCTTTTCTCTTCATAGGCAAACAAGTCATACATAAAATGATAGGTTTGGTGAAAATCCTGCTGCCAGCAATAATTCGAATCCGGGCAATGCCGACATATCTTATCGACCAGGGTATTCATCATTTCCGGTACTTCCGGCTGCAGCCTGGATTCAAGTCCTGCCGCCTGGAAACCATAAGCAAGCTGATCAAATAGGTCACCAACAGTTTTGACTTTGCTTACTGTTGTTTCGATTTCTGGCATTACTTTATTCTTCAGAAAAAATTTTTCATGTTTTCCGGGTAATAAGAAAAACATAAGAAGCGCAAGCGCGGACGAATAAAGATGAGAAGTCAAAAATGTCTCATTGACAAAAAAAGAGGCCATCAAAATAGAAGCGCTGTAGGCAGCCGCAACTCCCATCTTGCCAAAACGGGTAAACCCTCCGCACATAAACCCGAGTAAGCTGTAGAGTCCCGCATCAATCAGGTTATCGATTCCAAGATTCCATTTTAACAAAAAGCCTAAAATTGCTCCGACACCTGCAGCTGAACCAGCTCCGTATTTATAGGCCACAAAAAGCAGAAAGAACCCCAGAAATGTGATCTGTAAATTGATTTTCCCAAAAGCGAGCCCTTGTAAGCCGCTTAAGCAGACTGCCAGAACTAAAATCCATACCATACCTTGTTCGCCCTTGAAATTGCCCTTCATAAGGCTTTCCTTATGAAGAAACGCAAAGAAAAAAATAATTGAAAAGCCTGCCGCAATAATGCTTTGGACCATTACCAGCAAGATAGACTCCACTCCGAAGCCATTGGTAAACCATGATACGCCTAATCCGGGCAGTAAGGTTCCAAGTGCCGTAAGCCCAGCGAGAAGAAGTATTTTTCCCTTGCTCTCTTTGATCATCTGAACTGCCAGAACACCTAGAACCGCGCTCGGCATAACTTCCAGAAACACTGAAAAATCCTGGACAGATACCAGACCGACCGTAATTCCGGTAAGACCCGGCAGAATCCATTTTTTCATATTCATGCCGAGAACTGCAAGATAGGCAATAGCAAATGGATAAATACCCAATAGGTTTGCCCGGGCTGTTAAAAAACCTCCGATAACAATCAGACATTGTATTCCCAGCGAGTCAGAAAATCGGTTAATGATTTTTTCCGCTTTGAGTGTTGCCCATTCAGCCATAATGCCACCTCTTCCACTTAATGGAATTATTATAGCTGATGGCTGCCGCGAAGCTTGTCTAATTCGGGAATCTCCGTCGGCAATCATTTTTCTTGCTTCAGCAAAAAAACTATTGGCATTGTATCATATACGAATATCACCGCCCAATTGACATGATATTACCTGATCAAAAAGCGCTGCCGTTAACAAATTAAAAATAATTCGTTGTGCGGCAGCGCTTATCAAATACACTTATCATTTATAGATTAATTTTCCGACTCTTTGGGAGCTATTAAAATTTCTCCTTTACGAACCAGTCCAAGTTTTTCTCTGGCTAATTGTTCCACATAACTCGGGGTATTTAATTTCTCTATTTCCTCATGCAATTGACCATTTTGAGCAATAATCTGAAGCTTTTTACTCTCGAGCTCTGCTTTTTGCTGCTCAATGGAACGATCCAACTGAAGCAGCTGATAGGACCAGCTTCCGCCTAACATCAAAGCAATCCCCAAAACAATTACGAATATTGGGTTTATCTTTTTTATTCTCTTTTTTGTATGCTTTTTGCTATTTCTCATTTTCCTCATCATCCTCCAGTGGATAATTCAGCCCTAATTCATGATCCTGGATGATTCCGATGATCTGATATCCTTTGGTCTTGGCCCTTGCGAGCATGGTTGAAACAGAACTGCCGCTTATCCCCAAAACCTTGGCGATATCCTCGCTGGAACGCCCGCTTTCTTTAAGCATGACAGCTTGTCTCTCCCGGAAACTTAGTTTTTCCAACCCTCGTATTTCCCAGTGCAAAATCTTCTTTTCCTTATTGTCAATTTACCAACAAAGACAAAAATCCGTCTACATACCAGCTACATATTCCGTACAAATCAACTACAAAAATATTATAAGTATAGTTATTATATAATTAAAGCTAGTCAAAATCAATACTATTTGCTTTTTTTGATCAAAGTATTCCGGCTTATCGCTTCACCGATCCGATACAGAAGCATCCCCAGCCAGCGCAGAATGCCATAGGGAATCCGCATCATTCCGGCAATTCCGATGTAAACGCCCCGCAAAAACGCCTGGATAAGCTTTCTGATGAATTGGCTAACGTAACGGATCAAGCGAAATAATACATCAAAAATTTTTTTAACATATCGGCTAAAAATCGCAATATAGAGCAAAAGACCTAACAAACTTCCCAAAAAAAGATAAAAACGAAATTCAAGGTAATTTGCTTTTTGCGCTAAGCAAAAAATAATTCCAAGCGCAGCAATAGAGAAAAGTAAATCCCCCAAAAACGTCTGTATCTTTGTCAGGCCCAAATGCCAGCGTAACATTCGGTAAAAATCAAAACATATCCCAACAAGTAATCCACTTAGGACAATGCTAATCAAAACAGCAAACTCGCTAATCCCGATTTCGCCCCCTTCAAAAAGCTATTTGAAAATTTTTTCCCATACTCCTTTGGAGGTTTCTCCAGATCCACTCGCAGCATAAGTCAGCATGTCAATTTGGCCTTCAATCTCCAGCTCTGATTGTTCGAGGTTGAGATTGTTTACACCCAGGTCCCGCCCCTTAATCGTCACCCTACCTTTTGTGGTATCCAGCGTAATCTCTTTGGGGTCGAACGATTTTACCTTTTTTACCCCTGAAACCGTAAGTAGTCTTCTGTCTTTGATAACAATCTTATGCTCAATTTCCTGTTGGCCTGTCATTTCCATCCCCCCCAAAGCCCTTTCTGAATAAATACTTATTCAGAAAGTCGGGGGTTTAGACATCATTATTTTTTTTCATCTTTAATCAACTGATAGAGTGTCTCAGCTTCTTCCGCCTTGGCACTTGGTGGCGTCGACAGCACCTTGACCTCAAGGATATGATTCCGCATATCAATGCAAATAATGTCTCCAGGCTTTACTTCTGCCGAAGGTTTGGCAACTCTGCCATTTACACTGACTTTTTCGCCTCCACAGACATCCTTGGCCACAGTTCTCCTTTTGATAAGCCTTGATACCTTAAGATATTTGTCCAGTCTCAAACAAAACAACTCCTTATTTTGAAATGCATCTTAAAAAACCAGGCTCAAAAAGAACCTGGTTTTTCGCAATCAAGCTATGAACTTAAAAAATTCAAGAACTTACTGTACTGACTCTTTTAAAGCTTTTCCTGCCTTAAAGCCAGGTACTTTGCATGCGGGAATGACAATTTCCTCTTTGGTCTGAGGATTTCTACCAACACGCTCTTCTCTTTTCTTAACCTCAAATGTACCAAAACCAACTAATTGGACTTTCTCACCACTTGCCATTGCTTGACTGATTGTGTCAAAGACTGCGGCTACCGCTTTTTCGGCATCCTTCTTGGTGAATTCGGTCTTTTCTGCTACTGCAGCAACGAGTTCCGCTTTATTCAAAAGTCTCCCTCCCAATAATAATAAACTAATAGCCTCTATATTCGCTATGAAACTGCATTCTCCTTCTTGGAAATGCTAAAATAAACCTCAAACCCCAGTTTTTTCTTCACTTTTTACCACTTCCCAGAAAAAATTCATGTTTTCCATGCTCATTCCTCCTCTGTTAGGTCCTTCCAAATCTATTTTGTGCACCATTTTATAAAATCTTTGTTGAAATTTCTTCGTCCCCTGCCGCAGGGCTTCTTCAGCGTTTATTCCGAGAAAACGCGACAGATTAACAATAGAAAAGAGCAAATCGCCTAGTTCTTCTTCTATTCTTGGACTTTTTCCCACTTCCTTTTCAAGCTCAGCGAGCTCTTCATAGATTTTAGAAAGGGGGCCCCGGTGATCCTCCCAGTCAAAACCGGCTTTGGAAGCCTTTTTTTGAGTCTTTTCAGCGAATTGCAGCGCTGGAAGCCCTCCTGGAATATCAAAGAAATTCCTTTCCGTTTCTTTTTCCGGACTTTGGGATGTCAGCTTTTCCATTTTTTTAATTTCATCCCAGTTTACCAGAACCTCCTGGCTTGATGCTACTTCAACTGACCCAAAAACATGAGGATGCCGGCGTATCAGTTTATCCGAAATGCCCTTTATGACATCGTTCAGGCTGAATCGCCCGGATTCCTCTGCAATGCGGGAATGGAACACGACTTGTAATAATAAGTCTCCCAATTCCTCACATAAATTATTCATATTTTTGGAATCAATTGCATCCAACACTTCATAGGTCTCTTCAATCAGATATTTCTTCAGCGACTCATGGTCCTGCTCCTTATCCCAAGGACACCCCCGAGCAGAACGCAATTCGGCCATAATTGCAGTGAGCCTTTCCAGCGGGTCACTATTTTCCCTGATCATTGTCGCCTTCAGAGTAAAAGAGGTTCCAAGCCTTCGGTAAAGTCCGGCTGTGATCCTGCCTTCCGCGATTGGGAAACCCGGCAAAGCGAGCGTTATTTGCTTCTTACCGGACACCGTCATAACCTTTTCTGCAATCAAATCGAGTCCTGTGTCTAGGTCTAAAAGAATATTTTCCGTTTTTTCCGCTGCTGCGAATATTTCCTGGCACGGAAAACCCTCCCGAATCAGATCTGAAGCTGCCGGATGTTCGGCATTCCACAGGAATATCAGATCTGAACCTTTCAATAATTTATAGGCGGCAAGAGACAAAGAATCAAGTCCTTGGTCTCCGAGGCCCAGAATATTTAATATCGGGTTCACTTGCTTTCCTCCTGTTTGATATTAAGGTTGATAAGGCACTCGTTGCTTGTCCAATAATACTATAAATGGTAGGAAGATCTTTGGCAAGCATCTCGGGACGCCTTGGTACTTACCCCAACTGGACTTTCACCAATTAGGTAATACGCGCTTATCTGAGCACGCACCATTAAGAAAAGGACTGTCAACATGCTGTTAACAGTCCTTTTTGATTTTTATTCTTTGCATTTAAACATTACTGTTCCATTTGTTTGGCTAAAAAGCCCGCTGCAGTTTCAGCAAGTTTGATTTCCAAATCTCCCATCTTGATGTTCGGTTCTTTGGACATGAGTACGACTACCCCAATGGGATCGCCTTCAGCAATAATCGGTGCAATGACCTGATTTGTTGCTTTGACTTTCTCCTCTCCTTCTGTTTCTTTCAAAACAGAAGATTCTCCCGTATTGTAAATGGTCCTCCTTTCTTCCATGGCCTGCTCGGCTACAGCGCCAAGAGATTTGTTTAGGTAGTCTTTCTTGGAAGCCCCTGACACCGCGATGATGACATCTCTATCTCCGATACAGGCAATATGTCCTGTTGATTCAAATAAAGAATCCGCATATTCTTTGGCGAAGTCTCCCAACTCACCAATGGGCGAATACTTCTTTAGTATCACTTCCCCTTCTCTGTCCACAAAAATCTCCAGTGGATCTCCTTCTCTTATCCGTAAAGTCCGCCGGATTTCCTTGGGAATAACTACTCGGCCAAGATCATCTATTCTTCTGACAATTCCGGTTGCTTTCATTAAGTTCTCCCTCCTTTTTCCAAAGCGACTAATTCAATCTTAGTATATATCTTGAACTGCTTTATTATTCATATTTTTCCATACACGCAAAAAAGAATAATCCAAGATGACCGATCTGTCTTGTACCAAAATATTCTTGGTCTATTGCAGACTCACGAATAAATAAATAGAGGAGTAACAAAAACTGAAGTTTTGTTACTCCTCTTATGGTTTGATCAGATTAAACAATCCTATTGCTTATTTAGCAGTTGTATCTGCCGGTTTTAATTCTTCGGCGTATTCGACTTCAGCTGCTTGTCTGAGTTCCGAATAATAGCTTGATACTTTCAGATTTTTGGCATTTGCCAAAGCAGCTTCCTGAACGCTTGTTTTAACCTTTTCAAAGTCAGGCACAACAGCCTCTTTATGGTCTTCAACCAAAATGACATGGTAGCCATATTCCGTCTTCACCGGTTTTTCCGAGATGGTTCCTACCTTCTGGCTGAAAGCAGCCTCTTCAAATTCAGTCACCATTTCTCCGTGGGAAAAATAATCGAGATTCCCGCCTGAATCCTTACTGCCGGTGTCTGTAGAATATTCCTTGGCCAGTTCGGAAAAATCTTTACCAGCCTTATACTCCTGGATTACTTTATTGGCTTCCGCTTCAGTTGCAACCAAAACGTGGCTGGCCTTGACCTGTTCATCCTGTCCGCCAAAATCCGAGTAATGCGATTCAAAATACTGCTGGACTTCCTGATCCGAAACTGTCACATCTTTACCAACGTAATACGAAAAAGCATAAAAATTGGCCACTTCTTCTTCGGTCATCGCCTGTTCTTTCAGAAAACTTGCATAATCCTGATTGGTCAGCGTACTTTTGAGCTCATCTATTTTCTTTGTAACATCTGGATTGGTTGTATCCCATTTATTCTTCTCAACTTCCTGTCGAATTAATTCTGTCATAATAATATTTTCGAGGACGGAACTCTTGATGCTTTCCAGACTGGCCTTGCCCTCATCCGTGCTAAAGTCCATACCCTGCTTCTCATAATAGGTTTTGCTGGCATTTAACTTTTCTTCATAAGTCGTCATGGGGATACTTTGCTTATTCACTTTAACTGCAAATTCCTGTTTGGCGCAGCCATTGAGCATAAGCAGCGAAGCAAGCAGCATGATGATCATTGTTATTGTTATTTTTTTCATTAATCCTATCTCCCTTTCGCTGGATGAAGTCATTATACCAAGTTACGATTTATTAAGCAATTTAAACTGTACCGGATACGGTCCTGGCAGCTGCTGCCGGATGCATCACATATTCCTCTAAAATATCAAATAATTTGAATATGGCTTTAAAGATATCTTCTATACTCGAAACCCTAAGCCGCAGATTCAATTCAAGATTACCTTGTTCCCCAGCTGCAAATGACAACGGGTAAGGAAATTTTGCGGCAATACTCATCAGCTGTTCTCCGGATATTCCGGGATCAGCGGCAAACCGCAGGGAGATATTCTGTTTATGCTGAGCAACCTGTTCGAGACCCAGTTGTTTGGCTTTCATTCTTATCCTGATAATTTTAGCCAGGTTTTCAACTTCATCGGGCGGGTTTCCAAATCTGTCCACCAGTTCATCCAGAAAGTCACTTAAGTGTTCTTCACTAGAAATGCCGAGCATTCTCTGGTAAAGCGTAGCCTTAATCTGCTTATCCACGATATATTCATCAGGAAGGAGCGCCTTGACCTGAATATCTATGACTGGCTCAGCGACTTCTTCCACTGTTTCACCACGTAATTGCTGAACTGCCTCTTTCAGCATCTTGACATAAAGGCTGAAGCCAATGCTTGCAAGATGCCCATGCTGCTCCCCCCCGATAAAATTACCTGCTCCTCTTATTTCCAAATCACGCATGGCAATCTTGAAACCGGAACCAAATTCAGTGAATTCCCTGATTGTAGTCAGCCTCTTTTCTGCCTCTTCTGTCAGAATTTTTTGCGGTTGGTATAAAAAGTAGGCATACGCTTTCCGGTTTGACCTGCCCACCCTGCCCCTGAGCTGATAAAGCTGGCTCAGGCCAAATTTATCCGCTCCATCGACAATAAGTGTATTGACGTTCGGCATATCCAAACCTGTTTCGATGATGGTAGTGCAAATTAGAATATCTTTCTCTTTTTCCAAAAAGGAAATCATTTCTTTCTCAAGCTGGCTTTCGCTCATCTGCCCATGTACAACCCCACAACGGGCTTCCGGGATAATCAAATTCAGCAGTCTGACCACTCTATCCAGTGTCTCGACCCGGTTATGGACAAAAAACACCTGGCCCCCTCTGTATAATTCCCTGCGTATTGCATCTCTTACTAGATCCGCATTAAATTCGGCAACAAATGTCTGAACAGGGAACCTATCTTCCGGAGGCGTCATGATAACGCTCATATCTCTTAAGCCAACTAGAGACATATGCAGGGTTCTGGGAATCGGCGTAGCTGAAAGGGTTAAAACATCGACATTGGTCTTCAGGGTTTTGAGCTTCTCTTTGTGAGCAACACCAAAACGCTGCTCTTCATCGACAACAAGCAGACCCAGGTCCTTGAAGCTAACACCTTCCGATAGGAGACGGTGGGTACCGACCACGATATCAAGCGACCCGTCCTTCAGACTCTGAATGATCTGCTTCTGTTCCTTGGCTGTGCGAAAACGGCTTAGCATTTCGATTTTTACAGGATAATCCATAAAGCGTTCTCTAAACGTATTATAATGCTGCTGGGCGAGGATGGTCGTCGGTACCATGACTGCAACCTGCTTGCCGCTGATTATCGCCTTAAATGCGGCTCTCAGGGCAACTTCAGTTTTACCGTACCCCACATCCCCACAAAGAAGCCGGTCCATCGGCCGGGACTTCATCATATCTTTCTTGACTTCCATAATACTCTGCAACTGGTCTGGTGTTTCTTCATATGGGAAGCGGTCTTCAAACTCTTTCTGCCAATGGCTGTCTTCCGGATAAGCAAATCCCACAGCCCCTTCCCTTTTCGCATAAAGCTCAAGTAAATTGATGGCCATCTCTTTAACAGCACTCTGTGCCCTGGCTTTCGCCTTGTTCCATTCATTGCCGTTCAGTTTGTTCAGCTTGGGCGTGCTTGATTCTTCTGTCCCGAGGTATTTCTGCAGCAGCTGCAGCTGATCAAGCGGCACATACAGCTTATCTTCACCGGCATAACGAATCGCAAAATAATCCTTTTCAATACCATCGACCTCAATGGTTTCAATTCCGGTAAACTTGCCGATTCCATGGTAAAAGTGCACAACGTAATCACCTGGTTTAAGGTCGCTGAAAGAAAGAATATCTGTTTCTTTTGGGCCTTTTTTGGGCTTTGCCTGGTGTTTTCGTTCTCTTCGGTATATTTCCGATTCTGAAAAAATAACCATTTTGCTTACAGGCAGTTCAAAGCCTTGGTTGATCGAAAGCGGATAAATATAAACGCCGCCCTGTATGATTGGATCTTCCATCCTGACCAGACTGGCATTAATGCTTCTGTCCTTTAACCCTTGCCCAAGTCGCTGAGATTGTTCCTCGTTCCCTGCAAAAAGTGCAATCACGTATCCGATGGACTTCCACCGCTGAATCTCTTCCACCAGGATTGAAGTCTTACCATACCCGGCTAAAGGGCGGGCAATCATGTTCGTCACTCTTTTAGGGTCAAACCCGGGTATTTCCCGCAATAAATTCGACAGGCCCAGCAAAGGACGCTTTCCGCTAGCGAGCAAATCTTCAAAGCTGATAAATAAATGATCGGGATTAACAAACTCTTCTCCCTTTTCTAGGTTGTCCGTAAATTCAGTAAGACGCTGATTGGACTGAAAATCCAGCTGCTCCTTAAGCCGGAGCGGTTCATCGAGAAATACAAGACAATCCTGATCGAGCCATTCAAAGAAAGGAACATACTCTTCGGACAGCAGACTAAGGTAAGGATAAATGCTTTCATCAAGAATTCCCGTGTTCAGCCGGTTTTCAAGATATTCTACTTTTTTATGAAGTCTCTTAACCGCTTCTACCCGATCCAGCCGCTGTAAACGACCGACGGCTTTGCGGGCCCTGGCTTTGATTTCCCCTTTCAGATCCTGCTGCCTTTTGGTATCAATAACATACTCCTGAACAGGAACAATAAGGACCTCAGAAATACTTTCCAGTGATTTTTGGGTCTCCAAATCAAATATCCGGATAGAATCTACTTCCTCATCAAAAAATTCTATCCTGACAGGATCTCTGTCATGTGGTGCAATATCGAGAATCCCACCGCGCAAAGCAAACTGTCCTCTGCCCTCAATGGTTTCTTCACGTTCATAACCGGCCTCTACCAATAAGCGCATAAGGTCAGAAACTGCATACTGTTCCCCGACCTTAAAAAGGATACAATGTATCAGCCACTTTTCCGGGCGAATTAGTTTCTTCATGATCGCCTGGACGGGCGCAACGACAATTGTTTCGCTGTCTGTTTCCCGGTTGAATGGGAGCAGGCTGCTCAGGACCCGGATTCTCTCTGCCGTAATTTCGTGACTTCTGCTGAAAACTTCAAACGGAAGCCACTCTGTTGTCGGGAAAAGCATAATATTTTTTCCGGGAAGCCATGCCTCCAGATCTCTTGCCCATTTTTGGGCTTGTTCATCTGTATAGGTGATGATCAGAGCCTGCTGCTTCAGCAAGGAGACCTGGGCTGCAAACGCAGCTTTTTCGCTGCCGGTCATTTGGTAAATCATTTGTGGGGACTCTTTTCTGCTTAAGGCAGCGCTTATTTCCCCAATATCCAAACCTTTGTACAAAAAATCATTAATCGTAGGCATGTGCTGCCCTCCTGCAAAAAGTGGCTCATTCCTTATCATATCTCTGGTCAGGATAGAAAATACCTGTTCTCCGAGTATTCGGGTTGAGCAAACCATATTTACTGATAGTACGTCACTCGGCTGATATCCAGTTCCCTCATGCATTTTGAGCAAAGTGTATAGGCAACATTACCTTTAATTTCAACAGAAAAATCCATCCTGAGTGGCCTGGCGTCATCCATCTCCAGTTCACCAACGATGGTATCACAGCAACGGCATATTTTAAGCATATACATAGGATAAAACACCTCCTAAGTAATATGCTTGCCTATCCAATCTAAGGTTATACGCTTCAGCTTCATTTAAAGTGACTGTTTTTCCTGGTTAAATAGATTCATGGCCTCGTCCCCACGGCCCTCTATCCACAATCCTACAGCGCGCTGTGCCCTGTCCAGAGTACCATCCAACACTGCTTTTTCCTCTTTGGGAAACGTTGAGAGTACATGATTAACCACATCAAATTCTGTCTTTGGTCTTCCAACGCCGATTTTAAGACGCCAGAAATCCTGTGACCCCAATTCCGAAATTATGGATTTCAGTCCGTTATGTCCCCCGGCACTCCCTTTGGCCCTCAATCGTATCCTGCCGAGGGGGAGATCCATATCATCATGGACCACCAATATATTCTGCGTATTTATTTTATAATAGCTTATCAGTTCCCCAACGGCTAAACCGCTTAGATTCATATAAGTAATTGGCTTCAGAAAGAATATCCGCTCATCTTTGTTTCTCATTTCAACCACTTTACCGCGAAAATCATTACGAAAAGACAATCCTTCCTGAGCCGCAATTCTGTCCAGTAGCATGAATCCTGCATTATGTTTTGTCTCGCTATATTTAACTCCCGGATTCCCGAGACCGATTACAGCCCTCATAAATTCTCCTTATCGGCATATCGTTTAAGTCCTAAGCATAAATTGAATAGACAGAACAGCATTAATCAAGGATTAATTTTATAAAGATTATTTTTTAGAAAACTTGGCTGGCGCCAAGCTTTGGCGGTAGCCTTAGTTGCACTTTGATCTGTCGGAAAGCTGTTAGCGTTTTCTTGATAGACTTAAAAAAGGAGGGAATCCTATGCTGCCCAGTAAAAAAATTTTATCCCTGCCGATTATTTCTCTAAAAGAAGGCCAACAAATCGGGCTTGTGCGCAATATCGTCATTGACCCGAAAGCCAAAGCTGTTGCCGCATTGATGGTCGACCCCAAGGGGTTCTTCAAAGAACAGCGTATTATTCCTTATAACAGGGTTGTCAGCATTGGTGAAAACGTCATCACCGTCAGCACTGAGAATCAGGCGGAAAAAGCGACAAATTTACCTGATATTTTAGAACTTCTCAAAGAAAAAACGGCGATCATTGGAACAAAAGTCATTACTGCCAGCGGCAAAACCCTCGGTATCATTGAAGAGTTCTATATCGATACCGAAAATGGCATGATATCAAGTCTTGATATCTCCGGAGGTAAAATAGAGGGGCTTTTCAAGGGAAAAGCCAGCCTGAAAGCCGACGATATTCTTACCATCGGTTCCGATGTCGTCGTTGTGGTTAAAGACTGTGAAGAGAGACTTGAACTTTTTACGAAAGGCATCAATGATAATGTCAAATCCATGATCCAGGTTGCTTCCCAAAAGGCAAGCCGAAAAAGTCAGGATCTGAACAGATTCTGGAAAAAGAACAAGGACGCTGAAACAAGCGAAGATTTCCCGGATGATACAGACAAACCAATCCAGCCTGTCTCAGCAGAAATCAGCACGTCTGTTACGGATAATTTCTGCGAGGGGCAAGATGAAGAAGCCACCACCAATGCAGACAAAGGTCCCAAAGACGGCCTTATCTAAGTGCTCCGAAGAACTAACTGAATAATTTACTGACGGATAAATCCTCATGGATTCTAACGATAGCTTCGCCCAATAAAGGAGCAACAGAAAGCACTTTAATCTTATCAATCTTCTTTTCCGGGGTTAAAGGAATGGTATTTGTTACGACAAATTCTTTAATAACGGATTTTTCGAGAATGCCGATAGCAGGGCCAGATAATACCGGGTGCGTACAACAGGCATAGACCTCTTTGGCTCCTTTTTCCATCAGTACAGCTGCAGCCTGGGTAATCGTACCACCGGTATCTGTGATATCGTCAATAAGTACTGCTATTTTTCCCTGCAGGTCACCGATGACATGCATTATTTTTGATACATTCGGTTCAGGCCGACGTTTATCCACAATTGCGAGCGATGCCCCGATTCGTTCCGCAAAATTCCTGGCCCTGCCGACTCCTCCGATATCAGGTGATACAACGCAAATATCTTCGAGTTTCTTCTCCATAAAATATTCCGCGAGGATCGGTACTCCGGGGAGATGATCAACTGGAATGTCGAAAAATCCCTGAATTGCAGGTGCATGAAGATCCATGGCCACCAGACGATCCGCTCCAGCAGTCGTTATGAGATTGGCCATGAGTTTCGCCGTAATCGGTTCTCTGGCCTTTGTCTTCCTTTCCTGTCTGGCATAGCCGTAATAGGGAACCACTGCCGTAATCCGATAGGCTGACGCTCTCCGCAAGGCATCAATAAGGATTAACAGCTCCATAATACTATCGTTGGTTGGCGCGCAGGTCGGCTGAACAACAAACACATCGGCACCCCTTACGCTTTCATCAATTCCGATGTTGATTTCGCCGTCCATAAATGTTTTGACATTGGCAACCCCCATGGAAATGCCAAGATAATCGGCAATCTCCTGCGCGAGTTCCCTATTTGCGTTTCCGCAAAAAATTTTAAGTTCTTTCGTAGCCATAATTTTCCCCCTACTTTTTCTTGGACAAGTGCCAATTTTCAATAATTCGCTGTTGTGATCTTTCGATCGCCAGAGCCTGATCAGGAACATCTTTCGTAATTGTTGACCCGGCGCCGATGACTGCTTCTTTGCCGATAGATACCGGAGCAACAAAGTTTGTATTGCTGCCGACAAAAACACGGTCTTCAATAATGGTCTGATGCTTATTCTCGCCATCATAGTTGCAGGTAATCGTTCCTGCACCTATGTTCACATTTTTGCCCAACCTGGAATCGCCAATATAGCTCAGGTGAGGGACTTTGGTTCCCTCTTCAATGATGCTGTTTTTAATTTCTACGAAATCACCAACTTTAACCTCTTTACCCAAAACCGTTCCGGGTCTCAGGTAAGCATACGGTCCCACAAGGCAATTCTCTCCGATCACCGCGTCTCGCGCAACAGAGTGTTCGATCTGACATCCCTTCTGACAAACACAGTTGATCAGTGTTGTCGAGGGGCCAATGTTTGCGCCTTCTTCAATCCTGGTATTTCCTTTAATCATTGTAAAAGGATTAAGGATGACGTCCTTCCCAAGAACAACTTCCGCATCTATAAAAACCGATGGAGGATTGATGATCGTTACTCCCTCCATCATCCAGTATTTTCTGATTCGATCATACAAGATATCCTCAGCTTCAGCCAGCTGAACCCGATTATTAATGCCTAAAGCTTCTGACGGGTCGTCCGTACAAAAGATCTCAATTTTTTGACCGTACGAAAGTAGGATATCAAAGACATCAGTGAGATAATACTCGCCCTGGGCATTTTTAGGTGTAATCTTCTGAAGCGCAAATTTTAAGGCTGCTCCGTTGAAACAATAGGTGCCTGTATTGATCTCCTTAATCCCTTTTTGCAAAACATCTGCATCTTTTTCTTCGATAATGCCTTGAAAAACATTGTCCTCTTTCAATATCCTTCCATAACCAGAAGGATTCTCCATGACCGCCG
Organism: Dehalobacter sp. TeCB1; assembly: GCF_001707455.1. Classification (NCBI taxonomy): domain Bacteria; kingdom Bacillati; phylum Bacillota; class Clostridia; order Eubacteriales; family Desulfitobacteriaceae; genus Dehalobacter; species Dehalobacter sp. TeCB1. The sequence continues at coordinate 303,450 of NZ_MCHF01000056.1, read as the reverse complement.
TGAGTACTGTAGCTGAAGAGCCCGTCTTTTGGTGAATCTCCATTAATGACTGAAGCGTATGCCCGGCTAAAAGCGGCTGATCCCCGCTTAAGACCAGAATGCTACTGTCTTCATCGATCAATGGCAATACCTGCATCACGGCGTGACCTGTGCCCAATTGTTCTTCTTGAACAACCACCCTGGTTCGTTCCCCAAGGTGTTCCCACAACATTTCGCGGCCATGACCGACAATCGTAATAACATCATTAATTCCCGGTTTTGCAACCTTCTCCAGAACGTGGTCGATCAGCGGACGGCCAGCCAACGTGTGCATCACTTTTGGTAATTCCGATTTCATACGGGTACCTTTTCCCGCAGCCAAAATGACTGCTGTAAAATGAGACATTTCCTTATTTACCCTCCAAAGTGATCAAGTACCTTATCAACCTTAAAATATCCTATGATTGATGAGCAGATACTCGCATAGTTGTACTTCATTATTATAACGAATTATTGCCAAGAATAAAAAGAAATTACAGATATTTTTTTGTATTCCGCCTATATTATTGCAGATTTATTTAATATGATAAAAAAGAGACCTCTCAAATGATGGTCTCTCCTCAGCTGAATCAAATATTATTCAATGCCCTTTCCGTATTCTTCCAGTACCTTAGTCTGGATTTTTTCTCTTGCCGCAGATGAAATCGGGTGGGCAATATCGCGAAAATCGCCTTCCGGGGTCTTTCGACTGGGCATCGCCACAAATAAACCATTCGTCCCTTCAACCACTTTTACATCGTGAACAACAAATTCGTTGTCAAATGTAACCGATACGACTGCTTTCATCTTGCCTTCGGCATTTACCTTTCGGACTCTGACGTCAGTAATCTCCATGCTGAGAATCACCACCCTTCTCTTTCGCCTCCAGAAAAATCTTCTTTTTTTATTCTCTATTTGGCAAAAAACTCCTTCTTTTTAACAAAAAAAATTTCCAATTCAAAATATTCTACATCATTTTTGGGTCATTTGCCTTGACAAACGTCCTGCCTTTTGAAGAATCGATTTCCAGCTGCAGAAGAGCAAGGTAGTCTTCGACTAGCCTTGAGTTATTCCAGAGTGTGTCTTCCATCAAAATGCCAAGGCCTACGACTTTGGCATCAAATTCCTGCATAAGGTCGATCAGCCCTTTGGCTGTGCCCCCGGCTTTAATGAAATCATCAATGATCAGTACTTTTTTCCCGGTACCCAAAGCCTTGCGGGTTAAAGACATGGTCTGAATTCTTTTGGAGGAACCGGATATGTAATTGATACTAACCGAAGAACCTTCCGTCACTTTATTGCCATGCTGCACCACAACAGCAGGTACACCCAGCGCATCAGCAGTCATCAGGGCCAGCGGAATCCCTTTTGTTTCAATCGTTATCACGGCTTCAGGACTTCTTTTCCGAAAAACGCTCGCAAAAATAAGCCCTAATTTCCTGGCAATGATAGGATTATAGAGAATATCAGACATATAAAGAAATCCGCCAGGAAGCGTTCTGTCGCCCGCATTTAAGTTTCCGGCAAGAGATGTCAGGAAGTCTTTTGCTTCTTCTCTGCCGATTCCGGGCAAATACTTGACACCTCCGGCCGCTCCTGAGATTGTATCCAAATTTCCCTTGTCCGTGAGCGTTAAACTTTCTTTAATCGCGACCAGGTCTTCACTGATGGTCGATCTCGCAGTATCAAAACGGTCGGCAAAAAAACCTAAAGTCAAAAGCTCATTCGGGTGGGAAATCAGGATTTCTGTTAACGCAATCATTCTTTCAATTCTTTTCATGCAATCATCTCTTTTATTTTATCTCATAAAACACTATGCAGGAACTGTTATTCGCTTTTACGGCTCGATGACATGCCCCTTAAAGCTTCAAACATGACATTCCCGGCATTTTCAATATGCGCCGCTGCAAGCTTTTGCGCTTCTTCCACATCATGCCTTGCCACAGCATCAATGATCGCCCGGTGTTCCTGAATCGTATTTTTAACCCTTCCCGGAACTGCCAAAGATGTTGTCCGGAACCGCTGTGTCTGCTCTTTCAGGTTTGCAAGAATTTGAATCAGCCTTTCATTCCGGCTTGCCTTATACAAAAGAGCGTGGAAGTCTATATCGGACTGGACAATAACATCCAGAGAATCAGGCATTTTTTCATAATATAAAATCCGCTCCATCTCGTCAATTTCTTCTTCTGTAATCTTCTCGGCGGCGAGTCCTGCTGCCAGTCCTTCCAGGGCTGCGCGGATTTCAAATACGTCTTTAACATCCTTATGAGAGACTCCTGCCACATAAGCGCCCCTTCGCGGAACCATGACCACAAAGCCCTCCAGTTCAAGTTTACGGATCGCTTCTCTTACAGGTGTACGGCTTACGCCCATTTCTTCCGCCAGCTGGATTTCCATCAAGCGTTCTCCCGGCTCCAGGACTCCACTGACGATAGCCTCCCGTAGAGCCTCAAGCACAATTTCCCTCAGAGGTTTATAACTGTCAAGTTTTACCGGTACTAAACGTCTTTCCACCAAAAATCACTCCTTTTCTCCAGATTTAATATTTCGAGAACCGATCGTTTTTACTAACCAGGTTTGATGATAACCCTTCTCAGCCAGAACCTTGCGCATCTTTTCTCCCTGACCATGATCCTTTACGACTCCGAACAGTGTAGACCCGCTTCCGGACATCAGAGCTCCAAGGCAGCCTCCTTCCAGCAGCCACCGTTTTAAGACAGAAATCTCAGGGACAAGATCAAAAACAACATTCTCCAGATCATTGGAAAGCATTCTGCCAATCATATCAATCCTGGCAGCACTTAGAACACTCACCCATTTTTTTTGATTGAGCTTCGAAAATTCAGCGCGTTTATCAAACAATCGATATGCATCTGCAGTGCTTACTCCCTGTTCCGGTTTAACCAGGATGATATCCATCTCGGGCGCCCGGGGAAGTTCTTTGAGTTCAGAACCGGTCCCTTCCCCCCATGCTGTTCCTCCAAGCAGACAAAATGCCGTATCCGAACCACACTGTTTAGCCAGTCCCACTAAATGTTCATAAGAGAAAGGATTTGACAGTAGCCTGTTCAGTCCTATAAGAACAGCTGCGGCATCACTGCTTCCCCCGGCAAGCCCCGCCTGCAACGGAATATGCTTTTCGATATTAATCTCAGCTCCGGGAGTTACACCTGATGTCCTGGCCTTATATTCATCCAGAAAAAGCCCGGCAGCCTGATAAGCGAGATTTTTTTCGCCGCTTAATTCGCCGCAAAGGCAAGATATCCCGTCACCTTGAAGTGTGATTTCAACCCGGTCAAATAGAGACACAGATTGGAAGACCGTTTCAAGACTATGATATCCGTCAGTCCTGATATCATTGACAGCCAGCGCGAGGTTTATCTTGGCCGGTGCCAAAACAACCACAGAATTTTCTTTCATATTTACCAAGTTCTTTTACCTTTGATACGATAGAATTATTTTCCTAATATTATAGCGTATTACACCCTCATCCTGCCAGAAAAATATTCTAATCCGCCAAATTTCTTATTTCCGGCAGGATTAAATTGAGGTGGTCATTAATGATTTTTCTTAACGGCTCTGCTTTTTCATAAAAGATCACAACAATATCTCCTTCTCTGGCTTTTGCCAGAGCTTCGCGCAGTGCTTCCTCTTCCTTAAGAATGATCTTCATTGAACTTGCCTTTTTCCCTTCACTTAAAGCCTCTTCATAGATCATATGCGCAATTTCTCCTGATTTTCTGCCTCGCAGATCTGCATCTTCCTTAATATACAGCAGATCAAATCCTGCGGCAGCTTCCCTGGCAAATTGTTTTACTGTGGCGTCGCTTCTGTCACCGGGCAAGCCGATACACCCCACAATCCTCTTGTGCCCAATCATCTGAAGTGTTTGGACAACCTCTTTAATACCGGCAGGGTTATGACCGTAATCCAGAACTACCTTAAAGCCATCCATTTCATAATATTCGAGCCTTCCCTGATTATCTTCAGGATTTTGCCCGAAGCCGCTTACCGCCCTCCTGATTTGCTGAGCATTATATCCCAACGCATAGCAAGCTGCAACAGCTGCCAGGACATTTTGAACATTATGCCTCGCTTTTCCTCCCCAGGTAATCGGGATTTTGTTCAGGTTACAAACAGTTGAGCCGCAGGTCCCCTGATAAATCCATATCTTCTTCTGATCTGCGACCACGGCAACCCCTCCAAACGCCAGGTGTTTACAGATTCTTCTGTTCTGGATTTCGGTACTAAAATAAATAACATGTCCACTGGTTTTTTGGTCCAGGTTCACAACCTGAGGATCATCCGCATTCAGAATGGCAAAACCATGCTTTTGTACTCTTTCAGCAACCAGACTCTTCACCTTGCTCAAATCCTCAATATTGTCAATACCGTATTGACCGAGATGATCCTCAGAAATATTTGTGATAATCGCAACATCCGCATAATCATAACCGAGACCTGCCCGTAAAATCCCCCCTCTGGCTGTTTCCAGGACTGCAACTTGGACATCGGGGTGTCTCAGAACAGTCCGGGCGCTGGCAGGTCCGCTGTGATCACCCTTGCTGAGCAGCCTGTCATTAATATAGATTCCTTCCGTGGATGTCATCCCTACCGTTAACTGCTGTTTCCGGAGCATCTTACTTAAAAGACGGACGACAGTTGTCTTGCCATTGGTTCCTGTCACCGAGACAATAGGGATTCTGCCGTTTCCATGCGGAAGGAGCATATTGACAATATCCCTGCCGATATTCCTGCTTTGGCCGGCACTGGGCAGCAAATGCATTCTTAAACCCGGAGCTGCATTGACCTCAATAATTCTGCCATCCTGCTCCCGGTAAGAATGCCTGATATCTCCCAGAATAAAGTCTATCCCGGCAATATCAAGTCCCAGTACGCTTGCTGCGTAAACAGCCAGCTCAGCATTATCCCTGTGCACCAAACCCGTCACGTCCACTGCCGTTGATCCGGTACTGAGGTTCGCACTTTGCCGGAGTACGACTTTTTCTCCAAGATGTGGAACAGATTTCAGCGAAAATCCCTGCCGGCTGAGATCCAAAATAAGAATGGGATCAACCGCAATTTTTGATAAATACTTTTCATGCCCCGTTCCCCTTAGAGGATTGTTATTTTCCTGTTCGATCAGTTCTTCAATGCTCGATTTGCCGTTTCCGGCAACCATCGGCGGTCTTCTCCTGGCCGCCGCCACCAATTTGCCCCCAACAACAAGAAGCCGGTAGTTGTTTCCTTTGATGTATTCTTCGATAATCACCTTTGTGCTGTAGACCTGCGCCAGGCGGCAGGCTTTAACAATCTCACTTTCCTTCGTTAAATTGAGAGATACACCTTTCCCTTGATTTCCCAGACATGGCTTTATAACCACACTGCTGGCAAATTGTCGGAACAGCTTCAGAATCTCCTCTTCCGAAGAAGCAATCTTTCCGCGTGGAACCGGTATGGCAGACTCACTGAGTATTAGCCGCGTAAGCTGTTTGTCTGATGCAATATCTGTTCCGATGCAGCTCGTTCCACTTGTCATCGCCGCCTGTATTCTTTTTTGCAGACGGCCATAGCCAAGCTGATAAAGATTTCCATCCCCGAGCTTATCGTAAGGAATACCTCTGTCAAGGCAAGCCTGAAGAATGGCTTGCGTGGACGGCCCGGGCATATACGCTGAACGAAGTTTTTTTAATTGAGCAACCAACGGCTCAGCATTCGGCTCTTCCCCATAGCGCAGCTGGTTGAGAAAACCGGCTGCAGCATAAAGTGCCTCAATCGCTGCTTCCTTGCATTCATATTCATAGATCACCTCATATTCTTCCATTTCTTCAACCAGAACACGCGTTTTGCCGTAACGGCTTTTTTCTCCGGCTAACGTCAGCAATTCTATACTGACATGCTCCAGTACATGTCCAGGCAATGTTCCTTCTTCCAGTCTTTCAACAAACCCTCCGGGTTTTCCACGGGAACAGGTATGGTCGGCAAGTGAAGGTAGCGCCTTTAACAATCTTTGATTGAAATCGCCAAGCTCATGGGTCATTTTCCCCTGCCATTCGGCAATACTGACGATTCCACGGATCACGGGCCTGTAACTGAAAAAGTTTGCACCTTCAATTGCTTTCACCTGATGTATCCTCATGAAGATGTAGCCTCCTGTTTCATTTCCTTTTTAGACAGCTCCGAATGATTCATACTGAATCCTTCAGCCTCACTCAGAAAGCTGGTCCGTTCAGTAATATTAAATCTCCAGCCTTCACTCAAAATGTGTACTTTGACCGGGGCAAGGGCCAGAGGCTTTCCATTATTTAAGTCATCCACATTACTGATTACTGCACATGAAGCATCGGTAATAAGTACTGTTCCGCGCCCGATCACCCGAAAGTTCCCGTCATTTCTGATATGGACAGATGTATCTTCATCAATTCCGATTCCTAAGAAGTACGGATTTAAGGAGACAGCCGTCATTAGCCGTCCAATCCTTCCTCTTTGGGCAAAATGTTGGTCAATAATGATACCCTTCAAAAGTCCTAGTCCGGGGGCCATCTGAATTAAGTCTTCACCAGGCGTATCTCCCTGTCCGCCGATGATCATTGTATCAGACATTACGGATGCTCCGGCACTGGTCCCTCCGATAATAACCCCTTGCTCATACAGATGCTGCAAGGCCATACCCATTGCAGTTCCGCCGATCATCGCTGTGATCCTGAGCTGGTCCCCCCCTGTAAAGAAAATACCGCTGGCTTGAACGATCTTTTCAATATTTTCACCTACATTGGCAGACGCTCTGTCTTGAATGGCAATCACGTCTATATTTGAGCAGCCAAACTTCATAAAAAGGTCTCTATAAATGATCCCCGCCTGCTCCCCGTCCTCTGAAGCTGCAGTAATAACACATATCCTGGATCTTTTTTCTCCTGCCTCGCGATAATAATATTTTAAAATTTTACAGTCTTTTTCCTTGTCTTCTGCTCCGCCGATAATAAGCAGATTTCCCATAATATGCTCGGTCATAGCATCCCTCCGAGCTTAATTTGTGGAAATCTGCGTAAATTATTCCTAAACTTGTATTTTATTCATGAATTAATGCTCTACTTTGGGGTAACCTCTTCTGAGCTGTCCTCTTGTTTCAATTCCGCCTACACCGTCTACGCCCGTAACTGTATGCCGAATAATATCTTTGAGAGAAACGGTACGGTCAATTGGCGTATAGGCAATGCTCTCCACCAGAAACACAGGGTCTAAGGCATGAATCATCATTCGTCTTGGCGAAGAGGCAAAGTTTGCACCGGCTTCAATGATTGCTTCGAAATTAGACTGGCATCCGCCTGCAAAGATAACCAACTGATCTTTATTCGGCTGAATTCTCCTTGCTTCCGTAACGGACTGCACAAAATGACCCGAGCTCCGGTAGCTGTCCAGACTTTTCAAATTGCTTTTCCCTTTAAGCAAAGAATCATGGCCTGTCAAAACCAGAATATCCGCCGGATAATCTCGCAAAGACCCGGCAATTGCCTTGGGCTGTTCCGCTTCCGATTTGCAAATTCCTTTGGCCTGAAGTCCCAATTGTCTATACGTTTTTAGACAATGATCCAAATATTCCTGATCTCCGTCCAAATGAAGAATTTTGCCCGGTATTTCAAAGTACTCTTCTTCAACCTTGAATTTGCGATCGTAGACAACCTTACGGAATTTTTTATAAACTTCCTGAGAATCGGCCAGCTGATAATGGACAATTTGCTTATCATCCTTGAAAATAAGGTCATCGACATCGGCGTCGGCGATTAATCGGTAATTGAGCCCACCGAGTACTGCCGTTACTTTCTTGCGCCTTTTATTCAGGGCCAGTATTTTTAGAAATAAATCCTGGTTATAAGAAAGGCGGGCCACAATATCTCCTGTCTTAAACATGTCTAACCCTCCTGCTCTTCGCAAACTCCTTTAAAAATAGCTGCATCTATATTTTCTGATTTACTCTATTTTATGACATAAAAAAATACCGGTTCCCAAACCGGTATCCTTAGAATCAATTTCTTTGCGCCTCCCAGACGGCTACAATCTTCTGATAATCAAGTATCCCGACATCTTCAGCCCTGAGCTTCGGGTCTACTCCCGCAGCCTTGAGTATCTCCGCAGTTAGCTCTTTGGGTAAAGAGAGTCCGCTGGAAAGCGTATTCAGCAGCATCTTCCTTCGCTGCGCAAAAGCCGCCCGCACAACCTTGAAAAAGACGTCTCTCTTTTCCAATGAGAATCCTGGATATGGCCGGATATCCAGTCTTAGCACCGTCGATGTGACCTTCGGCTGAGGCCAGAAGGCCGAAGGTGGAACATCGAACAGCCTTTTAACCTCGGCTGATAACTGAACGGCAATCGATAATATCCCATAATCCCTTCCCCCGGGCAGGGCACACATTCGGTCGGCAACTTCTTTCTGAACCATTACGGTCATGCCCAGCAGCGATTCCGCTTGGTTAAGGAAATGCATTAGTAGCGGATTTGTGATGTAGTACGGGAGATTGCCAATCAGCCAGCCTTTTTCCTGTCCCCAAAGATTGGCTAGTTTAAGCTTTAGGGCATCCATATGCAACAGAACAAACGGGTAGGCGTTTAATTCTCTTTGGAGTAACTCAACTTTTTCCTTATCAAGTTCTACCGCCCACAATCTGGGGAATTTGGGGGCAAGCATCCTCGTTAGAGCACCCGGCCCCGGTCCAATCTCAACCAGCGGCAGATCATTTAAGGGCATACCCTCCCGAACGATCCTTTCGATAATACTGTCATTAACTAAAAAATTTTGACCCAAAGATTTTTTGGCCCGGACCCCATGGCGTACAACTCTGCGGACATAGGACGCCGTATCTTCCCATCCTGCTTTCGTCACTTACTTCCCATTCCCTTCCATCTGCTTTACTGCGGAATAAAATTCGTCTTTAGTTATCCCAAAACGGTTGACGCGAAATAAAAATTGCTTGGCGTTGGTATCCCCAATCCCCAAAATTTTCCCGAGCCGGACCCGTTTTGCAGCCGAACAGCATTGCCCAACCAGGCCGCTTTGCCGCAAATCAGCCATTACTACCGCCTCAGCATTTATCTTCTCAGCAATTTTCACTCCGTCGTTGCTGTCCATATTCGAAATCTTTACTTCGAGTATTTTGGAAAACGCTTTCCTGATCTCCTCCGAAGAAACGTTTTCCAGGCCAATATCATAATCTTTCGGATTGCGCGCTACCTCGACGGAAAGATAAACGTGCCTGGCTTTCGGGATCCGTTTATTGATTCGCTCCCGAATCTGTTTTCCAGCAAAATCAGGATCCGTACAGACAATAACGCCACGTCTCTCTGCCATCTCCGCAATATACTCCAGCTTTTGCTCGGTCAATCCAAACCCCTCCGTCCAGATGACGTCAACTTTGCCCAGGGCGCGTCTGACCGCATGCGCATCGTTTTTCCCTTCGACCACGATCAGCGGTTCATAATCAAGATCCGTATTTGTGTTGAAATTCATTTCATTCTCCTTTAGCTTGCAGCGACAAAAGCTTATCTATTTTTTTATCAATAGCCTCTATTTTTTCCAGGCTGTTTTGATTGCTCCCAATGGCAGATTCAATCTGCAGCACTTTGCGTCTGAGCTCGTTTAAGGCATTTTGAAGCAGTGTATCCGAAGCCAGAATATCTTTCCCCAGTTCTTTCGTTGCTTCGCGAAAGCGGTTAAAAAATGTTTCGCTTTGTTTTTCGATGTAAAGGGTCAGCAGCCTTCCGGGAAGCAGGGTGTTGGTCCGGCCGTCCCCTCTGATCTTGTATGTGCCCCCGGCCGTACAGTACGGCTTTTCTTTACCGGAGGGAATCTCAATTCGGTAGATTGGTTTTCTGGCATAGTTTTCTATTATTATAGCGACTTCAACAGGCGGAACACAACTCTCAGCTTTACTTAAAATAAAGAGTCTCTCCTTGTCACCAACAGGACAGCCGATGATTCTACCTTTCTGCATGCTGTTTTTATCTTCAACTTCACCCACGCCAGCTAAAATGGTTCCTCCATTTTCTGAATTCGCAAATGCTACTAAATCTGTGGCTTGAATGCCTTTAACTGTCATCTTGAAATCCGCATCGAAACCTTCCTGTTTGACCAGCAGCTGTTTTGTTTTGCTGGAAATTGTCATATATAGATCTTTTTCCATAAAAACCTCATGATAGGATATTTTCCTATTCTATCATAACCAATCATCAAACAAAAAATCACTTCAAAGGATCGCTCAGGGAGATAGAAAACCAAGGGAGGGAGGGACACATCTTTTGTCCCCCCCTCCGCGGTATGTCTTAATGCAGTTGTTTTTCTGCTGCGCAGGCCTCACTGCCCGCAATATCCAAAATCCTGCTCAAGATCTCCTCGTATTTTTCTTCGACAGCCTTGAAATTCATATACGGGACATAATATTGCTCCAGAGCATCGTGCTCCTGTTTGGCCTGGTGAATGCAGTCCATTCCGCTGTGCATAAGATGACCAAACAAATCCAGGTCACTGTTCAGTTCCTGTGTCAGTGATGAAGAAAGCTCTGTATGGACATGCCTGTTCAGGTTAACGGACTCTTGATGATTGTTTCGGAAAGATTCGCTCGACGTCAGGGCAACCTGCAGTTCTTTGATCACAATCGTTCCGATCTTGGAAGGGATCAGCGGTAAGTGATAGATTTCTACATCAAAACCTTTTTCCATGGCCTTGGTGGCAATTTTCTCCATAAAAACGGATCTTCCTGTGCCCATCTCGCCTTCCAGATAAACGATTTCCCGGATTTCCTGAAGAATAGAATCTGTAAAATCAACAAAACCTTCCGGTGTATACGCACAGGAAAACAGATGTCTGGCCACGCCGGTCCTACCGGAGCTTTCCACCATGTACACACCCTCAAATATTTTCTTTGCCAAACGCGATGTTTCCATATTCAACGCGGAAAAATCCATAGACTGCCTGGTTATTGCCATCATATTCTCCGCGACCGCTCTGGCTGCACTTAACAAACGGTAAGCCCTGGCAAACAGACGGCTGACTTCATTCGTTGACGCGATAATATGTTTTACATTGTGCTGTATGGCATCCGTATCCCAGAATTCTCCCAGATTTATGATCTCATCCAGACCTCCAGGATACTTCGGATCCACAATATGCGGTGCAGTTCCATCAACCATCACAATCCCGGCATCCACAACCGCTATTCCGTCGAGGGAATGATGATCGGAAGAGCAGTGGTGGAATTCCACATCATAACCCATTTCTACCATTCTGTTCCCAATTTTTTTCATCAACGTTGATTTTCCGACGCCAGGTCCCCCTTTGACCACAAAAATTCGTTTCGTACCTTTTTCCAGCAGAAACGAATAGTACGAAAAAAATCCCTCTGAGGTATTTCCGCCCGGAAATACATGTTTCATGTTTCCTTTCATTTTACCGACACTCCTCAATGAATAATATGTTCACGCTTCATTTTATTGCCTGTTGCCTTAAAAGGTTCAATTGATGGTTCAGGGCAGTTCAGGAAAAAAGTTTTGACAAATCTCATTGATTTATTTCTCTTATTAATAAGGATTGTCGTTTCTTCGACTATTTTCATGCAGATATGCATGTTAATTACCACTAAAATCATTCAGCCGCTTGTTGCATTATTCCAGTTTCCAGCTTATAATCAAAATGTCTTTGGACGTTTGTCTGAGCATGACATTTGTGATCTGCTGAGGGAGGGGAGTTTCTCGCATGGATTTGCGCCGGGTATTTGACTGTATGATTTCCGTTTCGGAGTTAGGCCGTGGACAAGCTTCAAAAGTTATTCAGGCCGTTGAAGATGAAGGCAATCCCTATATCATCGTCAAAAATAACAAACCCCAGGCTGTCATCATCTCCATCCATGAATATTCGGAACTAATGCGCATCCGAGATATGGTCGCCTCTGGTCAGAATATCAGTTCTCCGCTCTATTCGCCCCATTTCCAGGATAATTATGCCTCCCTGAAAACAAATAATGTTCTTTCTGACGATGAAATCAATATTTTCCTTGAAAGTGAAGACCCCGAAGGCCTGGACCTTGAAAGCGAATCAAATGACTAAATGACGAACCACTAAATTGATTCCTATATATAAATTGAACAGTTATATAAATTATAACAGTTTGGCAATCATCCAGATATTTTCAAAAAATAGCTTGGATTTTGCTTGAACTGTTTTCTTTATTCATACTATAATGAATCTTATATCACCGAAAACAACCTATAACATTTGATGATATCTTATAAATGCAGATCTAAAATTTGAGAGGATGGGGACAATGAAAAAGCTTCTGACAGGCAACGAAGCGATTGCAAGAGGTGCCTGGGAAGCCGGAGTTGTAGTATGCACGGCTTATCCAGGAACCCCCAGTACGGAAATTACAGAAAACGCAGCAAAATATGATGAGATGTATGCGGAATGGTCCCCGAACGAAAAAGTAGCACTCGAAGTTGGTTTGGGTGCTGCGATCGCCGGCGGAAGAGCGCTTGTCTCCATGAAACATGTCGGGGTAAACGTAGCAGCAGATCCCTTGTTTACACTTTCGTATACCGGTGTTAACGGTGGACTGGTACTTGTATCTGCTGACGATCCGGGCATGCATAGTTCTCAAAATGAACAGGATAACCGTCATTTTGGACGGGCAGCAAAAATTCCGGTACTAGAGCCGGCCAACAGCCAGGAGGCCAAAGTTTTTACCAAATTGGCTTTTGACATCAGCGAGATGTTTGATACGCCGGTTATGCTTAGAACGACAACACGGGTGGCACATTCCCAGTCCCTGGTCGAACTTGCTGACCGCAAAGAGAAAGGAATTAAGGAATATCAGAAAAATCCTTCCAAATATGTGATGATTCCCGCAAATGCCCGTCACCGCCATGTGGTTGTTGAGGATAGGCTAATAAAACTAAAAGACTACGCTGAAAGTACCGATCTAAACCGCGTTGAATGGAACGATACGAAGATTGGAGTAATTACCAGCGGCGTAACCTACCAGTATGTCAAAGAAGTTTTACCGGAAGTTTCAATCTTAAAACTTGGCATGACCTTCCCGCTGCCCCAAAAAATGATTATGGACTTTGCGAACAAAGTAGATCAGTTATATATTGTCGAAGAGTTGGAACCTTTTATCGAAGAGTATGTGAGGTCCTGGGGTCTTGATGTTCATGGCAAGGATACTTTTCCGCTGATCGGGGAACTACTGCCGGAAACGATTGCCGCCAAAATCATGCAGACGCTTGGGGACTGTTCTCCCCGTGAGACGACCGAACCAGATCAACTGCAATATGAAATTCCTCCGCGTCCTCCTGTCCTATGTCCCGGCTGTCCGCACAGAGGTCTTTTCTATGTACTTAATAAGCTTAAAGTCACCGTCGCCGGTGATATTGGTTGTTATACGCTTGGCTGCCTTGCTCCGCTTAAAGCCATTGACACGACCATCTGTATGGGAGCAAGTATCGGTACTGCCATGGGCATGGAGAAAGCCAGAGGTAAGGATTTCGCCCGCAATCTGGTAGCGGTGATTGGGGATTCCACTTTCATTCATTCCGGGATAACTGCACTTGTTGACGTCGTATACAATAAAGCAACAACAACGACCATTATTCTGGATAACCGCATCACGGCAATGACCGGCCACCAGCATAATCCGACGACCGGTTTTACTGTTAAAGGAGAACCTACCAAAGAAATTGATCTCGTCCTTCTGGCCAAGGCCGTCGGCGTAGAAAGGGTCCGGGCTGTTGACCCGTTTAAGCTGGACGAACTGGAGAAAATCATCAAAGAAGAGCTGGCTGCTGAAGAGCCTTCCGTAATTATTACCCAGCGGATTTGCGCCTTAATCGATAAAAGCAAGAATAACCCTTATCGCATATCCACAGAAGCTTGTACCGGCTGTCTACGCTGTCTTAAATTAGGCTGTCCCTGTATCGCCAAGGAAGGAAAAGAAGTCAGGATCAACCTTGCTCAGTGTGTAGGTTGCGGGCTATGTGCAACTGTCTGCCCCAGCGAAGCAATCAAGAAAGAAGGTGGCGCCAATGATTGATATCACGAATATTCTTATTGTTGGTGTAGGTGGACAAGGGACAATCCTTGCGAGCCGAGTGATGGCGGGCGCCGTCCAAATGACCGGCCAGGACGTTAAGGTCTCGGAGATTCACGGGATGGCTCAGCGGGGCGGGAGTGTGGTTACCCAGGTAAGATACGGCAAAGAAGTCGCCTCCCCGATCATTCCTGAAGGTGAAGCGGATATTATACTCGCTTTTGAGAAGCTGGAGGCTCTCCGCTGGCTGCCCTATCTGAAAAAGGATGGCAGCATCTTAATTAATGACCAAAGAATCGATCCTATGCCGGTAGTCGTCGGAGCTGCGCAATATCCTTCCGATGTGTTGGATATTATTGAAAAAGAACGTAAAGAAGTTTTTATCATCAACGGGCTCGAAAAGGCTGTCGAAGCTGGCAACGCCAAAGCAGTCAACGTTGTTTTGCTGGGATTGCTGGCCAGATGCCTGAAGATCGACAAGCAGATTTGGCTTGATGTTATCCGGGAAACAGTCCCGTCTAAACTACTGGCAGTTAATCTGAAAGCTTTTGAAGCTGGTTGGAACGGTTACCTAAGTTAAGCATTTATGATGATTACAACATAACTGATTACGAAAGAGGCTGTGCTGAAACTTAAATAGTTTCACACAGCTTCTTTGCTATTTTGATATAATATTGACCATTTATGCCGCATTGCAGTAACAGCAAAGCAGAAGAATAAAAAAAGGGGCATATTACCCCTTACAGACCACCATTTTTCGCATATTATGTGCTATGCAATGTAATCCCCATTTCAGTTTGACCTTGCTCAATTCTTTTTCTATTATTCGTTTGGCTTTTTTGAGTTTTTTATCTTTCGGGATTTGGGACAGCCTTTCATCGATACGTTTTACTGCTGCTTCGATTGCTGTAGAATCGATAGGTTTGTCGGTTTCAAGTTCTTCCAGGTTTCGCTCCCCGTATTCTGCGTTCTCTTCGTCATTTTCTTGTTCGGCATATTGAATAAGTTCCTGACACTTTTGACGCAGGTTTTCTTTGTAGCGTTTGGATGATTTCCCCCATACCCAGCTGTATTTGTTGGCATTGGCTTCGATTTTTGTGCCATCCATAAAGTAGTTTTCGAGTTTGATATATCCTTCTTCTATAAGCAGTTCTACAACTTCACTGAAAACGTCGAGAATCACATCCTTCATCCCTTCCCCGCGAAAGGTATTGATAGTCTTGTAATCAGGGACATTGCCTCCGCAGATCCACATATACATAATATTTTCTCTGGCAGCTTTTTCGATCCTGCGGCTGGAATATGTTTTATCGAAATAGGCATAAACAACGAGTTTTGTCATCATTATCGGATGAAAACTGGATCTTCCTTTGCCGGGATACTGGGCATAGAGTGGTTCCAGGTTCATTTTTTTTATGGCCGTGTTGATTACTCTAACCATATGATTCGGGGGAATCAGGCTCTCTAGGTCGATGGGCAGACTCAGCTGATTTTGGTTATATTCTTTAAAAATGACTTTGTTATGTACCTTTTGCTCGGGTTTTGACAACTTTTTTCACCTGCTTTTACTATATATCTATGTTTATATTTTACCATTTTTTGCTTTCTATATGGTATGAAAAGCCGCCTAAAACTTGCGTTCTAGACGGCTTCTTCGGGCTAGTTTTCACACAGCCCCTTCTATATTTATTATTGTCTGACGAAAACCACCTTTAGGGGTTTATTTCTCTCTTTATAAGTCAATTTTACCAAAAATAGAACAAGCGTTTTTTCTATCTCTGTCCGTAGCTTGGACAATGGACCTTTATTTTTTATTTGAATTCTATAAAAATGTGTTGCGAAAAGTCATTGTGATTGTCTTTATGTAATGAGAAAGCAATATTGGAAATTTACGCTTTTATTGAAAGTAGCAAAAAAATATCCAAAGTGAGGTGATTTATTATTAGGACATTTAAGAGTGAGGCAATAGAAATATTACAATAAAGAAACCCCCAATAAACAGGACTTCCAAGGGTACTGTTTATCAAGGGCGACGTCCATAACTTTGCTTAATAAAGTTCAGGTCTGGTTTAATTTAACTAAATTAAATTGAAGAGGCAGTTCTCATGAAAAATGAACGTTGGAATTGAAAACCTATCAAGAATTATTGGTAAAAAATATCTGATGAAGGGATGTTTATTCATGAACATGAAACCAAAAAAATATCTGTGTTCTATAATTTTATCAACATTATTTACTATTCTTTTGGCGACACCCGTATTTGCAATAACACCTACATTTACTTATTCATGCTCTAGAGGAGTTAATGTATATTATTATATAGAGAATGGTTCAAGTAATCCTCTATATACTCCGATTAGAGATGCCGCATATAACTGGGAACATACAGGCTATGGATCTAATCCAATATATTTATATATTAAAAGTACAAATAGTGGAACCGCAATTGATTTCTATGCTAAGACTAGCTCCTATTGGGGTCCAGATGGAGATAATATAGGAGGACAAACTCGCCCAATGAATGCGTCTGGTTATGAAATAGACCCAAATTTAAGTAATTGGTTGTATTCAGAAATTTATTTAAATAATACTGCACTATCAACTTTGTCTTCTTCATTAAGGCAAGGAGTAACGGCACATGAAATGGGACACGCATTCGGGTTGGCACATTATAATAGTAACCCCACAGGTAGTATTATGTGCCAAACTGCCTATGGTAGGACAGTACAAACTGTACAACAAGAAGATAATGATGCAATAAATGCAAAATATTAATAATACAAGGAGGGATTTTCATGAAAAAGAAAACCGTTATAATTTTTAGTAGTATATTTTTTATACTATTATTGAGTGGAATTACTATATTATCTAAGACAAGCAACAATTCCGTATTAGCATCTGCAAACATTAAAAACACAATAGATAAAAATGTAAATAGCTTAAGTTCAACTACGGAGAATAAAGATGTAGTATTAGACTTAAGATCTGAATTAGATTATTTAATCAATACTACTGATAAAAAAGTTAGAAATGAAAATTCGGATTTTATAATTATCGGGACAGTCCAATCAGTAGATGGAAGTATAAACTATAATCCTAAAGAAGAATTATATACAGATATTCAAACTATTGGCAAAATAAAAGTTGAAAAAGTTATCAAAGGAAATGTTGAGGATAATATTATTCCATTTATAAGACTTGGCGGAGTAATTAGTTTTAGTGAATATGAAAAAGGACTAACTGAAAGTCAAAAAACAAAAGTAGAATTAACCAAGACGCTTACAAATGAAGAGAAAAAGACAAAGTATGTTTCATCCTATACAATGGGCAACATAAATATAGAACAAGGTAAAACATATTTAATGTATTTAAAATATGATCCTGATTATGATAGATACGGCATTGTATTTTTGCAGGATGGTTTGAGAGAAATTGATAAAAGCACAATGGCAAAATCAGAATCTAAAAAATTAATTAAAGACGAAATGTCAACGATAAAAGTAAAGAATAACGAAAGTGGAAAATTTGAAACTATTAATGACGTCTTAGGTGATTTGTAAACTTCAAGGAATGGCACGGGTGTATGGGGTGTATCCCGAACTCTATATAAACTCAAAATTGATGTAAAATTAGGCGAATATTTTATGGGAGCAATAGCAGGAAGAAGCTATCGCTCCTTTTGTCTTTTTGTGGGAGAGTTCGGGGCATCTTTTCACGCGATTTTTTCTCCGAACTTTTACTTCGACGATAGGAGGTTAAACAGAATGTCAGAGGGAAACAAAAAAAGATTTCCATTATGGATGTACCCTGAAACACAGAAAAGGGTTCAGGATATAGCAAAACAACACTGCACAACCACGGTGATCATCTCTGACGCTTACATTCTTACTTAAATGTACTGGAGGGAAAAGGGCTGAAGCTGTTGCCAAAACAACAGCTCCAGAGCGCTAGGCACGCTTATCCTTCGGGAGGATCATAGAGATCCTCCACGTTGTTGTCGTAGACCTTAACGTCCCGCATTAATTGTAACTCCCCACTGGAAGTGAGGAAAATATTCCGCTCGATAACCGTATCCATGACGGCTTCGCACTGAGCCTTCGTCAGGCCTTCGATCGGATCCGGCACGTTAATGCCGAAAGTTTTGCCACCTGTGGTGGCAAACGTCAGGCGAACATATCTGGTATTTGCCATATGATCACCTCCTTTCCCGCCCAAACCGGCAGAAACCTTATCCCTCTTCGAACTCAAGCCGGTAATTCTTCTGCAACAGGATATCCTGCAGTTCATGTTGACTCAAACTGTATAAGGCTGAAATGACATCATAAAGGGCTTGCTCCGTGGCGTCAGGCTTAACATAATTCAGTCCTTTTTTCCTGAGGATCGGACCGCCGGCCGGCGTCGTACCGATCTGATAGCGTCCGGCCAGAACCGAACTTAACGGGATCATGGTGACAGGCATGGCTGTGCACCTCCTTTCTCTTTGACAGGCTGACTTGTCTCGCCTGTCCTCATTAACTACTTTATGAATATTTTGTCCCGGGGGTTACAGGTTGTCCTTAAAAATATCCGGAGTCGCCGCAGTTAATCGCGTCGGAAATTAACCTGATCAAAAGACAGACCCATCGGATCGTGCTCAGCAGCGCCATCGAGATCGGGCGGCGGCTGACGGAGATCAAGGAACAGGTCAAGTATGGGGAATGGGGCCGTTGGCTGAAAGAGGAGGTCAGCTACTCCCAGGATACGGCCGAAAAAATGATGCGCCTCTACCAGGAGTACGGCGTCAAACAGCTTTCTATCTTCACCGACGGCGAACCGGACCAGGAAATACCCGAACTGAGCTTTTCACAGGCCTACATCCTCTTAGGCGTACCGGAAGAGGAAAGAGCCGCTTTCATCACGGACACGGATGTCGCGAGAACGTCTACCCGCGAGCTGCAAAAGGCGATTGACGACTGGAATCAGGCCCGGCGGAAGAAGGAACAGGCCGAACAGGAAAAAGCGGTCCTGCAGCAAGCCCTGGAGGAGGAAAAGGAAAAGTCCGCCCGGCTGGCCCAAGCGAACGCCGTATTAGATAAAAACGCCCAGGAATTGTTTACGGCCAAGAGCCGGCTAGAACGAAAAGCCGAAAACCTGCAGAACGAGGTAACCTCCATCAAAAAAACAACCGCTTATAAATCCCTGAACTCCCTGCGCAAGAACTTGAGCAGTGCGTCGACCAAGGTACGCGCCAACAATATCGCCTTTCTCTACGGGGAACTGGACCGGGTGATCAAAGAACTGTGGTTCCAGCTCGATAAGATCAAACAAAGCGACCCGGACACCTTCGTTGCCTATAAGGATAAAGTCTATGAGTTTCTGATTCAGCGGGCGCGGGATGAGATATGGGCAAAGGATATTCCGGAACTGTAAATAAAAATCCTGTTGTGAAGAATCCCGTTGTCACGACCGAACAGCGGGATTCTTCTCTAATTGAATACTACTTTTGTTGGTGGCTTTAGTACTGATTGAAACGCGACGTAAAAAGTCATCAAGCTGATGTGCATCTCAGGTCAAACTGGAATGGGGATTACATTGCATAGCACATAATATGCGAAAAATGGTGGTATGTAAGGGGTAATATGCCCCTTTTTTTATTCTTCTGCTTTGCTGTTACTGCAATGCGGCATAAATGGTCAATATTATATCAAAATAGCAAAGAAGCTGTGTGAAACTATTTAAGTTTCAGCACAGCCCCTTTCGTATAATTAGTCTGTTTTTGATATGATTTTTTTAATTCCCGTGCTGCCTGTTCAATGTCTTGCGCCGCTAGGATAGCAGAAACTACGGATATTCCGTCAATCCCGGTTTCCATCGTACGCACAGCATTTTCCTTCTTAATCCCGCCAATCGCTACGACAGGGATTGAGACGGCTTTTTTTATCTTCTCCAGCACTGCCAGCGAAACAAGTTTGGCATCGATCTTCGTTCCTGTTGCATACATTGCCCCTACTCCAAGATAGTCCGCTCCCTCTTTTTCCGCTTGAATGGCTTCTGCAACATTACTGACTGATATCCCAATGATTTTATCTTGTCCAATGTGTTTTCTGGCTACCGCAATCGGCAGATCTTCCTGTCCCAGATGCAGACCATCAGCATCGATGGCTAAGGCAATATCCAGACGATCGTTAATAATCAACGGAACATTGTAACGGGAAGTCAGGCTTTTCAATTTCTCGGCCATTTCATAAAATTCCCGGGACGGGGCGATTTTCTCCCGAAGCTGAACAAGAGAGACACCACCTTCAATTGCTTCCCGAACACAAACGATCAAATCCCGAACTCCGATATAGCTTCTATCAGTAACAAGATAAAGAGAGTAGTCCCATTTTAAGCTAGGCAAGCAATTTTATCCTCCCTTCTTTCCTTATCGTATCTTCACCCAGATTATAGACACTATCGAAAAGTCTCACCCTAAAAGTGCCTATTCCTTCCTTATCTTGCAATGTTCTTTGGGCTAGCTCTCCGGCAAGCCCCATCGTCATTACTCCCGCTGCGGCCGCTATAAAGGAATCTGCAACCACGCCGCAGTAGGTTCCGACCAGCGCTGTCGCCATACAGCCGGTACCTGTAACATGCGCCAGGATCGGATGACCATTTGCGATACTGCATACTGCTTTTCCATTTGTAATAATATCCGTTTTACCGGTAACAGCTGCTACACAGTTCATTCTAGCCGCTAAGTCTTTGGCAACTTCTACCCCGCCCGTTTCGTCCGTTACGGAATCGACTCCCTTGGTTTGAACGTTCAAGCCGTTTAAACACTTGATTTCGGACATATTTCCTCTGATTACGGCAAAATGAATTTCATTTAGCAGTGTTTGGGCAACCTTATTGCGATAGGGCGTAGCGCCTACACCTACAGGATCAAAAATAACAGGTATGTGTAATTGGTTGGCTCTCTTTCCTGCCTTGATCATGGAACCAACCGTTCTTTCACTCAAAGTGCCCATATTAATCACAAGGCTTGAAGCGATCGCCACCATATCTTCAACTTCACTGATATCGTCAGCCATCACCGGTGAGCCCCCGAGCGCGAGAATGATATTCGCGCAATCATTGACCGTAACATAATTGGTGATGTTGTGAACCAGCGGTCTTCGCTCTTTTAATTCTTTCAGAGCTTCTACACATTCTTTGATGATATCCATTTTCCGACAACCCCTTTACCTAAAATACAAAATATTGCTGTTATCACCATTACAGGCAGGGTACTTCCTAAGAAAAAACCGCTCGCCGCAAACTGCTGATAAAGTACAACGCCTATAACCCAGATCAGCATGTTTAGCCAATTGATAGCCTGATCTTCCTTGATCTCCTTTTTTCTGAAGATATAATACTCCGTTAAAAGAATTGCGAAAAGCGGAGCAAAAACGGAACCTATGGCATAAAGAAAGTTCTCATACTGTTCCATGGGCACAATGACGGCAAGTACAGTTCCGATAAATGTCATGACCAGACCAGCTATTTTATCATTTGCTTTCGGCCAGATATTCAGATAACTGACTCCCGCTGAATAAGCATCAAGAAAGGTCGTCGTCACCGTAGATAAAACCACAATTCCCATTGCTGCAATTCCAAGATTGGCAGATAGGAGAATTGCCGAAATATCAGAATTCCCGGCAACAATAGCCGCTCCCAGTCCGATGACATACATCCAGCTGCTCCCGACAAAATAGCCGCCGGCACTCCCCCAAAAAGCTCCCTTGCGGCTCTTTGAATAACGGGTATAATCTGAAATCAGTGGTAACCAGGATAGCGGCATAATTACGCTAAGTTCTACTGCTGCACCAAAGGAAAGCTCTCCATCTGGAATCTGGACAGCTAAACCAGGATTTTTGAAGACAATCGTGCTTAAGACAATTGTCAGAATGAATAGCAGTCCTACGGCCAGAGCATTCACTTTGTTAAGCTTTTTTATCCCGACCCCAATCCAGAGACAAATTAGTAAACCGATAAAAATGCTCCATAATAGCTGGTTATTAAAGCCCCAGAGAATCTTGCTGATTTCATTGACTGAACGAGCGCCCACAATAATCATCACAGCCGTCCAGCCAAGAAGCTGCAAAATATTTAGAACTGAAAAACCATAAGACCCGTATTTTCCAAAAGAAATTCGGGTAGATTCTATGGCCGAAATTCTTTTTTCTGCACCGATTATTCCGGTGAGACCTAGAATAACAACGCCAAGCAAATGCCCCAGCAGAATAGCCTGAACACCTTTGCTGAAACCAAGGGGAGCAATTAATGCCCCGGTATAGATTTCAGCAATAGAAACTGCTGCCCCAAACCAGAGGATAAAATGGCTGAAAGAAGGAACCCCTTGTGTTTTATTATCAGGTATTTTAGAATCACTCATCCATCATTCCCGCTTTCTTATAAATTTCGTAAAAATGGTGCGTTGGGCCTACCCCTTTACCTATTTCCAACGAATGCTCTATCGCCATCGTAATATATTTTTTACTTGCTTCTACGGCCCTGGTCATTTCCATGTCCTTGGCCAGGTTTGCAGCAATAGAAGCCGAAAGGGTACAACCGGTGCCATGGGTATTTTTCGTATTCAGCCTTGGCGCTTTAAATTCAGAAAATACTTTTCCATCAAACAGAATATCCGTCGCCGTTCCCTCCAAGTGTCCACCTTTTAGCAAGACACAGGCGGGTCCCAAGGATAAAATTATTTTTGCTGCTTCCTTCACATCCCGAAGATTTAGGATCGGCCTTCCTGTAATTGTCTCAGCCTCAGGAATATTCGGAGTAACGATGGTCGCAAGCGGCAGTAGGTTTGTAATCAAAGCCTTTCTGGCATCTTCCTTCAGTAAAGGATATCCGCTTTTCGAAATCATCACCGGATCAAGTACAATCCTTTTGACGTTATGCTCAATTAATCTATCCCGAATCGTTTCTATAGTCTCGCTTACCGATACCATCCCGATTTTCAATGCATCTACTTCAATGTCTTCAAAAATTGCATCGATTTGTTTCCCGATAATCTCCGGCTTAATATCCTGCACAGCAATAACCCCTTGGGTATTCTGTGCTGTCACAGCAGTTATCACACTCATTCCATAAACCCCATGTGCAGCAAAAGTCTTCAAATCAGCCTGAATTCCTGCTCCACCACAAGTGTCACTGCCTGCAATTGTTAATACTTTTTTCATAGGATACCTTCTTTCTCGATTTCTGAGCAGAAAAACGAAAAACACAAATCGGAAAAAGATTTGTGTTTTGTCTGCTTAAAAACATTGCAGTACGTACTATACGTACGTCTAACATCTCATGTATTCCAAAACTTCTTCCCTCCGCCAGCATTACCTGGATCAGGTTATAGGAGTCAAAGACATCATTGGGTCTTTATCTCAGCCGGCCTCGATCCGGCACCCCTGAAATTAAGTTATTTAATTTTGAGCTGGTAAGATTAGAATAATTGAACCTAGTATAGTATTTTCTGAAATAGATTTCAAGTCGATCTTTTTTTTTATTTTTTGTTCTTATTTTTGTCTTATCTATCTCCGAACCCGTATTATGCAGAATTATCGAACATATGTTTGCATTTCTGTTCTGTTTCTGCTAAAATTTATTGGGGTGATGAGCATGAGTACCCTGGAAAGACTTGCAGTCCTCGCCGATGGAGCCAAGTATGATGTTTCCTGTGCTTCAAGCGGGGTAAATAAACAAAATAAAGGCGGTATCGGCAATTCCAAATCATTTGGCATCTGCCATACCTGGTCTGCCGACGGCCGCTGTGTTTCACTCTTAAAACTTCTTCTGACCAACTACTGTATTTATAACTGTCATTATTGCATTAACCGTAATCAAAATGATATCCCGCGAGCCAGTTTCACGCCAAGGGAAGTTGCCGACCTGACGATTCAATTCTACAGGCGAAATTATATTGAAGGTCTTTTTTTGAGCTCGGGGATTGAGCGCAGTCCAAATCATACCATGGAAAGGATTTATCAGGTTCTTGACATTCTGAGGCATGAATATCACTTTTACGGATATATACACGTCAAAGTGATTCCCGGCGCCGATCCGGCGCTGGTCAACAAGACCGGATTACTCGCCGACAGGATGAGCATTAATATTGAACAGCCTACAGAGCAGAGCCTCAAACTCCTGGCGCCGCAAAAGACACTGCCCGTCCTATTTGCGCCGATGAATCAAATTAATAATCAAATGACGCAAAACGCTTCCGAAAGAAAGATCTTCCGACACGTCCAAAAATTTGTTCCGGCAGGACAGTCGACCCAGATGATTGTCGGGGCAAGCAAAGACAGTGACCTTTCCATTATTAAAGCCACAGAAACCCTTTACAACCGTTTTCAGTTGAAAAGAGTCTATTACTCGGCCTATGTTCCCGTTAATGAGGGCCCAAATCTTCCTGCTCTTTCCACTTCTCCGCCTTTGCTTAGAGAACACCGGCTCTATCAGGCGGACTGGCTGCTGAGATTTTACAGCTTTAAAGCGGATGAAATCGTCAATGAACAAAGTCCGTTTTTGGATACCGATTTTGATCCCAAAATTTCCTGGGCGCTTCGAAACATGCAGTTATTTCCTCTAGAAATCAACCAAGCCTCTTATGAAGAGCTGCTTCGAATTCCTGGCGTAGGCGTGACTTCCGCCCAGAGAATCATCCTGCAGCGCAGGCTGGGTAATATTTCTTATAATCATCTTAAAAAAATGGGTGTGGTTCTTAAGCGCGCTAAATATTTTATTACGTGTCAGGGCTGTTATTACGGAGGCATCCCTGCAGAAAGTGCCTTGGTGCGCCAGGCCCTGGCACCTGTAGCCAAACCCGTTCAGCTATGTTTGTTCTGATTTATCCTGTAAACATAGATGATCATTTTAGGGTTGACAAGGTTCTAGGAATCTTCCGAAGAATGAGGGACTGTTGAAAATGGATTATTTATATGACGGAAGCTTTGACGGTCTGCTGACTTCAATATATTACAGCTATTATGAACAAAGAGCCCAGGGAATCTATCCTGAGGCTTCGTATCAGTTCAATATGTTCACGCCATCTACCGTTATCCAAAGTGATCCTGTGCTTGCTGCCAGGGTTTATGATGCGATAGACAGAAAAATTTCTGTCTACTCCTTAATGCAGATCTATTATGTATACCTCTCGAACAATACCGCTAAAGAAAACCTTATCTTAAAATACCTTCAGCTGGGCTTTCAGTTAGGTCCGAAAATTGACAGCATTCATTCTCATCCCGAGGTATTGCCGATCCGGCAAACAGCCAAGAAAGTATCTTTTGAAGCAGAGCGCTTTTTGGGGCTACTTCGCTTTACGGATACCCGCAGTTATCTTTATTCGGCCCTGGAGCCGGATCATAATATATTAATTCTTCTGGCCGACCATTTTGCCGACAGGCTAGCAGGCGAACGTTTCATTATTCATGACAAAAAAAGAAGCCTTGCGATCATCTGCAATAAAAAAGACTGGTACCTTTCCGATTTTTCCGAGGAAGCAGCCATTCCTGATTCAGAGACAGAACAATTATACCAGGAGCTCTGGGCTAAATATTTTACCCGTATCAGCATTGAAAACCGCAAAAATAAAAAGCTCCAATCCCATTTTATCCCCCAGCGCTATCGTCATAACCTGGTGGAATTTCGAAAATCGGAGCTGCTTTAATCTCATCCGTCCATCAATTCATTACAATGTTCTTTCAGCCAGCTTTTCCACTTCTTATAGTCCGGCAGAATTTGTTCCACGAATGCCCAAAATTCCTTGGAATGGTTCATGTACTTAAGATGGGCCAATTCATGAATAATCACATAAGCCGCAACCTGGTTCGGTGCCATGATAATGCGCCAATTTAAGTTGATGTATCCTTTGCTTGAACAGCTTCCCCATTTTGTTTTTTGATCCTTAATTCTAAGTTTTTGGTAGGTAATATCCAGCTGTCTGGCATAATATTCGACCTGTTCAGGAAGAAGCTTTTGGGCCTGCCGGATATACCATTCTTCCAGTATCTTTTTGGTTGATTGACTTTTCTTCTCTTTTGATAACCCCGGTGGAATGGTTACAACGATCCTGCTTCCAATAAACGATGCTGAGGAGCTTCCGGGTCCGGCCTTTTCCTCGATCAGCAGAGGATAATGCCTGCCCCTGTACAGTAGTTTTTCACCTGAAACATATTCCTTCGCAGCAGTTTCACCTGCTGCTGAATTTTGTTTTTCGATGTGCTTTAATATCAGGTCTTTATTGTTTTCCAGATATCGTCTGGCCTGGGTAAAAGTAATTTCGGCAGGAACAGAAACCTTTAACTTCTGATGTTTGATGGTAACAATCAATCTTTTTGCTTTGCTGCTTTTTCGAAGCTCATATTCAATTTGCCTTTTGCCTATACGAAGGTATTCCATTTTGCCTTCCACTTTACTCCCGAAAATAATGATATTGCCCTGTGCAAAAAATCAAGCAAGACTATTTTACTACGACTAAGGGGAAAAAAGAAACCTTTACGCCAATAAATATTATCTGAACATATCTGTTATTTGTATTTTCCGTTCATAATCCCATCATACGGTCCGATAGGTTGCCTGACTGACTGCCGCTTTCCACCCACTGAGGTATTGCTGACGCTCAGATTCGGTGATGTTCGAATCAGAAATAAAACGCCCTTTACTGAGGCATTTCAGCTCTTCTTTGTCCTTCCAGTATCCGGCTGCCAAACCTGCCAGATATGCTGCTCCCAAAGCCGTAACCTCACAAATTTCTGACCGTTCAACCGGAATACCGCTGAGATCCGCCTGAAACTGCAGCAGGAAATTATTATCGGCTGCACCGCCGTCTACTTTCAAGGCCTTAAGACGGATACCGGTATCCTTAGCCATTAACGCAAGAACATCATTCGTCTGATAAGCAATGCTTTCCAGCGCGGCTCTTACAAGGTGGAAGCGGTTTGCTCCCCGGGTAAGTCCGGTCACTATGCCGCGGGCATGCATATCCCAGTATGGTGCGCCGAGTCCGACGAAGGCCGGAACAATATAGACACCGTTCGTATCTTTGACCTGAGTTGCATAATACTCGCTTTCGGCAGAAGTTTTCAGCAATCCAAGTTCATCACGAAGCCACTGAATGACTGCTCCACCAATAAATACACTGCCTTCCAGCGCATATTCCACCCCGTTGTCAATTCCCCAGGCAATTGTTGTCAGCAATTTATTTTGAGACCGGATCATATTTTTACCGGTATTCATTAGGATAAAACAACCCGTACCATAGGTATTTTTAACCATTCCTTCTGTAAAGCAGGCCTGCCCAAAAAGTGCGGCCTGCTGATCACCGGCTATACCAGCTATCGGTATTTCAGCGCCAAATATCGAAGAATCTGTTACCCCGCAGCAGAGGCTGCTCGGACAGACTTCCGGCAGCAGTGATCTGGGGATATTCAGATAAGATAATATTTTGTCATCCCACGCTAGTTCCCTGATATTATAGAGCATGGTCCGGGAGGCATTGCTATAATCCGTGATATGCAGCCGGCCTTTGGTAAGATTCCAGACGAGCCAGCTGTCAATTGTGCCAAAAAGCAAATCCCCTTTTTCAGCCATCGCCTGTCCATCCGGAATATGATCGAGGATCCAGCGGATTTTCGTTCCGGAAAAATAAGCATCCGCAACAAGGCCGGTCGCATCTGAAATATACTCGTTTAAGGTACTGTTCAATATCTGCTCGCAAAGTTCCGTCGTTCTGCGGCATTGCCAGACAATCGCATGATAGACAGGTTTGCCGGTAAAACGGTTCCAAACCACAGTCGTCTCCCTTTGATTTGCTATCCCTAGCCCAACAATATCATCCGGATTTATGTCCGTCTGATCCAGAACCTCTCTGATAGCAGCCAGCTGGGTGTCCCAGATTTCCAAAGGATCATGTTCAACCCACCCCGGGAACGGATAGATCTGAGCAAACTCTTTTTGGGCTTTGCCTACGATCATTCCTTCATGGTTAAAAATGACAGCCCGTGAGCTTGTCGTCCCCTGATCGAGCGCAATAATATATTTTTGGACCATCTATGTTCCTCCATTAACCAGTTCAATGAGCCAAAGCCCGAATACTTTCCGTAAATAATTTTATTATACTATAATTATGAGAAAACAGGCCAAAATAATTCCAATCAGTACCCGATTAAGCTGAATAGATGAACACGGCCACCGAAATTATCAGAGGAAAGAAGTGATCAGACTATGCAAAACTGGCAGGAAAAAGCAGCTATACTTGTTGATGAGTATGTAGCTCCTCAAGGAGTTCATGGCAAACGCATCCTGGACGCCATTAAAAAAATCCCCAGGCATTTGTTTATCCCTGAAGATTTATTGTCCTACAGTTATGATGATGAACCGCTTCCGAGCTGAACTATCCGATCTGCAGTATCATTGCTGACGGCCGAAACGGTTATGAACCAAATGCACCATACCGGGGAATCATCGTAACGGCAGCGGCACCGGTCATTGAACCTTGCTGGCTTGAGCAACTCGATGTCGGCGGAAGAATCGTTGTCCCACTTGAAGCCGGCGAAGGGCTAGCCTGTCAGCGTTTGCTGGTCAGACAAAAGACCAGTACAAATCTGGAAGGCTATATTGACAGCTGGGATGACTACTGCCGCTTTGTACCGCTGCTCTCTGGGACAGCAGCGGGGACAAAAGAAGCGCTCCCATGTCCTCACTCGTCTATTTCCCGTACTTAAGCAGCCTCTTCACGGCAAATTCTACCCATTTGCTGTCCGGCTGTCCATAATTGCTGTAAGGATGAATGGAAATCCCTCCTCTGGGGCTGAATTCTCCTATAACCTCGATGTATCTGGGTTCAAGCAGCCGGATCAGGTCTTTCATGATGATGTTGACAACATCTTCGTGAAAACCTCCATGGTTGCGGAAACTAAAAAGATATAGCTTCAACGATTTGCTTTCTACCAATTTCTGATCCGGGATATAATTGATAATCATCGTTCCAAAATCCGGTTGGCCGGTAATCGGACACAAGCTGGTAAATTCAGGGCAATTTAAGCGGACAAAATAATTATTATCGGGATACTTGTTTGCAAAACTCTCCAGTATGTCCGAATCATAATCAAAAACATAGCGTGTTTGTCCCGATCCCAGAAGTGACAGGCCCTCAGTTTCCTTGTTTTTCATTTACGGTAACCTCCCAGTGGTTCTTAATCATAAACAGAATGCTTATTCCGAGCACTTGCATCAGACTCTTAACAGCAAACTGCCCCAGTACTGCATTCGGCACAAAATCCCAGGTCAGAATGCCTGAAATAAGCGGGGACAGACCAATTAATATAAAGACTACACTATCGAGAAAACTGCTGACAATCCCGCTCGCAAACACTTTACGCAGGAAAGAGCCTTTAAGCCTCGTATAAATTTCCGTGTCTGCCGATTCCGAGATCAAAAAGGAAATGGCTGAAGCCAAAGTAATGGTCAAAGTATCTCCAAGAAGTTTGGAGGAAACAGCCGATAGGACAAGAGCCGTGGTAATCGCCAGATAAGCAGTTTTTCGCCCGTACTTGCGCTGGATAATGTCCCTAAGTACCAGCGTCACCCCTATCAGCCAGCTTCCGTAAGGAATTAAAAACGGTCCTACCTGCAAAGGTGCCAGCGCTGCAGTAATGATATTCGCAATAATGATGGCAGCTAAATAAAGAATAAGCAACATTATTTTTCTCCTAATAATAAATAATGATCCAAAAGTGTGCCACCCCTTGCCGTCCATGGATGTTAAAATAAAAAGGGCATGTAACTGCCCTAAAACTACCAGACGATAGCTTCCCTAGTTTTGTTTAGAGACAGGATGGATGACGAACTGTCTTATTATGTTAAATGGTCTATTCCATATCGGTAAACGGCCAGGATGCGGATAGCTTGCAGCTGTCTCCTCGATAATAAGTAATACCCAGCCCGATTGGCTTATCCTGTGTATTAAACAGTCTTTGCTCAACAACCAAAAGTGGGAGGGCATTGTACAGGGACAGGTATTTTGATATTTTTTCATCAGGCATTTGGGCAGAAATTGTTAATTCTTTCTTAATCGCAAACAGAGAAGTATACCGAGAAACAATTTCCGGGAAAGTACTGTATTTGATTTCTTTTTCAACGATAGGCATTCCCTTGTAGTAAATCAGGTATTTTTCATCATATGCGACTGCTTCTCCATTGCTGTAATGGATCCGTTTAACCATAATTATTTTTTTGCTTTGGGGTATATTCAGACTGTCAATGAGTCTTGGTGTCGGCAGGATAATTTTAACTTCAATCAGCTTGGTTGTATCGATGGTGTTAATCAGATTTGCCATCTCGTTGTAATATAAGATGTATTTCTTGGAATCCGGCTCATTCACAAAGCTACCCTTGCCAGGGATAGAGGTGATATATCCCTCATTCACTAAGATTGCCAGACCCTTACGGACCGTCATCCGGCTCACGCCATAGGTATCGCATAATGAATTTTCTGAAGGGATCGCATCTCCCGGTTTCAAAACACCCTCTTTAATTTTTTTCTTTATCTCTTCAATAATATGTTGATAGATTGGTAATTCCATCTTCTTACTCCTCGGCAATTATTTAGTTATCATATATTATACATAGGAACAGATTAATAAATCCATCAATATTTTTTAAGCAACTAATTTATTTACTTTCTTTAAAAACCTGTATTCTGCAGATATTCCTGTTGAAAAGCAGGATTTGCCGCCAGGTCAAAATGCGTTATCTTTGCCAATAATATCAAAGTATTTATCCGTATATTTCTGGACAGTAGAA
The DNA here is from genome assembly GCF_001707455.1 of Dehalobacter sp. TeCB1. NCBI lineage: Bacteria > Bacillati > Bacillota > Clostridia > Eubacteriales > Desulfitobacteriaceae > Dehalobacter > Dehalobacter sp. TeCB1. The sequence goes on along the minus strand of NZ_MCHF01000056.1, from coordinate 272,548 downwards.
AATTCGATGCTCCGGCTCCTGCCGCATTGCCTATGGACCGGATGGGTACATTCGAAAAATTGGGAAACAAACCGAGTACCTGAGCACTTGGAGCGTCAATATAGTTGCCGAAGGCCCCGGCAATCAGAATTTCCTCAAGATCTTCTCCTTCCAGCCCATATTCTTTCATTAATAGCATGCATCCTGTATAAATGGCGCTTTTGGCAAGCTGTACAGCACGAATATCCTTTTGGCTGATGTAAATTCGGTCGTTATCACCGGACTGTCCCTCATCCATCAGGTAGAAAACGCTGACCCCGTCAAGATTTGCCAGATAATTGGCAAATCTTTGATTTTCCGGCCGACAAACTTTTAAATATTTGCCGGGAGACAGCAATCTGCCTTCTTTACTGATCAGCTCGGCTTTCAGCATTTCTGCAACTGCATCAACAATACCGGAGCCACAAATCCCTCTGGGCTGTTCTCCGCCAATGACTTTTAATTCAATTTTACCTTCCGACAGTTTTACCCGTTCGATGGCTCCGTTTGTTCCACGCATTCCAAAGCGGATCGTTGCTCCTTCAAGGGCCGGTCCGGCAGCAGTTGATGTGGCCAGCCATTTCTTCTCGTTCCCCAATAAAATTTCGCCGTTTGTTCCAAGGTCAATAATCAATCTGTTCCCTTGACGTTCCCCTTCAGGCAAAGCCAGCAGGACAGCCAAAGTGTCCGCTCCGACGAAGCCCCCGATCAAAGGTAAAAAATCAATAATGGCATTGGGATGAATGTTAAGGCTCAACTCCCGTGCTGTTGTTAACACTTCACTTAAAATCGTATTGGTGTAAGGCGTCCTGCCAAGCGATCCAGGATGCAACCCTAAAAAGAGGTGCTGCATGGCACTGTTGCCGCAAATCACCATCGTATAGATATTTTCGGCGCTGATCTGGTTTTGCTGTATCGCTTCCAGAATCAGAGCGTTAATGGTCTCTGCCACTTTACGCTGAAGAATTTTTAGCCCTTCAGAATTCTTCATCGCCGCCATGATACGGGATATAACATCCGCGCCTTCCGTAATCTGACCGTTCAAGGCGGAATATACCCCTACTTTTTTGCCACTATTAAGGTCATATAAGTAGGCCACAACAGAGGTACTCCCAAGGTCAACGGCAAATCCATAATTGCTGGCTGAGGTGTCGCCCTGCTCAATATCAAGCAGCTGTTCGTCTCTTAAGACCAAAGTAATGCCGTCCATTTCCAGTTTCTGCATCAGCTGTGATAATTTTTGCAGAAGGCATAAAGCTGGCGTATTAATCCGGACCGGAACCTTGGCTTGAATATGTTCCCAGTCCCCGTAATAGAACGGTGTTTTTAGAAACTTCTTATCAATAAAAATCTTTTTAACCGGCGGATCGATGTTCAGCTCTGTTTCAATGCGGTCCGTTAAAATCGAGGCTTCATGTTTGTAGTCTCCATATTTAAGATAAACGATCAAGCCGTCGCTTACTGGTTCCTGACACGCCAATACTTCCTGCCGTATGCCGTCCCTTTCTATTTCAATTGTGCATTTTTTACATGTACCTTTTCCTCCGCATACAAGATCAAGCGGATATCCAAGACCTGAACAGGCAACAGCAACCGTATCATTCTCCTGGCATAAGATTTCTTTATTCTGGTTTGGAAATAGAACTTTTTTCATCATATTGTTTTCCTTTCTGTTATAATGAAACCTGCCATTTTCAGCGAAGGACAACCGTCTTTTTCCAAAAAATCATTCTAACATATCATATTATAAAACGTAACTTTCCTTCATTACAAGTCGGTAGTTTCAGGCTATTGTCGAAATAGAAATTATTTTCTAAAAAATCTCTTATTTTTTGTCTTTTAAATATATTGACTATTGAAAATTCGGATGATATATTAAAGTAAGCAAAACCCCTGTATATACAATAGTATACATTGTTTGGACGCAATTATCTCTTTTTATTTTCTTTATTTTTTATTTTCATGTTAGATTTTCGAGAATAATTGGAAAGGGGGATACTTATGGAGAACACTTTTCGTAAAGCAATACAGGACAACAATGAGTTTATTGTAACATGGGAACTCGTACCCGGCCGCGGCTCTAAAGAAGTTTCTCAGGAAAAAGCGCTTCAATTGGCGGAGTTAGTCTGACTGACAACCCGGGTGGAAGTGTCGGCATTAATCCTGAGGGCATTGGCAGGGAAATCAAAAGTTTAGGCATCGATGCAATTATTCACGTTGCCTGCAAGGACAAAAACCGCACGCAACTGGAAAGCCAGCTTTTTTCCCTGGAACGTTCGGGGCTCCATAACTTGTTGGTACTGACCGGCGACCATGATCCGGGTAATTTTTTCGGACGGCCCAAACCGGTTTTTGACCTTGATTCCACTCAGCTCTTGGCCTTTATCGCCAAGATGAATGACGGATTGGAACTCCCCACAGCTAAAGGTGTCAATAAACTTCAGCCAACCCATCTTTTTGCGGGTGCTGCTGTTTCACCTTTTAAAGCCACCGAAGCCGAACAGATGCTCCAGTACACCAAGCTCAGAAAGAAGATCGAGAACGGTGCTCAATTCATTATACCCCAAGTTGGCTACGATGTCAGGAAGTACCACGAACTCTATCAATTTGTGAAGCACAATAACCTGCGCGGATGCTTAATGGGAAATATTTACCTGCTGACTTATGGTGCTGCCAAAGCGATGAGTATGAATAAAGTCCCCGGATGTGTTATTACGGACAAGCTCGTTGCTGAACTGGAACAGGAAAAACAAAGCAGTGACAAGGGTGCCGCCGCCATGCTCGATAGGGCAGCGAAACTCTTTGCTATCTTGAAAGGTATGGGATACAAAGGCGTTCATCTCGGCGGGCATAATACGACGTACGAACAAGTTGAATATATTATTGACCGCGGAAACGAACTGGCCGCCAACTGGCAGGATTATGTCCGGGAGTTTGACTATCCTCAGAAAAACGGTTTCTATGTTTACGCCAAAGATGAAAAGACCGGCCTGAATACTGCTCAAAAATCCAATGACTACAACAATTATGAGAAGAGCTTTGATTTAAATTATAAGATGTCCAGAGTTGTTCACAAAATGATGTTTGAACCCAACAAAGGAATGTTCGGCTTTATGCGTGGATTTTGTCATGCCATAAAAGATTCTGCGTTGGAAAAACCTTTTCACGGCATTGAGCACTTTGCCAAATCCTGCATGTACAATTGCCAGGACTGTGGTGACTGTGCGCTGATTGATGTAGCCTACGTCTGTCCAATGGGCAACTGTCCCAAGAACCAACGGAACGGCCCATGTGAAGGAAGCTACAACGGCTGGTGTGAAGTGTATCCGGACAAGCAGAAGTGCATCTGGGTCAAAGCCTATTACCGCTTAAAAGGCTATTCTGAGGAAGAAAAGCTGAATTCCTATCATGTGAGCCCTTACAATTGGGAAAAACAGCATACTTCAGGCTGGATAAACTTTTTTGAAGGCCAGGACCACTCTGCGGAAAGACTTGGCATTAAACCTAGAACAAATTTCGAAGAAAAAGAATAAAGGTCATAAGGTTTAAAGGCCATTCAGTCTTTGTAACCGTCCTTTAAACTTTATGACCTTTTAAATCAGCCTAAATACACTTATAATAGGGGTAGGAGAAATGGAAAAAATGTTTAAGACTCCTTCAGAGATTACTGAGGGATTTGTAGAATATGGAAAGAATAAAACGAATTCTTCTATATTGAAATTGCTGCTGTTGGCAATCCTAGCAGGAGCCTTTATTGCCTTCGCGGCGGAAGGCTCTAATACTGCCATTCACACCATCACTTCTGTTGGCTTAGGCAAAGCACTCGCTGGTGCTTTATTTGCCACAGGACTGATGATGGTGGTTATCACCGGAGCTGAATTATTCACCGGAAACACCCTGATTGTGGTATCTTGTATGGAAAAAGAATCAAGATGGCTAAAGATGCTGCGGAATTGGACGATTGTCTATGTCGGGAACTTTATTGGTTCCATGCTTATCGTCCTGTTTATCCTTTACTCCGGCCAGTTTGACTTTTCCGCAGGTTTGCTCGGAGGGTTTACAATCAAAGTCGCCGCATACAAGACGGGCCTGACTTTCCCGAAAGCTTTCTTCATGGGGATCTTGTGCAACTGGCTGGTTTGTATGGCCGTTTGGATGGCGAATGCAGCCAAGGATATTACCGGTAAACTCCTCGCTATCTTTTTCCCGATCTGGCTGTTTATTACTTCCGGTTTTGAACACTGTGTAGCCAATATGTATTACATTCCTGCCGGCATTCTCGCCAAAGCCAACCCAACCTGGGTGGCCCAGGCTGCAACGCTCGGTGTAACACCTGAAAAACTTGCTCACCTTAACTGGGGAACGTTTGTTGTGAATAACCTTATTCCTGTTACGCTCGGAAATATTGTCGGCGGCAGCCTGTTTGTCGGGATTATTTACTGGATGAGTTTCATGTACAAAAAAAAACCTACTGCTGTTATGGATATAGACCATCTTGTCCAGAAAAAATTTGATAGTGCTTACGTAAAATCTAAATAAAGTTAAGCAAAGATGTCCATAATTAAAAAAAGGGGGAAAACAATTAATGGCTTTCAAAAGTGATATTGAAATTGCCCAGGAATCAACCATGCTGCCTGTATTAGATGTAGCAAAAGAACTCGGAATCCCCGAGGATTATCTGGAATCCTATGGCAAATACAAAGCCAAAGTCGACTACAACTTATTGAATCAAAAAGCGGACACACCGAATGGCAAACTGATTCTGGTTACTGCCATCAACCCGACTCCTGCCGGAGAAGGTAAAACTACGACATCTGTCGGGTTAGGAGATGCTCTCCATTATCTCGGCAAAAAAACTGTTATTGCACTACGCGAACCATCCTTAGGCCCTGTATTTGGTGTCAAAGGTGGCGCCGCTGGCGGCGGTTATGCTCAGGTCGTACCAATGGAAGATATCAACCTTCACTTCACAGGTGATTTTCATGCCATTGGTGCTGCTAACAACCTGATTGCAGCGATGCTCGACAACCATATCCAACAAGGCAACGCGCTGGATATCGATGTTCGCAGAATTACTTGGAAAAGATGCATGGACATGAATGACCGTCAGCTCCGCTCCATTGTCAACGGACTTGGTGGCAAAGCCAATGGTACTCCGAGAGAAGACGGCTTTGACATCACGGTTGCTTCTGAAATCATGGCGATCATGTGCCTGTCCAGCGATATTGACGACTTCAAAGCGAGAGTTGAGAGAATCATTGTCGCCTACAACAGAAGCGGTGAACCCATAACTGCCGGTCAACTGAAATGTCAAGGTGCTGTTGGTGCCCTGATGAAAGATGCTTTAAAACCGAACCTTGTACAAACTCTTGAACATACACCAGCTTTCATCCACGGCGGACCGTTCGCGAACATTGCTCACGGCTGCAATAGTGTTATGGCGACCAAGATGGCTTTAAAACTTGGCGACTATGTTGTAACTGAAGCTGGATTCGGTGCTGACCTCGGCGCTGAGAAATTTATTGATATCAAATGTCGTTTAAGTGGCCTGCGTCCGGAAGCCGTTGTTATCGTTGCAACCGTTCGTGCGCTCAAATCCCATGGCGGCGTAGCTAAAGCTGATCTCAACAAAGAAAACCTGGAGGCCCTCAAAAAAGGCTTGCCGAACCTCTTAAAACACGTTGAAAACGTCACCGTCAACTTTGGTCTGCCTGCCGTTGTTGCGATCAATAAATTCCCGACCGACAGCGAAGCTGAACTGGCAATGATTGAAGACGAGTGCAAGAAACTGGGCGTTAATGTAGCCCTTTCCGAAGTTTGGGAAAAAGGCGGCCCTGGCGGCGCGAAACTGGCTGAAGAAGTCCTTCGCATCATTGACAGCCCGAAAAGCTTTAACTTTGCTTATGACATCAACATGGGCCTCAAAGACAAGATTACCGCAATTGCCACCAAGATCTATGGTGCAGACGGTGTTGACTTCATTGGCAGCAGCTCCGCAGATATCGAGAACATCGAAAAGATCGGCTATCGTGATGTTCCGGTCTGTATGGCGAAGACCCAGTATTCCTTGTCTGATGACCAGAAGAAACTGGGACGTCCATCAGGCTTCAGAATCTCGATCCGTGGCGTGAAGATTTCTGCTGGTGCGGGCTTTGCCGTTGCACTTACCGGGGACATCATGACCATGCCCGGCCTGCCGAAAGTACCGTCCGCTGAAAACATTGACGTAGACAGCACCGGTAAGATTTCCGGCTTATTCTAAGATAAAGTTTGATATTGTTTCCAATAAGAATGAGATGGCAGCTTTGTACTACCATCTCATTCTATAAATGCTCTTAATCTTTATTCACTGACGTTGTCTATGTATTACACAGACTAGTTTCTAGAGCAAGATGCCAGAATTTAAGCTTTGAGTATTTTGTAGAATACTTGTCTTAAGATAACATAACTATGGGATCGCTATATATTGGTTGCTCATGCAATAATCAGTAGCTAAAAATTTAGAAAAAAATGAAGAACAGGAGATGGATATTATGTTGAAAAAGAGCTGTATCGAATTTGTAGATGCTCTGTCTTCCAAAGAGCCGGTTCCTGGCGGCGGCGGTGCTTCTGCATATGTTGGCTCCATCGGCATGGCGCTGGGTGTCATGGTAGGAAGTTTAACTGTCGGCAAGAAGAAATATGCTGATGTTGAAGCCGATGTACTCGTCCTGATGGAAAAAGGCCAGAAGATCATTGAAAAACTGCAGGTTCTGGTCAAGGAAGATGCTGATGCTTTCTATCCGCTTTCCCAGGCTTACGGACTGCCCAAAAATACTGAAGAAGAAATCCGGATCAAAGAAGAAACCCTGCAGGCTGCTTTGGTTAAAGCAACACTTGTACCGCTTGATATTGTTAGATGCTGCACTGACGGCATCAATCTTCAGGAAGAATTTGCTCAGAAAGGCACCCGTATTGCGATCAGCGACGTTGGTGTCGGCGTAACCTTCCTGAAAGCTGCGCTCGAAGGCGCCAAGCTGAATGTCTTAATCAACACCCAAATCATGAAAGATCAGGTTCTAAAACAAAAAATCGAGACCGAACTGAGCGAACTTGTCACCACATATACCGCCAAAGCCGACCGCATCTTTGCGGAAGTTCAGAATGCAATTACGGGAGGTAAATAAGCAGCATGACTCAGATTCTTAACGCTAAACCCGTTGTCCAGGCCATGAAAGAAAACCTCCAGCAGGAAGTTGCGGCTTTAAAAGCTGAAGGCATCAACCCGACCTTAGGCATCATTCGCGTCGGCAGCCGTCCGGACGACGTTTACTATGAAAACAGTATTATTAAAAACTGCGATAATCTTGGCATTGCAACCAAGACCTATCCTTTGGACTTAAATATCAGCATGGAAGAATTCACAAAAGTCATGACGGGGGTCAACAATGACAGTACCGTTCATGGCATCATGCTGTTCCGTCCACTACCGAAACAGCTGGACGAAGAAGTCATCAAGCACCTGATCTCGGCAGATAAAGACATTGACTGCATGAATCCACTGAACCTGGCCAAGGTATTTGAAGGCGATATGAGCGGACTCCTGCCCTGCACGCCCGCAGCATGTATGGAAACCTTGAGCCATTACGGCTACAATCTTAGCGGCGCGAATGTAGTGGTCATGGGAAGAAGCCTCGTTGTAGGAAAACCACTGGCCATGATGCTCTTAAAAGAGAATGCGACCGTAACGATGTGCCATTCCAAGACCAAAGACATGGCTGGAATTGCGAAGAAAGCGGACATCATCATTGCTGCAATGGGCAGAGCCAAAATGATCGATGACAAATACGTATCCGAAAACACTGTCGTCATCGACGTTGGCATCAACGATGCCGGTGACGGCAAGATGTGCGGGGATGTCGATTATGATGCAGTCGTGAACAAAGTCAGTGCGATCACCCCTGTACCGGGCGGCGTAGGTTCGATTACCACCGCGATTTTGATGAAAAACTGTCTGCGGGCAGCCAGAAAAAAACACTGGTAAACCTTGTTGACCCAGCAATTTAAATAGTCTATGAAAGATAGAATATGTAGGATACTTTTATTTTTTAAATCTAAATCTTTTTAGAATATAGGTATACTTTGTCGAAAAAGATATTGACCGTATGTAGAAACAATGTTAAACTCTAAGCGCATACCTGTATATACAAATTTCATAAAGGAGTGAATTTGATAAATGATTATTATTGGTGAAAAAATCAATGGTACAATCCCTATCGTGAAAAAAGCGATTGAAGAGAGAGATGCTAACTTTATCCGCCAGCGTGCGATTGACCAGACCAATGACGGCGCCCACTACCTAGATGTCAGTGCCAGTACATCACCTGATGTTGAAGTGGAAACACTGAAATGGTTAATGGATATTGTTCAGGATGCCGTTGACACTCCGCTCTGTATTGACAGCCCGAATCCGCGTGCAATTGAAGCTGTTTTTAAATATGCCAAGAGACCGGGGCTTATCAATTCCGTTTCCATGGAAGGCGACAAATGCGATGTCATTTTCCCGCTTATCAAGGGAACGACCTGGGAAGTCATTGCGCTGACTTGCGACAATGACGGAATTCCCAAAGACGTTGACACCAGAGTCAGAATTGCTAAGCAAATGGTTGAGGAAGCTGCTAAATATGATATTACTCCTGACAGGATGCATGTCGACCCCTTGGTCATTGCTTTGTCTACTGATAACAATTCTATGTACTCCTTTAATGAAAGCATGACAAGAATCAAAGAAATGTACCCGACAATCAAAATCACTTCCGGTTTGAGCAACATCTCTTTTGGAATGCCTTTAAGAAAAGTTGTCAACCAGAACTTCCTGGCCCTGGCTACTTTCTTTGGTATGGATTCCGCGATTATGGATCCCTGCAGCAGAGATATGATTGCAACCCTGCTTGCAACTGAAGCATTAATGGGTAAAGACAAGAACTGCAGAAAGTTCAGCACCGCTTTCAGACAAGGTAAAATTGGTCCTGTGAAATAAAGATCGACGAGAAAAATGAAATGTTGTGACCACTAGAAAGGCGGTCCCCTTCTGGTGGTCTGCAAAACCTTTTAAAGCCAGGTGAATAAAATGATTAAAAACATATTGGTTGACGCCCATGTTCATTTGGCTTTAGATGGAATAGCTTTTCAAGAGGCACGTCTGCAGCACAAAGATAACCCCAATCCAACTATAATTACCAATTTCCTTAGAAAATATAAAAAAATGGGGATTTGTGCACTGCGCGACGGAGGAGATAACTTAAATGTATCTCTTCTGGCCAGAGAACTGGCCCTTGAAGAAGGAATGATTCTCCGGACCCCTGGTTTTGCGATCTACAAACAAGGATGCTACGGCAGTTTCTTAGGCAAGCCGGTCGCCGATATGGCTGATTTCAAAAATGTTTTTAAAAAGCTGCTTGCGTCAAATCCTGATCATCTTAAGATACTACTGACCGGACTTGTAGATTTTAATCAATTCGGGAAAGTTGACGGCTCACATTTCAGTTATGATGAAATGTACTACATGATACAGACGGCAAAGGATCAAGACCTTCCCGTAATGGTCCACACTAATTCGGCAGAAGCAGTTGGTATCGCTGTGAAAGCCGGTGCAAATACAGTTGAGCATGGTTATTTTCTGACAGAAAATGAATTGCAGCTGATGCTGGAACACGATACCATCTGGATTCCTACGTTAGCACCTTTGGGAAACCTGATTACTTCAAAAGACAGCCGCTTTACAGACCAATTGCCGAATATTGCCCGGATTTATGATGCTCAGAAAGCTCAAGTCAAAAAAGCCTTTGAATTGGGCGTAAAAATCGCCGTTGGCAGCGATGCGGGTTCATACGGGGTATCCCATGGAAAAGGTTTTTATGATGAAGTCGATCACATGGTTATGACAGGAATAAGTAAACACGCCGTTTTGGAGCTGGCCACTGCAAACGGAATCGGCGCTTTAAATCTCAACAATAAAGAATTAGATTATATATTCCAAGCAAAAAAATCGATTGAGTTGAGGAATTATGATGAAGACAGTAGTGATTTGCTGTAAAATGTTGAAAAACGAGCTTTCTGCCATCATCGGAAAACTGGCATACACTATCCTGTCGTCTAGATCTCCTCAGAATATCATAACATCCCGAGATCCTAACCATACGTGCTAAGTTACTAAGTGAGATCGATAAGTAAGATCTTGTGAAAAAATTCTTTTAGTGCAATTATCCTTGTATATACAAAAATATACAGGCCTATACAGATAACTTTTTTAATTTTTATTTATATACAAGTATATATAAATTATGCTGTTAAGAATTGAATTATTGCTATTCAGCCCCCCATTTCGTTCATTAACAACGGATCAATATATTCCCAAAAAATTTCGTACTATAATAATCTTAAATATATAATGTCATTTTTATACCATTTTTACTGCCAGAGATAAAGCTTTGATCCTTTAAAAAAGTTTGTGAATTTACTCATAAATGGCCCGATTTGAGTTAAAACCTCAGTACACGACACTTTTTACTTTAAGTATTAGCCATCTGTAGCAGCTAAACGATTTAAAGACAACGTATGGTTATTGAAGGAGGAAACGCAATGGACGAAAAATTACTGGACGAAACAACACTGTCAGTAGATTTAGCTACTCAAGAACTTTACGTCAAGGCCCGAAATGACGGTTCTGAAACACTCTGGGACAGAAAAGCCGCTCTCAAAAACCAATGTGGTTTTGGTGAGCAAGGTGTATGCTGCCGGATTTGTACCATGGGTCCTTGCCGCGTCAGCCCGATTCCAGGAAAAGGCGTTCAAAAAGGTATTTGCGGCGCCACTGCGGATGTTATTGCTTCCAGGCATTATGCCCGAATGGTAGCAGGCGGTTCATCTGCACACTCCGATCACGGCAGACATATTGCCCATGTACTTCATATGGCAAGTCGGGACGGAGATTATCAAATCCGTGACGAGAAAAAACTGCTGAATGTTGCAGCCAGATGGGGTGTGGCTACAGAAGGCAAAGATATCTACCAGGTTGCCCATGACGTTGCTGAAGCAGCTCTGAATGACTTTGGCAAGCCTTTTGGTTCGATGGTTATTCCGCCAAGTATTACTAAACAAAGATTAAAAGTCTGGGAAGATAATGATATCCTCCCCGATGCTATTGACAAAGAAGTTGTATCGATTATGCATGCTACACATATGGGCTGTACCGCTGATGCTGAAAGCATGATCAATCTTTCCATGCGGACATCTTTGACCGACGGTTGGGGCGGTTCCTATATCGGTACCGAATTCAGCGATATTATCTTTGGAACCCCGATGCCGAGAGAAATTGAAGCCAACATGGGTGTTATTGAGAAAAACATGGTGAACATTGTCTTGCATGGTCATGAACCCAGTTTATCGGAAATGATCGTTGTTGCCGCTGATGACCCTGAGCTAAAAGCTCTTGCCAGGGGTGTCGGTGCAGAGGGAATCAACCTGGTCGGCATTTGCTGTACCGGCAATGAAGTCGCGATGCGTCACGGCATTAAAATTGCCGGGAATTTTAATCAGCAGGAGCTCGCGATTGTTACCGGTGCCGTTGAAGCCATGATTGTGGACGTTCAATGTATCTTCCCTTCCCTGGCCAACCTGGCTCAATGTTACCATACCAAATTTATCACCACCTCAAAACTTGCCAAAATTAAAGACGCCGTTCATATTGAATTTGATGAGAACAACGCCTATGAATGCGCAAAGGGAATAATTCGGAAAGCAGTAGAGAACTATACAAACAGAAAGCACGAAAAAGTTTCCATCCCAACACATAAATCAACCGGCATGATCGGTTACAGCAACCAGGCTATTATTGGCCAGTTGGACCGCGTTGTCAATTCTTATACGCATAAGCCAGGCACGTTTGAACCATTGGCGCAATGCTTGGTCTCTGGTGTATTAAGAGGCGCAGCCGGTGTCGTCGGCTGCAACAACCCGAAGGTGAAAGGTGACCACAGCCATATCGAAATTATTAAAAAGATGCTCGCCAATGACGTAATTGTTGTTGTTACCGGCTGTGCGGCTCAGGCTGCTGCCAAAGCTGGTCTCTTAAGCAAAGATGCCGTCAAGTATTGCGGAGTAGGATTACAAAAAGTATGCGAACTGGCCGATATTCCTCCTGTTCTGCATATGGGTTCCTGTGTTGACAACAGCCGTATCCTTGAGCTGGTTGGTGAAGTAGCCAAGATTCTGGGACTCGATATGAGCGAACTGCCGGTTGTCGGTGCAGCTCCGGAATGGATGTCCGAAAAAGCTGTCGCAATCGGTACCTACGTGGTAAGCTCCGGAATCGATACCTTTCTAGGCGTTGTTCCTCCGGTAACTGGAAGCCCGGAAGTTACGGATATCCTGACAAACAGACTGGAAGACTGGGTAGGGGCAAAATTCTACTTTGAAACAGATCCGGCTGTAGCCGCAGAAAAAATGCTGGCCAGAATTGAAGAAAAGAGAGCCAAAATCGAAGCGCTTAACGTTCAGAGAATGAATGTTACCGACTATGACGACTTAGCTCCTGCCGGCTTTTAAAAAACGCGGCCATGGTCGTTTTTTTGCCAGAAGAATTTCTTCAGGCAACAGATAACAAAAGATAAATGATGCGTCGGGGTGATTTAAATGAAGATAGCAATTACAGGTAAAGGTGGCGTCGGAAAAACAACTTTTGCAGCAATTCTAAGCAGGTTGTATGCAGCGGAAGGCTACCGGGTCCTGGCAGTTGATGCCGATCCTGATGCCAATCTGGCTTTAGCCCTTGGTTTTCCTGACGAGATTATTTCCAAGATCGTGCCGATTGCCGAAATGAAAGAACTGATTGCAGAAAGAACAAGTACCCCGACCGATTCCTTTAGTAAAATATTCAAATTAAATCCTCAGGTAGATGATATCCCGGACAAATACTGTACCTGCTGTAACGGTGTAAATCTGTTGACGATGGGTACCGTCGAAAGCGGCGGCAGCGGCTGCGTTTGCCCGGAACATGTCCTGTTGAAAAGACTTACTTCTCATTTAGTCCTGCAAAATAAAGATGTTGTCGTTATGGATATGGAAGCCGGGATTGAGCATCTCGGCAGAGGAACAGCCCAGGGTGTGAATACCTTTATTGTGGTCGTTGAGCCCGGAGCTAGGAGTCTCCAAACGTACCACAAGATTAAGAAATTAGCTTCCGATATTGGCATACCGAAAATTTATGCTGTGGGCAACAAGATCAAAAACGATTTGGATAAAGCGTATATCCTCGAAAATATCGATCCTGAAGCCTGCCTGGGCTTTATCTCTTACAACGTAGACGTCGTCAATTCTGACCGGCCAGATCAGTCTCCCTTCATGAACAGCAAGATTGTTGAGGAAGTCAAAGCAATTAAGCTCTGCTTTGATCTAGAAAAGAGGTAGTTTCGATGGGAAAAACGATTGCGGTAGCAGGTAAAGGCGGAACCGGAAAAACAACCATTACTGGACTTCTGATCGATTACCTTGTAAAAAACAAGCAAGGACCTGTACTTGCTGTCGATGCAGATGCCAATGCTAACTTGAACGAAGTGCTGGGAGAAACAATCGAAGTTACGCTTGGAGAAATCAGAGAAGAAGTCAATTTAAGAGAAACTATGCGTGACGGCTTTCCTGGAGGAATGACCAAGGCCCAGTACCTTCAGTACCAACTGAATACCGGTATTACTGAAGGAAATGGTTATGACCTCCTCGTCATGGGAAGATCCGAAGGCAAAGGCTGCTACTGTTTCGTCAACGGGATTTTACGGGAACAGCTGGACAAAGTCTCTGATAAGTACAACTATGTCATAATTGACAATGAAGCCGGCATGGAGCACCTCAGCCGCGGAACAGCAAGAAACATTGATATTTTGATTCTCGTCAGTGACTGTTCGCGCCGCGGTGTCCAGGCGGTAGGCCGTATTAACAAGCTGGTCAAAGAACTAGGTTTAAAAGTAGCTCAACAATATTTAATTATCAATAAAGCCCCGGATGGGAAATTAAACGAGGGAATTATTGAAGAAATTTCCTTGCAGGGATTGGGACTGCTGGGAATCATTGCCCTGGATCCATTGATATATGCGTATGATTCTCAGGGAAAAGCCTTGGTTAATTTGCCTGATGACAGTTTATCAAAACGGGCAATTAAAGATATCTGCCAAATAATTGGTTTATAAGAAGAAGGAGGAGATTCTAGTGGCTTTTAAAACCTCAGTCCAAAAGTATAGTGGAAGCATTTACAACTTGGAATTAGGGACAGGGGAAAACACCTTAGCGCTCGGTGGACAGAATGTGTTTCCGTTTTACAGTTTTGACGGTGATACCGGTAGTGGTACAAAGATCGGTTTAGAAATTCTTGATGTTTACCCGGAAAATTGGGTAAAAGGCCTTAAAGAGCTTTATGGTTCGGTTGTTGGAAATACTGTAGAATGGGCCAAATATGTGGAAGAAAAATTTGCACCTGATTTCATTTGCTTACGGTTTGAAGGCGCAGATCCGAACGGCCTAAATAAATCCTTTGAAGAATGTGCCACTCTGGCTAAGGAAGTTGCTAATGCTGTTAAACTGCCTCTTGTTATTGCCGGGACACAAAATTATGAGAAAGACCTTAAATTATTTGAGAAAGTAGCCCAAGAGCTGGAAGGTAAAAATGTCCTTCTGTTATCCGCTGTTGAAGATAACTATAAGAATGTTGCCGCAGCCGGCGTAACAGCTTATAAACATAAAGTAGCGGCTGAGTCCTCGGTTGACATCAACCTGGCTAAGCAATTAAACATTTTAATCAACCAACTGGAAGTCAAAAACGAAAATATCGTAATGAATGTCGGGACCGCACCTGTCGGTTATGGTTTTGAGTATGTCGCTTCAACCATTGACAGAATCAGACTGGCTGCTTTGGGTCAAAATGATAAAACCTTACAGATGCCGATTATTACACCGGTTGCTTTTGATACCTGGGACGTTAAAGAGTCTGCCTCTACAGAGGAAGATTCTCCGGAATGGGGCTGCCAGGAAGAGCGTGGAATTGCCATGGAGGTTTCCACCGCCGCCAGTGTTATCGCCGTCGGTTCCGATGCTGTTGTTCTGCGTCATCCGCGTTCCGCAGAGACGATCCGTGCTTTGGTGAATAACCTGAAATAATTAATATTTGAAGACTTTGATAGTAATTTGATTCAAGGAGGAAAATGAAAATGGCAATGTCCGGATTGGATATCTATAAACTGACTCCCAAAACCAACTGTAAAGAATGTGGCTTTCCTACCTGTATGGCTTTTGCGATGAAGGTAGCAGCCGGCGGTGTAGAAATAAGCAAGTGTTCGCACATGAGTGATGATGCGATGGCAAAGCTCTCTGAGTCCACGGCTCCCCTGATGAAGATCGTGACTTTCGGCAAAGGAGAAGCCGAATGTAAACTTGGCGGTGAAACTGTTCTTTTCCGTCACGAGAAAACCTTTGTCAACCGCAACAGATTTGCTGTACTGCTTTCCGATGCGATGTCCCAGGAACAAATTGATGCGAAAATCGCCAATATGAAAAACGTCGACTATGTCCGAATCGGCGAAGAAATGAAAGCTGAAATTGCTGCCCTACAGTATGTTGGAAACAAAGACGCTTATCTGGCTTTAATCAACAAAGTCAAAGCTTCCGGTTTAAAAGTAGCCTATATGCTGGTATGCGCCGATGTTTCCGTGCTGAAAGATGCTTTGGAACTGGTCAAAGATGAACTCCCGATCGTATTCGGTGCTAACAGCAACAACTATCAGGAAATGGTTGCTTTGGTCAAGGAGCTCAAACTGCCTCTCGGCTTAAAAGCCCCCTCACTTTCTGAATTGTATGATCTGGTTGAAAATGTCCAGAAACTTGATTACAAAGAATTACTGCTGGATATCAGCAACGCTTCCGCACGTGAAGCTTTTACCAACGCTGTGCAGATCCGCAGAACAGCTTTAAAAGAACAAGACAGAACCTTTGGTTATCCTTCCGTAGTCTTTGTCAACGAGCTGGCCAAAGGCGACAAATTTATGGAAGTTGCTCTGGCCTCCCTGTTCACCATGAAATATGGTTCCCTTATTGTTATGGACGATATGGATTACACCCGCGCTCTCCCGCTCTTCGGTTTAAGACAGAATATCTATACTGACCCGCAGAAACCGATGAGAGTTGAACCGGAATTCTATCCGATCAATAACCCTGGCGACAACTCACCTGTTTTGATTACGGTCGACTTTGCCCTGACTTACTTTGTTGTTTCCGGTGAAGTGGAAAGATCCAAAGTACCGGCCTGGATGGGAATCCCTGATGCCGGCGGTTACTCTGTACTGACAGCATGGGCCGCAGGCAAGTTTAGCGGCTCGGTCATTGCCAAATTCATTAAAGAGTCTGGCATTGAAAGCAAAACGAAATGCAGAAAGCTTATTATCCCTGGAAAAGTTGCCGTTCTGAAAGGTGACATCCAGGACAGTCTTCCTGACTGGGAAGTTATCATTGGTCCTGATGAAGCCATGCATCTTCCTAAATTCTTAAGGACGATGGAAGGCATTAACTGAACTGAAAAAGATACGAATTAACCTGAAGTATTAACTCGAAGTATTCTGTTCTCAATAAAAAATTTCGGAGGTGCTCCTAACATGGATAGATTTTTAATAATTGGTGAAAGAATCCACTGTATTTCTCCAGTCATTCGGCAGGCCATCGCTGACCGTAATCCTGCCCCGATTCTCCAGAGAGCTAAAGAACAGCTTGATGCCGGTGCTGTTTACCTCGACCTGAATATTGGACCTGCCGAAAGAGACGGCGAAGAAGTCATGGCCTGGGCCGTTCAGCTTCTGCAGAATGAATTTGATAATGTTCCGATTTGTTTGGATACAGCCAATAAAAAAGCAATTGAAGCCGGTATCAGAGTCTACAACCGTTCCAAAGGCAAACCGATTATCAATTCTGCCGATGCCGGTCCAAGACTGGGGCTCTTAGAAGTCGCCGCCGCCAACGATGCCATGGCTATTGCCCTGTGTGCTAAAGACGGCATTCCTTCTGACGTTGAAGAACGCATCACCTACTGCACCGAAATGCTGGAAAAAGCAATGATGCTCGGTATCGACCCGATGGATCTCTTATTTGACCCGCTGTTTCTGGTCATCAAGGGCATGCAGGAAAAAGCACCGGAAGTCCTTGAGACCATTCGCCAGATCACGGAAATGGGCCTCAGAACCAATGCTGGATTAAGCAATGTCTCCAATGGTGCTCCAAAACATGTCCGTCCGATCATTGACGCCACCTATTGTGCAATGGCCATGCAATGCGGTCTGACTGCAGCCATTGTAAACCCTTGCGACCACAGGCTTATGGAGACAATCAAAACCTGTGACATGATTAAAGGCAATATGTTATATGCCGATTCCTACCTGGAGCTATGATTGATAGTCTTGTCTTGCAACGGCCTGGGGGAATTCTACGGAAAGGGGAATATACATGAATTTATATAGCACCATATTTGCAGGCGCCAAGCAAGCTCTCGATACTGCTGCCGGATATGTTGAAAAAGCAATCTCCTTAAAAGGAAGAGAGCATAAAGTTGCTTTTCCGGATACCGCTTACTCCCTGTCCCTTATTTATGCCATTACCGGCAAAAAAATAGGCACCCTGGGAGAACTTGAAGGTGCTTTAGACCTTGTCAGAAGCCTTATTGTGGAAAAAGAACAGCTTCGAGAAGCAGAGAATGCCGGCATGGCAGCTGCTGTCTCTTCCGAAATTATTGAAGCTTTAAAGTATGTCGTGGACGAAAAGCCCTATGAAGCTCCGTGCATGGGTTTTTTGACGGATGCGATTATCCGCGGTTGGGGTGTTGGTCTCGTAATGGACGATATCCCGGGGCAAGCGGTTATCATTGGTGAGTTTCCGGACCCCGAATCAGCCGCCAAAGTCATCAAAGAATACCAAGCTAAAGGGCTTTTAACCTTCCTTGTCGGTAAAGTCATCGATCAGGCCATTGAAGGCGGGGTCAAAGTAGGACTTGAGTTCAGGGTCATGCCTTTAGGTTATAACATGACCTCTGTAATCCACGTCGTTACGGTAACCATCCGCGCTGCTTTAATCTTTGGAGCCTTGACCCCTGGCGACTGGGAAGAATTCAAGCGTTATACCTATAAAAGATTGAAAGCTTTTGTCAATGCAGTAGGACCTTTAAGCAATTACAAAGTTGCTGCAGGCGCAGCTGCGATTAACCTCGGCTTCCCGGTTGTAACCGACCAGGATGTTGCCGAAGTCCCGATGAAGCTTATCACCCAAAAAGATTACGATAAAATGGCTGCAACTTCCCTTGAGATCAGAGGCATTAAGATAAAGATCACAGAAATTCCGATTCCGGTTGCTTTTGCTGCTGCTTTTGAAGGAGAGAGAATCAGAAAAGATGCTATGTTTGTTGAATTCGGCGGCAGCAAAACAGAGTCCTGGGAGCTTGTTACGCAAAGAGAAGCCAGTGAGATTGAGGATCATAAGATTGTGATCATTGGTGACGATATTGACACCGTGCAGCAGGTCCCCGGAAGAATGCCTCTGGCAGTACTCGTCGAAGTAGCCGGCAAGAGCATGCATTCAGATTTTGAGCCGGTTCTGGAAAGAAGAATCCACTATTTTATGAACTATATTGAAGGCATCATGCACGTCGGCCAGAGAGACGCCACCTGGATCCGTATCAGCAAGGATGCTTACGAAAAAGGCTTCAGACTACGCCATTTTGGTGAAGTGCTGTATGCCAAGATGCTGGACGAGTTTGGCGCAGTCGTCGACAAATGTCAGGTCACGATTATTACTGATCCTGACAAAGTCAAAGAAGTGAAAACCCAGCAGGTTGTTCCCAAATATGCAGCAAGAGACGAGCGTATTGCCAGTCTGACTGATGAAAGTGTCGACACTTTTTATACCTGTATTCTTTGCCAGTCCTTTGCCCCTTCCCATGTGTGCATTGTTACACCGGAAAGACTAGGATTATGCGGCGCCGTAAGCTGGCTTGATTCCAAAGCTACTTTTGAGCTCGATCCAACCGGTCCTTGTCAGCCAATTAACAAAGGTCCTGTTGATGATCCTGTCAAAGGTATCTGGCAAGAAGTCAACAAAACCGTGGAACGGCACTCCCAAGGCGCTTTGAGCCAGATTACGCTGTACAGTTTACTGGAAGATCCGATGACTTCCTGCGGCTGCTTTGAATGTATTGCTGGCATTATGCCGGAAGCCAACGGCATTGTCATCGTGAACAGAGAGTTCTCCGGCGTATCTCCGGTGGGCATGACGTTCGGCGAACTGGCTTCCATGACAGGTGGCGGCGTTCAGACTCCTGGATTTATGGGACACGGCAGACAGTTCATCTCCTCCAAAAAATTCATCTCAGCTGAAGGTGGTCCTGGGCGTATTGTCTGGATGCCAAAAGAGCTTAAAGAATTTGTTGCTGACAAACTGAATGCAACCGCCAAAGAGATGTATGGAATAGACAATTTTGTCGATATGATCTGCGATGAAACAATTGCTTCAGAATCCGAAGCAGTCTTAGAGTATTTAAGTGAAAAAGGTCACCCTGCCTTAACAATGGATCCGCTGATGTAATTTAAGCAGTACTGTTATAGGACTGTCCTATCAGAAGGGGTGTGGTGCAACATGTTTAAAGTAAAATTTATCCCTGAAAACACCGTTGTGATTGCTAAATTAGGTGAGACACTGTTCGATGCGGCCCGCAAAGCTGGTATCTTCCTTGATGCGCCTTGCAATGGACTCGGATCATGCGGCAAATGCAAGCTAAAGGTTCTTAAAGGCAGTGTAAATTTTCGTAAAAGCCATCACATTACTGAATCTGAACTAGCACAGGGTTTTGTCTTAGCATGTAATTCCAAAATTAATGGCGATATTACTGTTGAAGTGCCGGCTATCCAGACATCCGCACTAAGCGGAATGAAAGTTGAGGACTTGGCTGGAACGAAAGATCAACAGATTATCGACACGGTCATTAACCTGGCTGCCGAGAACCATATTCTATTTAACTCCCCGATGCAAAAGGCCTATATGGAGTTAGACCTACCAAGCCTTGATGACTGCATCTCTGACTGGGACAGAATTAAAAGACATCTGCTTAAAAATATTTCTTACAGTGAAGCCCTTTGTCGACTACCAATCCTAAAAAAGATCCCTCATGTTCTAAGAGAAAATGATTTTCACGCGACTGTTACGTATTTTGCAGAAAACAGCGAAAGAATCAGAGTTATCAATATTGAACCTGATGATACTTCCGACAGGCTATATGGAGCAGCTATAGATGTAGGAACTACATCTGTAGCTGCCTTCCTGGTCGATCTTTATAACGGAAAGATTATAGCCAAAGCCTCTGCCGGAAACGCTCAGATTAAATATGGTGCTGATGTAATCAATCGAATTATTCATGCAACCAAGAAAAATGGCTTGCAGGAATTAACTCATGCCATTATCAAAGAAACGATTAATCCCTTGCTTAAGAAAATGAGACAGGAAACCCATATTTCCAAAGACGACATCAGTGTGATGGTTGCCTCCGGGAATACAACCATGATGCACCTTATGCTAGGCGTTTATCCGGACTATTTGCGGAAAGAACCCTATATTCCCGCTTTCCTAAGTTCTGAATACCTTAAAGCTGCCGACCTTGGGTTAGAAGCCTACTCAGAGAGCCTTTTATATATTTTGCCTTCAGTTTCAAGCTATGTCGGCGGAGACATTACTGCTGGCATCCTGGCTTCCGGCCTGTGGTCAGAAGATCAGAATATTCTTTTTATGGACCTGGGTACCAATGGCGAGATTGTCTTTGGCAATAAAGACTTTTTACTCACCTGTGCCTGTTCCGCCGGGCCTGCGTTTGAAGGCGGAGAAATAAGTTCCGGGATGCGTGCGGCACCAGGCGCAATTGAAAATGTCAGGATTGACAGAAAAACTTTTGAGCCTACAATAGATACGATTGACAACCAACTTCCACTTGGCTTATGCGGCTCGGGAATCATTGATGCTATTGCCGAAATGTTCCGAGCAGGCATTATTGACAGCCGGGGACGTCTGAACCGAAATCTAAAAACTCGCCGTATCCGTTTTGACGAATATGGAATCGGTGAATACGTGTTCGCTTTCAGAGGAGAATATTATATCCCCAAAGATATTACGATTACGGAAATTGATCTGGAAAATTTTATCCGGGCCAAAGGCGCTGTCTACGCTGCTGTAGCAGTATTATTAAACAGCATGGGTATGGATTATTCCGGAATAGACAAAATATATATTGCCGGCGGAATCGGCACAAATATTAGTATGAACAACTCGATAACCATTGGGCTTTTCCCGGACCTTCCAGTCGAAAAGTTTAAATATCTCGGCAATAGTTCCTTAATGGGCAGTTATCTGACCCTGCGAAGCACTGACGCCAGAAAAAAAGCCGAGGATATTGCCTCTCATATGACTTACCTGGAACTCAGTACCGACAGCTCCTACATGGGAGAATTCATATCCGCCTGTTTCCTTCCCCACACCGAAATAGAAAGATTTCCAACGGTCAAGGATCCGCGCAAAATCATCTGAATGAAATAAAACCATAGAATAACTGTTAAGAAAGGTGATATAGTATGTGTGAATCGAATGCTTATGTTCTGACTCCTGACGGAGAAAAAATGGTTATGGAAAATGTTGCGAACATGAAGGTTGACTCTGGTAAAATCTTTTTAACAGGTTTATTGGGAGACGAAAAAACGATTAACGGTATAATTCAGGAAATTAAGCTTTTGGAACATAAAATCCTGATTACCGAAAAAGCGTAAAGGAATAAAACCGTGTCCGATACACCGATGCATTATGAATTTATCCGCACAAAGCTCATAGACTGTGACCCTGTGGAAATATCCCGGAAATCCGGAACAGCGTATGACAGCCAAAAGCAAGAGTTTTGTGTTTTTCTAATGGGCAGAACTTATTTTGTCTCCTACCCCTCAGGGAAAATCTACGATTCAAACCGCTCCGAAATTACAAACTTTCCGGTTATGACGTTAATCCTGCGTTACCTGGTCCACGCCAAGGGTACACCTCCTACACAAAGGAACATCACCTATCAGGAAGTCTCCGGCGGACAGGTGTACTACCGGAATTTTTACGGCCGTTGTATCATGCGGCTGGCCAGAATGTTTGGTAAGGATTTTTCTGCGCTCGAACGCGCGATGCAAAAGCTGAATGCAGTGAAAACAACGCACGGAGACCTCAGCTACCGTTTTCAGTTTATAAACAACATTTATGTCACCTTTATTCTCTGGAACGGCGACGAGGAATTTGCCACGGGAGCCAATATTCTTTTTGATGCCAATACACTGGATTACTTCAACGCTGAAGATCATGCTGTTGTCTGCGATATTGCGCTAAGCTTTTTGAAGGAGCTCGCGAAGTAAATAGATTATTATAACATGAATCCAAGCAAGCTTAACAAGGACGCTTCATTATATTGAGGCGTTTTTGCAGCTCCAAACAGCACAATAAGGGAAACAGTCCCAGTGGACTATTTCCCTTATCTCCTCGCTAACATCCAAAACGCCTTAGTTCTGCTGAACATGGTCGCTTCGGCTTTTACATCAGATATTTACTTTACCCAGCTCTGGCAAATCTTAACGCCTTCGGCTGCATTCGTGGTAAATGCATCTGCACCGATCTGTCTGCAGGCTTCTTCTGTTACAGGGTTTCCGCCAATAATGATTTTGAGGCTGTCACGCACGCCAGCAGCTTTCAATTCATCTACCGTCTTTTTCATCGCTTCCAGGGCCAACGTCAGTACACCGCTCATCCCTACGATATCCGGCTGTACTTCTTTGACTTTTTCAATGAATGCGCTTGGGCCTTGGTCGATCCCCAAATCAAAGACTTCAAATCCGGCTGCTTCAGACATGCTTCTGAAAATGTTCTTGCCGATATCGTGCAAATCACCTTCGACAGTGTCCAGTACGATCTTGCCTACTTTGGCGGATTTGTCACTGCCGATTACCGGTTTCAAGATATCGATGGACTGGGTTAAGAGCTCACCGGCAAAGATCAAATCGCCTACAAAGTACTCGCCGCTTTCAAACAGTTCCCCTACTTTTGCCATTCCCTGCTGGCAGGCACCAACGACGGACTGAGCCTCTTCTTCGGTAGGCTTCGATGCAACAAAGTCATTCAGCATCCCCATCAGTTTATCTTCGTCCAGGTCACCTACGGCATCTGTTAACACTTTCAGATCAATCATTTTATTTCCTCCTTAAAATTAATAATGCAAAGCAATTGTTAAAAGTTCGCATCTGCTTAATGCTAATATCTTGTTTCTACAACTGAAATAATATCCTCAGGTAACTGAGAAATATTGCACTCCTCCTGTCTGGTATGTGTTTTCTTAATCGAAGGCTCCAGTTCCAAAACACATTTTGCCGCTAGAAGTGTATAACTGTATCTACAAGATAGTGAAAAAAATTATTAGCCCTTTCGAAACTTGAACGAGTCTAATCTGATTTGGCATTTACATTTTTCCTATACACTGTACATTTTACCATTAGACCGGGAGTATTCACAATAGAAAAAATGACCATTTTGACAAGAAACCGCCAAAATTTTCAGAATAATAATACGTCTCTCCGTCTCTCCGTTTGGTTTGCAGCAGATCACTGAAGATTACTTCCTATCTCACACTGAAACTGATCAATTCTGAACAATCTGCGAGCATTTTCACTGCTCAGACGGGCTGCTTCCCTGACCTCCATTCCCCTGATTGCCGCAATTTTCGCCAATACTTCACATATATAAGCAGGCTCATTTCGTTTACCGCGGTAGGGCTCCGGGGTAAGATACGGACAGTCCGTCTCAATTAAGAACCTGTCTTCCGGCACTTTCTCCGCAACTTCAGGGGCATGGCGGGCATTTTTGAAAGTAAGCGGCCCCGAAAAAGACAAATAAAAACCCATGGCCAAAAGTTCTTTTGCCATTTCCCAGGAACCCGAATAAGAATGAAAAACGCCGCCTGCCTCAGGAGGATGATTTTTTATAATTTGGAGAATATCCCCGTGTGCATCCCGGTTATGGATGATCACCGGCAAACCAACTTCATTGGCCAGTTTTAATTGATGAATAAACCACTTGCGCTGGTCATCCCGGGGAGAAATGTCCCTGAAATAATCCAGGCCAATTTCTCCCCAGGCAACAACTTTCGGGTTCTGCGCCAATCTGAGCAGCGTCTCCCAGGTTTTATCCGTACAAGCTTCAACATCGTGCGGATGAATGCCTACTGCTGCATAAATAAACGGGTATTCTTCAGCCAGCCTCACCGAATTCTGACTTGTCGCTTCGGTAGATCCGACGTTTACAATCGTCGTTACGCCAGCTGCGGTAGCTCGGGCTATGGTCTCACCCCTGTCCGGGCTAAACTGGCTGTCTTCCAGATGCGCATGCGTATCCCAAATCATTTGACCTGAGCCCCTGTCGGAAGATCTTTCTGAACTGTAAGTACTTCCAGCTCTCCGTCCTGCGAAGCTGCCAGAATCATCCCCTGGGACATGATTCCGCGGAGCTTGGCAGGCTTAAGATTCGCAACCAGAATGACCTTTTTGCCGACAAGCGCTTCTGGGCTGTAATGCTGAGCAATACCGGATACAATTGTTCTACGCTCCCCACCCATTTCAACTTCCAGTTTTAACAGTTTGTCAGCTTTTTCTACTTTTTCTGCCTGCAGCACTTTAACAACCCTAAAATCCATTTTGGCAAACTCTTCAATGCTGATTTCTTCCTTGAGCGGAACCATCTCCGCCATTTGCTGCAAATTTCCCAGTTGCGAAGGACTGACTTCTAGATTTACTTCTTGTTGATGGCCTGTATTACCCTGCACCTGTGTGACACACCTTTCCATTTCAGAATTGACCTGCTCAAGGTATGCGGAGACATCGATTCTCGGGAAAATGGCTTCTCCCTTTCGGATGGCCGTGCCCGGCTGAATAACATTCCAGCTGTCTGCCTGTTCCCAGTCCTTGAAGAAATCTGTATCTCCCAGGAGGGGTTTGATTTTTCTCGGTACTCCCGGCATAAAGGGGGCACATAAAATGCCAAGGATCCTGATGCACTCCATAAATGTATAAAGCACCGTATCCAGCCTGTCCTGATTATCCTCACTTTTTGCCAGATTCCAGGGAGCTGTCTCATCGACATATTTATTGCACCTGCTGACAAACTGCCAGATAACCTCAAGCGCCGCCGCCGTATCACAGGCCAGCATTTTTTCTTCCGTCCCTTGTTTTACCTTGCTGCTTAAATCTCTGATCTCCCTCTCCAAATCGGTATCTTCTCCGGGTTCCGGGACAATTCCATTCCGGTATTTTACGACCATGGCCAAGGTGCGAGACACAAAATTTCCGAGATCATTCGCCAGATCACTGTTTAATTTTTCGACCAGATCATCCTCAGAGAAAGTACCGTCCATCCCATACTGTAGTTCTCTTAACAGGAAATACCGAATGGGATCAGCGCCATATCTCTGAATCAACTGAAACGAATCCTGAACGTTTCCTCTTGACTTGGATATTTTTCCACCTTCTTTGCTTAAGAACCATCCGTGGCCAAAAACCTTCTCGGGCAAAGGAAGATCAAGCGCCATCAAAATAATTGGCCAGATAATGGTATGGAAACGGACAATATCTTTGCCAACAAGATGAACACTGGCCGGCCAGTAAGTTTTGTATTTTTCGCCGTCGGGATAGCCCAGCGCAGAGATATAGTTAATCAGAGCATCGAGCCAGACATAGACCACATGTTTCGGATCAAAAGGAACCTTGATGCCCCACTGGAAGGTCGTACGCGATACGCAGAGATCTTCAAGCCCGCCTTCAATAAACCGGATCATTTCATTTCTTCTCGAAGTAGGCTGAATAAAATCGGGATGGTCCTGAATATATTGCAGCAGTCTGCCACTGTATTTGGACATCCTGAAAAAATAACTTTCTTCTTTCAGAAGTTCCACATTTCTTCCACAATCTGGATTCGGACATTTTCCGTCAACAAGTTTGTTTTCTGTCCAGAAAGTTTCACATGGTGTACAGTACCAACCTTCGTACTCGGATTTGTAAATATCGCTCTTTTCATAGAGCATTGTAAATATTTGCTGTACGACTTTGGCATGCCGCTCTTCTGTTGTCCGGACAAAATCATCATTGGAAATGTCGAGCAGTCTCCAGAATTCCTTAAATTTATCGACGATCCCGTCAACATATGTAAGCGGATCCATCCCGGCATTTTCAGCAGTCCGTACAATTTTTTGCGCATTCTCATCCGTCCCGGTCAAAAAATAGACATCATCGCCCTTCATTCTTCGCAGACGAGCCATCGCATCGGCAGCAATAGTCGTGTACGCAGTCCCGATATGAGGACTGGAATTGGGATAATAAATAGGTGTGGTAATATAATATTTCACAGGAATAGACCTCCTTTTATTTACGGTAGACAATTCGTTATCATCAGTAGTTTCAAGGTTTGCTATGTTTGCATTCTCTTCAATAAATATAGGAAATTTCAGCAAATACTGTCAAGGCCCAACGAGACTATTTCGGTAAACTAAATATTATAATTTTGGATATCATGAATACACTATATATTTTTTCTGATAAAAAAGCGTTTTTAAAACTTTTCGCCTATTGACTTTTTCAGACATGATTGGTAACATTAGGATGATATATGTCGAAACTTGTTGAGAAAGGGGATGAAAATTATGAAATCTACAGGAATTGTGAGAAAAGTTGATGAATTGGGTCGGGTCGTATTACCAATCGAACTTCGCAGAACATTAGGAATTGATGAAAGAGACGCTTTGGAAATATATGTTGACGAAGAAAAAATCATACTTAAAAAGTATGAGCCAGCTTGCGTCTTCTGTGGCAATGCTTCCAATGTTCAAGTATTCCGCGGGAAGAATGTCTGTCGTGAATGTGCCGCGGCAATGGGGGAAGCTGCTGCTTCAGAAAATAAAGCCGGTTGAACATCTGGCTTTCCAGACAGGAGGTAAATAGTTACTTCCTGTTTTTTTTGTCCATTTTGTCACTTCTGATCCAGAAAAGCCTTATAAATCATACTTTTACTCATACCATATTTTTTAGCAACCATTTTCATTGCTTCCTTGCGATCTTTGCCGTCTTTTTCAAATTTTCGGAGGTCCTCCATCCAAAGGGAAGGGTCCCCGGGATCAATGTTTTTTTCTGCAGGTGCCAGAATAATACAGCATTCACCTTTTACTGGTGCAAGCCGGAATTCCTGCAGAAGTTCATTTATGAGACCCCTGTGTACCGTTTGGTGCAGTTTAGTCAGCTCCCTGGCAACTGCGGTCTGACGGTTCCCAAGAATCTCCAGAATGTCTTCCAGCGTTGCTTTGATCCGGTGAGGTGCCTCATAGAGAATAATGGTGTAAGGAATCTCGGTCATTTCTCTAAGAATTTTCTTGCGCTCTGTTTTTGTCGAAGGCAAAAATCCCAGAAAAAGAAAATTCTCCGCCGGCATTCCCGACAGAACAAGTGCTGTTAAAGCAGCATTGGCGCCAGGCAAAACGTCAACACAGATTTTTTCTTCCTGACAGCGGGCAATAAGTATATGACCGGGATCAGATATCCCGGGCATTCCCGCATCAGAGACCAACGCACCGCTTTTTCCTTCTTTTAAGAAGCGAACAATCTCCTCGGCACGCGATTTTTCATTATGGTCATGGTAACTTAAAAGAGGGGTCTTAATATGATAATGATCAAGAAGTTTTCTCGAATGCCTCGTATCTTCCGCGGCTATAAAATCGACTGCTTTCAGTGTTTCGAGCACCCGAAGCGTAATATCTCCTAAATTGCCGATTGGGGTGGCACAGACATACAAAGTCCCTATTTGCGGCATGATATCCTCCGGTCGTCAGTCTTTACGAAGAAAAGCATTGCAGAAAAGGCAGCTTCCTTCAACGGGTTCCCCGAAATAAATATGGCAAACATGAAAACCTTCCTGATAGAGCTTTTCGAGATTTTCCTGTGCTTCCTTTTGGATTTTGGCTGCATTTTTCTGTACCCTGACCGTATCTGCCTCTGAGACGGCACAAAGCTGCCTTTTTAGTTTGACGTTTTCTTCTTCCAGATACTCAACATATTGCCTAAGGCTTTTTACTTCACTTAAAAGCGTTGAGATATTTTCTTCAACTTCCGTAATTGCCTGATATAGCTGGCCCAACTCTATTCCTCCGCTTCTTCGGCAACAAGTTTGCGCAATTCTTCTTGGCTCTCCTTATCATATACCTCAGAGAAAATCCGATTCTCTTTGGGTCCCTTATTTAATGTGTTGTGGCATTCATAGCAGCTATTCTCATATTTAAGACAGCACATCAGCCTTCCGCAGATGCCGGAAATTTTTGTCGGGTTAAGCGAAAGATTCTGATCTTTGGCCATCCGGATCGATACCGGTTCGAAATCTCCCAGGAAAGAGCTGCAGCACAGTTCCCTGCCACAGGAACCGAGTCCTCCGAGCATCTTCGCCTCATCCCGCACCCCGATCTGTCGAAGTTCTATGCGGGTACGGAATACGGAGGCCAGATCTTTCACCAGTTCCCTGAAATCCACCCGGCCTTCGGCTGTAAAAGAAAAAATAATCTTATTGCCATCAAAAGTATATTCTACATCAATCAGTTTCATCGGAAGCTGATGGGCATGAATCTTTTTGAGGCATATCTGAAAAGCCTCTTTTTCTTTCTTCTCATTGTTTTGATAGATTTCCTCATCTTCGGGTGTTGCTAAGCGCAGCACCTCTTTGAGCGGCGATACCACTTCCTCTTCGGAAATCTCTTTTAACGAAATGACCGCTTTACCGTATTCCATTCCCCGTACCGTCTCCACAATAACACCGTCGTTCGGCTTTATATCGAGGCTGCCGGGAAGAAAATAATAGATCTTGCCGGCTTTTTTGAAACGAATACCAACAACTTTAGCCAATATCGGTTCCTCCCAATTTCAAATGTTTTAGGGCCAGTACTTCCAGCGCCAGCCTGTGATTAACCTGTCTGCGGACGGCTTCTGTCATTTGTGTAATTTCTTTGAGAACTTGAGGTGACTGCTGCCCTTTAATCACCATTTCTTTCAGGACAACAGCCAGGACCTGCAGAAGAAGCTGGCCTTCTTCTCTTTCCATCGGAAAAAGCGCAAACATTTTGAGGAAATCTTTTTTATCAATGGCCTCCAGATAATTTCCTGACAGGCTCTTGATCCGGCTTAGACCAACTTCCTGGATTTTCCTTGCCAGATCTGGATCTCCGCCGCTAAGCCGGAAAGCATCCGTCTCCTCCAGCCAATCGCTTTCTGCCGGCGAAGAGAAATAGACTTCCTGAGCGCGGCTCCTTAAGGTATTAATAATTCCCTCGGCATTTCCTGCACTTAAGACAATTAACGTATGATCTGGTGGCTCCTCGGCCAATTTAAGCAGCGCATTCGCAGCAGGGAGTGTAAGCTTGTCTGCCTGGTCAATCAAACATATCCGGAATTTCCCTTCATAGGTCTTACGA
This sequence comes from Dehalobacter sp. TeCB1, assembly GCF_001707455.1. NCBI lineage: Bacteria > Bacillati > Bacillota > Clostridia > Eubacteriales > Desulfitobacteriaceae > Dehalobacter > Dehalobacter sp. TeCB1. Next base: position 242,925 of record NZ_MCHF01000056.1, on the reverse strand, counting down.
TATAGTTTCCCCTGAATCTGAATAATCTGTTCGATGCCAATCGATGTCTTTTGCGGCTTGATCATATGAAAATCAGGGTGATTGCCGGATAACATCTTTTTGCAATCCGGACACTCCCTGCAGGGTTTATTTTCTTTTCTACAGTTTAACATGAGAGCAAGATCTCGAACAGCCCTTTCTCTTTCGATCATCCCGCTGCCGTGAAATAAGAGAAAATGGGCCAGTTTTCCTTCAAGTGCTGCTTTTGTTAATAATGTATAATTGATCCCCATGATCGTATCCACCTTAAATATTCACTGCGAGAATTTCTCCGCGTTCCGAACCATCCCATCCCTGCCAATTATACTCTCTGGCCCTGTTCAGATATTCCAGTACATAAGAGGTGATTTCTTCTCCTCCTGCAATAAGCGGGATGCCGGGGGGATAAATCGAAATAGTTTCTCCGGAAATTAAACCAAGGGCATCCTTTAGTTTCACCGGTCTCTTGGCTGCCAGCCATGCTTCCCTCGGTGTCAAATGCATCGGAGGGATAAGCAGAGTGGAGCCTGATCCGGCAGAATTCTGAGATTGATCCGTTCTTCGCTCCTTTTGCTGTCCTGCCAGCCCACGGTACTTGCCCACCAGGTATTCCAGCGCCTTCGTCAAATGACGTACGTCCTCAGGCCTGCTGCCTGCGCCGAGCATAAAAAGAATATTTTCTTTGTCCCATAATTCAGGCTCAATCTGGAATACCTTTCTTAAAAAATCTACAGCTTCAAACGCAGTCAAGCCCAAACCCGAAACATTGATCAGAATTTTGGACCAATCAACATCATAAATGCCATATTTCCCGGAGTCCTTACCTGTAAGTATCCGAAGAGGTCCCTCCAGTTTTTGGTGCAGCAGACATACTTCCACGTAAAGATCCTGCCAGATCTGTGTCTGTGTTAATCCTTCAAGCGCCGTTTCCAGAGAAGCCATCAGAAGATAGCTCGGACTGGAAGTCTGCAGAAATTCCAATGATTTTTTCAGGGCCGTACGGTCAACTCTGCTGCCCTGTACATGGAGCATTCCGGCCTGAGTAAGCGCCGCGAGGGTCTTATGGGAACTATGGAGCACCAGGTCTGCTCCTTCGACTACAGCACCGGCAGGGAACAGCCCTCCCTGCAAATGGGAGCCATGGGCCTGATCCACCAGGATCGGAATAAACGGAGCATTCCCGTCCCTTTGCTTGATGATTGTTTTGAGATCTGTGACTGTTCCGTAATAACTTGGACTCGTCAGATGCAGGGCCCCAATTCCTGCCAGATCGTCGGAATATTCTACCGCATCCATTCCTAGCGCCAAATGAAAATCCGGATGAATAATCGGAGCAATATATTCGGGAACAACTCCCGACAGGATCAAGGCACCAAAAACTGACCGGTGCGCCCTGCGGTCAATTCGGACTTTTCTGTCTGTCAGCCGCATACCGGCCATCAGCGCGGCAAACATAGACTGGTTACCCGCAGTACCTCCGTTAATCAAAAAAAAGGTCTCTTCCGATCCATAAGCTTCCGCAGCTTTTTTCTGTGCTTTAGCGATAATCCCATGTGGATGGTGGAGCATATCCAACCCTGGAAGTTCCGTCAAATCATAATCCGGAAACATTATTCCGGACAGTAGTTCCTTACTGCCTTTATGACCAGGCGTATGAAACGAAACCATACCCTGCCCACAGTAGTCATCAAGTCCTTTTCTCAGTGAATCCACCGGGTTCCTCCCCACAATAGGTATCATTTTATTTTAGCATATTTTCACTTGTATTTCACCTTTGTTTTAGCGATTTGACTGTCCACTTATGTAATCAGCAGACTGTCCGTATAGGACTTTCCGTATAAGCAGTAAATTCTCCTGATACGTTGGGGTCCGGACATCGGCTGTCATAATTTGTTCTTCACAAGCTGAGCAAATAAACTTTCCGGCAAGGCGAAACCCGTCATACAGACCATTTAAGGGAGTATTCCGGCACAGTGAACAACGTGGATAAATATTATGCATTGAGACTCATTCCTTTCGGTTAACCAGAATGCTTACTGTTCATAGTATATTCTTCCCTTAAAAAAGAGTTATTAGTACCCTTTTGCCGGATATGGAAACTAAAAAAAAGAGGCTGCTGCGGCAAATGTTCATCATCTGCCTGCAGCAGCTTCCGTTAGTTCTCCAATTTTGCAGTGTTAGTTCCAATCCTGATCATTCAGGCGCTTGTATGATTTGTAGCGTTCTCCGGCAAATTTTTCGGCTCCTTTAAAAAGGTCTTCCGCCGTATCCGGGAAAGTACGAAGCAAGGAGCTGTATCTTACTTCAGACATGATAAAATCTCTGAAGGACGCTGATGGCTCTTTCGAATCGAGGGTAAACGGTTTTTCTCCTTTTTCGAGAAGATCCGGATTGTAACGGTACAGATGCCAATACCCGGCTTCAACAGCTTTCTTGGCCTGTGTGACACTGGTCGCCATACCGGAATGAATGCCATGGTTGATACAGGGTGCATACGCAATAACCAGAGAAGGTCCTTTGTACGCCTCTGCTTCCTGAATGGCCTTTAAGGTCTGAGTCATGCTGGATCCCAGAGCAACCTGGGCAACGTAAACATAGCCGTAGCTCATGGCCATCATGCCGAGATCCTTTTTGCGGATTTTCTTGCCGGCTGCAGCAAATTTAGCAATGGCAGCACGTGGTGTTGCCTTGGAAGCCTGACCGCCTGTATTCGAATAGACTTCTGTGTCGAGAACCAGAATATTGACATCATCGCCCGAAGCCAGGACATGGTCCAGTCCGCCGTAGCCGATATCATAAGCCCAGCCGTCTCCACCGATGATCCACTGTGATTTTTTGACCAAGTGATCTTTCTTCTCCCAAATCTTTTGTAGAAGTTCATTGGACTTCACATCGACGGAAGCAAAAGCGTCAAGCACTTTTTTGGCAGCGGCCTTGGAGGTATCTCCATCATTCATATTCTCTGTCCATTCCTGGAAAGCTGCTTTCATTTCCGCAGGAATATCCAGACTGAGGGCCTGCTTCATTTCGTCAGCCAGTCTGCTGCGTATCTGCTGAACGCCAAGATACATACCATACCCGTATTCAGCATTGTCTTCAAACAAGGAGTTGGCCCAGGTAGGTCCTTTACCTTCTTTGTTGGTGGTATATGGAATGGAAGGAGCACTGCCGCCCCAGATTGACGTACAGCCTGTGGCATTTGCAACCATCATCCGATCCCCAAACAGCTGGGTTAAGAGTTTTACATAGGCAGTCTCTCCGCAGCCGGGGCAAGCGCCGCTGAATTCAAGCAGCGGTTTAACAAACTGGCTGTTCTTCACGGAATATTTATTGGCAATTTTGTCTTCTTTACCGCTTAAAGTCACCGCATACTCCCAGAGAGGAGCCTGGACAGCGGTCATCTCTTCGACTTCCCTCATAACTAGCGCTTTTTCTTTCGCAGGACAAATATCCGCGCAGTTGCCACAGCCTGTGCAATCGAGCGGGCTGACCTGCATGCGGTATTGAAGTCCGGCCAGATCTTTGCCGGCAGCCTTGACAGCAGCAAAAGTTTCCGGAGCCTGAGCCGCTTCCTGCTCATCCATCAGGAAAGGTCTGATTGCGCTATGTGGGCATACATAAGAACATTGGTTGCATTGGGTGCAGTTATCTTTGATCCATTCAGGAATCGCAGTACCAATCCCGCGTTTCTCGTAAGCCGAGGTCCCCAGAGGGAATGTTCCGTCCTCACGGCCTAAAAATGCACTTACCGGAAGTTTGTCACCTTCCTGGGCAGCCATAACACGCGCAACATCTTTGATAAAGGCAGGGTCTTTCTCATTTCCGAGGAAAATGCCCTTATTGGCATCGGCCTCAGCCCAGGATGCGGGAACTTCAACTTGCACAAGTGCATTACATCCGGCATCGATCGCCTTATTGTTCATGTCAACGACTTCCTGTCCCTTTTTGCCATAGGCCTTAACAACCGAATCCTTCAGGTACTGAAGCGCATCCTCCAGCGGAATGACTTTGGCCAGCTTGAAGAAGGCCGACTGCATAATCATATTGATCCTGCTGCCGAGTCCAATTTTCCTGGCAATCTTGCCGGCGTCAATAATATAGAACTTGGCATTCTTAGCCGCAATGGCTTTTTTGAGTGCATCAGGAAGCTTTTCGTCCAGTTCCTCCACTGGCCACTGACAGTTTAATACGAACGTACCTCCAGGTTTCAGTCCTTTCAGCAGATGATATTTATCCACATAGGACTGGTTATGACAGGCAATGTAGTTCGCGGTATTGACAAGATAAGGCGCTTTGATCGGGGTTTTGCCAAATCTCAGATGCGATACGGTCGTACCTCCTGATTTCTTGCTGTCATAGGCGAAATAAGCCTGAGCATAGAGTTCCGTGAAATCTCCGATAATCTTGATCGCCTGCTTATTGGCACCGACGGTTCCATCCGCACCAAGTCCCCAGAACTGGCAGCTGATGGTTCCTTCAGGGGTTGTATCAATAAATTGCTTCTCTTCCAAAGAAGTAAACGTAACATCATCAATAATGCCGATGGTGAAACCGTGCTTGGGACTTTCCGCTTTCAGGTTCTCATATACCGCGAGGATCTGAGAAGGTGTGGTATCCTTGGAACCCAGACCATAGCGTCCGCCGACAATTACCGGTTTTTCGGCCTGTTTGGAGAAAACATCTACAACATCAAGGTATAAAGGCTCGCCAAGGGAACCCGGCTCTTTGGTACGTTCCAATACAGCTATTTTCTTGACTGTCTTGGGCAAAGCTGCGATAAAGTGTTCCGCAGAGAAAGGCCGGAACAAACGAACCCTTAATACACCTACTTTTTCACCCCGGGCTGCGAGATAATCAATCGTTTCACTGATTGTATCCCCGACAGAACCCATAACAATAATAACCCGCTCAGCATCTGGCGCTCCATAATACTGAAAGAGCTTATATTCACGTCCCGTAAGACCCTTATATTTTTGCATATATTCTTCGACAATCCCAGGCACCGCCTGATAAAAACTATTACTGGCTTCACGGGCCTGAAAGTAGATATCGGGATTCTGGGCGGTCCCTCTGAGACAGGGATGTTCAGGATTCAAGGCATTGTCTCTGAACTGTTTCAATGCTTCCCAATCAAGCAGCGTTCCAACTTCTTCATACTCCGGCACGTTGATTTTGGAAATCTCATGAGAAGTCCTGAAGCCGTCAAAGAAATGAAGGAACGGCACTCTGGCTTTTATTGCAGAGAGGTGAGCGATGTAAGCAAGATCCATGGCTTCCTGCACACTTCCGGAACTTAACATTGCAAAGCCGGTCATCCGGACAGACATGACATCCTGATGATCGCCAAAGATGGACAAGGCATGTGCTGCAAGTGCTCTGGCACTGACATGAAAGACACCGGGCAGCTGCTCACCGGAGACTTTATACATATTCGGAATCATCAGAAGCAGACCTTGAGAAGCCGTATACGTCGTAGTAAGCGCTCCAGCCTGCAGCGAACCATGAAAAGCACCGGCGGCTCCGGCTTCCGATTGCATCTCAACTACCTTCATCGGTTGGCCAAAAATATTCTTACGGCCATACGCAGCCCATTCATCAACAAGCTCTGCCATGTCGGATGAAGGGGTAATCGGGAAAATAGTAGCTACTTCGGAAAACGCATATGAAGCATGCGCAGCAGCTTCGTTCCCTGACATTGTTTTCATTTTCGACATTTGTTTTCTCCTCCTCAATCTTCTTGTTTGTTTTTCTTTCGTAGAGATAACCCCTATCCGACCAACTAAATAAAAGAAACTAAAAAAATAACATTAACGGATTGAAAATGTTGCTTCGGCCAGTAGTATGCGATTAAGAGTAAACTACCTGGATTAGGCTACAAATACAGGGAACTATTTTTTTACGATAGTCCCCTGCTATTTTAGTATACTTTTTATTTCTTCTATTCGTCAAGCTTAATTTTGCTGCAAAAGGGCTTATTTAAAAAAGAATACTGTATTCAATCAGACAATTTATATTCCTATTAATTGCAGAACAGCAAGCACAATTACCCCAGGAAATCCAAGTATTGCGACAACACTCACGGTAAAAATATTAATCGGGATCTCAAATGAAAAAATGCTTAACAGCAAATCCACGACCCATAAACCAACAATTCCGCCAAGGATGTGAATGAAGAGGTTAATCAGTTTATTGGGTTTTCTTAATGAGGCCACGGTCACCAATATTAATAGGACAATAAACAACCCTAAAAAAACGAACGTCATGATGATGATTCCTCCCGCCGTATATCCTGTTATCAGGCTATGCCGACAGTGGACAAGTTAGAACCAAAATAGCAAAGGGAGTATCCCAAATTCAGATACTCCCACAATGATCAATATAATCTAAAAATACGGACCGACATCTGAATTACAGCTGACGTCTGCCTTCGAGCGCCCGGGCAATGGTGACTTCATCCGCGTATTCTAAATCTCCGCCTACCGGCAGGCCATGCGCGATCTTTGTCACTTTAATCTCGATGGGTTTTAGGAGCTTTGAAATATACAATGAGGTGGCTTCACCTTCAACCGTTGGATTCACTGCCAGTACAACTTCCTGAACCCCTTCCAGCCGGTGGAATAATGGAGATAGATTAAGCTGCTCCGGCCCGATCCCTTCCATTGGCGACAGTACACCGTGTAAGACATGATAAAGCCCTTTATATTCGCCGGTCTTCTCCAGCGCAATCACATCGCGGGGCTGTTCTACGACACAAAGAAGCGTTCTGTCCCTGCGCTCCCCTGAACAAATTTTACATGGATCAATATCGGTATAATTCCCGCAAACCGTGCATTGTTTGATATCCTGCAACGCTTTTGTCACTGCCTGCGTCAGTTCACCGGCTTGATCCGGATGCCTCAAAAGATAAAAGGCAAGGCGCCCTGCAGTCTTCGGCCCAACTCCAGGCAAGCGAGAAAATGCCGCAATCAAATCGGATACTGGCTGAGGATAATATAGATAATCCATAAAATGTATACTCTCCAGAATTTTTCTAGTCCCTTGTCAACCTTAAACTGATTAGATTTAGCGTTAAACGGTATCAATGTTTTAGAATAATCCGGGAATATTGAATCCTCCGGTTGCTTTGGCCATGCCGTTCTCGACCATCGCCTGGGCATTCCTAAGTCCCTGGTTGACTGCAGCTTTAATCATGTCCTCGAGTAGTTCAGCGTCATCCGGATCAATCGCTTCCGGCTTTATCTTGAGTTCCAGAACTTCCATTTTACCGCTGACAACGACTTCCACCATGCCGCCGCCTGAAGATGCCTGAATACTTTGACTTTCCAGTTCTTCCTTCGCTTTCATCATATTCTCTTGCATCTTCTGTGCCTGTTTCAGCATCTGGTTCATATTGCCCATTCCGCCGCCGCCTTGTTTAAATCCCATGAATAACACTCTCCTTATTCGACTATTCTTTTTTTGCTATTGCTTGATTCTTTTTTCTAACATTCGTTTGCCCGCTTATGGCTCGCTTAAAGCTGTCTATCATCTATATTACTTTTCTTTTCGCACCTGCACAAGCTGATCTCCAAATAATTCGCGGGCTTTTTGGACCAAATAGTCGTCTTCAGCTGGTCCCATCCGGTCCGTTACTCTTTTTTTTGACTCTGTAAAATCCGCAGCTTCAGCCGGCAGAGCCTGAACCTCACTTTCAATAAGGTTGTTCAGACTGAGTTTTCTACCAAATGTTTGCAGAAGTACTTCTTCCACAACATTTTTATTTTCTACCTGATTGAATTTGTCCCGGTGGAAAGAATAGCCGTCTTTAAAAACCAAATAGACCTGATCATCTTTTACGGCAAGCGGTTTTCCCTCCAGCAGGAAAGCATGAGTAGATCTTTTTCGTTTCCGGACTTCCTCGAGTATTTCCGGCCATTTATCCTGGACCGTCTGGAAGTTGACACTGCCTTGTTCAGCAGCAGGTAAGGTTTCAGCCATATTCTGGTCCTGTTCGGTGGTTTCAACTGCCTTCGTTGGAGCCTCATCCTTACTTTCAGCCGGATGTTTACTGGCCGTCTGCACAGCCTTTTGCGGCTGTTTAACGTGCGTTTCTTTAGGCCGGTTTTCGGTTGAATCAGTTGAACCCCCCGCTATATCTGCTCCAAAAATGGTCTGCACCAGAATCATTTCCGCTGCCAGACGGGCATTTGTCGCGTAGCGCAATTCCCCTTCACCCTTCAGAAGGACATTGATCCAGCAGAGAAGCCGGTTCAGACCGATTGCCTGACTCTGCGCAACAAGCCGCCGGGTCATCTCAGGTGCCATCAAAGGTTCCTGACCGCCGGCCAAATATAAAAGCGCCTGCCGCAGATAGTCCAACAGTTCGCGGATGATTTGCCGGGGATCCCGACCCAGAGAAATTCCTTCTCCGAGCTTAGCCAGGGTCAAAGCATAATCTTGATTCAGCAGGGAATCCGTCAGATCTGCACTGAAAGTTTCCCCAACCATGCCGATCACCTGATAAACATGCTCCATCCTAATAGGATCATCCTGCAGTAGACACTGGTCCAGGATGCTTAATGCATCGCGCAAACCACCTTCGGCCTTAGCCGCGATAACCCGCAGTGCTTTGGTCTCGATATCCCGCCCTAAAGCCTGACACACCTCCTGCAGTCTCATCGCAATGCCTTCCGCGGAAATGCGGTGGAACTCAAATCTCTGCACTCTGGATAAAATCGTCAGTGGCACTTTATGGGCCTCCGTCGTTGCCAAGACAAAGACAACATTGACCGGTGGCTCCTCCAATGTTTTGAGCAAAGCATTAAAAGCCTCAGGTGTGAGCATATGGACTTCATCGATAATATATACTTTATATTTGCCGCCAGACGACGCCAGCTTTACTTTCTCTCTTAAATCCCGGATTTCATCAATGCCTCTGTTGGAAGCGGCATCGATTTCCAGGACATCCATCGCATTTCCTTGCTCAATATCCAGACACGATGCACACCGGCTGCACGGTTCAGCGCCATCCCGGTCGGAGCAGTTCAGTGCTTTCGCCAAAATCTTCGCTGCCGAAGTCTTTCCTGTACCCCGGGGGCCGCTGAACATATAAGCATGCGCGACCTTATTCTGGTTCAGTGCATTAGTCAAGGTTATTTTGACATGTTCCTGGCCCACCATCTCACTGAACTTTTTGGGCCGCCACTCTCGATAAAGTGCAAGATATGCCATGTTATCACCCGTCACTTCCTAAATTCATAAAGAATACTTGGCCGACGCCAAGCCGTTGGCGGAAGCCTTAGTTGCACTTAGATATATCAAAAAGCAATATACTTTCGGATATACGACCAGAAACTTGAATTTTCTGATACACCAAAAAAGATGGTCTCCAAAAACCACCTTATATGAATAAAGACCGTGCACCTTTGATCGAACCAAAACCTCCGGACGTTAACCCTGCTCAAATGTTCATTCCCGGTCACCTCGCGGCACACAGAACTAACTCCTTAGTGCTGCTTCCGTCAGGATCTGACACGGTTCAAAGCGTTCCGTTGCGCAAGACCAGAAACTCATCACATTCAAACATGGACTGCTCCGACGACCAGATCCTCATCAAAGGAATTAAACCCCGCTATAGCGGATTGCGGGTTACAAGGAACCGCTGACTCCCCGTCTAGCACGGTCAAACTTTATTATACCATGAAAAAGAAAGTAAATAAATAAAAAGCCTTTAAATGTCAAGGCTTCGAATAATGTCAATGGCGGAGAGAGTGGGATTCGAACCCACGACACAGTTCATCACCATGTACCCGCTTTCCAGGCGAGCGCCTTCGACCAACTCAGCCATCTCTCCGGGTCTGAAACAGCAATTATTCATTAATATCAGTTTTTCGCAAAAGATTAACAAAGTCGCAAATGTTATTATACTGGCTCGGACAGCGAACGTCAACTCTAATTCAATATTAATGTTTCTACAGCTTTTACCCGTTCTGCTCATCAGCCAAATTTACTTTCAGTTCTGTCAAATTAGCTAAACTTGCTTCCTGCTTTGTATTGCTTAACGGTTCAACGGCCCCGAAAATGAACATATTCAGGAATTCCAATCCGACCTGTTCAAAAGACATGCCGCTCTTCAGGATAAACTCAGGACTGAGAATCTCTGACATCGCTGTTAACAGTGATGTCTTAAAAATCCCGGAATCTACTCGTAAACGCAGTTTACTGCTGACCAGAAGGTGATCGATCAGCCTGTCAATCTTTTTCTGACGGATCTGGTCAATTTTTTGCCAGAGCATCGGATAATGATGGCTTAAGTCAGCTAAAAACTGAGGATTGATCAGATAAGAAATATTCTGAAGAACCCCGGCAATGATCGTGTTGATATCTTTTGAATCGGAAAGTCTCAAATTCCTGGCAATAATTTCATCCGTTACCTTATCAATTGTTGCTTCAAACAAGTCTTCTTTGCTGGCAAAATGACGATAGATCGTTCTTTTACTTAATCCGGCCGCTTTGGCCAGTTCTTCCATGGAAAGACGGGAAAAACCCAGAGCATTCTTTATAGCAAGCTGTTCACAGGCCAGAATAATTTTTTCTCTCGTATCCACGATGTTAACTCCTCTTTTTAGGCTATTTTCTTCTTAAACTTCAGAATACTGATCGTAAGAAACAACACTGAAAATAAAATCAGGCAGATGACCTGGCTGACCAGGTAGGAAAAACCAATTCCTTTCAGAACGATTCCTCTGATGATGTCCAGGTAATATGTCAGCGGAATCACATCGCTGAGATAGTAAATGATCCTGGGCATGGCGTCTCGCGGGAAAAGAAAACCCGAAAGCATAATACTCGGAAGCATGATAAAAAAGGACATCTGGAAAGCCTGCATTTGATTTCTGGCAATATTGGATATCATGATACCCAGACCTAAGGACGCTGTGATAAAGAAAAGCGTCAAGCCATACAGTTCCAGCAGACTTCCTTTGATCGGAACTCCAAACACCAGGACCCCGACCAGCAGGGCAACGGTAATCTGGATATAACCCAGAAAGATATAAGGAATAATTTTTCCGATCATTAGCTCATACGACTTGATCGGCGTAACAATAAGCTGCTCGAGCGTTCCCTTTTCCCTCTCCCGGACCAGGGACATCGATGTCATCATCACCATAGAAAGTGTCACAACAATTCCCAGGATCCCGGGCACCATATAATAAGCGGTAATTCCGTCCGGATTATACCAGGCCCGTACTCGGATGTCGTACGGCGGATTAGTCAGATCGATATGCAGTTTCTGAGTGATGACTTCCTGTGATTTCAGCAGGCCGATGGAATTAGCTGTCGCCATGGCCTGGTTCGCTACCATATTGTCGCTCGCATCGACAATCACCTGGACAGGGGCAGATTCGCCTTTTTGCACGTTATTGGCAAAACCTGGCGGAAAAACGATCCCGACCTTCGCGTTACCGCTGTCAATCATATCATTGACTTCCTGAAAGCTATTGGCCGCATAAAGGACGTCATAATATCCGGAAGCACTGAAAGCCTCCAGTAGATCTCTGCTCTCCTCGCTAAGAGACTGATCAAATACTACCGTCGGGATATGTTTGACTTCCGTTTGGATCGCATAACCAAATAGAAGCAGCTGAATCAGAGGAAGCATAAACACCAGTCCCAGTGTCAGTCTGTCTCTGCGGATATGCAGAAACTCCTTATAAAGAACAGCCTGAATTCTTCCCATTCGTATCCTCCTCGTCTATTCGGCGTATCCCGAGGTTCTTTGCTGTTTGGCCAAAGCTACAAAAACATCTTCCAGAGAAGGCATAATAATTTGAGGTTCGCAGGCCAAGTCCTGCTCCAGCTGCGAAACATCATCCTCTCCTGTCAGCAGGACGTGAAGGAGCGCCCCGTGGATCGTACACTCCTTAACATAAGGCAGTTTTTCGATTTCCTTCACGCGTTGCATGCCATCCTTGAGCTTTAGCTCAACCATGCAACCTTGAATTGATTTTTTCTTGAGTTGGTCCGGACTATCCACCGCCATCAGTTTCCCGCCGGATATAAACGCGGCCCGATGACAGCGTTCTGCTTCATCCATAAAGTGGGTTGTTACCATGACCGTGGTTCCCTCATTCGTCATTTTTTTGATGATCTGAAAGAACATTCTGCGGCTGGTCGGACTAACTCCGCTGGTCGGCTCATCTAGGAAAAGCAGCGGTGGTTTGGCAATGATAGCGCAACCCAAGGCAAGCCGTTGTTTCCAGCCCCCGCTTAAGTTACCGGCAAGTTCATTTTCCCTTCCTGTCAGATCGGCCATCGCAATCATTTCATCCATTCTCCCGGATAAATTTTTGCGCGGAATTCCATACAGACCTGCATAGAATTTTAAATTCTCTTTCACTGTAAGGTCATCATAGAGGCTAAATTTTTGAGACATATAGCCGATACTTTGTTTAATTTTTTCAGCTTCCTTTCGGAGATCATAGCCCAGAACTACCGCAGAGCCCCCGGTTGGTTCCAAAATGCCGCAGAGCATTCGGATTGTCGTCGATTTACCCGCGCCATTCGGTCCTAAAAAACCAAAAATCTCCCCTCTTCCGACCCGAAGCGAAACGTTGTCAACTGCGGTAAAGTCACCAAATTTTTTTATCAGGCCTTCGGTAATAATCACATTTTCCATCTATTTTCCTCCTGCCATGATGACAAAGACATCTTCAATGGAAGGGGCCACTTTTTGCAGCTGGCTAAAGGTGCAGCCCTTTGTCGTAAGGGTCTGTTCAATAAAGGCTTCTGCCTCGACGTTCTTGTCCATGATCAAACGGTACTTGTCTCCAAATAGGGAATAATCCAGGATTCCATCTGTTTTCCCGAACAGCCAGGGTTCTTTTGTATCAGCCATAACCTCCCAGACCTGATAAGGGAATTTTTCTTTCAGGCCCACTGGCGTATCCAGCACATGAACGCTTCCTTCATTCATGAACGCTACCCAGGTACAAAGTTCCGCCTCATCCATATATGGGGTAGACACCAGCATGGTCATTCCTTCCCGGTTCAACTGGTATAGAATCTTCCAGAACTCCTTCCGGAATTCCGGATCAACACCATAGGTCGGTTCATCGAGAATCAACAGTTTCGGCCTGGTGACAAGCGCGCAGGTCAGCGCCAGTTTTTGCTTCATTCCGCCGGAAAGTTGATCCGCAAATCTTTTTTTAAACGCAACCAGGTTGGTGATTTCCAGAATCTCTTCCGAACGATGGATAATGACTTCTTTTTTAAGGCTGTACATCTCCCCGAAAAAGAGTAAGTTCTCCATGACCGTAAGGTCGCCATAGAGGCTGAAACGCTGCGGCATATAACCAAAATTTCTGGCACCGGCGTCTTTTCCTTTTTCCCGTTCTCTGTCCGTGAGCCCCAAAACCCTTACTTCACCGGCATCTGGGGTCAACAGCCCGCAGATAACCCGAATGAGCGTCGTTTTACCTGCTCCATCCGGACCAATCAAACCAAAAATCTCTCCCTCGCTGACGTTCAGACTTACATCGTTAACGGCCAGCAGAGATCCAAATTTTTTAGACAGCTGATTTACCTTAATCATTGGCCGTCTCTACCATTTTGATCACAACATCTGCCGGCATGCCTGGTTTCAATAATCCTTCGGGATTATCCACTGCAATTTTGACTTTGTAGACAATATTGGCCCTTTCTCTTTTGGTTTGAATCGTTTTGGGCGTAAATTCTCCCTGGCTGGCAATTTCAGCAATCGTGCCTGTAAACACCCTGTCCAGACCACTGATCGTGAAATTCGCTTCCCTTCCCAATTCTAAAAAAGGCAGGTCATCTGTCGGTATATATACGTTAATCCAGACCTGGTCCAGATTGACAACCGTGGCCAACGTGGATCCGGCCGTGACATATTCACCAATTTCATAATCTTTGGCTTGAATGGTCCCGTCAATCGGAGATTTTATCTGCAGATCAGCCAGCTGCGCCTCCGTTGTTTTGACGACAGCCTGCATCAGCATTACCTGATCTTGGGCAGCTGTAATTGTATGGTCACTGCTTCCCGACGGCAAAGCATCCAGATTGTTTTGAGCAATTGCTACATTTAGTTTATCCCTTTCCAGCTGGGCTGCCAAATCATTACGCTGTATCTCGGCAATGATATCTGCTTTCTTGACCTTATCCCCGGATTTTACCTGAAAATTCTGAACCTTGCCGGCGATCATCACACGCAAGTCCACGGTGGTAGCTTCAATTGTACCGGATGCCTCAACCGTCTCGTCATCAGAAGAATAAAAATATTCCCACCCCAGATAGCCTGAAAGCAATACAGCTGCAGCAATAATGGCTGCCACGATTTTCTTTTTTTTCGCCATTTTCGCGTCCCCTTTTCAAATATGCTTTTTTCTCTGCCGTTTCAGCAATATCATACAGGATGTGATACAGTTTATCCATTTATATTTTATACGGAAGTCACGAATTTATGACTATAGTGACATTGTAGCATGACAACATTGTTTTGCAAGATAGAAAATCAAACAGAATGAAAAGTTGGCTATATTATTATTTTTTTGGCATACTGAAAATAGTGTTGTATCATTTTTTAGACTGCAAAGGAGGCTAATTCAATGAAAATTGTCCCCGAACCTATTACACATGTATTAAAGAAAAAGCATGCCCTCTGGAGCATTATCGTTCTGGCTCTCTTGTTTTTTAACGGATGCTCTCTCGCCAAACCGGAACCGAAACCGGCCCCTTCTCCCTCCAGCGAGCAGACTGAAAATATTGCCGCGTACATTCCGTTGAGTGTCGGCAATTACTGGTTCTATGAAGGAATCGGTAACGAATATGCTTCTTATACAGAAAAAGTTACGTACCAGCAGCGTAATCAATACCAGGTCATAATTGACAATGGCGGCACTGTTACAGCTAACAGATATGAAGTTGCAGCAGACCGTATTGTTAATACCTTTAGACAGTCTGAATTCTATGAAGATAAAAATATCTTGGATCAACCATCAAATATTGAGGCTATCCTTCTGCAATCACCGCTTACCTCAGGCAATTCGTGGACCAGTGAAGGAAATTCATATGAGATCATTGACACGGCCGCCACGGTAGAAGTGCCAGCCGGGATTTTTGAAAATTGCCTGACTGTAAAAATCACGTATCCTGAAAGCGGAAATTACAGCTTATATTACTATAAGAAAGACGTCGGTCTAATCAAATCTGAGTATGTGATGCCGGAAAACGAAAAAGTAGTCTCGCAGCTTAAAGAATATGATGTCCAGCACTAGTGCCTTGTCAACCCTCTAATTCATGTAAACCACCGAGGAAAACTCTGTATGGCAAGGAGCTGCAAGACAACGCCGTATACTGAAATTTTACCAGTAGGGATATGTAGATTTAGGATAGGCATGATACTAAATAAAGAGGGTTTGCTCTGAATCAATGTTCAAACAGCAAACCCTCTTTATACTTAAATCGAATGCTTGTTCCTTTTTTTCAGGATAGCCAGACTTAAAATTATAAGCACGAATGCCGCACCGCCAATAAGATAATCTTCTCGACGGTTTATCCATCTATTATTAGAATTCTGACCGGGCGCTTCCTGCCAATTTATGCCCGGTATCTTTTGCTTATAATCCATTCCTTCTGGCATATTTCCCGGTGGCTGCATGCCTTGATCCTGTCTTATATCGGGATGTATTCCCTGCAGCCCTTGCTCTGCCCGTTGTCCCCATTGCGCCTGTTGTCCCTGTCTTGTCAGCGGCGGCTGTAGCCCACCTGCATTTTCACCGGCCGCATCCTCTGTTGTTCCCGATGAAGGTAGTTCCCCGCTTAGCTGTTTGGAGACATTATCAATCCGGTCCCGGATAAATGCAACCAATCCTATCAAATCTCCGCTTCCCGGCATATTCTTTCCAGCCCCAAAGCCGCCTCGGGATGTGGTCTTACTGTCTGTTATAGGTTCCTGAGAAGAGCCTTCGCCGATTGCTTGTTCAAATTGTTCCAGCGTATAGAACTTGGTTGGGTCACTTGCGACATAAGGTCTAATCAGATCAGCGGTTTTCTCGATTTTAGCCGTTATTTTCTCCAAAGCAAAAGGCCCTTGGATAAAAGCTTTCATGTATTGGTGATAGACGTCCTTATACGCCTGTACTTCGAGTAGTTTGCCCAGCAGTGGGCGCTGGTCTAATGACGTTCCGGAAACCGGCTGATCAATAGACAGCGCAGTACCTCCGCCAAATCCACCAAAGGACAAATTATAATCCCAGGGGAGGAAACTGAATACTCCGTTCTCCTCATATAAATAATAATTGTGGGTAAACTGTCCCTGATAGCTGTCCATATTGACAAGTACGGTATTAACTGCAAAATATCGTAGGATCTCGTCAATATTCAGGTACGTTTCTAAATCCCCGCCCTCATCTAGTGCTTTGATCATCTTAACTAAAGCCTCATTGCTGCCTTCTTTCAAGGCGGTCACAGCTTGCAGGCCGCTGTAGGATTCAATATTGTCATCACTGTAAACCAAATCGTTTCCTTTACCCCGATCGCCATACGGTTTATAGAGTGTCCCATGGTCCTGGCCAAAGTACCTTTCCGCATATGCTTCTTCAACGCCCTCAACTGCCAGATACAAACCTGCTGGATGATTATTGATATAAAGGTTCGCGTAGCAATAAGCAGGAACAGGAACGTTCATCTCTTTCAGCAGCGAGTAGGATAGGTATTCCCGCATACAGGACGCATCACCCCAGCCATTGTTCAAATTCAGTTTGGTCAGACCCGAAAGGCTTTGCCCTTCAATATAATGATCAAAATCAATTTTAAAGCTGTAGCGGTCGGAATTGCTTTTCAGGACTGAATTAAGGCTGGAATTGCCTTTGGTGCGGATTCCGACACTTTTTGTCTTCAAGCCATCAATCACAACCTGAGCCTCTTTATATTCTTCCTCTGCGGGATTTTGCAGCATGTCCTGATAATCCGCCTCAGGGATTGAAATGCGAATTTCGATGACTTTGTCAGGATCGAAGAAACGTTCCATATAAGCAGAATAAACTGACCCTGTGGAGGAGCTGCCTGTTCCTGTTCTTCCAGTGTTCAAATGGACGGCACTGTCTCCCTGCTTGGAAGACAGTACTGAATAGGCGGTCGTTAAGGTGCATACTGCAAGCAGGGCCGCAACAATCCCTGTAATTTTTTTGTCCATGTTTTAACCCCTCTTTTTCAGGCGTCGGATGCAATGCTGCTTAAAGGATGATTACACTGCAAGCTCTCCGTTATAACTTACCAGGACAACATCGTTTACTCCTTCTATAGCTGCCAAGGTATTGACAAAATCTGTGTTATCAACTCTTAATCGCACTTCAACGGTAAGCTCGATTCCCTGTCCACCGCGAACTGCTTTTGATTTAATTTTCATTCTTTTGACATGCTCCGCCAGCTTTATCAGCAGCATTCTTTCTGCCTCGCCGTTATTGCAGTTTGCAACCACCATATAAGGAATTTCATTGGTTGTCTTACTTGTAAAAATAATCAGCATGATTCCGACGACAATCGACCCGCTAATGGCCAGCAGATACTGCCCTGCCCCGCTGACGATTCCCGCTGCGATGGCCCAGAAGATAAAGACAATGTCCATTGGATCTTTGATTGCTGATCTGAAACGTACGATACTTAAAGCTCCAACCATGCCGAGAGAAAGAACGATGTTAGACGTGACACCCATGATGATGAGTGTGGTAATCATTGCCATCCCTACAAGAGAAACGTTAAAGTTCCTGGAATACATGACCCCATTGAACGTCTTCTTATACACCGCATAGATAAACAGTCCGAGTAGAAAAGAAATCAGTAACGTAATCGCCACATCAACAATAGAAAAATTTGTGACTGCGTTTTCAAGAAAATTGTTTTTAAAAATATCTGCAAAGGTAAATGTTTGATCTGTAGCCGCCGTTGTAACGGCAGTCGTTGTTGCATCCATAATACTATCCTCCATTAAGATTCTAAATTATTTTGATGTTGAGGTTCAATTTTGCGCATTTAATCCGCATTCTTTGTATTTATTTATCTTTTGCGTTTTTATCCGTATTTCCGGCATAAAACATATTTTGAGATTGCTGCCTTCTGTCTGCTGTCTAATTGAATCAGGTTGGCAATATGACTTGGCAGGTAACAGTCATATTTAATTTCCAGAATCGCTGTATCACTCGCTAAAGCATAGGCCAGTGGGGTGGTAAAATCCAAAAAGCTGGTTGCAGCGAGTCCGGTTTTTACATCACCGTCGATCGTGATTCTTACCCTACCCGGTTCCCATATGTAGGCCTGCCGTTGATACTCTACAATTGTCTTTGGCTTAAACAGGCCAGTTCTCATTTTCGTATAAAGATGCCGGCATACAGCTTCCGGACAATTTTTCAAAAATTGATAGTTGCCGTTGATTAAGTCTTGACATTCCTCTTCGGTCAAAATCGCACTCTCTTTAAAGCCTGACCCATCGTTCTTGACTTTTTTCTCAAGCCGGATGATTGCTGTAGAATGATCATATGTTCTGATTCTAAATTTTTCCCGATATTTAGCCCCTATCAACTTCTCCAATAATGCCGTATCATTAATATCATCAAAGTAAAGACTTCTGACGGTATTAAAGCCTTCCGGCCCGGTATGTTTGTCCTTGGGAAGCACCCTATTTAAACGGTTGACCAGTACTGCTCTGTCGAAGTTATTGATGCTCATTTTAATTTCCTGGCGATATTTGCTCACATGCTCACCCCCTGTCGCATATTCCAACGATCTTTTGATGATGCTATTTTATCCACTCTATGTGTCATTAATGTGAACGCTGGTTAACAAATTTGTGAAGAATTTAGGTGATGGCTATGTTAAGAAAACGTTGGCTTCCTATATTTGCAGCGGTGATCTTACTTCTTAGTGTTACCGTTTGGGAAAAAGCCAAGACACCGCTGGCTTCCGAATCCACAGAACTGATGCCTGCCGCCAATGATGCCGTTTCTGAAAGTAATTCGTCAGAGACCGCTGCTTCTGAACCTGAGGCTGCTGAATCTACGCAAATTAAACTTACGCTGCTTGGGGATATCATGTGCCATCCAACGCAATACGAGGCAGCCAAGATAAGCGGAGGCTATGATTTTAGACCTTCTTTTGAAGAAATCGGGGAGGATACAAGGCTCGCCGACCTGACTCTTGCCAATCTTGAAACGACCCTGGCCGGGAAGGAAATGACTTATAGCGGTTATCCTTCTTTTAATACCCCGGAACAAGTGGCTGACGCTGTCCGGAAAACACTTGGTGTAGATGTTGTCTCTACCGCTAATAATCACTCTTTAGACCGGAATTTTTCGGGCCTAAGCCGGATGATCGATTTTCTGGATCAATCTGGTCTGAAACATACGGGAACCTATCAGACCGCCGAAGACAGTCAGAAAATTCTGATCCAGGAAATTTCCGGCCTGCGTATCGCTTTCTTAAGCTATACCTATGGCACCAATGGGGTTACCCTTCCTGAAGATAAAGCTTTTGCTGTGAATTATCTGGATCGGGAAAAAATCCTTAGGGATGCTGAGAAGGCGCGCGCTCTGGGAGCAGACTTAGTTATTGCCTCTTTGCACTGGGGAACGGAGTATGCCGTAAAACCCTCCGCTGAACAGATTAATCTGGCCACCTGGATCTTTGAAAATACGGAGGTTGATATCATCGCCGGCAATCATGTCCATGCTGTCCAGCCGATCACCTTTCTCCAAGTAAAAAGCAAGTCCACTGGTAAAGAAAAAGAAGGATTGGTGATCTATGCCCAGGGAAATTTTATTTCCGATCAAAAAACAGATACGGCGAATATGGGCATCATGGTTGATATTTTTCTGGATATCCGTTCTGCTGAAAAACCAGTTATCACACATGTTGCATACTATCCGACCTGGATTGATGAAACTCCAAGAGCCGGTCCGAAGACATATCGCGTCTTAAATGTGACAAAGGCCCTGGCCAATTATCAGTCAGGGCAGGATCCGCTGCTGGACAGTGCAGATTATGCAGAGATGCTGGCCTATGTATCTCAAATTAAGCAAACTATCCCTTCTGAAAATAAGATTCGTTTCGCCAACAAATAATGTATACAGTATATTTGTCTGTATACATTATTTATCATTATTATCTCTTTACAGCCTGCTGAGTGTTCATTATATTTTTCTTAGGCAAAGGAGCCACAAAAAAAGCCAGCCTGCAGGCCGGTTTTTTGGGGGCTTCTTTTTTTGATGTCTATGGACGGCGGAACAGGAAGCGTGGAGGCGTCTAAATAGCCTTCACGGTGTTGAATACGTCACGGACGATAAAGTAATTCGACTGGACCAATGTCGCGATGCCATGAATGTCAAAAATCTGCTGGCAAGGATGGCAAGGATAAAAAGGAGAGATTGTAATGAATTATGGCGATATTGCCTTTATGCTTTTCAGCACCGCCCTAGTTTTTTTAATGATACCCGGACTCGCTTTTTTTTATGGAGGGCTCGTCAAAAGACGCCATGTCCTGTCGATCATGATGCAAAGCATCGCTGCAATCGGAATTATCTCGATTCTCTGGATTGTTATCGGTTATACCCTGGCTTTTGGGCCGGATATCGGGCATTTGATTGGCGGATTGGACTATGCAGGCTTAAGAGGTGTTGGTCTGAATCCCAAAACAGAAAGTGCAACAATTCCTCATATGTTGTTTATGCTCTATCAAATGATGTTTGCAATCATTACTCCAGCTATTATGACCGGAGCAACAGCGGAGAGACTGCGCTTTCCAGCCTATATCCTTTTAATCTCCCTGTGGAGCCTTTTGATTTATGTGCCTCTTACCCATTGGGTATGGGGCGGAGGCTGGCTGGCTGATCTGGGCGTCTTGGATTTTGCCGGAGGGATTGTTGTCCATATTAGTTCGGGCTTTTCAGCCTTGATTGCCGCTTTGTATATTGGCAAACGCTACCATAAAGACTCAGAACAGGCTATCCCACATAACATTCCATATGTGATTCTTGGCGGAGGTCTCCTGTGGTTTGGCTGGTTCGGGTTTAATGGCGGTAGTGAACTGGCTGCAGACGGTATTGCTGTGCTTGCCTCGACTACTACGCACCTGTCTGCCTGTGCCGGACTACTGGGATGGATAATTATTGAAAAACTGCTTCATGGCAAACCAACCGTACTCGGTGCTGTCTCAGGCATGGTTGCAGGGCTCGGCGCCATCACACCTGCCTGCGCTTACGTGACTCCGCTTGCTGCGGTCTTGATCGGACTGGTTTCTTCAGGTTTGTGCTACTTTGCAGTCGCTTGGCTGAAAGTTAAACTGGGTTACGATGATGCACTTGATGCTTTTGGTATTCATGGTATTGGCGGGACCTGGGGAACCCTGGCTGTCGGCATTTTTTGCACCACGGCTCTAAACCCCAATGGTGCGGATGGACTTTTCTATTCCGGGTCATTTTCCCAGGTTGGGATACAACTTTTGGCCATCCTCGCAACTTATGCTTACTGCGGCGTCATGACCTTCTTGATCCTTAAAGTCATCAGTCTCATTACTCCTCTTGCAGCAACGACTGAAGAACAGGAAACAGGCCTTGATATCAGCCAACATGGCGAAAGCGCCTATCCAGACATTGAAGGAATGACTTCGGATTCCGCCTGGAATATGGTGAATTAATAAATGGCTGTAACGAAATATACCAGATAGAAATTCTTCTATATAAGCCACTAAACCATTAAAAAAGGATTTTCACCGCGTTCACGGTGAAAATCCCTTTTCAATTTTGCCAGGAAAAAGTATACTTGAATTTTTAATTGTAACAATTATTGGGCAAAGGAACGGCTTAAAGATTCGACTTGAACTGCATAAGCCGATTTGTAATGCCCATTATTCTCGTAAAAGGTTAACCTGCCGTTGATCCCCAATCGATATGCCGTGTACGATTCATATTTATTCATATAGACATCCTCTAAATACTTCAGATATCCACCGGCTAAGTAGGTCGCATAATATTTGTCTGCCGACAGGAGTTCCCCGTTCGGATAAGGGATCTCTTTATGATAATATTCGGTGATGGCCATGTAGGCCGTTTTAGCTGTAGCCAATTTCATTTGGGTCGTATTGTAGGATAAGGATCCGCCATCCATATTGGTGGCAGGCACATATTTTGATTCTTGGGCAATTAAGGCAAACAGTTCATAAGGTTCCAGCTGAAAGGTCTCTTCAACGCTCGCAATATACGCTAGATATTCGGGGTCGACCTGATAGTCTCTGGCAATTCGTGCTAAATTCTCTTGTCTGTATGTTTGATCTTCTTTTGCACTAACGACGTTACATTCTTCTTGGCTTACTTTTTCCCTGTCTTCGGCAAAGGCGGCTGTCCCGACAAACATCACCTGTGCAGCAATCGTAAATGCTACCAGGAACATAGCCAGAAAACGGCCAATCCTTTTCTGTTGAAACACGGTCTTTCCTCCTTAAGGACTTTTGACAGCTTTTCGCCATCATCTTTTGTTATTTTGTCAGAATAAAATCTTTCTATGCTTGAGATCCTCCCATAATCTTTGTCCTGTATCTCAAGGTGACAAAATTCTACATTTTTTTACTTTAACCGATTTTACCACATCAAATCAAAAAACGCAAAAAAAGAGGACCATTAATTCCCTCTTTTACCATTATATATGCGGTTATTTTTTGATTAAAGGTGTCTTTAGAACGCCTCGTATCCGTTTAAAGGCCGGTCTGCAGCTCAGGAGAGGTCGGAATCCCTGATCTTCTTTTTTATTTGCAGATACGTCAGCAGTTCTTCCTGATCTTTTTCTTCCCAGAAATCAAAGTCGTCCAATTTCTCTAAAACTTCCCTGAAATGAACGCTTTTATCCGCCAGGGAATAATACTCAGGTTCTGAGCCCGCATCCATCGTTTGTTCACCTAAAAGGTAGGATACCGATACTCCTAGACCCAGGGCAATATCTGTCAGCCGGTCTAAAGAAGGCCTTCTTCTGTTTTGTTCAATATCACTCAAATAAGAGATGGAGATACCGCTTCTTTCAGAAAGCTTACGAAGTGTAAACTTTTTTTCTTTTCTTTGTTCTTTAATCCTATCCCCGACAGTCAACGCAATTTCCTCCAAATTTTCGATAATAGCGAATTAATACTAGTATAATCGCTGAAAAACGCCAGGTCTACTGAGCTGCTATACATTTTTGACGTAAACACGCGCAATGTGGAAGAATATCCTATATTTTCTTGGGATTGGAACCTATTTTTAGCAGACGGCTAAATTTAATCATTGCATAATTACGCTATATGCGTAATTATTAGACGGAGGTGGTGTTATGTCCCTTGGTTCAAAAATCCGGGAGATTCGGAAGAAAAAGCATTTAAAACAAAAGGAACTGGCTGAGATTGCCGGTATTTCCGTTTCTTATCTATGTGAGATCGAAAGAGATAAAACAAATCCATCTATTAAAACACTTTTCCATCTCACTCAAGCCCTTGGGGTCCGTCTATCGACGCTCCTCGGCGATCAGGAATATTAGGAACAGAATAATATTAGTATTTTTCAAAATGAAAAGGATTTTTCTATAGAATGAAGTCCTTTTATTTTTTTGACAAATGCATACAAGAATATTTTAAAAAAACTCCTTGAAATATTCAAACAAAAATGCTAGTATGAATAATTATCGTTTTTCCGATAATCTGTTCAGAGGATAAAAACGACAAGCGGAAATCTTTATTTACCTGAGTTCTTTAGGTAAAAATGTAGCCCAGTTTATGAAGAAACTGTAGAAGGAGACTGTACATGGATAAAAGTTTTGAATTCGGTAATAAAAGCATTGGGAAGCTATTATGGCAATTTTCCTGGCCGGCGATTGTCGGTATGTTGGTGAATGCCTTATATAATATTGTTGACCGGATTTTTGTGGGCCGCGGCGTCGGTACACTTGCGATTGCTGCAACGACAGTGGCCTTCCCAATTATGCTTCTGTTTATGGCACTCGCGATGCTAGTTGGTATTGGTGCAACAGCATTAATCTCCATCCGGCTCGGAGAACAGAAAAAAGAAGAAGCCGAAAAAATTGTAGGTAATGCACTTACTCTCTTGATTATGCTTCCGCTCCTTTTTATGGCTTTCTATTTCTCCTTTGCAGAACAGCTCTTAGTCTTTTTTGGTGCTAATCAGGAAGTATTGCCCAATGCACTTGATTTTACCAATATTATTGTTGCAGGATCCGTTTTTAGCACAATCGGTTTTGGCATGAACAATTTTATCAGAGCTGAAGGAAACCCCAGAATTGCGATGCTGACGCAAATTCTCGGTGCTGTGATTAACGGGGTATTGAATTACATTTTTATTTTCCATTTGGGATTAGGTATAGCGGGTTCCGCACTCGCAACGGTCTCGGGCCAATTCATTACGACGCTTTGGGTATTGGGCTATTTTCTTCTCGGCCACAGCACGCTTAAGCTCCGCCTGAAAAACTTAAAACCGGATTTTCCGATCTATCTGGCCATATTGTCTATTGGCTTTGCTCCGTTTGCGATGCAACTTGCCAACAGTTTGCAGAATATGCTTCTGAATAAGAGTGTCATGCTTTATGGCGGCGACCTAGCGCTGTCTGCCATCGGCGTCATTATGAGTATTTCAACATTGTTCTTTATGCCGATTATCGGTGTCAGCCAGGGTGCTCAGCCTATCATAGGCTTTAACTATGGAGCCGGGCAGTTTGAAAGAGTTAAGGCAGCATTGAAGAAGGCCATCATCGCGAGCACCTGTATTGCTGTTGCCGGCTATCTGGTCATACATTTCTGGCCCGAACAAATCATTGGCTTGTTCAGTGACAACGATAAGGCGCTTACAGAACTGGCAACTCACGTGATACTGGTATTTTTTACCATGTTCCCACTGATTGGTTTTCAAATTATTTGCTCAAGTTACTTTCAGGCAGTCGGCAAACCGCTTCAATCATCTGTTTTGAGCCTTTCACGGCAGGTACTGCTCTATATACCGCTTCTTTTGGTCCTGCCTCATTTTTGGGGAATTGAGGGTGTCTGGCGGGCTACCCCGATTGCAGATATCTTATCCGTTCTGATCACAGCAACGTTGATAACGCTGGAAATGAAACGGCTTAGCAAAAATCAGCCCGCTGTCAGCGTAGGATAATTCAGGCTGATATAAAACTGATATATCTAAAATACGAACAAGGACTTCACAACTGTGAAGTCCTTGTTCGTATTTAGATGACCCGTTCTTTCTCAGAGATCGGGACACTGAAGGATCATATTTTAGCATAGACTCTTATTTACGATATGATCTCCCGATTACACCAGGAACTTAAGCAAGGCGACCACCACAGCAGCAGTCACTGCTGACATGATGAGCGCAAAAATAAAGGCAACGCGCATCACTTTGTTTTCTTCACCAAGTTTATCAATAGATGCGGCCGCATTTTGGAGTTTTGCCGGGGAAATTACGCTGGCTAGTCCTCCACCAAAGGCTAACCCGGCTGTAACGATGATAATACCCTTAAGTCCCCAGTCAAGATTCGTTGCTGTTGACATGGTATATTTCGCAAACATCGCAATCGTCGAAGCTTCACTTCCGGTAATGAATCCTCCGAATAATCCAATAAAGCTTACAATAGCTCCGTAGGCTCCATGAAAAGCCTGCGCGGAATAGTCTGCGAGTACTTTCACCATACTTGGGCACAGTGTTTTCGGCAGTGCGGCATTGAGATTGGAAGCCATATTAAATCCAGACATATTCATGACTTCACCAATCGCAAAGAAGATCGCTGCTGAGAAAACAGGTTTTGGTGCCCTTCGCCACCAAACTTTTATCGAATCTTTAATTTGGGCGGCTTTTGGGCGCATAATCGGGATCGAAATCAAGATGCTGACCAGAATCCAGGTGTAGGCATTCCATAAAGCTCGGGTTGCTATCGGCTTGCCGTCTGCAGATAAGCCGGGAATGCTGAGCGTCAGTGTCCGGTATAAATAATCGAAAGATTCCTTCGGCAGGTTAAGTGCCAGAATCAGAACGATCAAAAGCAGCCAGGGCATAATGGCTTTCCACAAAGGATATTCTTTTTCATAGGCAAGTTCTTCTGGCGTCAGCCGGCTTCGATCAATAATTTTTTTACCCGTTAGCTTAAGGTACAGGATCATTACAAGAATGACTGCAAAACCACTTAAGACTCCTGTGAGGACAACCAGATTGTCATAATGATTGGTAAAATAAGCGACAATCGAAATGGTAATGCCCGTAACCAATACCGGGACGATCCCTTCTTTGACGGCTTTCCACTTTCCGACAATCCAAAGCATCGAAAAGCCGATCAGGGTAGATACAACCGGCAAAAACATAAAGAAGATGCTTCCGGCTTGAGAAAGGGTAATTTCATTGCCTTTTCCTAAAAAGCTGTTCGCGATATCCACAAACACCACGATCGGGGCGCCGAGTAAAGCATACGTACACAGGGAGTCATATCCGATCGCCGGTAAAGCTATGGCCACATACGTAGAGTATCCCATCGCAATCAAGATAGGCGGCAGAAGAGATACAGGAGTTGCCCCGACGGCAACCATCAGCGTTCCAAATCCAATGTTGATCATCATGATCTGAACGGCTCTGTTTTCACTGGCTAAGGTCTTAATAAATATAATAATTCGTTTTAAGGCCCCTGTCTTTTCCATATAGGCCATTTGCAGCAGCGATGTGGCTACGATCAGTGATACTGAAAAAGATTTAATCAGACCGGCCAGCGTCGAGCGTACAATGACTTCTCCCGACGTCTGAAAAAACAAAAACGCCACAAGAGAAACAGCAAGCCAACCCACAATTCCGCTGGTATGGGCTGGCTTTTTAAACACAATAAGCATAACAACAATGACTGCTATCGGCAGCAGTGCAAGCAGCAGTGGCAACATTCTCTCCCATCCTTCCATTCTACAAGTATAAATTTTTTATAACTACCTACTTTATAATATATGATTTTGCTCAAAAAAAAAAGCACTTTTTTAGCTTTTTACTTTTTGCATTATATGTTTCGAGCCAATAGAAAGGCCCGCTTTTCACCATGAAAAACGGGCCGAAACTGAAGATTTCCTCAACTAAGGGATCATGACATATTGCGCGGGTCCCGGAACAATGATCCATCCGTCGTAAATGATGCTGATACTGAAATAGTAGTACTCACCGGAAACTAAATTACCCTGGATATCACCCTGATAATAAGTGTCGGCGTTTATTGTCACCGAAGTCCTGTTCCGGTCTGTAATCCATTCCAGATAACCGTCATTTGGATATTTTGGGTTAGGATTACTCTTTGAAATGACCACTTTGTAGCCTTCAAAATTTGCTGCTTCTGAAGCTGTCCAGCTTAAAATCAAATTACTGCCGCTGGCTGTTGCCGATATGGCAATCGGATCTAGGCTCTGTCGGACACCTTCCTTCTCAGCTAGTGAATCGTATCCATCGGCCGGATACGTGACATGGACGGCATTTCCGGCAACCCTGCCATCGCTGTATAAAGCCGTCACACTAACGTAATATGCCTGTCCGGGAGTCAGATAACTGCCAAAGTCTCCGCCGTGATACGCTGTGCTGTTGTCGATTACCCACTGGCTGGTGCTTTGATTGGTAATGTAAGTCAAATAACCGCTGCTGGGATAGGCCGGCCTGGAATTATTTTTGGAAATAATGACCTTATAGCCCTGGAAGCTTTCACTGTAAATCGGATTCCATTTGACAATAAGCCGGTTGTTGTCCGTAGAAACGGTTACCTGAGGCGCCTTTGAAGAGGAAGAGGAGGATACAACTGGTTTGACAGCAGGTTTTGTTTCTGTAGCCGGTGTTTCCTTGGTGGGTTGTGTTGTTTCGGCCGGCGTTGCGATAGCTTCCTCGGCAGGTTCCGGTGAAGAGACAGCCGTACCGATCGGATACGTCAGTTGCAGGCTGTCACCCGGAACGGTCTTATCCGAATAAAGCACCGTGATGCTAAAATAGTATTTTTCACCAGGGACAAGTTTCTCGCCAAAGTCTCCGTTTTTATAGGCTTCACTGTTATTGATCACCGCACTGGTCATGGTCCTTTCAGTAATGTAGTATAAATACCCGTCATCTGGATACTTCGGATTCGGATTGCTCTTTGAAATCACCACTTTATAGCCGGAAAATTTGGGGTGATCAACCTGATCCCAATGTAAGATAATTTTATCGCCAGAAATCTCCCCGTTCACTGCCACAGCAACATAAGGAGTTTTATCCTCGCCTATTTTTAATCCGGGCCAGGAAGCATTTTGCGCATAACCATAGGTGACTATGCCTAAACAAAAAATGACTGCACATATCGCGATTGCAATATTTCTGGATAAACGAGGTTTCATGGTCTTTTCTCCTTTCATACCACCGTTTGCATACGAGTAACTTACTCTCAACTAAAAATAACGTAAAAAATAAGATCAACTATGTAAAATCTATAATTCTACAGTATTAATTTAATTCCTTTTTCTTCCTTAATATTTAGGAATTAAGTCCCATCAAATTAGGAAATATGGATCTGCATAATCCCAAATGTATAGTTTGATACGATGGAAAGGAGTATGTCATTTAATGTCGAATCATTGATTCTAAATAAACTTAATTAATTTTTCTAAAGGAGAGGAGGGAATATGATGAAAGAACCGGTTGAGTTGATCCAATCAAATCAAACATTTTTAATTAGACGTACCTTAGAATATGCAAAAATGCATAATTATACAAAATATACCTCTACTCTGGAAGAAGCTTGGCGTACATCAATTAACGGGTTATCCGAAGCTTTAATCTCAGTTCTCAAGTCCTGTGAATCTATACCTGAATTAAATGTGGATGAAGATTATGCAAATGATCCAATTGGTTCTTTTGGGATACTTGAGGCACAGCTTCATCGCAAACGTGGAGTTACCCTGGAAATGTTTTTAGGATTGATGAAATATTATCGTCAATCCTATCTCGATCTGATAATAGAAACCTATAGGAAACAAAATATAGATTGTGATTACTTTTTATTGTTTATTAATCGGTTTTTTGATCGTGTAGAATTAGCTTTTAGCAGTGAGTGGATCAACGAGAAGAAGGAAGTACTTACGTTAAGTCTTCAAAATACGAATCGTATGATGACGAATGAAAAAAATAAGTATTTAACAATATTTGAAAGTATTCCAACTCCTTCAATCATTTTGGATAGTAATAATATGATTGACAACATGAACAATGCAGCTAAAGAGTTCCTCAAGTCTGCGGGAATTGATGGGACATCTTATTATTCCAATGAAAAACATGAAATATATTTAGTACATGTATTCCCTTGGCTTGCAGAAGAATTTACTGCTTTTATCAACGGAAATGATATTGAAGTATCCATTGAAAAGAATTTGAAAATGCTCGAATTAGGAACCAGGAATCTGGTTATAAACTTTCACCGCATGTTGGACGTAAGTGAAAAATATAAAGGTACAGTGATCATATTTACGGATTTAACATATAGAAAACAAATTGAGGACAGGTTAAAATTTATCAGTTTTCACGATGATCTTACAGGATTATACAACAGAGCATTCTTTAATGAAGAATTGTTAAGACTGTGTTCAGGCAGGTCTAATCCAGTAGCGATTATAGAATGTGATGTTGACGGGCTTAAAGTGGTAAACGATACTTTGGGACATCATGCCGGAGATTTGCTTATTACTTCCACTGCTTCAATACTTCGTCGTTCTATCCGGGAAAACGACGTTGCTGCCCGGGTAGGTGGTGATGAATTTACAATTGTTTTACCAAATTGCTCACCTGGCTCATTAAAAGAGGTCTGTCAGAGAATCGAATTTGAACTCGAAAAACATAACAAAGAAAACTCTTATTTGCCTGTGAGTTTTTCCATTGGTGCTGCATTAGGGGATGCTCATAATGACAGCTTAGACCACATTTATAGGAATGCTGATAATGAGATGTATAAAAATAAACAAGAAAAGCGAGAGCAATACAAGCTTTGGTTCAACTCGTTATATGCTAAGTATGGGGACAAACTATTTAATAACTAATTTACTTTGCCGTCAGGCCATGGTACTGCCGGAGCGGCCGCCCGTTCGAATCCCACCTTCTTCTTTATTAAAATAAGCTTCATCTTGCGATGAAGCTTTATCTTCAGTGGCGGAGAAGGTGGGATTCGAACCCACGTGCCCTTGCGGACAACCGCATTTCGAGGGATAATTTTACAGGTTTTTCGCCCGTATCTCTTTATATGTTTTTGTATCTTTATCCCTCAAAGCCTTGATTTTATTGGGCTTTCCCAAAATTGCTATATATATGTGCATATCGTTTTACTGTATTATCCGGGGCAGTTTTATAACAATTTTACAACATGATAACATTTATCGCTCCATGTTTTTACTCATTTTCTTAGGCTTCTTCGACGCTGCTTTAGCAATCTCCTGCGGATGCAGGGCATTATGATAAGCATCGAGAACGGTCATTTTTCTGTCCAATCTTACATTCACATACTGTGCTGTGACTGCTTCAAGATTTGTGGAAATACCCAGTGATATGCCTATGCCTTTTAAGGTATGCCCTAAAATCTCGCCTACGGTGAAGAAGTCGCCAGTAAGCTGGTGCATGTTGGTTGCTGCCGAATGTCGCAAGTCATGAAAGCGGATATGTGGCATTTCAAGATAGCGCAACATTTGACCAAAATTGCTAGATACTCGGTCAGCGCGCAAAGGCGCACCGTTGGGCTTCGCAATGACAAGGCTATTATCGTAGTATTCCTGCCCAGATAATTGAGCCAATTCCTTTTGCTTATGTTGCAAAACAAGTTGACGCTCGAAATATGGCAGAGTCGTTTCTGTGATAGGGAGTATCCGGTCGTTGGATTTGGTTGGTGCCATTTCTGTAATACTCATGGTTCCCGGCGGAACTTTATAAGGTAATTGCTCCAAGATTGAAAAGGTTTTGTTTTGTAAATCTACATTGTCCCAGCGCAGGCCTAAAACTTCATTGCGACGCAGCCCATACATGCCGCTTAGAACAATAATCATTTCCCATTCTGTTCCTATGCAGTTGCCCATAAGCCGTTGCATTTGCTCAACCGTATATGGATCGGGAGTCTTGCCCTGTTTTCCAAACTTGGTGATAATGTCGCGGGCTGGGTTTGTTTCTATGTAGTGGTATTTTCGGGCTGCCTCTAATGCTACGCTCAAAATACGCTGCGCATAACGGACGGTGCTTTGGGAGAATTTTTTGTCAAATAGCTTTTGAAACATGTTATCTATCATGGCAGGGGTAAGTTGTTTTAAGGAAACATTGCCAATAAAGGGAAGAATATGGTTTTTGATATGGCTTTTATATCCTGCAAATGTGCTTGGGCGCAAGTTTGCCTTGCCGTGATTTTCCACCCAGGTCTCCAAATACTCTTTCACGGTTTGTTTGGATTTCACAGCCTGTAAAGGCTGGTATCCCGGTTTGGTCAGTTTTGTTCGCATCTCAGCTTCATGGCTCAAAGCTTCCTGCTTGGTCCCAAATCCGCGCTTACCATAAGTCTTATAGCCATCTTCTGTTTTATAACGGATAAAAACATCATAAACCGTTCCTGTGCGGGACGTGCTGACACCATCTTGATTCCGTTTATTTTTTACCTGCCTTGGTGTTACCGACATATTTCTCTTTACCTCCTTTCTTGCTTATACCCGCTGAAATTTTATTCCTTTCATACCAGTCCCATATGGCTGTATCAGCCAGCAAACGGCGGTTTCCGTTCTGTATATATTCAATTTCACCTTTGTCCATCAGTTCCCGTAGCTTGTTTTCGCCTATGCCGGAAATACGGCTCATTTGCTCTACTGTTTTCAGCATAGGCAGAGGTTCAATAGCTTTTACAGCCTGTTGTTTTACAGCCATACTACTGTCTCCTTTCATTAAAACATTGACAGACAAAAACCGCGCCTGTTTGCTCCTAGTTGTTTTTATATGGAATGCTGAGACTTGGAATTGTCTTATCTCAATAAGGTAACGAGATGCGACAGTTAAGGTATGCCGTAATTTAGAAATGCATTTACTTCTAAGCAAGCATACCCTAAGCCGCATTCTGTTTTGGTTATCATAAGTTATTAATTTTATCCGGCAGACGGCGGTTGACCGTCTCATAGGAATTCCACCTCCCCGTCAGCGACCGGGGCGCACTCTGGGACTTAACCTCGACTGCACGCAAGTATCATGATCCCTCCATATGCGTCTTCGCCTTAAATGCAACCAGCATTTATTTATTGCAAGGGTATAGATCGCTTCCACCTTACCTTCATCCAATCCATAAATGGCATTGATCCTTGGGCTGTAATCCGGCGCAATCCCGGACAGGTGATCATGGCGTACCTGCAATCTGGCTTCCCTTTACAGGACATACGGGGAAAGTACCCGATAAAACACTTATTCAATTGTCAAGGATCAGTCGAGGGGGTAGAGTATATCCCTCTATTAATCAGCAGATTTTTTAACCGTTTGTTGCCCCACTATAAATTTTTTTTAAAAATTTTTCTATATTCTTCAGTGCCTGATTGATCGAACGTGATACACGACTTTTACTAACTCCTTCGATCCTTGCGATTTGTGCATTACTCATATCCAGAAAGAAATAAGCATAGAGGCGCTTTGCCTGCTTTTCCGGCAAACTGCTTATAGCGGCATACAACTCTTGATTGCTGAGTTTTCTTTCATAGATTTCCTCCGGTGATAAAACCAGTAATACAACATGCTTTTCAATACCGTCGGCTGCGTCAAGAGAATAGTATGCCTTGTTTATACGCGTACGTTCAAAATCCGCATGGTCTTTTCGGCTAAACTGTTTGAGCAAATCTGCAACCGCTGGTGTCACTTCAACAAAACAATCTTGTATATCAACAGGGTAGTAATCCCGTAAATTGATCCTCATCATATAGAAACCTCCGTTTTGATTTTTGTAGAAACCAAAACAGAGGGCGGAGAACGGCACCTTACGCTCTCAATAACTAAGTTGTCTGTTTTCAGGGCGCAAAAGGAAAAGCAGGGTTTAAAAGGATTGTGCGAACGCGCATAAAAATGAAAATAGCCAAGTTTACATGAAAACGTAAACTCGGCTGTAAAATCTTTTATTTCAAGCAGCTCGCACCCCGTTGAATTATTATAGCCTCTTTGCTTGTGTTGTCTTTTAACTTGGTGACAAAACCCGTATCTACTTATGGGTTTTGTCTTATGTAGAATGGCCGGGGCAGTAAACGGCTTGATATTGCATCGAGCTTGTCTCATTTCAATATCAATTCCAACCTACACGGCGGCACCTGCTTAATATTAGATACGTTAAATTTGCACAGGAGTTATCAAGTCAAAGAGCTTGTGTTAATTTTCACACTTTTACTTTCATCGCATCCCTGCTAAATAAAACCCGTTACCACCGCCTTTCAATTCTTCAGTTTTTATAACTTCCTGTTATATTTACTAGTATTTTGTCGAACATAAAAAAACAGATGGCCTCGTTCAACTTCTGCTGATCCAAGAGCATCTGCCCATTTTCATTCATTTTGAGTAGTATTTTTGGTGTGATTAGTATTAGTATTCTTTTTACCATTTATATTATCTCCCTAGAATTCTATATGCTCCATTCCTTTTTGTTTAGTCGCTTTGAATATGAGAGGTTTTTAAGGCCTATCGTTATAAAAAAACACTTTTGTCAATTTTACTTTTAATACATTTTTCGCTTCAATTACGCTTATTTTACTATTTTATTACATCTTTGTATATGTTTGACATGCAAAAAGTATTTTAATACATCTTTATAAAAACAATAAAAAGTTTATGTAATTTTTGTAAATAACCTCAAATTGTTGCCCCCGCTTGTCAGTCAAGACACGATTTTGGAAAAGTTAAGATAAATTCTCCTTTCCTCAAAATCTGTTGCTCTGCTGGGGTCAAGAACACAGAGTCAACGTTGTTTATATTGCTTTCCTTTGAACACCTTCCTGATCATAATAGATGCTACTACGAGCGATACAATCCAGTGACTGATGTGGTCGATCCCAGGCATTGTGTAATTCGGGGCTGCTGAAAATCAGCTAAACCCGCATGGGATCTGGTAATTAATGGTCTATTGTGGTAAAATAGTACATGTAAACATAAACATTTTGTTAAAAAACCTTGCACTTGGGAGCGTGTTTTCATGTACAAACCTACCGAATAACAAATTACATTTCCGCACGAATTCTTTCTCCCTTTTGGCGGAAAATTGAATTCGGATAATAAATGGGTGTCAACTCGCCCAAATGATCCCCTTGGGCCGAAATCGAGAAGAAATATGCCCGAAGTTTTCCTGTCAGCCGTGGACAAAAAGCCTATTCGGTGCGTTTGGCACTCGGATCTCTAATCATTCAGAACATGAAAACATTATCTGACCGCGATACGGTCGAAGATATCACAGAAAATCCGTACATGCAATATTTCATTGGTCTGAACGCATTTGTAGATAAACCGCCGTTTAACCACTCGCTCATAACGCATTTCAGGAAATGGTTGGGTAAGGATATTATCAACGAAGTCAATGAGCTAATTACCAGACAAGCCGAAGATACTGAAGAACCAGAGGATCGCGACGTTCCGGACGACACACCTCCTTCTGATAGTGAAGACTCTGATGTTGCTGGGCAAGAAGAGGAAATGAAAGAAGATCCTTCAGCGGAAACCAAGAATTCAGGCAAGTTGATTCTGGATGTGACCTGCACCCCTTCGGATATTCACTATCCCACAGATCCCTGGCTTCTGAACACAACCCGGAAGACTTTGGAAGAAATCATTGATGTGCTGCATGCACCGCATACCGGAATCCTCAAGAAACCCAGAAGCTACCGTCATAATGCACGCAAAAGCTATCTGAACATCGTTAAAAAGAAACATAAGACAGCCAAGATGATCCGCAAAGGAATCGGAGGGCAATTACGATATATCCGCCGGAATCTAAAAAACATTATGGCTCTTGCTGAAAAAAGTTCGTTGACTCTCTTAAGTAAACGCCAATACCGCAATCTGCTCGTCAGTCAAGAAATCTACCGGCAACAACTTGAAATGTATAAGCAGGGTAAGCGTTCGGTAGAAGATCGCATCCTCAGCCTGCATATGCCGTTTATCAGACCCATCGTACGTGGCAAAACAAACGCAGATGTAGAATTTGGAGTTAAGCTTGCCATCAGTGTTGTGGGCGGATTCAGTTATATGGAGAGTTTGAGCTTTGACGCTTTCAATGAAAGCAACACACTGATGTAATCGGTTGAAAACTACTACCAAAGGTATGGGCTTTATCCTGAAGCCGTGATGGCAGACAAGATCTACCGGAACAGAGATAACCTCAATTACTGCAAGAATCTGGGCATTCGATTGAGCGGTCCCCCGTTGGGAAGACCAGCCAAAGATCAGGAACTATTAAGAGAACAAAAGAAACAAGAACGGCTGGATGCCGGGATACGAAACGCTGTTGAAGGAAAATTCGGAGAAGGAAAGCGGTTTTATGGACTCGGACGTATCATGGCGCGTCTCAAGGAAACCAGTGAGACTGTTATCGCCATGCAGTTGCTGGTTATGAACCTGGAGCGTAGGCTCCGGATTCTTATACTCAATTTTATGGAAACGTATTTTAGGCTGATCAGATTAGCTTATTGAATAGGCAGAGGTCTGTTAAGCAATCCCTAATTCACTTTTCCTTTATTAGTTTTGAAGTTATTAGGATACCTATCAAACACAATGCAATAACATAGTAAAATACATACTGATAATTTTGGAGCACATCTAGTAATATACCTGAGGTCACGACTCCAGTAATCGCCCCAATTCCATAAGCTGTAAAAACAACACCATAGTTTTGGCTATAATGTTTTGTGCCATAGAGTGCTAGTGTTGAGGTAGGGGCAATCGCTAACCAACCTCCCAAATTAAACCAAAATATCGAAAATGAAATAGAGTATAGTGTTACATCACCTTCATTGGCAAACAAAATCAAAACAGCGGAGGAAATAATCAATCCATAAGACAGATACATCGCATTTTTCGAAGAGAGTTTATCAGTAAGCCACCCAAAAGTAGGTCTGCCAATCCCATTAAATATGGCAAATAATCCCATTAATAAAGCAACATTGCTTGGTGATAATCCGATTAATTCAATCCCAACACTGCTCGTCAACCCAATTAGCATGAGACCAATCGTTGTACCAATTATAAAATTGATGTACAATCCATTAAAACTTTTAGTCTTTATCATGTTTGAAGTATTCAAGTCATTGAAACTATTTTTAACATGGTTAGCTGACTTTAAATTTAACAATTCCGAATCAGAAGGATATTTAAATGGTAATGAAAGTATCGGTATTATGACCCCAAAGCATATTCCCAGAATTTGAAATGTATTCATAATCCCGTATTGCTCAACAAAAATTCTAGCGAGTGGCGCTGTTATTAATGGCGACAAGCCAAATCCTATTAAAACCATACCAACAGCCAAACCTTTTTTTTCTGGGAACCATCTTGCTACAACTGTCATTGGTACGCCATATACAATACCCACACCTGCACCGCTTATTAATCCATATGTGATTGTCAAAACAAAAATATTGGGCGCATATGCTGATAAAATCCACCCAAGTGACACCAGAAGCCCACCTATAATAATAATATATCTCAAATTAAATTTATCTAAATACTTACCCGTTAAAAACATGAAGAATGCATAAAAAGCCAGTGATATCATATATGGCATTCCACTTTGTGTTGCACCTACATTGAAGAGTTTTTCAATTGGAAGTCTAAATACACTATAAGAATAAACAGTTCCAAGACACATCATTATGATGATTCCAAGAAGTACATACCCCCATCTCTTTAGGGTTTTATATTTGTTATTTTGCATCGAAAAATTTTGATTCATCCAAATCCCAACTTTCATTTAAACCTCCATTCCGCCGCACCGCTGGCGGCACAAATAGTAATGAAAAAGGGTGCGCGGCTTTCACCCGCTTTGTTATGATTAGCTTTGGAGCGAAGACACACTACAAAGCACGATGAGGTGAGTCGTAGACTGCTCTTCTCAGCTTAAATCAGTATTTAAACCAGTGTAAGAATCATCTTTCAAGCACAAATAAGTAGTTCTATAAGACCGCAAGCTAATCATTGTTTTAGATACTCGTTAAATGTGTGATGATTCAGTCAATGTCTTCCTCCTCAACTATTGAAAGGAGGTTATGTCATGAGAGTTGTTTACCCTATCTGTTGTGGTGTCGATGTGCATAAGACTTTTCTCGTCGCCACAATCATTACTTGATCCCCTATAAACCGATTCGTATTCTTCGGGAATACACCCGCTACCGCTTTAAACTTGTTTCCAGTAAAAGTAGTGAAAAGAACCGTTTCCAAAATACCTTCACTGTTTGTAATGTAGCCCTTGATGCTGTCGTCTCCGACATGTTTGGCAAATCTGCCTCTTCCATCACGGACTATTTGGTTTCTTCTGATTCCTTTGACCCGGTACATTGTTCGTCCCTTCTTCACAAATCCTTGAAGAAAAAAGTAGATACCGTGATTGAATCCATCGAAGGATATCAGATAACCAAGGAACAAAAGGAGCGTATCGTAATGGTTCGTTCTCATCTGGATTTCGTCCAACGTTCCATTGCAGAGCTGGATGAAAAGCTTGACCGGATGATTGCTCCTTATGAAAGTGCCGTTACGCTGCTTTGTACCATTCCCGGAGTTGACAAAACTTCTGCTATCACCATCATCTCCGAGATTGGTACTGATATGTCTCAATTTGCCAGCTCTAAGCGTTTATGCTGCTGGGCGGGCCTAACGCCTGGCAACAATGAATCTGCCGGTAAGGAGAAATCTGTCCGAATTACACGTGCCGGTGTTTACCTCAAACCTGCATTGGTACAAGTTACCCATACAGCCGTGAAATCGGATAAAGCTCCTTACTACAAAATCAAGTACGAACGCATTTATAAAAGAAGAGGCAAAAAAAGAGCAGTTATCGCTATCGCAATGATGATACTCACTGCTATTTACAATATGTTTGTTACTG
Source organism: Dehalobacter sp. TeCB1 (assembly GCF_001707455.1). NCBI lineage: Bacteria > Bacillati > Bacillota > Clostridia > Eubacteriales > Desulfitobacteriaceae > Dehalobacter > Dehalobacter sp. TeCB1. The sequence goes on along the minus strand of NZ_MCHF01000056.1, from coordinate 204,780 downwards.
GCGAAGAGTGGAATCCAAGCGATTTGTATAAAATTGATATGCCACAAGAAATGTTAGAAAAACAGAAGGAAAAAGCAACCACCAGCACCCACAATTATGACTTCAATATTTCTACTTTGAGCATTCTTTGCATATTCGAACATTCTTTCAGGTGTTCTATGAGCGGATATAACTTTTATTCCATAAGAAATCTCATATTGTTCCATGATAAATGTAGCCATTTTCATAATTTTCTAATCTGACTCACTTCCCATAATAACGCCAACCATCGGCTCTTAGGCATTTTCTTTTTTATAACAGTTCATAATATATTTCCTCCTACATTCTTGATTTCAAATTTCATCACAAATTAGGAACAAAATTTAACCTTTTAGCGATTAAGTTACCCAAGGCTTCCTCTAATTTTACCCATTTTTATAACCCACTCATTAAAAATTTTCTTTTCTTCATCTCCATCATCAATGAGATCCTTTTGTTTTCCAATCAAATGTAAGATTATTGGCCTAATTGATTTTAAAAGGGTATGATAAAATTCATCTTCATTGATTTCGGCATCTTCCTTTTGTATATTTAAAATTTTGCAAGCTAAATCAAAATCCTCCTGATATTCCAATCGTGCCGTTTCTTCAATTATTCCTTTCGAGATTTTTACATTGATATATTTAGATGCAAACATTAAATCCTTTTTTAATTGAGGATAGTAACATAATAATTTTTCAATACCTTCACTGCCGTATTTTTCTTCTACTTCTTTTAAACCTCTTCCTACGCCTATGAATTCAGGTGGTGCACCTAATGTATACATGGTAGATGTGAAAGATATTGCTCTTGGCACAGCACACTGTATGTCAGTATTAATCCCAATAAGTTCTTCTTTCAGTTTCTTGTCTTTTACAAGATTTGATAATTCCACCATATTTGCTATTTCTCTGATATATTCTAATCCAGTTTTTGTACTTGACAATCTATCGCGATTCTTCGGAATATATTTTGAAATTGTTTCAACTGTATTTATGATCTTCAAGAATGTTGTCATATAATTTTTAGTGAATATACCGATGAATTCTTTCATTAAATCTGTGTCTTCAAAAGTGAGTGCTCTTTTAACCTGCATTCCAATATTTCCTTTTAGACTATTGACCACCTCTTTTGTTTTTGACTCGCCATGATCATACCTTAAGCCTGACTGGATTGTAAATGTTCTTATTCCTGCATACGTCTCATATATGGAATTTATGGTTTCCTCAGTAAAATGCCCCCTAAAAGGCAATGCTCCACATCCTAAAATCGGAGCAACCTCAACGTGATTCAATTCTCCCCACTTAAGCGATTTATCAATGGCAATAATCACAGCTAAGACTGATGAAATCATTCCATATGACATAGCCGAATCTGAACGTGCGAACATGATTCTAATAGTTTCGAATGAATAGCCCTTACTTAATGAATCTTTACAGTACTCATCCAAAAGCACATCCACATTTACAAGCGCTGGGACGCTTTCTATAAGGGGAATAATTCTAATGCTGTTTATTGGGAATTGAATATTATAATTCTTATTACCAACTTCAATGACCGAGTTAATCCTTTCTTGCAACAAGATTATTTCATGTCCTGTTTCGATCATGGGCACAACAGTCTCCGAAATAGCTTGCAGGGAAGTTTGTTTATAGGCCAGAATATTGGTTTCTACAAGTGACATAATGCTCATAAGCTGTCTAAAAATTGATTCTTTCTTGTCATTTGGTATCCTTGGAGTAATGAAAACATCTTTTCCCGGAATGATTCCTTTATTGATAAGTCCTAAAGCGATTTGAGATGTCTGATGATACGGGGTAAGTTTACCTTCAAAATCTATCATGATTTCTTCAATCCCTAATCCACCATTCTCTTGGCACGTTAAACTATGAATAGCCTCTTCTGGTTCTTGTTGTATTGTTATATATTTATCAGCGTTGTCAGGGTGCTGTGTTGCCATGCTAGTTGGAAATCTTTTCATTTTAATGCTCCTCGTAACCTATTTTAATTTTGCTTATTGCACACTTGCTTTTATATTCGCTTTTCCAACCAAATCATCAAGTGCCGTGATATGTCCAATTTTCTTTAAAGGTTTAGACTCAAGCTTTCCATACAAATGAAAATGACAATCTTCAATGTTTTGAATCTCATCAACACCACTCACGTTATACGTTCCTTCCACGTGTTCATTTTCCAAAATGTTATACATCGCACAAGGGGATCTCAATTTAGAACACCCTAAAGACACAACTGTAATCATTGTTATGCTTTATTTTTCTTGAAATAAAACAAGCAGGTACAAAGCTGATTGCTGTACAGTCTAAAACTGCTGTACCTGCCATGCCTAAAATCAAACACCTTATTACCCTGCTACTGAATCCATACCCGCTTTAAACGCCTTCAAGTTGATATTAACCGTATTAGGTTTAACATTTTCACGGATTGCTTTTTCCCAATCTATATCTGTAAGCTTCATGCCCCTTACAAGTGCTCCGAAAAGTACCATGTTCATACAGCGTGCATTGCCCAGATTCTTTGCGATTTCGCCAGCTTTGATCGCTGTGCTCTGCACCTTACTCTTAATAATCTCCAGAATACCCTGGGGATAATCTTTATTACCAATTAAGATAGGTGTAGAAGGTATCTGATGGTCGTTTACTACAACTATTCCGTCGGGATTGAGAAACTGCAGCCAGCGAAGAGCTTCCATTGTCTCAAAGGAGACCAGTATGTCGGCCTGTCCTAGTCCTATAACCGGTGAATAAACCTTTTTGCCGAACCTTACTTGGGTGCTTACACTTCCGCCCCTTTGTGCCATACCATGCACTTCTGACATTTTTACATCGTAACCTGCCTCTATCAGTCCTGTTGTCATAATTTTACTTACAAGGATGGTTCCCTGTCCTCCTACGCCAACTAGCAGTATATTCTTTACATTAGAACTCATGCCTTTTCACCTACCTTTTCAATGGCATTGACTTTGCAGACCTGCTTACAGACAGCACAGCCTACGCACTGTGTATCATCTATTGCAACTTTCTTAGCTTCTTTGTTATATCTTAATGAAGGACATACCGTATTCAAGCACATCTTACACCCGGTGCATTTTTCCTGGTCTATCCTGTATTTGTGCATAAATTCTCCGAATTCCTGTTTGTCTGCTTCATTAATCTTTTTAAGTACACACGGCCATCTTGTAATGATTACTGAAGGCTCGTCCAGAGCAATTGCCCATTCCAAAGCTTCCCTTATTTCCTGAAGGTTGTTCGGATTAACGGTCTTAACGTATTCAATGCCCAGCGCCCTTACCAGTGGCTCAATTTCAATTATTTTTGCCGGTTCACCCTGCAGGGAATAGCCTGTTCCCGGGTTTTCCTGATGCCCTGTCATACCTGTGATACGGTTGTCAAGTATGCATGTGATATGACGGCTTTTGTTATATACAACAGTCAGCAAGCTGGTCATACCGCTGTGAAAAAACGTTGAGTCACCGATAGTAGATATAGTGTGTATGTTATTCCCAAATTTGTCCAAAACTTTCTGTACGCCGTGGCCCATGCTTATACTTCCACCCATGCACAGGATTGATTCCATTGCATTCATAGGTTCGGATCCGCCCAGCGAATAACAGCCGATATCACCAGTAACGATGACATCCTTTCTCTTGGACAACTCATAGAAGAATCCGCGGTGCGGACATCCTGCACAAAGAATCGGAGGCCTTGATACAAGTACATTTGAATCGTAATTTATCAGATCGCGCTCTTCATTTAAAAATGCCTTTGCTATAATATCGGTGGACAGCTCACCGATTACAGGCAGCTTTTCCTTGCCTATACATTTAATGCCTACAGCCTTTAACTGTTCTTCTATAAACGGCTCCAGTTCTTCGATAACATAAATTGTTCCGACTTCCTTTGCAAAAGCTTTGATCTTTTCCATCGGCATCGGATATGTGAAGCCTAGTTTCAAATAGGAAACCTTATCTTCGAAGACTTCCTTTGCATATTGGTAGGAAATACCTGATGAAATAACTCCGATTTTCTTATCATTCCATTCGATATAGTTCAGCGGAGTAGTATTTGAATATTTTTCTAGCTTTCTAAGCTTTTCTTCAAGAACCACATGAAGCTTTCTGGAATTAGCAGGTACCAGATTGTACTTTTCCAGATTCTTTACATACGGTTTCTTCTTCTGTTCAACAGTCTTTTCATTGTATTCTACAAGGCTCTTGCTGTGACAAATTCTTGTAGTCATTCTAAAAAGAACGCAGGTATCGAATAGCTCACTGATTTCCATTGCGGCGAGAATCATGTCCTTCGATTCCTGACTGTCGCTAGGCTCCAGCATGACAATCTTTGCGCTCTTAGCATAATAACGATTGTCCTGTTCATTCTGAGAAGAATGAAGTCCCGGATCATCTGCCGAAATAAGCACCAAACCGCCGTTTATTCCTGAATATGCAAGGCTGAAAAGCGGGTCTGCCGCAACATTGACACCAACCATCTTCATCGAAGCCAAGGCCCTTGCTCCTGCAAATGATGCGCCGAAAGCGCATTCCAGGGCAACCTTCTCGTTGGGTGCCCATTCAGCGATGATTTCATTTTTATATTCCGCAATATTCTCCAGGATCTCCGTACTGGGAGTACCTGGATATGCAGCGGCATAGGCAACTCCTGCTTCAAGAGCACCACGTGCCACCGCTTCATTCCCTGTTAATAATTTTTTCATATTATCCCCCTGCCTCATGACAGTTTATGCTAATAATCACACCAGCTTAATACCTGTAATTATTTCATATGCCTCTAAATACTTTCTTTCAGTCTGACTTATAACATCATTTGGCAGGTTTGGTGCAGGAGGTGTTTTGTTCCATCCTATATTTTCAAGATAGTCACGTACGAACTGCTTGTCGAAGCTTTTCTGGGACTTTCCAATTTCATATTCATCTAAAAGCCAGAATCTTGATGAATCAGGAGTGAACAGTTCATCTGCCAGTATCAGTTTTCCCTCCAGAAGACCAAACTCAAACTTGGAATCTGCTAGTATCAACCCCCTACTCTCAGCATATTTGCTTGCTCTTGCATAGAGTGATAAACTCTTTTCCATTATTTCCTGTGTTAATTCCTTGCCAATCAAATTTTCCAACTCACCTGTCGTTATATTCTCATCGTGCCCTTGATGCGCTTTCGTAGTAGGTGTAAATATCGGCTCAGGAAGTTTTGAACTTTCCATCAGTCCTTCAGGAAGTTTTATCCCACAAATGCTCCTAGTCTTTTCATACTCCTTCAGAGCTGAACCTGTGAGATACCCTCGCACTATACATTCTGCTTTTACCATGTCAACCTTCTTTACAAGCATGGATCTGTGCTGCAAGTATTCTCTATACTGCGAAAGCGGCTCAGGATATTCATTAACGTCTGTAGTTATCATATGATTTTTAACAATTTCTTCTGTATAGTTAAACCAAAATTCGGAAATCTTGTTCAGAACCATTCCTTTATTCGGTATTTTGTTTGGAAATACTACATCAAATGCTGATATTCTGTCAGTTACAACAATCAGTAGCTTATCCTTCAAATCATACACATCACGAACCTTACCTTTAATTAGTAGGGGAAGATCTAAAACCAAATCTTCATGTATCATTGTTATCTCACTACCTCCTTATTCTGCTTCTGCAAGCTTTTCTTTCAATGCTTTGTCTTTTTCCTCAACCTTTATTGCCAACTGTTTTTTGTATTCCATAAGTTTTTCCTTGATACCATTATGTCCCACAGCTAGAATTTGAGCGGCCAGTATGGCAGCATTTTCAGCTCCATCTATTGCAACAGTGGCAACGGGAATACCTGAAGGCATCTGTACGATTGATAAGAGTGCATCCAATCCATCAAGTGTAGAAGATTTAATCGGTATCCCAATAACAGGCAGGTTAGTGTATGCTGCTATGACTCCAGGCAGGTGGGCGGCTTTCCCTGCCGCTGCAATTATTACACTAAATTCATTTTTATCAGCACTTTTAGCAAACTCACTAGCCCTATCAGGTGTCCTATGTGCTGACATAACTGAAACCTCAGTTTTAATACCAAATTCCTTAAGAAGATTTATACACACTTGTAAAACCGGAAAATCAGAATCACTTCCCATTATGACTGCAACTTTGGGTTCCTTTGCGTTAATCAAAATAATTCCTCCTTAGCAATAAATATTTTCCTAAAAAGGCCAATACTCACCAACCTGAATAATCAAGTCAGAAAATATTGGCCTACACTACAACAAGTATTATCTACCCTTTGCTTGGTCAACCAAATATTAAATTAATCTGGACTCAAGGTCGCAATCAACCGTCAGCACAATTACTTTTTCGCCTGTTTTTGTACTAACGTCAGAATGAGTGCTTACAATATTAATATCCACTATCCCTTTGATAAGCGCCTCGAGATCCTCTCTTGTTTTCTCAAACAACTCAGTGCCAGTTTCCTTAATTAAGCTGATTCCCTTAATATCATAAGCAAGCTGCTGTTCTGATTTACTAAGAAATCCATCAATAAAAATCAGAATATGGTTTTGGATTATTTTTGTTTTTATATCCTTAGATCCTCGTCCCATGTAATCTTTCTCAAATTTACTGATGATATCACTTATACGAGATTCAATCTTAGCCTTATTCATTTTATCGCTGCCCATTGTGCACCTCTTATGCAAAATTTTGGTTTGCAAGCCTTTTATAGGTTTCGTACCTTTCTTTCGCATCTTGTTCCGCTGCCTCAAACAATTCTTCAGCTCTGTCCGGGAATGTTCTTGTCAGTGATGAATACCTGACCTCCCCCATTATAAAGTCTCTATATGAGGCAGTAGGCTCCTTTGAGTCAAGTATGAAAGGGTTCTTGCCTTCGGACTTAAAAATAGGATTGTATCTGTAAAGGTGCCAATATCCAGCTTCCACCGCATTCTTTTCTTCAAGCTGTGTGTAACCCATTCCAAGCTTTAATCCATGATTAATGCAAGGAGCATATGCGATTACCAGCGAGGGACCCGGATAACTTTCGGCTTCGAGAATCGCTTTCATGAGCTGACTCTGGTTTGCTCCCATTGCAACCTGTGCAACATAGACATAGCCATATGTCATAGCAATCATGCCGAGATCCTTTTTCTTGAGGACCTTGCCTGACGCCGCAAACTGTGCTACAGCACCGGTAGGGGTTGATTTTGAAGCCTGTCCGCCTGTATTTGAGTAAACCTCAGTATCAAGAACAAGGACATTAATATCTTCACCAGAAGCAAGAACATGGTCAAGTCCACCGAAACCAATATCGTATGCCCACCCATCACCTCCGAAGATCCACTGGGATTTCTTGATCAAGTGATCTTTTCTTTCGAGAATCTTATCAAGGATCTCTTTGGTCTCCTTCTTGCTGCTGCAGTTTTTAATTACTGTGACAAGTTCCGCGCTTGCTTTCTTTGAAGCGTCAGCCATGTTCATCGAATCGATCCAATTCTGCAATGAAATCTTGAGATTTTCAGGTAGTTCCTTGCTCAAAGCCTCTTTACAAAGATCTCTTACCTTATTGCGCTGTTGTTTGACACCAAGGTACATCCCAAGACCATATTCTGCATTATCTTCAAAAAGAGAATTTGCCCATGATGGACCTTTACCATCCTTGTTCTTGCAATATGGCGTTGACGGAGCACTTCCTCCATAAATCGAGGTACAACCAGTTGCATTTGAGATCATCATTCTGTCTCCAAACAGCTGTGTAATCAGCTTAATGTAAGGAGTCTCACCACAGCCTGCGCATGCGCCTGAGAACTCAAAAAGAGGCTGTTCAAACTGGCTGCCTTTGACTGTTCCCGAGATTGTAGGATTTTCCTTAAAAGAAAGAGCTGTTGCATAGTCCCAGTTCGCAGTTTCAAACATCTGTGTTTCAATAGGTCTCATAATCAGAGCCTTTTCTTTTGCTGGACAGACTTGAGCACAATTGCCGCAGCCAGCACAATCCAAAGGCGAAACCTGTATCCTGAAGTTATAATTTTCCAAGCCTTTGCCGATGGCTTTTTTGCTTACAAAGGTTTCAGGAGATTTTTTTACTTCTTCCTCGTTTAGAAGGAAAGGTCTGATTGAAGCGTGAGGACAAACATATGAACACTGATTGCATTGTATACATTTATCAGCCATCCACTCAGGAACGTCAACAGCAATACCTCTTTTTTCGTATTTTGTTGTCCCCTGGGGGAAGGTTCCATCCTCGCGACCGATAAATGCGCTTACTGGGAGCTTGTCGCCTTCCTGTCTGTTCATAGGCTCCATGATTTGATTAATAAAATATGGAACGGTCTTAACTTCTTTGTTTGTTTCAACGGCAGTAGCCCATGAATCCGGGATAGCTATCTTGACAACTGAGCCAATGCCTTTGTCTACAGCCAGATTGTTAATGGCCACAACCTTGCCACCCTTCTTGCCATATGAGTCTTCAATAGCTTCCTTCATGTATTTAACCGCTTCATCAATAGGAATGATATTGGCAAGTTTGAAGAAGGCAGCTTGCATTATCATGTTTATCCTGTTGCCGATACCGATCTCCTTGCCAATTTTGACACCATCAATGGTATACAGTTTTATATTGTGTTGTGCAAGATAATTCTTCATAGCAGCAGGTAATTTGTTGTCAAGTTCTTCAGCAGACCATCCGCAATTAAGCAGGAATGTTCCATTATCCTTAATTTCTGATACCATGTCATATTTGTCAACATATGATGAATTATGGCAGGCTACAAAGTCAGCCTTTTTAATTAAATATGTCGAACGGATAGGCTTATTGCCAAACCTTAAGTGGGACATGGTTACACCGCCGGATTTCTTTGAATCATATGCGAAGTATGCCTGAGCATACTTATCTGTGTGGTCGCCAATGATTTTAATCGAGTTTTTGTTTGCTCCAACAGTACCATCAGAGCCAAGACCCCAAAACTTACAGCTTATGGTTCCTTCAGGGGTTGTATCCACGTTTGATGTAACATCAAGTGACAGGTTTGTCACATCATCTGTTATACCAATTGTAAAGTGATTCTTTGGTGAAGCCTCGTCAAGATTTTGGTATACAGCTATTATCTGTGCAGGTGTTGTATCTTTCGAACCCAAGCCATAGCGTCCGCCAACAATTACTGGAGATTGATTGGTTTCAAAATAACAGGTACATACATCTTGGTAAAGTGGTTCGCCTAATGCACCAGGTTCCTTCGTTCTGTCAAGCACTGCGATTTTTTTTGCAGTTACAGGGACTGCCTGCAGAAAATGCTTAGCAGAGAACGGTCTGTAAAGATGTACTTTAACGACACCGACTTTTTCGCCTGTTGCATTGAGATAGTCAACAACTTCTTCAACGGTATCACAGACTGAACCCATTGCAATAATTACTTTTTCAGCATCAGGCACACCGTGGTAGTTGAAGAGGTTATACGACCTGCCTGTAAGCTTTGAAATGTCTTCCATGTATTTCTCTACGATTCCAGGTACAGCTTCATAGAATCTGTTTGAAGCCTCTTTCGCCTGGAAGAAGATATCCGGGTTTTGTGCAGTTCCTCTTAATACTGGATGTTCAGGATTAAGTGCATTGTCTCTGAATCTCTTGACTGCATCATAATCAAGGAGTCCTGCAAGATCATCGTAATCCAGCACTTCTATTTTCTGTACTTCATGGGAAGTCCTGAACCCATCGAAAAAGTGCATGAAGGGCACCCTTCCTCGTATAGCAGCAAGATGGGCAACTCCTGCAAGATCCATTACTTCCTGGACGTTACCAGAAGCAAGCATGGCAAACCCAGTCTGGCGGCATGCCATTACGTCAGAATGTTCGCCAAAAATTGAAAGCGCATGACCAGCTACTGCACGTGCTGTTACATGTATAACACCTGGCAGCAGTTCACCTGCAATTTTATACATATTGGGAATCATAAGAAGAAGTCCCTGTGATGCAGTAAAGGTGGTTGTAAGTGCACCTGCAGCGAGTGAACCGTGCACCGTTCCTGCTGCACCTGCTTCAGACTGCATTTCTACGACATTGACCTGCTGTCCGAAAAGATTCTTCCTACCATTTGCTGCCCACTCATCCACACTTTCCGCCATAGGTGATGATGGTGTTATAGGATATATCCCTGCCACATCAGTGAAAGCATATGCTATGTGGGCTGCTGCTGTATTTCCATCCATAGTTTTCATTTTATCCGCCATTTTAACTCCCTCTTTCTGTTCTTTTCTTATTAGCATAAATATAAAAAGACCAATACTTAAAAACCTGAATACTCAGATCAATAAATATTGGCCTACACTGCGACAAGCATGTTCTACCCTTCGCTTGGTCAACCAAAATATTATTTTGTATTAATTTCTTTCCTCGAGATTATTATCAATTGTTAAAACTATTATTTTTTCACCAGTTTTTGTGCTAACATCGGAGTGGGTACTAATCACTCGCACATTAACAATTTCCTTAATTAATTCTTCCAAATGATCTCTTGTGTTCTCAAATAAAGCTGTCCTCATATCTTTAATCAGTTTTATACCTTGGTTATTATTAGCGATCTTTTGTTCAGATTGGCTTAAAAACCCACCAATAATTATCAAAATGTGGTTTTGGATTATTTTAGTTTTGATATCTTTAGGGCCTCTGCCCATGTATTCCTTTTCAAATTTACTTACTGCATCACTTATCTGTGCTTCAATTTGACCTTTTGTAGCTTTAGTTACATATAATTCCAACTATATCAACCTTTCTTTTATTAAGAATACATATAACTCAAAGTGATGTCAAGTAACAACTTAATTTTCAAGCATTGCCTCTTATCGGCCTTATAAAGTTCTAACAATAATGCAAATATAAAAATAAAGATATTTCCGGATTCACTAATTCAGAAGCAATAATATAATAAAAAAATAGCGAGAGCCTTGCAAATGCAAGGTTTTTTCATATATTTTTAGTCAATTTATTTCATATTTATATGGCGATCATCCTGCTACAATAGCCAGCCATGAATTCTATCAGGAAACTGTTCCAGTGTCTTCGTCTTCTTCTCAAAGACTTTAATTAACCGCAATGCTGCAAGCCCGCTTAACTGTGTTAAAAATCGCGCATGGATTCACTAGCATTTGTGGAATTATGCTGGCGGATGTGGATACCCGCTTTTTCAACCCCCAGTATTTGATCGGATAAGTCTTTGACACAGATAAGCGATAACACCCGGCAGCAATGAGATGAATATAATCGCTAGGATAACAAGGGTAAAATTGTTCCTCACAACAGGTATGTTGCCAAAGAAATATCCGCCCATCACAAATAACAGGACCCAAACGATGCCGCCGACAACATTATAGCTGAAAAACTTCCAGTAGCTCATTCTCCCCATACCCGCTACAAATGGAGCAAATGTACGAATAATCGGTATGAACCTTGCTATGATAATCGTTTTACCTCCGTGTTTTTCATAAAACGCGTGCGTTTTTTCTAAATATTTCTGCTTGAAAAATCTGCTGTCTTTGATCCCAAATGCCTTGTGCCCAATGAATTTGCCTATGTGGTAATTCAGTGCATCTCCCCCTACAGCCGCAATGATCAATAGAATCGTCACAAACTGAATATCCAAGGCCCCAGAGGCTCCTAAAGCACCGATTACAAATAAGAGGGAGTCCCCGGGTAAAAAAGGAGTGATAACCAGACCTGTTTCACAAAAGATAATCAAAAATAATATTAAATAGGTCCACATTCCATAGATTTGAATGATTTCCGCCAAATGCTTGTCAATATGCAGGATAAAATCAATTATTCCTGTGATCAACTCCATAAGAACTCCTTCGTAAGCAATTCTTCCTGAAATTTACACTCCTATAAACGGACAGCAAAATCCATTTCATATAGGAATTCCCAACTTATTGCCTACGGAACAATCATTACCGGACAATGGGTCTCATGAAGCACATGGGTAGCAACACTCCCCAAAATGGCTCGTTTGACGGCTCCAAACCCTCTATAACCCATAACGATGAAATCGACGGATCTTTCTTTTGCTTCCTCACAGATCTCTTTGCCAGGATCTCCGTTCCTGACAATGGTGCGAACCGGAATGTGAAATTCATTGGTGATTTCAAGTGTGCGATCAAACACCTCTTTGCTCAATTCTTCTTGATAAGAATGAATTTGTTCTTGAGTAAAAAAACGCTTTACATTCGGAGTATTATAACTGGGTTGGACATTTAATAGAATTATTTCTTTATCCTTTCCTTCAGCAAGCGTAAGCGCAAAACGAACCGCTTTGTCTGAACCCGCCGATCCATCAACCGGTACCAATATTTTTGTCATGTACATGCACTCCTTTTATTTTATAATTTTTTCCAAGGTCATTTAACTCAAATCTCAGGATGGATTTGTTGATTGTTTGCTCTTTTTTTGTTTTCTAATCCTGCCTGTTAAGAGAACTCCGGCAATTATTACAATGCTCAATCCCCATTTTAGAATTGCATTCGCTTCGAAAAACCCTTTCAAGAAAGGTTCATCTGCGATCATCTTGGATGCGGTCCAAGCCAATACGCCGGCACCAATGTAGATGATGATGGGGTAACGTTCTACCCATTTGAGGATAAGTGTACTTCCCCAGACGACGATTGGAACACTAATCAACAGTCCCAAAACAACTAAAATGAAGCTCCCATGGGCTGCACCCGCTACAGCCAGGACATTATCCATCCCCATAACAGCATCGGCAATAATAATCGTTTTAATTGCACTCCACAGGCTTTCTCCGGACTTCATTTCACCATGCCCTTTTTCGTCAACAAGCAGTTTGAAAGCTATCCAGATGAGCAATATCCCCCCTATCAATAATAAGCCGGGAATCTTTAACAACCATACGACGACAAAGGTTAATAGTGTGCGAACAGCAATAGCGCCAAAGGTTCCCCAAATAATAACTTTCTTTTGTTTCTCTAATGGTACGTTTCGAGCTGCCAAGCCAATGACAATAGCGTTATCACCGGCTAAGACTAAGTCCGTAATAATAATGGCCAATAACGCCGACCAAAATTCTGGGGAAAAGAACTCCATCAAAAACCACTCCCTATTTGCTAATAACATTTTATTGATTCTCCAAAACCTACTCAAGCCTACTTCGGGATACTATTTCATTATTATTTCCCTTTTAGTTCTAATCTATCTAAAAAGACCTTTAACACAATTCGTCAAATAATGAATTGTGTTAAAGGTCTTGCTTCCCATCTGGAGTATAAAGCCAGGCAAGCGCGAATGCCGATTGTTGACTTTATAACTTATAAGCTACTCCCCTTTAATAAAAATAGCATACTATACTGCAAAGCGTTAGTCAACAGGAACACAAGCATTGCCACCGTCATTGCACCCTCTGCATTATGATTTACATACTTTTACCAACAGCACCCGTTTATCTTTTATTTTTTCTATTTTGAACACGAGCCCTTCATATTCAATAACAGGCTTCTCGGTAGCAGCAGATATCCTGCCAAGTTGCCAAATAAAAAGCCTCTGAGCGTATCATATTCTTCGACGGGAAGCTCCACCCCTGTTAAATCCCCTATTCGTTCCAGATGAACCATACCATTGACAAGAAATGTATTGCTGTCAATGACTTCAATTTCCTTTTCTTCTTCATCATACTCATCATTCAGATTGCCAACGATTTCTTCCAGGATATCCTCTACGGTTACGATACCTGCCGTCCCGCCATACTCATCAATTACTACGGTAATATTCTCTTTTCCCTTTTGAAATCTTTTCAGCATGTCATTGATAGGCCTACTTTCAGGAACTGAAATGAGACTGCGGATAATACTATCAATATTTTTTATATTGGTATGAATTTTCTGCTCGTATAAATCTCTTAAGTGTATGAAGCCGACGACATTATCCGTTTATAATATACTTTTCAAAGGAATCCTCTTTAAAAACGCATACCATATCCGTACGAGGGATCATGACATCTTTTACATCTTTATCCGTAAATTCAAAAATGTTATCGACATAGGTATACTCTGACTTTTCTATCAGACCGTGCTTATAGCTTTCCTCTCTTACACAGCAGTGGTCAACTGCGACCACTTGCCGCATCTGTCTCCCCAGCGGGCCAGAGTCTGACTATCCGATAATATTTCTATAACCTCACACAGGTTGGGACAGCCATGACATTCCCAGTTTTTAGCCTTATAGTTGCTGTTTGCAGCTTCAAAACCATAGAAATTGGTTATAGTGTTATTCCGTGAAATTTTTTCTTTTGCGAGTAATGCTGCCCCGTACGCTCCCATAACGGCATGATGCTTTGGAATTAATATTTTTTTATCCTATGCTCTTTCAAAGGCTGCCACAATACCTATGTTGGCTGCAACTCCACCCTGGAAAACGACAGGTTCTTCAATGTCCTTGCCTTTTGCCAGATTGTTTAAATAGTTCCGCACCAGCGCTTCGCATAATCCATTTATAATGTCCTTAACATTGTGGCCTGTCTGCTGCTTGTGTATCATATCCGATTCAGCGAATACAGCACATCTTCCTGCTATTCTTACAGATGAGCTTGAACGCAGGGCATAACCGCCAAATTCCTCAATAGGGCTTTCAAGCCTTGAAGCCTGCCTGTCAAGGAAAGAACCTGTACCTGCCGCACAGACGGTATTCATGGCAAAATCGGTCACCACTCCATTTTTAAGGATTATTATCTTGGAGTCCTGTCCTCCAATCTCCATAATGGTGTTTACCCCGGGCACCAAGCTCTGTGCTGCAACAGCATGAGCCGTAATTTCGTTTTTTACAACGTCTGCTCCCACAATCACACTTGCAAGCTTCCTGCCGCTTCCCGTAGTGCCAACAGCTTTTACAATAATGTCCTTTCCGAATTTTTCCGATATGATTCTCATAGCGTTGCACAGGACATTGATAGGGTGGCCGCTGGTTCTCAAATAAAGCCTCTCTATCATGTTATCGTCTTCATCGGTAATAACCAGATTGGTACTGACAGCCCCAACATCAATTCCTAAATAATATTCTTTTTCCTTCAATTGTTTTTCTCACTTCCGGAAATCTTTTAATTATTAAAAGTAATAAATAATAACAGCATTGGCAGAAAAATGCTACAGCCTATATAAAGGCGGGGTTACTAACCATCCCTTTACCTTTCCATATTTGATTAATCCATCAATGGCATCAATCTCCTCCGTTAACAGCCTGGCAAAGAGGTTCCTTATGCGGTCATTCGTTGTTGCTTTCTTGACCGCCTGAGCATGGATAATGCTTGCCGAATTTAGGCCATTTAAGAGCAAATTAAAAATAAAATCATCGTCTATGAATTCAGTGTTTTCCATATGGCCCAATTCTTTCGGCGGTTGCTTAGGGAAATTAATTCCAAAGCAATTTGCTTCTTTTTCAAGTTCTTTTTTTTGTTTTTTTAAAATGTCCAGTCCTTTTCCCAGCAATAGTTTAAAGTCTCCGTCATGAGCTAATTGTACGAACAAATTTGTTTGCTCAATATTTAAATAACGGAAAACTAAGTGATCCCAAATATGGTATGCTTCAGCAACATCAATTTTTTCGTTACATTCCGGAGGTACATTCTGCACCAATATTGGTTGTTCTATCCACCCTTTTAATTTTAAGTATTTTATTATTGAATTCAGGTTCTTGATATCTTCATTAACCAGGTAAATAAAGAATTCCCGAACCTTATCGACATATTGTGCATTACGGACACATCTCACTTTCATTTCAATCCGCTCTTGAGCAATTAACAGTAGATATTTCCCTATCAGCTCATCAGGCATTGCTTGAGAGTTAACGAAAGCAGGCACTTCTTTGCGGGGAGAATCAGGTGTTCTGATTCTGAAATGAGACATAATATTTTCAACTTTTTTTGAACGCCCCGAAATGTCGGAAATCGTATCATCAAGCTTTATTTTTAAATCTGGGTCATGGGTATAAATACGCAGCATTTTCAAGTACTCAAGAGATTCGTAATACCCAGTTATAACATCCCAGAGATTATATACTTCAGCTGTACTTATCTCTGGAGGTGGACTGTTTGGCTGCTTTATTTTTGAAAAAATCATATGCGATACTCCTTTTTTTGTTATATTTTCTAAACTATATTTCCCATAATCTATATTTTTATTACTGAAATTTGCCGGGACTACATAAAACGACATTAATCATGCAATAGAAAGTATATAATATAAGAAAAGTTTAACTATGAACCGATAAAGGCAAACCTGCCGAAAGGTAGGGACGCAAAGCCACGGGTCTAAGGCGAGCACCAAATCGCAATGATGGCCGGGTTGCCGTAAAGAATACGTGTATAACCTGCCCTTCACTTAAGAATCGGCAGGCTTTTTTATGCATGACCAAGGGATTTAATTGCTAAAATGAGAGTCGACAAAATATCACTGACTGCATAGTACGTTGCTAATCTGTAAGTACCGCTAGAGACCGTATAAGTTTCTGATATGGAAGCCGAGGATGATGTGGAAATTGTTGACCAACTTGCTACCATTGCCCATGATCCACTTGAATAACGCTTGAGAGTTGATGTAAGTTGAATGTATGTGCCCGAAGGCGTCCTTTGCACATAGCCATTAACGGTGGCTGTTCCATTAGAAATCGACAAGGTACTGCTTGCCTTGTTAACGTAGACATACTTCACCCCTATTGGAGATGTGAGCGTAGGGCTTTCATCTACCGCAAGCAGCGGTGCTGAAAACGAAAATAGGAGCAACATGCAGATTCCAAACGATACAAGTTTTTTTGTTACAGTATTTGGATATTTTTTCAAACATTTTGAACAGGTAAAAAAGTTCAAGAAAGTCACGTTTGAACACCTTTCTTACATAGCAGAAAAGGAAAAATAAATAAGGGTTTGGCATAATTCTTTACTTTTGATAAAGTTTAACACTTTTAGCTATGTCCAAGACCATATCTTTGTTTAAGGTTGAGGATATAATATACATATAATTATTATCATACCAAATAAGGTTTTGCACTCCCTGATTGGAATAATACTTAGCAGGCAAGCCGTTAAACTCCAGTTCTTCCAGATCAATACCTTCCGTATTGATCTGCATGGAAACCTTATCAAGTTTTTTTTGCTCATAATTCAGATAGTCATTTCCATTTTCATATTCCAGCGAAACGATGCCATTCAAATTCTCATTGATTAGCTCAAACCCTGCGGGTATTTGAGTTGGTGCATAGACTGAAAATCTTCATTGGTTGCCAGGGAAGACTGCATTTTCTCAAAAGATACCTGCGTGTATTTTTCATATACCTCTGTTATAAACTTAAAGACAGTTTCCCGTACAGCCGATACGCTCATTGCGGATCCAAACAATAATATGATGGCGGCAACAAGAATCGCGACCAACTTTCTATGTCGTCTGCTGACTGATTTATTATTTTTGCTTTGACGAATAAGCGCCTTCATTTTCCTTTCAAATTCCGGTGAAAACATATGGTCTATATTGTCTTCCGACGGCAAAGCGCTTAGTTCATACAGATCAGCTTTAATAACTGCAATTAACTTGCTCTAAGTTGCATTTGTTGGAGCTTAGAATAAGGATAAACCAACTTCCTATATTCTATAATTATAATTGTTAATATTTATGCGGCAGTGAGGAAACCTATCCTGCACAGCAAGCAGATGATTTTCCCTCGATATTATAACCTAAACAACCGCCGATACATTTCTTTTCGTCCCAGAACCTGCATCCAGCGCATTGCTTAAACGCTAGACTGCTATATCTTTTACTGTCAATCTCACGCAGAAAAAAATCGTTGACATCTCGAACGGTATTAAAATCTTTAATATTTACCCTTAGATAATCTTCAAAAACGAAACATCGGGCGACGCTCAAGTCGGGCCGTATATCCATAACCGGTGAACATATTCCCTTATGGATAAGATCAAAACCTGAGTAAATGAAATTTACAAGCTGCTCATTAGTAAAAATACACTTGGGTGGATTATTGCAATCAACATGAGGAGAAATCCCATTTTTATGGCAATCATCTAAGAAGTCAACTAATCCAGGAACAAAACTTTCATAATGTTCAAGACTGCCATTCTGCTTATTATCCGAGGGAACCGTAATACTATATCGTATGGTCTTTAATTTTAGTCTTTTGCTTTGCTCAATAATATATTGATATTTAAAATTCGGCTCGAAGATATTAATGCCGAGCGTAACTTGAGGTTCGATATTTCTTCTGCGATATTCAAATACCAGGTTTTCTACATTGTCTATTGTCTTATTATATAGATTTTCACCGATCACATCGGGCCCATTCAAATTAATCAAAAACGAAACCTTATTATCCACTATCGAGCGGCTCAATGCATTTTCCAAAGCAATGGCATTGGTGAAAATCTGAATTCTCCGGAAAAATGGATCGTCTGTTCCTTGATTCACCCATTTTTCAAAATTCGGATGCAGTGTCGGCTCCCCCCCGAGCAATCTTAAATCAACATGCGCCGACTTCTTAAAGAAATTGATTATATATCCATAATTATCATCAGAAATATCAACCTTGTTCTTCAGATTACAATTTGCAAAGCAATATGAACAATTTAAGTTGCAGTAATTATTTAACATAATATTCATGGTAACACTCCTTATAAACAAAATATCTTTAGAACATTCCGAACAATAGCAATGATGCTTTAATTTACCGGGTAATTACATTTTGAAAGTGTTTTACGTTTGTGACGGCAACAGCATTGCTCGATCCGTAACTATTACTGGCGGTAACATAAAAAGTTATCGGCTGAACAGTTGTCCTGGCAGGGATATTAAAATATCCCACCCATGTATTTCCGCCGGTATTTGTAAAGGCAATTACTGTTGAATTAAAAGTATTCGTCACAGTGACGGAAGTGGTGGTTCCGGTTGTTGTTGCTGTAATCTGAATTGTGGTGTCTGGAAATGCAACGGCCTGTACACTTGCGACAACCGACGGGGGCGGTGTCCAGTTATTCCAATCGCTATAATTGGAATAATTGCTATATGCGCCCCAATCACCATAATTACTGTAGTTGCTGTAGTTACTGTAATTCGAATAAGCAGTCCAATTCGAATATTGGCTCCATGTTTCACTATGATTTTCCCATTGCGAATGGTTTTCCCAAACACCAGCATTATTGTAATTTGCGTTCCAATTTACGTAATTGCCATAAGTATTGTTGTAGACATCACTATATGCGCCATAATTTTGATAATTGCTCCATCCAGAGTTGGGCCAGGACCATTCCACCCAAGCGAACGCCTTTTCGGGCTGCAAGGAAAACTTAAGGCCCAAAGCCTTGGAGTATTTGCCCTCCTTGGCTTTGGGCCGATCCGGATGATTGTTGTCAAGAACCAGGTCTTGGGTTATTGAAGTATGAAGGATGCTTAATGAAAGAAAGGCAAACAGCAATTTTTTCAATCTAGAAAAGGTTCTTGCCATGTCATTCACCTACTGCACAGGATAATGGATCTGCCTGCCCTTTCCCCGCAACATAATTCTCAATCTGTTCCGCTTTACTAAAACAATACTTGCATATAGCCCCGCACTTGGCGGCGCATTGCGGCTTATTTTCCATGAAATAATCGAGCTTCGGCAAAAACTCAAATATTTCCTTCATCTTCAGCGTCCCGTACGGATGGAAAACGTTGTTCATAAAACGCGAATTGTAAGTGTTATAGAATTCATTCAATGCATATTCCGGATCGGTAACGCCAAGCATATAGGCCTTAATCTTATTGACCAATTCCGGCTTGGGGTGATCCCTGCCAACAAGCTTGATGCTGTTGACCCCCATTTTCTCATAACAAGGGATTTCCCAAGGGTAAATAATCCGGTTCAGCACCATTTGAATTGCCGGACTTTTAAAGGTAATCTGATCGCAAATGAATTTAGGGAATTCCCGGAATAACGGGCTACATTTATGAATGTTTTCCTGCTTGCCAAACAAGGCATAGTGAATATTCTTGGTCGGACAACAAAATATGCAGCCCTCATCAGCCATCAATTCCAAGCCAACACCAGGCAGCAGCTTTTTAAACGATTCAATAAAAGCAAAATCCTTATTAAGATCGGATGCAGGAATGATATTGGAGATCCCTAGATTCTCGCTGACATACTTCGCTTGGTTGATTGACCGAATATCCATCATCGTTGAGGCGTTTACTGCCAACCCGCTGAATTCATCTTTCAGGAAGTCGGCGAGAAGCTGGCTTCCAACCGTAATGCTTCGCACCCCAATATCCGCCAGATGCTCGACAAACTGCTTCAGTTGGGGAATATTCGATTCAAAGTCATACAGGGAAATGGTTGAGATATTATTCATCAGATAAATGAACGCCAACCCGTTTTCTGAAAGTTCTTTTATATAGGGCCTCAAATCTTCCAGGGTCCGGATTCTACCGCTATCTTCCTGCAAATTAACTGACCGGCCATGTTCATGCCCTGATTTTGCATAGGAAGTAACAGGCAAACTGTTATAAACAGAGCGGATCTTATACTTCGTCTTATCCTGGCTGTTAAGCCTTGTCAATTCCTGAATATACCCATAGTCAAACAATAAAGGAACTGAGAAGTACAGTTCCTTTGGCTGGTTTGGGGGTTGGAATTTTTGTTTTTTCTTAAAAATATTGATCATAAATATCAACCTCTCTTAAATAACGAGAAACTCCTTTAGCTTATTTTCCGCATTAACAGGAGTTTCGATCCGTTTAATAGATTCTTCTAAAATATTTTTCATCATCTTGGCGCTCCTGAATTGATGCCGGAATAAAAAGTTTAAGAATCTCGGGTTATATTTCGGCATATCGTCAAAATCAATTTCATTAATAAGGCTTATGATATGGCTGATCACGTGCTGGTGCGTGTAGCAATTATCAGGCTCCGGTTTATTCATTGACAAGTCATACTGGATGTTGTCATTGTAGCAGCCGCTATGGCAGCTGTAGAAATAATCACAATCGCTGCAATGCTGCAGCATCCGCCGGGTTCCCTCGTGCCATCTTTTATGATTGGGATGATTTAAGATATCCTGAACCGATTCCATCTCAAAAATATTCCCGAAGGACACGGAAGCGCTCTCCGGCCAGTCCCGGCCGCAATGATAAATCGTACCGTCGGGCTGAGTTGAAAACCAGTAATCCTTCCCTGCGCAGTCCGTAAAAGCGCACGAACCGCCAGCATCCAAAGTGGCCATTAAATATCTCTCGCACAGATCAGAATCAGCAGGCCTATAAGTATCTAAAATCCAATAGTCAAAGAATTGGCAAATCTTCTCGGCAGTCATTTTCCCGTCCAGGGTATAGGAATTCATATTTTTATGGGCCGCAAAGATGAGATTCATCTTGCAGCCCAGGCCTAAGCGCTTAAAGTATTCATATTCGTCAATCATTTGGTGGATATTATCTTTCGTAATGATCATGATTGCGCCGCCCAAGACTTCGTTTTTATCCGCTGTGGCAATGGACCGCATTAATCTATTGGTATTTTTCCGGGTCAAATGGTTTGTTAAGCCATCGAAACTAAACCCCGGCCGGATGTTCCACTTCCTTAACAAAGCGGCGTTCTCATCGTCAATCAGCGTCAAATTGGATTGCATGCAAATATTTGCTTTCTTGAATTGCTGCTTGATCAGGGCATTTGCCTCTTCATAGAATTCTTTCCCGATCAGCAAAGGCTCCCCGCCGTGCCATATCCAGGTGCCGACATTCACGTCTTTGAACACTTTTAAAATCTGCGTGACCACTTCCAGCGTGATCTTGTTGCCTTCCGCATTAAGATCCTTACGAAACATCACGTCGTAACAATACGGGCAATGCAAGTTGCAGGCATGCGTCGTTTTTACGATCAAAGTAGTTTTATCGGGGTACGTAATATTTTCCGCCGCAGCCATCTTTTTGAAGTCGATATCCCCCTCAAAGTAATCGTTATGCCTTTTTATTTGCTTGAGAGACATAGAGAACATCATGCTTTTATTGCCGGCAATAACGTCCAGAATCTCCCCGGAACTCATGGCGGGCATAATTTCCTGGTAAACTGAGCTGCGCAACTCCCTTTCGTATTTGTTGTTGAATTTACGGAACTGATACAATTCATCTTTGGCTATTAAATTCATAGGTATACCCCCCTACATCTTCAGCTGGGTGTTTTCTTCAGAATCAACCTTCCAAACCCCGTTTGCCTGAAGCAAAATAATTCTTTCTTCATATTTGCTTACCCAATAGTTGCCCCCATTTTGCGCTGCATTAATTACGATGGTCAACTTCAGGAAAGCCCCTTCTTGATTATTTAACTGGGGGATTTGGCTAAAACTTATATCGTCAAGGCATAAAGACTTCACTTGTCTGGTATCCTTATTTTTGATGCTTTCCGATTTGAAATTCGGATAAAAGTTGTCCAACGAATTTTGGAAATTTGCCGTCGTGTAACTGCTTCCCGGCATTTGCGACATTGCCTCAAGCTTTTTATAATCGGTAGATTTGAACTCTACCAGCCACCTGGCGGCCGCTTCATAAACGACTTTCTCTTTGTCTGTTTTGGTAACATTGTTTTGGACATCAACCTGATGCCCCAAGCTATACAAAGATAACCCGGAGTTGGCGGGAGGTTTCTGCTCCGGCTCCGGCTTGCTTGGCTGATCCGGCTCAGGCTTTGGCTGGACTTTGGGCTCAGCACTGGACTCAGCTTTTGTTTCGCTTTTGACTTCCGGCTGTGGAACTTGCTCAGGTTCAGCCTCTTTAATCGGCTCAAGCTCCTTTTCCGGGCTTTGAATATTTTTTTGAGTCTGGGTATCCTGCTGGACCGGAACATTTTGTACCGGCTCGGCCTTTTTGGAACTGCACCCAAAAAGAATCAAGGACAAAACAAGAAGCAGAATAGAAAATGTTTTAACTCTTAACTTTAACATGGTCGTATCCTCCTTTCGGACCTACCGGAACATCCTCATCACCTATTTTAATATAGGTTTGGGAAAGTGTTTTTTTCTCCGACGGGTCAGCAGTTTTGCGACGTTCGTCCATATTCATCTCCATTTCCTCCAGCTGAGACAATATGGCAAGCGTGATAAACCTTTCCCTGCTCATCCCTATCGAAGCACTAAATCCTTCCGTTCTTTGATTTAAGTTATCCGAAACATCCAATTCCCATTTCACCATATCCACATCCCCTTAGAAATAATTTTAATACGAAAACAAGAATGATGTAACTATATAGCATAAAGAGATCAAAGCGGCTCCGCCGCCGGGGAAAAACCTGCTTTCTACACCATTTGCAAAGGAATTATTATTTTCTCCGATAGCTATCAAAACAAGGGAATCTGTTTTTACATCATTAATAGTTTGGGATAAGCCTTTAACCCGTACAGTTTGGAAAAAGAAATAAAAGAAAGCTGAAAACATGAAGAGAGCTGAATTAAAGAAGAAGGCCCCGGGTGTTAAAAACAGGCTGAGAGCCATCAGCAATTTAACATCACCTCCCCTCATCGCCCCGTGGGAATAGACGAATAAGAGAATTAAGAAAAGGAATAAAAAAGAAAAGCCATAACTTACTGAATATGTTTTGGCGTATATGATATAAATTATCCCAATAACAAAACCGGGTATTGTCACCCAATTATATATTTTCCGCTTCCGCCAATCCGTCAAAACACAAATTGACAGCATCATTAAAGGTACCAAAAATGCTAAATCATTGACCATTTCTTGCATCATCCTTACATTTCAAATTATGGTGAGATTTTTAAAGCAGCGTCTTTGGCTACTTTAATAGTCCAATATGGAGTTGAATTTACGATTTGTGTTAAGCCGCGACTTACTCTGACTTCAATATAAACCACATAGGACGGCTCAGTGATAGCGTGACTGTCTATCGGGCTTACTGCCGGCAAAACATCAGAATTATAGGTTTGATAATAAAGCGTTGCTTTATTAACATAAATCACCGGCGAGCCCGGTAGCGGATTGAGGTTATTGTCCAAAGATAAATTTTTCTTTAACATCTCTAAAAAAACAACATCCGCTTGCGTTGAGTCTATAGCCAAAATACCTTGGTTTAATCTGGCCTGGTCGGTTTGCTGGCTGGCCGCTAAAGCGGCAAATTTTATACTGTCTGTTATTCCTCGTTTTATGTTTATTGCGTGGTAGTAATCCGTCGCCCAGCCAATAAGGGCTAGAAAAATACCCAAAAAAATCAGCAGTTCAATTAAAGTTGAACCCCGGTCGTCTTTTATTATTTTATATAGCTTCTTCATAAACACCCTCATTTAAGGCAAATATTGACTCATGATTGTTTTGGTTACTGTAACCGTCTCCGATTTGGAAACCGGGTTCCCGCTTGACCAATCAGTAAATTTTCGGGGTCCTGTTATGGAAATTGTTATATATTGTCCATAAGCAACGCGGCTTGTATCACTGCCCGACCCTGTAATCGAAAATAAACCAGTATCGACGCCGGTGTGTTTCAGTTGATCTTTAATTAGATTTCGGACCTCTGTCGTAGTTCCTCCAACAATAGCAGCCCTTTCCAACCCGAGATTCACGGCATTAACCATTGAACCCTGTAAGTTATTAAGGAAAAACATCGATATAAATGTGAAGAATATCGCCATCCATAAGGCAAAGACAATCAAGAATTCAATCAAGGTAGATCCGCGTTCATTATCAGGGTTTCTCATTGGCTTTTTTCGTAATTTATGCATAATTGTAAGCGGATAGCATACGTCTGAACATATACTATCCGCCCTCTCCCTTCCTCCTCACAGTGAGGAATTTTTTCATTAAGGAGTCGTGATATTTGTTATACTGGTATTCATATCCGTCAGTTTACCCCGGATTGTAACAAACAGCACCGATACGGCTGCCACCGTGGCCAGAACACCACCGAAGATCCAAATAATATTTTGAACAAGATCTCCGCCTTCATCTTTGTAAAGGTTTTTTAGAATTTTTCCCATAAAAAAAATAACCCCCCTTCTTAATTAAGTTTGCTCATTCCGGCTGAGTCATTTGCTATTTTGGCTGTTATTGTATTGTAAAGAACCACTGCAATGCCTATCGTTGCCAGAATACCGCCGAGCAGCAAGACGATATTTTGAACAAGATCCCCCCTTTCATCATGCAGCACAGTTGCCAGATAGCAGACAATTTTTTTCACATATTGCCACCTCCCTACATTATTTGACCAAGGCTTTGGTTTGCCTGGTATAGCAGCGGGACAAGAATGATTACCGGGATCATAATAAAAGGAATTGCGGTCAAGACCTCGACAAGCATTTTCTTGTTTTTATACCGCCTTATTTCTTTTAATCCCTCAATATATTCAATGTCCCGTGACCGGCTTGCCAAATATGCAACCATATTTGAACTATCAATGGTGATAGATTGCATTAAAATATCCGCTAGGTTTTTTAATTCATCAATATCGGTTTCTTTACTCAATTTTGCAAGTGCAGGTTTTGGCCCTGTAATTGACATATCTTGCAAGAGTTTTTCTAAGTGAGGCCGTAATTTATTTGTCGCGAATAAGGCCCCGCGAATAGAATCGGGTATTGTTTGTCCTGCTTTTCTTAAATCAACGATATAGGTCATGATTTCCGACAACTCATTGATGAGATCATTTTTGTATTGGTTGTAAAAATACGTAAGAATAGCCGTAGGCGCTATTATCCCCACAAAAAAACCTGTACAGATCAACCCTGTTGCCATCAGCAAGTCTTTTACAGAAAAGCCTGCAAAGCCAAATAAGACCGCAAATATGAAAGGGGATAAATTCTTAATAGTCTTATATTCCGTATATCCTATCGGCATTGGTTTTCCAGGCTGTTTGAGTATTTCCAGCATGTAAGCTGAACGATTATGCCCTGGCTTTTTGCTTAATAATTTAGAGATATAATTTGCCGTCTTTTTGCGAAGTTTTTCTAAACTAGATTCCTGAGTTTGTCTATATGAAAGCACAGTAGTGTGAATAGAATTTATTCTTTTAGACTCCTTACGGTTTGTCCTAATAAAAAACGCCGCAAAAAGCAGCATTAAACCCAGTGAAATTCCTATAGAACAAATCAACACCATATTCATCACTAATCCTCCATTGATAAGAATTTCAGTAACAGAGCAGCCTCAATTAAAATGGAGATTATTATGGCATTGATATAAAGATGTCCTATTGAGGATTGTTTTACCAGGGCGATTGAATCCGGCCAAACAAGACTTACGCCGAAATACGTAAGAATCATTACCAGCGTAAAAGCCACAGCTTTAGAGATTAGCGGATTAAGATCCTCTTTAATTGATTGGGCCCTGTTTTTTCTTGATCTGATTTTGTCTGAAAGCCTGTATAAAAGATCTTCCGTGTTGCCCCCGGCCATTCTCGAAGAAACGATAACGTTGTAAAAATCCCTGAAAGACTGCAGTTTTAGAAGTATCGATATTTTATATATAACCGTGTCGAATTCTTCCCCATTATTGACCCGGGACTGGATTCGGCTAAACAAAGAGCGCATTTGAGAAGGCATGGCAGCAATTGAATCCCAGGTTGCAGCTTCAAGATTATTACGCACAATATAATTGTTTAATATAAGATTGAAAGTGTTCAAGGCTTGTTTATTCAGCATTCTTCGCATACTGTGATAGATTAAATTTAACAATACCCACGGGATCATGAAGCCGACAATCATAAAAATAACAATCCCGAAAATATTATGGCTTACGATTATAGCCCCCGGATTCTGATAGATTGGATTCGGAATTTTTTCAGAAAGGATCACTATTGACAGGAAAAAAGCAATAAAACAAAACCCTATACTAATAAAAAAAAGAGCTTTTAAGCTCAACTTCAAATTTGTAATATAGATTCTTTGATTGTAATATCTTGCAAAATTACTCATCCTATTGTTATTTTTCACTTTGTCATGCAAATAGTTTATTCTTTTATTTATGAAACCTGATATTTGCTTCTTTTCTTTTTTCCCGAGAAACCATACAATTACAGACAATAAAAGCCCAATGCTTATTCCATAACAAAGAACAAGCCTCATACCAACCACCTCTTAACATCACCAGCATTTTTTCTGCCCTTGGCAATAAGACGATAAGCAAGTTTTTTGCTTATGGGGTTAAAGATCATTTTCCCGTCGCTATCTCTTTTAAAAATATCTTTAATGACAATATTGCACTCCGGATTCAAATCCAATTCAGCTACTTGGGTGATTTCAATTTTTCTATCCACGATCCCCAACTGAATAATAATATCCACTGCCGTAACTATTTCAGTGTTAATTACCTTGTCACTGACATTGGAGATAGCTTGAACCTTGGTTCGTAATTCCTGACAGCATGATTCAGCATCATAGGTATGAATTGAAGCCATTGTATTTGCATGACCGGAGCGCATGGCCCGCAAAGTATACATTGCCTCGACCGGGAAACGGATTTCACCAACCAAAATCACATCCGGATCCATTCTCATAACCTGCGGATAAATTTCCTCTACACCTATAGGATTGTATTTAGTATCGCGTTCAAGCATTTCAACAACCTCAAGGCCAGGGTAGTATTTTGCCAGCTGCAGCTCCGGCCCGTTTTCGATAGTTATTATCCGCAAACCGCTTTCGGAATCGCCAGGACCGTTTTCATCCGGAATAAGATCTTGGAAAATCGAGGACAGGGTACGGATCAAAGTTGTTTTTCCGGTGTGAGTCCCACCGCTGACTATAATAGTAGCTCCCGCTCTTACCACATCCCGAATAAAATCAAGCTGCCGATAGGAATGTCCTTCGCTTGGAATACTTTTATTCTCTTCACAATCTTTATTAAGAGAATTAAGAGATCTGGTTTTCTCAGCTATTTTTAACGTCCCGATCTTTTCAAGTTCTTCCAAGGAAAAGTTTTTATCCCTGAATCTCCGGATATTTAATGTAATTCCGTGGCTGGGGACGATTGAGCTTTTATTGATTACAACCCTGCTTCGATCGGGAAGCCAAGCATTATCCACCATAGGGCTACCCTCGTTAGCTTCTGAGTGGCAGGTGAGCAATATTCGTTCTGTTATTTTTTCAAGGTGGGACAGATCTGTAAACTTAATATCCTTTGCTAAATACCTGATTCCATTCTTTTTATAAGTAATTTGATACGGACCATTTACGCATATTTCTGTTATCTCCGGATCAAGAAGAAGGTCATGGATAACATCATACCCAATAATGAATTTATATACGCCCCAGGCAATTTCATCGATACTCATATCGGGTACATCCAGTTTCTCATGCCGAATGATATCTTTTATAACATTGCGGATTTGTTTTTGACATTCACCTACCCCGTAAATAGCATCATTAAGCAATTTTTGGTGATTTTCAGTCAATACTGACTGGATAATACTTGTTGTTTTATCTAGATGATTTTTGCTATCTGTGTCATATGCTTTTTGTTCAACAGCTTTAGCTGAACTGATTCTCATTTAAATATCCCCCAATTCGAATTCCGCATCAAAAAAATATACGACGTTTTTTTACGGCTTTATATAAATGAAGCTGCAACAGAATGTTTTCAATTGATTTATCAAATTTACCGCATTTTAACAATGGCATCAACGAAACAGTCGCGTTATCATAAATTACCTTGGAAACACCCGGAATTGTTCCGAGCAACGGCAACGCAAGATTGCTCTCAATTTTATTTTTTGTGTACAGTGCCTTATTTGAATATTGGTTAATGATCAGTTTGAATTTGCTTATTTCCATATTTCGGGCATGCAAATTGTTAAGCCATTTAGCGGTGTTTTCAATTGTGTTTCTGTTCTGGTCAACAATAACCAAAACATCTGTTGCTGTTTTAAGCGATACGTCTGTAGGAATAATCAGCGTATCGCTTTGTACATCAATAAAGAGAATATCTACAAGACCGGACAACTCAGAGATTATTGTACGAGCTTGAATATCCCCAAGTTTATCTATCAATTCAGGTTTTTTTATTAATCCTGTCCAACATAATAAATTTGGAAGGTTCTTATTTATGTGGGCGTTTTCCTTAAGTAACTCGTGATAAGAATATTTATCCTGCCAAGACTTAAGGATATATTCAATCGAGCTTTCTTTATCTTCCAGATCTAAAAAAAAGTGGAGACAGGGCGTTATTAACGAAAAATCCAACAACCCAATTTTTAAGTTTGTTTCCTTTGCCAGTTTTCGGGCAAGATTGCAAGCAAGTGTCGACTTTCCAACACTGCACACACTCCACAACGCGACTATTTTCTTCACCTGCTCATTAACCGCTTTATTTTCATCAGCCATAAGATTTCCTCCCATAACATTTACTTTTGAAGCTGAAGCAATGAAACAATAAAATCTTTGCCAATATTCATCTGTGAATTTTCGATAACATTGTTTATGTTGTATAGATCTTTGGCATTCTTATCGCGCTGCCCCAACGAAATAGTTCCCATTGTTTCGGCCTGTTTTATTACTAAAAACTGTTTAGGAGTAACCTTTGCAATAATTTCTACTGGGATGCCGGTTGTTTGTTCACTACCTGATAAACTCACAACAGATGCTGATTTATTTAAATTCGGGATATCTGCAGATGATAATATCTTCCCCGATGAATCAGCAGTCGCTTCAATAAATAAACCCGTGACAATATATCCTGAAAGCGATAAATTGCCTGTTTGTTTCGGGTCAAGAGTTAAAACAAGGTCGACGGTTTGTCCGTATTTGGCGAGACCGGCAATGGATCCGTTGTAATCTGTTTTGAAGGCGATTAATCGGGAATTCTCAACCTCCGCCTTCGTGTTTTGTTCTATCTTATCCAACCGCACCGGATCGCCTTCTTTTAAAGGCCAATTAAGAGACTTATTTACTACCTGGTTGATACTTGCTGCAACTCCTGAAGGCACACTTTCCCTTGGAACATTTTTAACTTTCAATTGTTGTGCGCTTATAACGGTATCTTCAGTAATATTTGTGGCGGCATAAACCACAGAAATCAAACCTTTTGCATAATCCATATAAAAATAAAGGCCTATGCCGCTCCCTAAAGCGATAACCAAACCTAAAATAAATAATATTCTTCTCAAAAAAACCACTCCTTAATTTATTATCACCTTCAACAAATAATTTCAGGTTTTCCGAGGAAATAACCTTGTCCGTAGTGAGAACCGTTTATCCTTGCAGCCTGCAATTGTTCACGGTTTTCTATGCCTTCAACTATCACCTTGGTATTCATTCTTGTGGCATGTCCGACAAAAGCCGTTATCAGGCTATCCCGGCTTAAAATATTCTTTGATTGGATGAGGCTTTTATCAAGCTTAATATATTCAGGCTCGACAAGACACAAAGATTCTAATGTTGCCGAACCGGTACCAAAATCATCTAACGCCAAAATAAAACCTAAATCTCTTAGGACATTTAGGGCCGGAAAGCAAATTTTATCCGATTCCGTTATTTCTAAAACTACATTTTGACCTTTTAAACATTCCCAAAAATAAGGATCGGGGAAGCTTGGATGAGCGTTAATAAACGTCTTTCCTTTTGTACTTTTTCCGATCCGGCATATTTCCACCAAAATCAAAGTTTCCAATTCCAGCACTAAATTATTTTGGGCAGCCTCTAAGAAAACTTTATCGGGCCTAAGATTTCCCCATCGGGCTAATGCTTCAAAACCGAATACCTTCATTTTCTGCAAATCCCAAATTGGCTGAAAAGCTATTTCTGTTTTTATCCTGCCGGACAAAATATTGTCCAGAAAACAGGCAGAACTTTTTGATTGGCAATCCGTGATAATCACCCGCCTTTACTATCAAGATAAGGAGACAGCTATTCAAAAAATTTAGGTCTGCCAATCATATAGAAGCCTGATGAACTTGCGCCGGAAACACTGGTTACCGCTACATTGTTCTCTCCGGCATTGCAATTGGCAATCAACATATCTCCGTTTTGCTTGCCAACAACTATGCCCACATGGCTTAAGTCGAGATAGAACGCCAGATCCCCCGGCTGTGCGTTGCTCCAGTTTACCGGCGTACAGGCGGCATACTGGCTTGAAGTACCGCTTCCTATTATATCTACAGCATCTTTATTATTTTCCGCGTTGACGAATACCCATGCCACATATCCTGAGCAGTCCAGTCCGTAAGGCCGTACTGCCCCGGTGGTTAGGCTTCCCTCAGCTGTTACCTTGGTAAGTGTTCCCCACCGGCTGTCCCAGCCGATGACTGTGGATTTGCCGCCCCAAAAATAGCTTACTTTGCCGATAAGGGAATAAGCTGCCAGAACAGTATTTCTGCGCTGTTCATCTAAATCCGGCGGCAGGTTTTGTGAAATAGAAGCGATTTCCTGCGGAGAAAGAGTAATATTCGTATAGCTGCCGATAAGCTTCATAAATAGCTCTCGGTATTTGTCCTGTATCAACTCATTCAACATCCCCACTTGCTGCGGATTGAAATGATATTGGGCGAGCATGTCCGAATAAAATTTTGCGGTCACACAGATATGCAAAACAGTCTCGGTACTGGTTGTTTTCCCGTCCGTGTGCTCAATCGTTTCCAGCCAGTAGTCGATTTTATTCATATTCCAAAAGATGTCCCGCATTATTCCCAATTTTGTGTCGTCAAGGGTGGCAACTTCCATGCCTTTTTCCGGATCGGCAGCCACTTTCACCGCGTAAACTGCCAGGACGTCCCGCCAGTTGCTGACCATAGTGCTGTTGCCGTTGTTGGACAAATCCAGCGTATCATGCGGGTTTTCCTTCTCTATCTGTTCCAGTTGTGCCGTGAATTCTCCGTTCAGCCGACTGACGGCCTCCGACATTACCGGCGTGTTCTTGCCGCTGTCTTCGTTGGAAAAGAAAACCCCGAAAACCGAGCTTGACATAAGCCCTACAAGGCATACCAGCAGGATAACTACAACTGCCGCCCAGCCTCCTGCGGCAATCATAGCAATCAGGGTCTTTAATGCTGCAATGATCGCTTTAATTGTGGCCACCATTGTTTTTGTCGCCGCTTTTGCCGAGACAGCTGCTACTCTCGCTGCCGCCCGCGCTGCTTGTACCGCCCTTTTGGTGGCTTGTGCGGTTTTGGAGGCGCTTTTTGCCGCCGACTGTGAGGTCTTAATGGCAGTCTTAGCACTGTGCTCAGCGGTTTTGACCGTTCTTTGCACCGCTTTAATCGTACCTTTAGCTGCTTCCTTTACAGTTTTTTCACCGGCTTCGGCAGATCGCTTAATCGTACGCCCTGTTTGGCCGGAGGTATTGCCGATCTGCGCAGCTGCTTTTTCTACCCGTTGGAAAACAGGGTTTTGGACAGTCTGCGCAATTTTTCTTTCAGCCGCTTGTTTTGCCTGAGCTTGAGCGGCTTTTTGATTTGACGTCTGCATTGTTTTCCTCTGAACAAATTTCTGCTCTATCCTTGGACTGCTGGTTTCACTTTTAGAGATATGCCGCGCCTGATTCCCACTTAAAGCACCAGAATATGAAGCATCTGTATTCCCCATTTGGCGTTTTCTGATTTTTCGAACCGCATTTTTGCCGTAGTTTCCCGTAGCATATCCCGCTTTACGGGTAATGGTTTTCGTGCCATTTTGTACTCTATTCCCTGCATTGTCCACATAATTGCAATCATCGTTTTGCCCGTTCTGTTTCGCCTGATCTTTGGTGCGGATATAGGCATTTTTCATTCTGTGGGATACATCCGTGACTTTATCCAGCGCTTTAATGTCCTTGATAGTCGATTTGATTTTGATTTCTTTCAAAGCGCGTACCTCCTTCCGCAAGTGAACTCAAGTTTTTCCTGCAAAATTACCGTTCCTTTGTGGAAAAATGCGGCATTGGATGCTCTAGACTCCTGCAATATTCGGGATAACGCAGCCGGATTGCTTCAAAAAAGTACGGCGCAAAGCGACAGTCAAACAGTTCATAAGGTGTTGAGTATTTCTCTTTTTCGTCCTCCGTCCACCCGTTCCAAAGGTTAAAGGCCAGACGGCACAATCGGGTAGTGCCGCCTGTCTGCCAAGCCGCCACAAGGTTTTGTGGCCGGATACAATTCTCCTCAAAGTTAAACAAGGAACGGATATGGTTCCTTGTTTCCGCACTGATTCCCATCGTGTAAAAAAACGCCCTGTGGTACACGTCGGTATTGCCTGCCGCTGCGAGCATATTGAAATAAAAAGCCTCATGCTCTTTGTTGGCAAACCGAATATTTTCCATTGTCTTTTCCTCCTCAATAATGATGGAAAAAGCCGTCCGTTTATTTGCCCAGCCTTTCGCCTTAGCTTATAGGGTTAGACTTCCGCCTGTTCCCCCGGTTTTGTGGTCATCAAGCGGTAGAGCTTGGTGTTGCGCGGGAATTGATCGGCGAAGGGTACAAGGGAGCTTCCCACCTTAATCAGACCGTTCCCCGCATCCACGTTGGTGATGTAGCTTAACTGAAGGTCGGAAATATTTAAAAGCCTGGCAAGCTCCATTCTGTCTGTAGAAGCCTGATTGAGCATGACAATAAACTCAGAATTCGCAAGCATTGTTCTTGCCGTGTGGCTCTGCAAAAGATCGTCCACATTCTGCGTGATGCCAGTGCAAAACGCCCCGTATTTCCGGACGCGCTTCCACAGGGTAAAAAGAAAATTGGCGGAATACTCATGCTGGAACAGCAGATAGATTTCATCAATGATGATGAAGGTGTTTTTGCCTTTTGCCCGGTTCTGCGTAATACGGTTCAGGATACTGTCCAGCACCACCAGCATTCCTATGGGGAGCAGCTGCTTGCCGAGGTCAAGGATGTCGTAACAAATCAGGCGGTTGTTCACGTCCACATTGGTCGGTTTGGCGAAGGTATTCAGACTGCCGCTGGTGAACAACTCAATCGCCAGAGCAATTTCCTGTGCTTCCGATTCGTCCTGCTTTAAGAGTTCCGCGTGAAAATCTTGCAAGGTGGGCGCAATTCCCTGGAAATTGCTTTGCAGATACTTCCGGTACACGCTCGCGGTGCAACGGTCTATCAGGGATTTCTGCTTGGCACCCAGGTTTTGGCCGCCGATTAACTGCTCACACAGGGACAAGACAAATTCGGATTTCAGGATGACGGGGTTTGCTCCGTCACCGTAATCCCGGTTCATGTCCATAGCATTAATGTGGTTCGGGGAGGTCGCGGAAATATGGATGATCTCGCCGCCCATTGCTTTGACAAGGGAGGAATATTCGCGCTCCGGATCAATCAGGATAATGTCGTCGTCGCTGGACAGAATCTGATTGACAATCTCCCGCTTGGCAGTGAAGCTCTTGCCGGAGCCGGATACCCCCAGAATGAAGCTGTTGCCGTTTAAAAGCAGTTTGCGGTTGGCGATAATCATGTTTTTGCTAATAACGTTCTGCCCGTAGTAAATGCCCCCGTTATGGGAAATTTCCTGTGCCCGGAAAGGAATAAACACCGCCGTGCTTTCGGTGGTCAGCGTCCGGATGGCCTCGATTCTCCGTAGGCCGTAGGGCAGGGCCGTGTTCAACCCGTCCATCTGCTGGAAAGTCAGGGTGGAAAACTGGCAGAGGTGCTTCCGTACGGTGGTAAGCAGAGTTTCGGTGTCGCTGTCCAGTTGTTCCTTGCTGTCCGCAATGTGCACCATCGTCAGGACAGCAAACATCATCCTTTGATCACGGGTGGTGAGGTCGTCGAGGAATTCCTTGCTTTCTTTGCGCTGTTGCTCCATATCGTAGGGAACAACAGCGGAATAATTGTTGCTCTGATTCTGCCGCCTTTGCCAGTTGGTGATATTGGTTTCCACGCCGAGCAGCCTGTTTTCCACTTCTCGCACGGCTTCGTCCGTGGGAATGGGGATGATATCCAAAGACAGCATCATACTTCGGTTTAAGTCGCATAGCTCGGACACCATGCTATCCTTGATGTAGCTGGCATATTCCCGCAGGAAGATGACGCGCCCGTATTTATTTCCCATGCGGAAGTGGTCTTTTTCAAATTCAAAGGTGTCTGGGCAGATATAGTCCTTAAAGTCGTGCCCTTTTCTCATCATTTTGGAAAAGTCGAAATGAAAATCCGTTTCCTCACCGGAACGGAAAAAATCGTGCAGGATGCGCAGTCGGTCGATCGCATCCAATTCCACGCACTTAGAACCCAGATGGGAAAAATGGGTGATCAGGTCGATGCCGATGCGGGAAAAATAGTTCCGTGCTTCCTCAACGTTCTTTTTCAGCACCGATACAGTTACATATTTATCCTGCACAATACTGTTAGAACCTGTGGTTTTATCCAAAAGCATCTGGTTGTATTCCCTGCGGTATTCGTCCAGCCCATCCTCCATTAGCGGGATCAGGATGGAGCTTTCAAAGTCCGCTTTGTTTAAGCGGCGGTTGTTGATGGTAATTTTGGTGGTCGCTCCGCTGTCAAAGGAATTGAGAAGCTCCGAATAGGAGAGAAACATCGCTTCCTTGTCTTCTTTAGACGCCACCGCGTAGTTAATGTCCTCAAAGCGAAAGGATTTGGAAAACTTGTTGCCCACCCGAAATATCCCATCCGGCCAGATGGCACGGACAGGGATAGCCTGCTGGACGCCTTTGGGTACGACAAACCTTTCTTTATCCTGCTTCATGATTTTTTGCAAAGTCTTAATCATGGCGTTTCCATTCCTCCTTTTCGCGGTTTTGAATGTTCTGTTTCAATGATTCGTAATAAACATTCGTCGGATAAAAGGTCAGCTTTTTGGGTATGAGAAACTCCGATTTGATATACGCCCATAAAAACTGCTCCGCCGTCATGCCGTGGTATTTGATAAACCCCAATGCCGCAAAGGGAAACGCCCCCAAAATGCACACCCAGCTCACAGTTTCCGTGCCCAAGAAATTCCGCAGGCCGAAGTATATGCCAACGGCAACCGTGACAGCCAATACCGAAAAAACGAACTGCCGCATAGACAGTCCAAAAAACAAGCTTTCCGTGTAATCCCGGATTTCCCGGTTGATTTTGACTTCCAAAATTCAATCGCCTCCAAATAAAAAATAGCACCTAAATAAAGCGCTATCGGAATTTTTATCGTTCCTGCCGGTTTTCTTTGTGCTTTTCTTTCTCTTTTTGGATTTTAAATACCAATTCGTCAACCTTGCGGTTCTGAGACATAAAAGCCTCGTCCTCCCTGAGGGGGATACACTTTTTCATGGCTTCATCCCCAAGTTTATGGAGTTTTTCCTTTTCTTTTTCCAACTTTTCGTTTAAGCTTTCCTTTTTCATCCCGGTACCTCCTTTTGTCTTAATCAGCGCAACGCCCTTCCATTTTTTTCCTTACTGCGTCATAATGGAATCAGAAAAGGAGGGTTAATTGATGTTGTACGTATCGATCTGCATATTTTTGTTGATGTTCGTGTTAAATTTCCTGTTTAAAATTGCGTCGTTTTTCCGGTTGGGTATTCCCCTGCTTTATGCCTTTGTCGTGCCGCTTTTCTTCGCGGATTGGCTTCATAATAATGAAGCCCTCGCCATGGGCATCTGGTATGTGCTGATCGGTCTTGTCTTATTGAGCTGGATTGTAAGCATCCGCAAGAAAATCCGGCGCAGACGGGAGCTGAAGGAGAGCCGATATAATGAGGACATCAATACTTGACAGCCTTACAGTCCCATCATCTCCCGCACCACGCGGTCGGCCATTTTCACCGCGCCGACCAGCACCAGCATATTAAAAATCAGTTCCCCGACGTAGGACCATACCATAGTCACGGCGCTGGCGCTGGTATCCACCACCGGCGGGGAGGACGCAAAAACGGAAAAAATAATACAGGCTAGGACAATAATCGCCCCTTCCAGGCAGGTGGCGGCATAGCCTTTTAAAAAAGATACGCCAATGCTCTGGCTCGGCTCCCCTGCAAAAGAGGACAAAGGCACGGGGGCAATGGCGGTGTATAAATAGAGTTTAAAAAACCTGCCGTACACCGTCATGATCATAATGAAAGACAGCAACGTGATAAACAGGCCGCCGATCAGCGTCACGGCCCATAAGGGGATGCTCTCGAAAAATCCACAGTTTTGAATCGCTTGGACGATAGGTTCCGGCAGGACGGATTGGTCAGCCGTCCCGAAGCCGACACTGCTCATGATGGTAGAGATAATCCCCTGTACAATGTTGAAGAGCGCCATCATCAGATCCAGCCCGTAGGTTACGACGGCTTTGGCCAGGGCGAACCGGATGAAAAGCTTCAGGGCGTGTTCCGGCTTTTTGACTTCCGCAAAGCTACCGCAGGTCTTGGCCACGCCGATGACAAAAAACAGTACCAGCAGGGCAAGACCGATGGCCTGCAGCGCGCCGTGAATATTTACGATGACGTTCCAGATACCGCCGCCTTTAAATTCCGTGGGCGATTGGGAGATTATTTGGAAAATCTCCGCCAGCTTTTCGTTCCATGTTTGCAGGGCGATATTCAGATTGTCGATTACCCAGTTGCCGCTTGACACAGCGTAATCACCTCCTTAAGTACATTGGGGGAACAGGCTTTTTTTTCGTCTGTTCCCCTTAAACGTGTGACGCTTCATCCGCCTGTAATAAGAGCCAGAATCTCTTTGGCAAAGGTAATAATCACACCGCCCGCCAGGGTCAGAAAGCCGTTTGCCCTCTGGGACGGGTCATGAGATTTGAGGGAAAGGCCAATTTGCACAATGCCGAAGCCTAGCAGGATCATCCCGATGGCGCGGATCAATCCGAAGATAAAATCGGACAGGTTGTTGACGACGGTTAGCGGATCATTTGTCGCATAAACGGATAAGGGAA
The DNA here is from genome assembly GCF_001707455.1 of Dehalobacter sp. TeCB1. Taxonomy (NCBI): domain Bacteria; kingdom Bacillati; phylum Bacillota; class Clostridia; order Eubacteriales; family Desulfitobacteriaceae; genus Dehalobacter; species Dehalobacter sp. TeCB1. The sequence continues at coordinate 166,971 of NZ_MCHF01000056.1, read as the reverse complement.
AGAGGGCAATTATCAGCACGAGTACGCTATAAACAGCAATCGTCCTTTTTGTTTTTTTAGACATTTTCAAAAGATAATACCTCCAGATATTTTTTAGGATTGCAACAGGGTTTCGAGTTCTTCCTCGGAGAGAAGCTCGTAATCGCCTTCTTCGTTTAAGGTTGCGGTTTTCCAGTCCAGAGCATTTTCCGTACCTCCATGCCGGTACGGCTCACCGCCGCCGTCAACCGTCAGCTTCAAATTGGGATGTTTGAGAATATTGTATTTGTCGTCCATAACTGCCTGTTCGCCCCGGATGAACAGCAGGGCATAGCGGTTGTCCAGCATCCGTACTTCGTCGGGAGTCAGAAGCTCGCGCCCCGACAACTGGTAATTGGTAGAGTAGCTGCCGTTCCTGCCCCGGCTCTGTCCGTAACTGTTTACGTCGATGGTTTCCTTTCCTAAAAGCTCGGACACATACTTGTGTGTAGATTGCTCGTTGCCACCTAAATATAAAAACTCGTCGCAGTTGCCGACAATGGACTCCCAGGTATCTTTGAACAGGGCTTTAAGCTGCGCCAGATTTTGCAGGATGATGGACACGCTAATCTCCCGAGAACGTACGGTGGAAAGCAGCTTGTCAAACTCGTCTGGCAGGGCGACATTGCTGAATTCATCCATCACAAAATGAACATGAACTGGAAGCCGCCCGTCGTACACGTGGTCGGCAAGGAAATAGAGCTGCTGGAATAGCTGCGTATAAAGCATTCCGACAATGAAATTAAAGGACGAATCGTTGTCGGGTATAACGGCAAAAAGCGCTGTTTTGCGCTCTCCGATGAACGGCAGCTCCAATTCGTCCGTGGCGGTAATCCCGGCTATGGAGGCAAGGTTAAACTTCTCTAAGCGGACACCTAGGCTGATCAGAATTGATTTTGCTGTTTTGCCTGCCGCCAGCTTGAAGATGTTGTACTGCTTGACCGCCAGGTGCTCCGGTTCGCGCATTTCCAGCCGTTCAAACAACTCGTCAAGCGGGCTTTGATATTCCTCGTCCTCCTCCCGGACTTCGGCAGCGGCGATCAATTCCATGACCATCGGGAAATTCTGTTCTTCCGGAGGCGCTTCGTACAGCAAGTACAGGATTAAAGCTTCCAGTAGCGCGGTTTCGGAGCGTTCCCAAAAGGGGTCGTTAGTATTGGAGCCTTTGGGCGTGGTATTGCGGATCAGGTTAGTCACCAGCTTGAGCACATCTTTGTCATCCTGCAAATAGGCAAAAGAATTGTAGCAATGCGAGAGGTGCAGGTTGATAAGATCAAGCACCTTGATTTCATAGCCCTTTGCTTTCAGTAAATTTCCCGAGTCCCGCAGGATTTCGCCCTTGGGGTCGAGCACGACAAAAGAGGTGTTGGCCTGCATAACGTTGGGCTTCGCGTAAAAGCGGGTCTTGCCTGAGCCTGAACCGCCTACCACCAGCACGTTTATATTTCTTTTGTGTTTTCTGCCGTCCAGACCGATGCGGACATTCTGTGTCAGGATTTTATTCCTGAGTCGGTCCTTATTCCTGTATTTTTTGTTGACAGCCGCCGCCCCTCCCCAACGGGCGCTACCGTGTTCCTCCCTTCGCCGGTAATTGCGTTTAGTGGAAAGGTAAATTCCGATGCCAAGACCATAGGCGGCGATAAATAGCAGGATGCATTTGGGCGTGTCCTTCACCCACTCAATGTCAAAAGGATTGTTCATTGCCGTAGTGAGCTTGGAAAGGATTTCAGGAAGCCCTCCCGACAAGGCTGGGGCAATCAGCAGGGCCGCCCACGCTACAGGAATTAAAAAAAACGCAAAGAGTATGAATTCACTCTTTACGGTCTCAGCGCGCCTCATCTTGTTTCCTTCTTTTAAGCTTTTTAGCCGGGGCGTCAATGGTTTTAAGCAGCAGCTCGTCCACAGCGTCGGTCGGACGTTCTTCTTTAATCAGGTCGTTCCTCAGTTCATTTAAGGCATTCACTACTATGCCGTGTTCATAAGTGTCAAGGGTGAGTGCCCGTTCCTCATCTTTCATGCCTCATTCCTCCTAACGTACCGGCTCCTGCCGGAAATGCTCTCTTTGCTGCGCCAGCATCCGGTTCATCCTGCCGGAAATTTCACCGGCAGCTTCCCTTATGACAGAAAGCTCGGCGCGGATCTCCTGTGCATTCATGCTCTCCAGCATTTCCGGAGCGCGGCCAAAGCGGTATTCGCCCGTATCCATGCCGTACTGCCTGCAGAGCATATAGGACACAGAGTAGGCGTGAAAGTCATGGTCAGTTCGGCTGTAATTTTCGTTTCCCGTATCCATTTCCGCATGGGCAAGCTCCTGGGATAAAGTTCGAAAAATATTGCCTGCATCCATTCCCCTCCTGATTTGAATTTCCCTTGCTTCAGGACGGTACAAGGCGTTAACGCCTTCCGGCAGGGCATCGCTGATTCGAATCGGCACGGGCGCGTGTTCCATCAGTGCCTTTAGGCGGGTGCGCTCATCTGGAACTAGCGCAGGGTCTAGCCTTTTGCGGTTCCCAGTCTGGGAAATGTCAAACATCTTTTTCGGATTGTAGCTGATGCCCACAGAACCGTCTTCGCGCTGATATTCATCGCCCGGCTCCAGGATATAAAAGCCGCTTTCCTTTTTGCGGATGAAAATGCCTTGCTCCTTCCATGTATCAAAATCCGCAATTCGAGTAGCATCCGGCTTCTGCGCAAGGATTAAAAGAACGTTGGCCACGCTGTAACGGTCAAAGCGGCTTTGCAAATCTAGATATTTTTGGTAAGCAACACCGTCCTGCGCTACGGTTCCCGCCGCATCGTCGATTATGGAATAAACCAATTCCCGCTGTTCCTGTTTCTGCTGCTTCCATGCCTCTTTGTCAAAAGGCAGGCCGTTTCCGGGGACAGGCTGTTCATTTTCCGGCCTGAACAGGTCGTCATAAGCACTCATCAAGACTTACCTCTCTTTCGGTTTTAATTTTGGAGATTTTGATTTTCGCCTCTTTGGCTTGGCATTCTGCTTCACGGCTAGGGGTTGTTCTTTGACCGGTTCGCGCTTAGGTCTTGCCGCCTGTTCCTTTTGAGCGTCCTTGATTTTCCGCAGTTCTCCGCGGACGGATTTTCTTGGCGGCTCAACACCCTCGGCGGCTTCCCCGCTGCGCTCGGAGATAGGCTCGGACGGACGGGATTTCTCCATCGTCGCCATCGTAGGGTTTGGGCTGGCAACCGGCTCTGCGGCTTTTTCCTGTTGAATGGGTTTTGACATCAGCTCATTTAAAAAATCTTCGGTACTTTTCTCGGCTGGGGTAACTTTGGCGTCAGGCTCAATACGCGACTCCCGAGCGGCTTTGGCTTTTTGGATTTCACTCTTGATGCTTGCCGTATCCACGGTTGCCAGCTTGAATCGTTCCACAATGCGGTTAATCTTGGACGCATCTTCCGCCCGCACCATGATATCGCACATCCCGTCTAGGTCTTTTTTGTCCCACAAGGCACAGTACAGAACGCCGTAGCGCTTAGCTTCCTGTGAAAACTTTTGCAGATCCTCGTTTTTGACCGCAAAGACTTTCAGCTCTTTGCCGCTCCGCAGAAGCCCTTCCAGCCTGGTTTTACCTTTGGTTTTTTTCTGGTCTTTCAAGACTGCATAAAGGTATGTCGCAAGGTTTTTTGCCCCCTCGCCTGATATTTTAGCCATTACCTCAATTCCTTTAAGGCTCATATTGACCATTTGGTCGGCTGCTTCGGCTCCGCTGTTCATAATCTTTTTCCTCCCTTCTTAGCTTATTTTCCTCATTTTTTATGTGGGATAGTTTTTCTTTCATCGCTTCAGAACGGGACAAAATACCCGTGCAAAGCTTCACCTCCTTCCGGAGCAGGGACAGGTTTTTGGTAAATCCAGCAATCTGCTGTTTATATTCGGCAATCCGCGCACCGTCTTGACAGCGGCGCAGACGGTGGTACAGAGATTTGCGGTCGGCTGATAAGGCAACTATTTCTTGCTGCAGCTTGGACTGGTAACTCAAAAGCTGCTCAATGTTTTCAATCCGATGCTTGCCGAGCAGCTTGGTTTGAGCAGTCAACTTTTCTAAATGCTGAATGTCCCCACGCAATAAAGAATGCGTCTGTTTCTTGGACGCGGTGTTATGGGGGAGAATACCCATCTTATAAAGGTAGTGAAAGTATAATGCCTGTAAGCCCTTAAGTTTTCTGGTCTTTTTCGGGTCAGGACTTCTTCCGGTGAAAGTGCGTTTTCGTTTAGGCTCCGCCAAAACTTCCTGCCTTTTTGGAATGCGGTTTTGAAGTATCCGCCCCTTGATGCCATCTTCGCTATAACTGTTTCCAAGGGTCTTTAATCGGACAAATCGTTCCTTGCACTGCGGTCGCACGGCGATATATTTCACGCCTGTTTTGACTTCATAACCCTGTTTTCGGAGAGTAGCAATAAATTGCGTGAAAGTCATGGATGCGGAAATTGCCTTGTCCACATCCTCTCGGATCAGTCCCCGCCAGGTGGGCTTGCCTTCTTGCCCGGCTTTCCATTCGGCATAATGTTCTGATTTGCCCTTTTGCGGGTCTTCAATGACAGAAAGGAAGTATTCCCTGCACAGCCGGTCGGAAGCCTGGCGCAGTTTAGCGTAAGTGGCTTTGTTGTCGTAATAGCGCTTTCCGTCCGCAAAAGATACGGAATTGATTACAAAATGGTTATGCAGGTGCTGTTTATCCAAATGGGTGGAAACAACAACCTCAAAACGCTCTCCCCAAAGTTCCTGCGCCAGCTTTACACCGATGGCATGGGCTGTTTCGGGAGTTGCTTCCCCCCGTGCAAAGGATTGGTACCCATGAAAGGCAAGGATACCGTCCTTTTTTTGAAACTGCAGCTTGGTCTGGGACATTTGCTTATAGGCGGCGGATGGATCGCAATTGATACCGGTTACATAATATTGCATTTCGGTTTTGTCCTCCCGCGCTGCATATTCCAGTACTTTCTGCAAACCCTGTAAATTCTGGCTTGAAAAGTCCTGATTTTCAGTCTTGCCGGGGTTGGCGGCATAGTTTATTACCCGGTCTAACCGGTCTTTGACATCCCATATCGCTGTGGTCGCCATCACTTACTCCAGCTTTTGCGGCGACGTGACCGCCGCCCGGATATCCAGCACGGACTTGCGAAGACGGTTAGCTTCATCCTGGAAAACAGACCGGTCGATATGTCCAGTGGCGTTGGCCTTGGCCGCAATTTGATTCAGGTTATTGCCGATGGCGTGAAGCTTCTTTATCAAGGCATGATAATCTGCCGGAGGAAGCTCTTTGGGTACAAAGCCGTTTATAAGGGTGCGCAGGTAGGTTTCTCTGGAAAACCCCGATTTTTTGGCACTGGCTTGTAGTTTTTCCCTTTCTTCCCGGTTCAGCCAAACTTGGACACGGATATTGCGTTTTCTCATCGTTCTTGCTCCTTTCCCTTAGGATGGGAAAGCTCTTTTTTTTGTATGGCAATCCGTGCCGCCTCGTTAATAATGTCAGGATGTTCATATAGGTTTAAAGCAAAAACTCGTATAGGCTCTTTTTGTTCGGCAGGTGCCGGCTGAATTTCCGGGTAGTGCTTCGCCCAGTCTTTGACCTCTTTGGCGTAGCGTCCGTCCCATGGAGCTTCCCTGATGGTGTTGGACAGCAAAAGAGACACACGTTCCAAACCATGCGTCCCGATAAGCTGTTCCATAAATCCGTTGAGATTGTGGCTGTTGTAAGCATGAGATAAGGCATCGTCTGCCATCATTGCTTTTTTGCAGTCCCGCAATTTTAAGTAATACTCATCTCGCCAACGCTCTACAGTGTCATAATTGTTCATTTGGATCATCATCCTTTCTGAATGGCGCATTGATTTGAAAAAGACACATAAAAATGACGGCAATTACACCGCCTGTCAATGTTCCCAATAGAAACATCATAATATTTTCTTCTCCTTTCAGTTGTATAATGTGCGTAATCAAAAAGCCGCGGTACGGGGAGTTCACTCAGCGTACTGCGGCCGATCCCCGCGAGCGCTTTGATGTGCCTTCATTCATGGTTCAGTGCACAGGCACTTGAAAGCGCTCGCTAGACGGAAAAGGAATACCCATGAGCAAGGTATTCTTTTTGGGGTTTTAGGGGGTATCCCCCTAACAAGCGAATTTGGGAGACCAAATTCAGTGCTTGCTGCAACACAAGACACCGGTCTTGTGTTGCCATCGCTGTTATGGTGGTTTCAGTTATTACCGGCCGAAAAGGAAATAGAATCCTGTCGTCCCTGACCGTAGTATCTTGTTTTCCTGCACTTGTTCTATTTCGATTTTACCTAAATTGGTTAATCAATAGAGATAGCCAGAAAACAGTGAAACCAATTTTTAATATAAAAAGCAAGGAAACTGACCGTTCATATGCCAGTCTCCTTGCTTTTTGTCTTTTTTAATACTATTCAAAAAAGATACCATTTAGGCTTATATTTTAGGTTTTTTTCTCATTATCTCTAGAAATTGAATAATGTCAATCCTATTCTAGCCATCTAAGACGCTTAAATCAGTTTTCAAAGAAACTATTTTACCCATGTCGGCTTGTCGTGGCTTTAATATATCTTCTGGTAGATCAAGTAACATCTCAACCTCACTACCGTTCATTGCTAAACCCTCTTTGGAAAGCTCCTTCATAAACTCAGACGGAGTAAATACATTGTTTACTAAAAGAACCTCTATAGCATCACTTAGTAAAGAGGGTTTCGCTGTTTTAAGAATATTGTCAAAAGGCTCATTCTTACGCCAGTTTTTCTTTTGCATAATTCTAATCATATACTGATACTGATTTTGTGTGATTAGCCCTAGATCACAACTCCTATATAACATGGCGGCAATAGATACTTTCCACTTCTTTTTCAGCTGAATATAGTATTCTAAGTTATTAGAATATACGGATACATCACGTCTAAAGGGAGTCTCTGGAAGTAAAAAAGCCGCAGCAAATTCATTTGCTTCCTTTTCTCTTTCCTTAAATTGCTCTCGTGTTAACGATTCTACATCCTCACTCCATTCGTGAAGCATAATATGTCCTAATTCATGTGCTACATCAAAGTGTGTTCTTACTGCCGTATCTTTATTCTTGGACAATGCAACAAGAAATATATCTCGCCCGTCAACTTCAATAAGCTGACTAAACGCATCAATATCATCTGTTGATGTTCGAAACATTGTTGCAATAATGCCGTTTTCTTCAAGAACTCGGATCATATCCGATATAGGTTCTTCTTCTAATCCCCAAAATTCACGTAGTATCTGTCCAGCTTCGGTAGGAGACGCATATTTTTCATTTTTTGGTAAGTTCAATTCCGGGAACTCAATATAGTCCTTTAAAAAGGAATAAATAACTGCCAAGTGTTCCATTTTAACAGATTGTTCTATTCTGTATTTTTTATTAGTTTTCAGCAATGACCTAAAATATGTCGATCCAGATTTTACTTTGAAAGAATCCGGTTGAATAAAATACTCATAAGGGAATTGTAGCTCCCCTGATAGAGATAGTATCTTTTCAAATGTTGGAGCAATTTTATCGTTTTCATATTGCGATACAGTTTGTTTGCTTACCTCAATCTTTTCGGCCAGTTCTTCAACAGTCAAACCTCTATATAATCGGGCATTTTTTAATCTGTTCCCATTAAACTGTTTCATAATGGTTCACTCTCTTTCTGAGGACAAAGTAAATCTATTCTTGTTTATCATTTTGCATAGATTTTAATGCCACTAATTCCTTTTGCTTTAACCGACGATTTGCTTTTTCTGTAAGTTTTGGCTGCTTATGTTTAACATCGCCCTTGGACACTTTATCAACTTCATTAGACATAATAGGTTTAGCCACATTTAACATATCTTTCTCAGAAACTATATCCAGATCTGAATCCAACATATATGCATTCAAAGACGTTAATTGATCATAGTTTGAGGAAAAAACAATTAGCGCATGATGTTTTATTTCACTAATAACAGGCTCCATAAAATTGGCACAAAGGGAATCCAATAGAGCATTTAGTTGATCATTATCACACTCCGGTTCAGTTATGTAGAACAATTTTTGCTGTTTAACTTTGGCCTGTAGGCTTTTATTAAGTAAAAGCAAAGCTTTAACATATTGCGGTTGACGTCCTCGCTTTGCTTTCCGAACATCTTTAAATCGTGTGTCTTTCATAAAGGATAATATCATTTTGCTTTCCTTATCATAAAGGAGTAAAACTTCCCACATGCCTCGCTTTTTAGTAGAGTATAATACGTTAGTCTGAAAAAAGCTTTTGATAAGATTTCGATTGATAAAATCCCAAATCATAAATGGCCTTGAAATATGAGTTTCTAATTCGAGATGACTTTCTGCTTCCTGATAATCTTCCCCAACAGCTTGAAAAAGACTTTGATAAATTTTTTGAATTACTTGTTCCGAAATTCTATCTAAATCATTTTGTTGTCCCATTATAGAACCCCCACAAAATTATTTCCTTTATAGTATTTTACTATATTTTTAAATTTTGTCAAGTGGAGTTTCTAAATAATTTAATATGTCAATTTGTGTTACTACCATTCAAGTTTATCATTGTTGTATCCCACACACAAAACACTCCAGTACTAATCAGCTATGACGATACAATTGATTCAATAATAAGCTTTATGGCATCCCTGAAACCCTTCTCATAGGAAATTTCAGAATGAATAGATCCTATGCAGCCGGTAGCACGTTCAATATTCTCGATTAAATCTTTTTGCTCTTGGCTAATACCCATTTTAACTAGCTCTTCCCAAGCTTTGCCAGCCTCATCCATATATTTATGGTATTCAACCTCGTTTTGAATCTTTTGATTTATATCTTCTTCATGATTTTTAATAAGATTTAAAATTGACATACATTTTTCCCCCGAAGAATTTATCAATTTACAATACATATATTACATGTTATAGAATCAGTCAATTCTACGATGTAACTCTCATTTGATAATGTTAATTGATAAAAATATGACTCGGGAAAACTTGTGAATTTTCTTATTTCTTTCTCACTATCTGATCTTCCACAGTGCCATTGGATGTGATTTAATACGATCTATAATATCAGCATCATCGAACAGCAGCTCAGGCTTATACTCTTTTACCTCAAACCGCTCTAAGAATTCCTGTTCTTGAGGTGTTACTGCCATTATTTCTGATATATACTCCTTTGCGGCTTTTTTAGCTGAATCCAAGTCGAATGGATCTTGTTTAGTCAACACCGGAACCAAATCCGTCCTGATTTTATATTTTGTAATGCGGTCAATTGCCTCTGTATCAAAGCTTTTATTTATTTCCCTAGCTGATATTGCAGCGTAGAACACCACACATTTTCTGAGAAGCTGTTCCTCACTTTCATCAAAAAGCCTAAATTTAATCATATTATAAACATCATATAAATCCCGAGCCGCAGCTCTGCTTATTAGTGCATTAATCTTGCTGCCGAAAATCTCAAGAGCATTTAGGCAATTCAAGTTATATTCACTTTCGAAGTGTTCTGTAACGATTCTCATTTCTTGAGCCGGGAAAACATGCGACCTTAAAGAATAGTTAATTTCTATCTTTATGTTATCTTTATTGCCGCCGCAATTAACATACTCATAAATCCAAGAATCGAGACTGTGAGGTGTTTTCGTTTTGGGACTGAGCTTGTAACCGCTAAACTCCATAAATTTGGCAAGAGCTGTATTTATTATCATCCTGTTTTGCAGCATTTCTTCTTTACTGTCATTGCTTAAATAATCAAAATCAATATCTACAGATAATCTAGGAAGATTAAACACGGTTAAATTTATTGCGGTTCCACCTTTTAAAGCTAATTTACCCTTCAATGTCGGATCACTGTTTATATGTTCTAAGATATCCGCCAAGCGATATACCTTCTCCAGTGTATCCCGGATAAATCCAAAGTTGGACGCTCTTTGAGCGATATAATTTTTATCATAGTTATACAAGGGGCATTCCTCCCTGCTCTACCATTTGAAACATACCGTCGGGAACAACCAATTTCCATTGATTATTGTACTTGGTACTATCTTTCGTTAAATATCTGGTGCTTTTTCCGATTTTGCTTTTACAGTAATCTATAAATTCACCGGAAAGATGCAGCTGATCTTTATAATGCTCCAGTATATATCCTGTTTTCTGATATAAAAACCGCATGTCATAGGCAGACAAGAAATTGATCAATTGATTCTCATCCAAATAAGGTATTGAAGCGATGCAATTCAAGAGTTCTTCCAGTCCTCCTATTTTTTCAAAATCCTTTATACTATCTACTACAGTACGTTCCTGCGAGGTAATCCGGATTCCCTTTGTGTTTTTGGGAAGGATTACTCCCTCATCAAATTGTGAAGGAACATACCTATAAGTTATGCCTTCGAATTCGAAATCCGTAAACCTTTTCGAAGATGATATATATATCTCGTAAAAAACCTGATTGGATATCCCCATATATTCGAAAGTGGAATGGTGCGATAGATACGCAGTCTCATTGATTGCACAAGCGATGTGATACTTGGAGGCTATTACTTGCCCATCAGCTACATTAACGCAAGTATATAAATTATTTCTTATTTTTTTCACAAACCTATTTTTTAAAAGTCTCTGCACAAGAGAAGAAGCCGTTTTTTTATTGCCTACAAGATTGCAGACATCATTTAAAGTAAAAGTATTCATTTTTGCAAGCTCCGCATAACCGACCATGTTAATCACCTTCTTTAAATCTGACGATATTTTCTTTATTTTTAAAGATTCTCAATCAAATATTAAATATATTATTTCTTTAAATATATCACGTTATTCTTTATATGCAAAGAAATTTTGTCAGATTTTAAAGTAACAACAGCAGATGACCTAGCCTATTCGCGTTCATGCATTTGCCGTGTCTTTAAGTTGATTTTTAAATAGTCGTTATAATCCTTCCCCCGTTCCGGCGGCTCATTGGAAACAGTGTAATTAGGCTGAAAAATGGTTTGAATAGTTTTTGCAGCCAGCCGTCCAGCTGCATCATTGTCCAAGTGCAAAGAAATATCATTGATCTGCGGAAAATCTTTTAAGTATTGCAACAACGCAGCTGGCGGGGTACTTTCACCGATGTCCTGTTTTGGCTTGTAAATACCGGCGAGGGACAGGCAGAAATCTTGCAGCCAGTCCCTTCCGGCAAGCAGTTCTAACGTGCAATAGGACATTAAATCAATGGCACTTTCAAACAGATGGAGCTTACTGCTTTTACTCCTTGCCGGGATGGAAAAGGAAAAGTGCTTATCGCTCCCGTTTGCCTCACCCATAAACCTTCTCCGAGATGTCCCTCGTAGCGATGCGTAGCGTAGAATGCCTTGACGGTCAAACCCGACAAAAACAGCGTTCTGGTAACGGCTGCTTTCATACAGCCGTTTGGTTTCGATGCAGTAGTCGATGATTTCTCTATTTATACCGCGCCCTGCCAGGTAGGCAATCACTCCGTCATTGTTTTCGTTTTTCTCCGGCAGAAGCAGCTTCTTTTGCTTGGATAATTCCTTATCTTTAGATTGGGGAGGCGGTGCTATCGTTATTTGTCCGTCGATCTGAATTACCGCATCAGGTAAAGATAATCCCCGTACTTTAACCAGATAATCCAGGGCGGAACGCCCGCCGATGCCCCGCGACCACCAGCACCATTTGCCGTTGCTAATCTTCAGGCTGTCATGGCTCCGGGTCGTATAGACAGTGCCTGAAAAGTGCACCAGCTCCTGCGGCTCGTAATGCTCCAGATATGTCAGTAGATCCATCTGCTTGGCGTGTTCAATTTGCTCCCGTGTTACATAAGGCATTATTTTTTCACCTCATCTTTCATAGCCCACGGCTTTCTTCTCCGGAAGCTCAGACTCTTCATCCGGCTCGTCGTCCAGCACCTCGTTTTCCCGTTTATCCATGTTGAGCAGGATATTCAGCTCAGCCAGCCGAGCAGACTTGGTTTGCAGTTCCTGTTCCTTCTCAAATGGAATATCAATCTGCTCCTTGGCTGTTTCCACCTGCTGGCGGAGTGTTTTCAATTGTTCCCGGCAGTATTCCAGCTTCTTCGGCATTTCAGCAAGCACGTTGTTAAGCCTCGCAATGTTGCCGTGGATGTCCGTTCCCAGCGTCACCGGATGACTCAGCGCACCCCGCAGGGTGATCTGATACTGTTTGCTGAATCCGTCAAAAGAAAACAGCATTGGAAAGCCCATGTAGCTGCCCAGTTCCTGCGGCTCCGGTGTGGTCATCAGTTTGCATACTTCGAGAATAGCTGAACCTGCTTTAGCCTTTTCTGTATAACGGATGCCTTTTATGGTCATGCCCGCAAATTTGGCTTCATCCTCACCTTCTCCGGCAGGCTCTAAAACGCTGTACTGCTCGAACTGAGCAAGATCCTTTTCATAGCCCGTAATGCGTTCTTCTGTAAATTTGATTTGTTGAGGGTAGTGCTTTAACAACCGATCTTCCAAAGCGTACCGCTGGCTTAAGTGGTTGGCTTTTATGAGTTTTAATTTAGACACTTGGATATCCAGGTCCATCTTTTCTCTAATATAGGGATTGCCCGTTGCCAGCGCCTTAACCTCAGCATAGGAAAGCGCCGTTTCGTCAATATCCTCGGCGGAGCGGACAGGAGATTTGCTGGTCATTATCTGGGAAATAAATCGCTGCTTGTTCTCCAATATCTGATACAGATAGGCGTCAAAAGTGTTTTCGGTGACATAACGGAAAATATGCACTTCACCGTTTTTATTACCCTGCCGTACGATACGTCCGGAACGCTGCTCCAAATCCCGCGGCCGCCATGGGCAATCCAGATCATGCAGGGCAATCAGCTTATCCTGCACGTTTGTTCCCGCTCCCATTTTAAAAGTGGAGCCTAGCAGGATTCGCACCTGTCCCTTGCGCACCTTGGTAAACAGCTCTTTTTTCTTGGTTTCCGTGTTGGCGTCATGAATAAATTGAACCTCCTCGCCGGTGACACCGCGTGCGGCAAGCTTTTGCCGCACATCCTCGTATACGTTGAAATTCCCGTCGCCCTTGGGCGTGGAAAGGTCGCAGAACACTAGCTGGGTTAGCTGCTTATCGCGGTTTTCCTGCCAGAAGCGGTATACATTTTCCACACAGGCGTTAACCTTGCTGTCCTCATTGTCAGGAAGCAGGGGATTAGCTAATCGCTGATCAAGGGCCAGCTTGCGCCCATCGTTGGTTATTTTCAGCATATTGTCCTCATTAGGCTCCACCATCCGGTTGCGCACCCTTTCGGCACGCTCGGCTAGTTCGCTCACCATGTCCTGCTGGAATTCACTCGGCTTAACCGCCACATTGCTGTAGTTGGCTTTTGGCACGGGCAGGTTAAGCATGTCCGCTGTCTTGATGTCCGCTACCTCCTTAAACATATTCATCAGTTCCGGCAGGTTGTAGAACCTGGCAAACCTCGTTTTGGCCCTGTAGCCCGTGCCTTCCGGCGCAAGCTCTATAGCCGTAACAGTTTCCCCGAAAGTGGAGGCCCAGCAGTCAAAATGCTGGAGTCCTTTTTGCCGCAGGACATTGTATTGCAAGTACCGCTGCATTGTGTACATCTCGGTGATGGAATTACTGATCGGTGTACCTGTAGCAAATATGACACCTCGCTCTTCTGTAAGCTCGTCCAGGTAGCGACACTTGGCAAACAGGTCGGAGGACTTCTGCGCCTCGGTCTGGGACAGGCCCGCCACATTGCGCATCTTGGTGTAAAGAAACAGGTTCTTGTAAAAGTCCGCCTCATCAATAAATAACCGGTCAACTCCGAGTTCCTCAAAGGTGACCACATCATCCTTGCGGCTTGTGTCGTTGAGCTTATCCAGTTTTAGCTTCAAGGTTTTCTTCGTCTTTTCCAGCTGTTTGATGGCATACCGCTCTCCCCGTTCCTCTTTGAGTTCCTGGATACCGCTAGTGATCTCTGATATCTGTTCCTCCAACTGCCGCTTTTGGCGTTCCTGGGAGATAGGAATCTTCTCAAACTGGCTGTGCCCGATAATCACCGCATCATAGTCGCCGGTGGCTATTCTAGCACAGAATTTTTTACGGTTTTGAGTTTCAAAGTCTTTTTTGGTAGCTACCAGAATGTTGGCTGATGGATAAAGCTGCAAAAACTCCCCGGCCCACTGCTCGGTCAGATGGTTGGGCACGACGAACAGGCTCTTATTGCAAAGCCCTAAATGTTTGCTTTCCATGGCAGCGGCTGTCATCTCGTAGGTTTTTCCTGCGCCCACACAGTGAGCTAGCAGAGTGTTGCCACCGTAGAGGATGTGCGCCACCGCATCCACCTGGTGTTTGCGCAGGCTTATTTCCGGGTTCATGCCGGTAAACCGGATATGGCTCCCGTCATATTCCCGGGGTCGGATAGAGTTGAAACGATCATTGTAAAGTCTGGTCAAAACTTCCCGGCGCTGGGGATCTTTCCAGATCCAGTTTTGGAATGCCTCCTTGATGGCTTCCTGTTTCTGCTGGGCAATGGCCGTTTCTTTTTTGTTCAGTACCCGTTTCTCAACCCCGTCCTCATAAACATTGTCAAAGATGCGCACATCCCGAAGGTTTAATGTTTCTTCGATAATTTTATAAGCATTGATGCGCTTGGTGCCGTAAGTGACGTTGGCCTTGATGTTATCACTGCGGTCGTCGTTTTTGCCTTTGACGTTCCAGTTGGCGGTATAGTTTGAGTACAGAACGTCAATATAGCGCCTGTACATGTAAGCGGTTTCTAAGAGCTCGAAGATGAAGTCCTTAACCACCTCAGATGGAAGCCAGGTTGCGCCGAGACGCACGTCGATTTCAGAGGCGCCCAAGTCTTTGGGCTGCACGGCTTCCAGTGCCGTGACGTTCACACTATAGAAGTTTGGATGCATTTCCGCAAACTGCCGGGCAGTTTTCAGCTTTTCCCGTACATTGCCGGAAAGATAAGCGTCCGCCGTTTCGTACCGAATCACGCCGTCAGCATCAGCATGAGTGGGATTGCTGAAAATAACGCCTTCCAGGTCTTTAACAAGCTTTTCCTCGGAAAGTCCTGTTAGGCTTTGCATGAAGCCCATGTCAACGCAGGCTTTTTCCGCAATGGAGATTGCCAAGGCTTCAGCGGCGGTATCGACATGGGTTACGATGCTGCGCTGCTTGATGGTGCGTTTGGTGAACATATCCGCCTTGTGCTCCAGCTCGCCGTTCTCATCAATAACTTCCAGAGAACAGAGCAGGCAGTAGGAACTGTCGTCGGAGAAGGCCAAGTCGTTGCCACGGCTGTTAAGAAGTCCGTATTTGGTGACAAAAGCTTCATACAGGCGGTTCAGTTTTCGCTGCTGTCCTTGGATGGTTTCATCGCTATAATCCTCGATCTGGTATTCTATTAAGTCCCGGACACAATCCCTGATGGCAATCATGCCTTTAATCCGGCCTTGTGCAGTGACAGAGGTTTCCACGCGGTTCATCCGGCTGTTTTCCCGGTAGTAGATCCCGCCGTCCACCATACAAAAACTGAAATTGCGCACATTGGGATCTGCCGGGATGGAGGTGTCTGCGTCATCGGATAGTTCGTCCATCTCGTATTCCGTGATTTCCGCATGGATGTTTTCCAATGCCTCGCGTAGAAGAAGCGCAAGATCGGCGTTCTCATAAGGGATGCAGGTTGTTTCGCTTTTGTTGCCGTACATTCGCTCGTCACAGGCCATCGTGCCCAACACCATGTCGGGGTTGTCGGTAAAGTAACGATTAACGGGGATTCCGTCCCCGGTTGCGGAAAGATGCACCCAATCCGGCTCAATGTCGATCACCCTGTCGCGCTTTTGCAGGAACAGGATGTCGGCGGTGACTTCGGTACCGGCGTTTGCAAGAAAGGCATTGTTAGGCAGCCGGACGGCCCCCAACAGCTCGGCCCGCTGCGCAATGTACTTGCGGACTTCGGAGTTCTGCTTGTCCATTGTTCCCTTGGAGGTTATAAAGGCGATGATACCACCGGGCCGCACCTTGTCCAATGTTTTGGCAAAAAAATAGTCATGGATGTAAAATTTGTACTTGTCGTACTTTTTGTCCGCCACGCCATAAGAACCAAAGGGCACATTGCCGACGGCCAAGTCAAAAAAGCTGTCGGGGAGGCTGGTTTCCTCATAACCCTGTACAGCGATGCTGGCGTTTTGATATAGCTGCTTGGCGATCCTGCCCGTGATACCGTCCAGCTCGATGCCGTATAGCTTGGAGTTTTTCATGCTGTCAGGGACAAGTCCAAAAAAGTTGCCGACACCGCAAGCCGGTTCCAAAATGTTGCCGGTCTTAAAGCCCATGTTTTCCAGACAGGAATAGATGGCTTTAATAACGGTGGGCGACGTATAATAGGCGTTTAAGGTAGACGCCCTTGCCGAAGTATATTCCTCATCAGTGAGCAGCTCCTTCAGTTCGGTGTATTCCTTGTCCCATTGGCTGTTTTTCTCGTCAAATACCTGTGGCAAGCCGCCCCAGCCCACATAGCGGGACAGGCTTTCCTGTTCCTCCGGCGTGGCCAATCTTTCTTGTTCTTCCAGTCGGTTTAAAAGCCTGATGGCGGCTGCGTTCCATCCATATTTGGCCTTTTGTCCGCCCGCTCCCAAATTGTCGTCGGTAATTCGAAAATTGACACGTGGCTGCACCGGTTTTTTCGGTTCATGGTCTGTAACGGCATTAACTGCTTCACCGATCTCTGTTTTTTGCCTTACAGCTTGATTGCTCTCTTCCAAAACGCTACGCACAAACGCAACGCTTTCCCTGCGAAAAATGGGAAAGCCCGTGCTACCCTGGAAGGTGATATCCCTTAGACTCACGGTTCCGGATTCTTGATTAATAGCATCGATTTCATAGTGCCGGTCCTCAATAGCAAGTTCCGTGCCCACTGCCATTTCTTTTTCGGCCGGTTGGTTTTCCGTTTTTTCGGCATTTTGTTCTGCCGTTTGTTCTGTTTCTTCCCCAATAACAAGAAGATGGTCATTCAACGGGTTTTCCCGCAGCATCTTCTCAAGTTCATCCCGATCCAGTTCTCTGCTAAACAGCGGAAAGTTAATGTCTCGCAGCATTACCTTTCCGCCTTCTATGGAAAAAATCTCATATTCGTCTGCACCCAGATACACCGTGTCATCTGGAGAAAAGGCATAATTGGTGGTATCCCTTGCCGGTGTCTCTTCTTTTTTTGAGGGAGCAGGTTCCCGGTTCAGGATTTCCTTAGCGTAAGCCTGCTCGGCAAGCTGTTGTCGGTGTACTTTCGCCATCTGCTCATAAATTGGGAGGTATTCTCTTTCCAGGTGTTCCCTTTCCCTGCCGTTCAAGTAGCGTCCGACGGCAATCAGGTCGCCAAGCCTCTTGGCGACCTGATTCCATGACAGTCGCAACTCCGGATCTGTTATAAAGCTGCCGCTTTTGCTTAAGGAGATCCCTTTACTGTCATGCCAATCGTTCCCCTGTGTCCCATCCAGAAAATAATACGTCCCGCCGCCGATTCCATACTCCTGTTTAAGAAAGGCAATGGTTTCCTTCGGGGTATGCTGTTCCTGGTAGTGCAGGTAAACACGGAACTTGCCGTTTTGAAAACCTGTACCCTTACATAGGACATGATCAATTTCTTCCTGAGAAATAGAAAATGCGGAGGATTTTTCGTCCTCCGCATTTTCTATAGCTTCAATTTGCTGTTCAACCGTCGGGAAAATACTTAGCTGTAAATGATCTCCACCAGTACCGTTTCCTCCGCCGAATGCCGCAGACTGTTCAGGTACCCCGTCCAGCCCAGCGGGTCGGTTGCTTTGTCCGGTGCCGGACTGCTCTGCAAGAGCTTGGCCGTGATCTGTTCGACGCGCTCCTTCGCTGTCCGGTCGGTCTCCTCCAAATGGCTGTTCAGCTTGCTCGACAGCATCAGGCTGGCGTACATCCCTTTCTTGTGTTTTTTCAGATATGTTAGGCGCAGCATCCCATACTTTCCGATCTGCGTCGCTTCCTCCGGCAGCGTCAGGTCGGGAATCAGGTAATCGCCCTCCAGCGTGTAGGTCATTTCCATCTTCACCATCCCTTTCATGACTTTGCTTTATGGTCTCATTGTCTCCCGCATCCTGAATTTTAGCAAATGTACGGCTTGGATTTTTCTCTTCATTTTGCAGCTCTTTGACCGTCTCTCTGATTTCCCGCAGAAGCATTTCGGAGATGTCGCTAGCGGCGGCTCCCAGACAGGAAACTGTATCTAGAGTATTAAAATTTAAAACACTCTGAAAATCCTCCAAGCTCAGATACTTGCCGGCATTGCAGCCGCACCGGATTAAAAGCATATAGGCTACCGAGTTTTTCAGCGCGTCTTTAAAGATTACCTCCACGTTCTGGACGTTCAGTTCCTCCAGAAAGCTGTTCTCCCTACAGTCCATCAGTTCGGAAAGATAGTCCGGGAAATTATCCTCAACGGCATTACGGGCGGCGGAGATTAAAGCATCTTCCAACTCCTGTTTTTCCTCTAGCCCTCCAAAGGCATTATCCAGTGTTTCGGTTACGTCCTTTGCGTACCCGTCCTTCATTTTCCAAAGTGCGACGGGGCGGTTATAGCGGCTATTGGTGTCCGTCACATCAAACACGTGACGCAAGTTTAACCGGCCTCCGCTGTCCTGTATGAGGGCAATGCCTTTTGCTCCCTTGTTTACCCACCGGCCCAATTTCTCATTCCATACCTCAATGGAAGCGCAGGCGGTCGCGTCGGGGCGCTGTGCGTAAATCAGCAGCTGGTCCTGAAAAGGGTATTTATAATTCCAGGCTGCCGTTTGCAAAAAGGAAGTCCAGTTAAGCGGGTTTTTCCGGACAGTAAGGGTAGTCCGTTCCGCTAGTTCCGTAATCAGTTGCAGCTTGGTCGCCAACGTTAATCCCTCCTTGCTCCTTTTGCCTCTTATCTCTCAGTCTCATGGCTTTTCTTTTCGGTCTGTCGTACCGGCTTTTCATCGACATCCTTTTGCAGGCTTCTCACATGATGGATTTCATCAAGCGAACGGTTGCACAGATCTTCAAGTGCCGTCAGCCGGTCATTGCTGTAGTGCCCCCAATGGTAATTCTTTTCACCCTTGTTGCATCTCCAGGTCACAAACTTGGCGGGCGCGTTTTCGCTCTGCCCGATGACAAATTCCATATTACCTACACTCAGCCGGTCAGTAATAACATACCCTGCGTTATTTTCTTTCTCCATTCAAGACACCTCCTACCGCACCTGTTCCTGTTTTTTCTGTTTGGTCTGTCTTTCTACCAAAATCTGTTGTAGCCGTTCTTTCGCCCAATCGGGCATGCATTCCGGTTTGATGACGCCTAAAATATCCTCGCGGTTCCAGCGGGATTCTTTGCCGCTATAGAGATAGAAAACATATACTGCCCTCCCTCTGGCCTTAGCCTGAGAACCAAAACCGCCAGTAACCAGCACAAGCTGCTTGGCGGCGGTGCGACATTCGGGGCGTAGCCGTTCCGCACGAATGACTGCGACCTTGTTTTCTATGCTCTCCCCGCGATCATCCGGAACACAGTGTTCCAAAGTAAAAGGCCCCAAGGGAACATCTATCCCTGCCCGCTCCGCTTTGACTGCTTCAATTTGTGCCGTCACACGGGCAGTAAATTCTGTCATCATTTCCAGATAGTCCGCGCTTACAACCGCCTCAAAATATTGCTCGATACTCAAAGGGTTATCCCAGTTGCAATTGCACACCATATACGGTCTGTCGGAATTTTCTTCGTCCTCCGTAAAGAGAATTTCCTTATCTCCCATACAGATGGCGTGTTTAACCTCATAGGTATCTACCGTTCGTTTTTCATTTTCCACTTTCCTCACGCTCCGATCCCAGGCCGATAAAAAAGGGCTACCGCCTTTTTTTGCCTGTTTCTATTTTCTTTTTCTCCGAATATGCAGAAAAGCTGCCCCGCCGATTATAACCAAGCAAAGCACAATCGCCAGCAACGTTTTCATTTTTTTTAAAATTTTCCTTTCCGTTATTTTTTTGCCGTAAACAAAAAAAGCTCCCTGCATTTTTACAAAGAGCCGCTTTACTGTCCGAAAAAAGAAGACGGTTGTTTTTTACGTTCTTTTCCGGCACTATCCACATTCTCCACTTTATTCACAGATTTATCTTCATCCGCCATCTTCTTGTTTCCGCTATGAGTTTGACGGATCAGGGTCCGAAATGTCTTTGGTTTCTTTTGCGCTGTCTGCTTCACAAAATGCTCCTTTCCGCAAGTAATCTTTGATATAACGTTTTTTAAGGTAAAGTTATTTTTTTTCGGCTGGTAAATTTAAGGGGGTGAGGTGTGGAGAGGGGGACAAAACACTAACGCTTCACGACACCTGCCGTTAAACGGATAGACTACCCCCTTGGTGTGGCATTCAGAAATTCATGCTCAAGATATATATGTGATTGTTTTTCCCACACCATATCTCACCGCTCCTGCTCTCTTTGCCGCTTTTTGTACCAGCTTTCCAGCAGCTGGATAATAAGGTCCTCCTTTTGTTTTTCGTTAAAGTTCTTCGGAAAATATTGATCAATACGGTCACGACGAATATTGAATTTTTCCTTTTGGTTCGGCTTTTCTTCGGTGAGAATGGAATAGATGACATCCGCACTCAGCCTGCCCTCCTGGCTGAACTTTTTCAGCCGCTGTGCTTGTGATAAAGACGGCGTATTTTCCTCCTGCTTCATCGTTGCCAGCAGTTCTGTCTGTTCATTTTCGGTCAGGTAGGAGATTTCCACAGCAGGATTAAAGGCAATCTGCTTCTCGTCCACCATTTCAAGGATGGGCGGTATGAGTTCGGTTAGACGAATGTAACGAAATATCTGCGGCCCACTTTCTCCAGATTGTTTTGCTAAATCTTCTCTTGATGTTGAACGTTCTGACTTCTGTTCAACTTGAACAGAAGTTAAATCCGTCCGTTGTCCTTGCCTGTTCATGGCTTCCAGCTTCATTTTATAGGCAAGCGCTTTTTCGCTTGGCAAAATGCTTTCCCTTTGCAGGTTACTGTCTACCATTGCCAAAATCGCTTCATCGTCATTTAACTCACGGACAATGCAGGGTATGGTTTCTTTGCCTGCCAGTTCGCTGGCTTTCTTGCGCCGGTGCCCGGCAAGCATTTCGTAGCCACCGTCCGCTCTAGTCCGAACAAGAGCGGGGACAAGGATACCGTACTGTTTTACGCTGTCCGCCATTTCCAGCATGGCTTCATCCGCCTTGACCTTAAAGGGATGGTTGGGAAAATCGCTTATTTCAGATAAGGCAATATCCAATACTTTTTCACGCTGTTTGTCCTCACGGCTCGCATCCGTTTCAAATAATTCATCTACCGAGGTCAGCTTCATGTCTTTGACGCTGCTTTTGGCCAATATCAAGCACCTCCTTTGTAAAGGCTTGATAGGCTTTCGCCGCTATCCCATGTGGGTCGTGTGCATAGATGCTTTTGCCCTCGGCACTTGTTTCGGCAGCCCGGATAGATAATGGAATTTCCGTCTGGAAAACGCACAGCTTATCGCCGTAGTCCCGCCGCAGAATAAAGGAAATGTCCTTAGCAAAGGTGGTGCGGTTATCTAGCATCGTAAGCAGAATACCGTCAACCTTTAGCTTTGGATTTATTTGCCTTCTTACCCTAGTGATGGTCTGCATTAACTGCGTCATCCCTTTAGCCGGCAGATAGTGGGCCTGAACGGGGATGATAACGCTGTCCGCGGCGGCTAGAGCGTTGATGGTCATCATACCGAGTGAAGGCATACAATCGATTAGGACATAATCGAACTTTTGCTTGACGGTATTAATATAACTGCGTAGAACCATTTCCCGGCTCATGGTGTTTACCAGTGACACCTCAATAGCCGACAGTTCAATGTTTCCCGGCATAAGGTCAACACCTTCCTCCTGGTGCAGGATGCCTTCTTCAGCTTCATACCGCTCCTCGGTCATGACTTTTGTAAGGAGCGTGGCCAGTGTGACAGGTAGGTTGTCCGGCTCATGGAAACCCAATGAATCTGTAAGGTTGCCCTGAGCGTCCGCGTCTACCAGTAGCACTTTTTTGCCTTGATTGGCAAGGCCGATACCAAGGTTCACCGTTGTTGTCGTTTTTCCGACGCCGCCCTTTTGGTTGGCGAGGGCGATTACTTTCGACATATTTTTTCCTCCTTTAATGCAAAAAAACCGCTTGCTCTATTGGACAACAAAGCAAACGGTTTTTTTCCTTATTTTATTTATAATAAAGAGAATGCCAGTTGGAAAACCAACATCTTCTTATGTTAAGCTAATAATTATATGGATAATCCTGCGTAGTACATAAATCCCACTCAGCTTCCTAGAATGCTTATAATGATGACTTCAAAATTGTATCGCAAACTGAATATCATATAGATAATGCTAACTTGCCATTCATGCACTGATTAGCAATAGCTATAATTTGATGTGCAAATTATGCCAAGTGTCAAGGGAAGTGAGTTCAATACACCCTGTATGTGTAAAGTCCTCGGAAAGTAAAACCATCTCATTATTTATCAATAAAGCATAATAAGTTTCATATCCAGGTGAAAGTTTTCTACGTGCTTTTGATACAATTAGTAAAGCTTCTTTAGCTCTATTACGAAGAACCTCTATTGGATTGTCATGAGAGTCTTGAATGACTAGTCTACTCGGATGAAAAAAAAGCAAATTCTTTTTAGTACAAACCATTTTGTTGAGGCTCTTTATAGTATCTTTCATATTTCTATCTGCTTTATCTGCTAATATGATCTCGTTATTTTTGTTTAGAGAAAAACTATGACTGACCAGAAATCCCCAAATATTTGGAAATGGCAAAGATGGTTCCCTGCGCATGGATGCTTTTGAAGGAGCACTCATCGTCACTCCTTTACATAGAGTTACCTTAGTGAGACTCGTTTCATTCACATTTTGTGCGCCTTCTTGGCTCAGTAAGAGCTTAAAATCTACGCTATAACAACCATTATTTCCAATTGCATCACATTGACCATTAGACTCAGATTTTGGCGCAGAAAAGCCCCCACCGCTCTTATTAATGAAAAAGGGAATGCGATTTAGACATTCCAACAATAAAGGCTCGTAATTTTTCTTATCGTAAAACTGTTTCTTTGGTATTTCTAATTTCGTACTTGATTCCATAAATACGCCTCAAATCATATTCGCATTATATAAATAATAAGAACTTCTTTTTGGTTCGCATTATTCGCCTAACCGGAATAATGGATATTGCGCTCTTAGTTTTAAAACATTTATATTATCTATAATCATTTATGTTATATTTTTCTAATATTATTTTCTTTAATGCTGCTACCATGGATTCTGACGGATAAATTTTTTTATCAGGAAAATCATTTAAGCTATAGTTCCATTGGTAAGCATAATATTTAGGCATTTGACTAATAAAATCTATGTAAAGGGGATTAAATTCAGATTGAATAGAATTTTGAATATGCATAATATATTTATCGAAGATTTGCACTAGCGCGATACCATGCTTATTTGCATATTCTGATGCGCCGCTCTGGAATCCAGAAGTTGAAATTAAAATACCTTTGTGTCCACCCAAACTTCGTATTTTATCTGCTAGGGCCACAACTTTTTCACGTTCAACTGGACGGGTATAACGTTTACATTCTACAATCACTTTGAAATGAACCGAAAGTGCAACAAATTCAGCATAAATATCAATTTGATAATCTCCATCATCGGTTTGAACTTTATGATTATGAATTATGGAAAAATCCACAAGAGATTCTTCTTCTGCATAAGCCTTTATAATTTCTAAACAATATTGCTCAAATTCTATTGAAGAAATACTTGCAACAAATTCACGATAAGGATTAAGTACCTCCATTATTTTCTTCATCCTCTATTTTTAAGAATTTGATACCAATTTAATCGATTTTTGATTTATCAGTAAAAGAAGATTTAACTAGTACCTTTTAATATGCCACACCTCTTTCTGTGTGTGGCTATGGCTGATTCTAATAGAATCTAAAATCACTTGCTACCTAAGATAAAATTCGTCCGGATCTGAACACTCATTTGAACGAGTCTCCCTAGAAGGACCGAGCAAATAGAACTCATCTGGATCAGACCCCTCATTAGAAAAGGTCTCTCTTGTCGGTCCAATAGCATAAAACTCGTCAGGATCAGCTGACTCATCCGTTGCTGTTTTTTGTGTAGGGCTGAGTGCAAAAAACTCATCGGGGTCTGAGTTCTCAATGGTTTCCGTCAGTCTTGTAGGTCCAATTGCTTGAAACTCGTCCGGGTCAGAACTCTCAGCAGCTTTTGTGATATATGTAGGCCCTACCAAACACCTATCAATTGCCCGAACTTTTTTTTCGGGGTCAACATAAGAAAGCTGAGTTCTACCATCATAGAAAAGTCGATTGTTGTGATCAAAGTCATGTTCTTCAACATAATTCGCTAAATACGGTTCTCTCACAGTTTTACCTCCCTATTATTATTATTGAAATCTGATTACTATCACTCTGATTTGTTTGCTCTACTTCTAGAATCTTAACATGCGAAATATTGTAAGTTTTTAATAACGACAATATCTTTTGGTATACGTCTATCTCTCTGCTTTTTAATGATGGGCTTTTAACAATGATAACTTGAGTAATCTTATCTGTTATTAACCCTTCTCTTACTCTATCAAATTGAGTTAAATTCTGAGGAGAAAAAATATCTCGCTCATCTAAAGAGAAATTTAAAATATAAGTACTTGCATTATTAGCTGGCACTGATGGGAGTTTATTTTCGTTATAGGCTAAAAAATTATAAATACATATAAATAAGACAAAATAAAAGAGAATAATCTTAATATATTTTTCAATATTTTTTACATAAGATACAAAAATTCTTGCTTCATCTTTTACGGCGTACCAGTCTAAATATAAGGAAGCAGCAAACTCATGTAAAGTATTTTGACTTTTCTTTAAATCTCCGAACGAAGATCTTAATATTGTATTAACCCTTAATATTTCTAAGATATGTGCTAGAATATTTGTGAAATTGTAGGCAAATATAAAAATAAAAAGTATGTAAAAAAATTGATGTTCTACGATCTTATATATATTAACTAAATATGGAATGGTTAACCCCACTGCCAATAGTGTTAATGTGTTATAGGCTACCATTTTATTAAAACTACCGTTTTTTATCGCTTCTTCTTTTTCGATTTTATATTGTAAATCCTTTATATGTATATTTATATCCGCATCTGTTTTAGATTCAATTGTTTTCCGATAATTATCTACTTTTTCTAATATTACTGATTCCTCTATTGCAAAATGCCTAAGATTAAGACACTCAAATAGTTTGAATCCATCACCCTTTTTATACGTAAATAGATAAAAACTCTGAACGCCAAAACATAAGTTTAGTAAGGATATTCTGAATAATTTAGTTTCTCTAGTAATATCGCCAAAATTATCATCATCTGTAACGCTTAAAATTGGAGATAGTGACAGCAAGTAGATAAACCAAAAATATTTCTTATTCATTTTTACCTCTCTAGGTATCTAATAACGGAATCTGAGATATTCAAGTTAAGTTCTTGTTCTAACCAAGCCCACTGACCATTAGCATTTAATTCTAGGAAAACATATCGTCCTTTGCTAACTATAAAATCAAATGCGGCATACTTAAGATTCAATAATCTCATCATTTGTAAACTAAGACTCTTAATATCATCAGGCAAGATATCTTTAGAGTACAATATATTACCATTCGTTGCTTTTCTCCAATCAACTTTTTCAGTTGTCTCTATCTTCACCGGAAAAAATTCATCATGAACTACCGTAACTCGTAGTTCGAAATCTTTATCTATGTATTCCTGAAAGTATGATGGAGCCAATTCTAACCCCTCGAAGCCAAAAGCGGGATCTACATAATTAGTTTGAATTATGCCAACTTTGTTTTCATACAGTAGTTTACCTACTGATATTGGCTTAACGATAGTTTTTTTATCAGAACAAAATATTTTTGCTGAATGATTTGAGTTAGTAATCAATGATAGTGGCATTTGTAAACCAATTTTTTCTGCTAATTGCAACTGAACAATTTTATTGTCAGCTCTTTTAAGTATTGAAGGTTTAGATAAACAATTTCCATCGAATTGCTCGATTATACCCTCTATTAAGGTTAAGATTTCCTTGTGCATGTAATTATGGTACTGGGGGTTGAATTGGTCTAGATGAGGTAATATAGGTTTTCTGTAATAAATAGATTTAATATCATTATTTGTTATAGACTTGAAACTGTCCGTAATTTCCCATTTTGACTTGTAAAAACTAATCTGATATTCATCGAGCCGGTCTGTATTAAGCCTAAAGAAATTAAGAGCTTGAAATTTATTGATTATATAATCAACAGTTAAATCGTAAGAACTTGTTATTACTAAAATTTGTTTCACAAATAATCTCCCATAAAATGACTTTACTTGAATTTCTAAATTCTATGCTTTTCCTGAAAATTCCTGTTTTTAATTAAATATATATAACTACCTCACATAATCAGAATTTTCTTTTGTATAAAGCTTCACATTATAGACCAGGCTGTTTGAAAACTGATTCTGAAAATATATTTTTTCCACTTGTAGGCGTTTTCCCTGTTTAAAGATTATGTAACGTGATAAATATGCACTATAAACAAAGGTATTGCTCCACTTTGACAACTTTTACTTTGCTGTTTTGTGGTTTTCACACAGCCTCAGACAATTCCTACATAAGAATAATTTTAAATACAATCTATCAGTTTCTTACAACGTATTTAACCAAGATTAAATATCTTTATTAAATTCCACAAGTTTCCTGTTATTCCTCCTTATACTTACCAATTATGAGATCTTCTGTATATAAAAGAACAATAAAATCTATAGTCTTCACAGAATATAATTATTAGGATGAAAACCGATAGAAATTAAAAAATCTAGATATCTGATCTAGACTGTTTTTGTGCAAGTATTTTAGCTGGATATTTATTTAATTTTTTATGTTTTTTTTGATAAATGCAATCATCCCCTATTTATCGAATGCTTGAGAATCTAGGTAAACACAGCCTTTTATCTATATTATCAGTTACATGCTTTTGTGAAACTGACACCAGTGACATGTTATTGATAAAAAAACTTAATCAAATTTTCTCTAAACATTTGTTAAAAACTCTAGACAGTTAAATCTAGAGTTTTTAATCTATTGACTACTTTAACTGGATTTTTACTTGATATTTAGAAATATTTATGGCTTTTTATAGATTTTTACTGAATATAGATTGAAATTGTCCAAGCACCCTATTTAATTAAAACCATACAAGGTCACTTATATCAACTTTTTTAGTTTATTACTCTAATAGCAACAAATTTGAAAATTGTTGAGTTTGAAGTGCCTCGAACCTCTAACCACCTAATTATCTCAGTAAACATCAGTCAAATCTTCGCTAAAAAAGCAGTTTTAAACTTCTCCCTTATTATTGATTATCGTCTATTCTCCTTTAACTTCGGAAATGAAGTCCTGCATACAGTCGTCCATATCCAGTAGAAAAGAGAACAAAAAGTATCGTTGGGCCTCTGGGTGGGTTGCCAGCAGATCCACATCCTCCGGAAATTCCATGCCTACAACATCATATAGGATTCTCAGGATGTCCAGCATTTCGCTTCCCCGGCTCGCGCTGTATAGCTGGGTAAGAATGTCCGAAATCCTGTTTATAGCTTCGATATTATTGCCGGAGAATGTCCAGATGGTTTCAATCAATGGGGCAGTCGTCGCTCCGGATATGAGGTTTATTTTGTCCTTGCTGATTAAGTTTTCAGAAATGAGGATACCCTTTTTAATAAGCGCATTGTAATTAGTGTTAATCTCACTCATTGTCTTTGCCTCCTTTGTATTCATATGTTTTTCTTTGTTTCTTCCCATAACCTTTTATAGCCGTCCGTACAGTTTGATAACATTTTTATAACAATTTTTGAAAATCGTTGTTTTTCGATTGGAAAATATATGTTAAATTTTGATAACATTTTTGATAACATTGATAACAATTTATTTATAAGTATATTTTCCCATCATGTGAAGGGTATAAAAAACCCGCCTAAACTCAGTGTTCATGCGGGTTTGTATAATCTTTATGGCGGAGAAGGTGGGATTCGAACCCACGTGCCCTTGCGGACAACCGCATTTCGAGTGCAACTATTAAAGTAGAAAATAGTGGAAGTTAGCGGTAAATGCATGTAGATAAGAACTCACGAAACCCTGATAGAATCATTGTTCCAAAGAATTTTTCCTTATTTACAAGGAAAGTAGAACATAGCAAAAAAATAACGAAAAAGTTGATCCAAAACCTGTTTTGGATAGAACTCGGATAGAACTAGAAAAAAACTATCATTTTTAACTCTTAGATTTGCTTTCACCACTTGCCGTTGACAAATTTGAGAAAAGTGAGTGAAGCAAATGAATTTTAATGAATATTGTTCTTCAGTAATTGATCGTTATCCTGAATATGTCACACAGAAAGAAATGTGTGTCATCTTGGGTGTTTGCACATCCACGGCCTACTCCATCCAGAAAAAAGGCATGATTTCATTTGAATATATAAACACATCAGAAGGAAGAAGACAACGGATAAAGATTACCGACATTCTGCGATACCAATACGAAACGATGTGCTTCACTGAATCAGAAAATGAGTTTATTGAAGGTTTGTACCGTTATTACAAAAAGCAATTGCGTAAATTCCCTAAACTGCTTTTAGTTTCTGATGTAATGCGTTTTACCGGATATTCAAAAACAACAGTAAACAATTGGATACTGCGCAATGAATTGAAGCCTCTGAGCTTTAAAAACAAGCGAATACAATCATTTCGTAGAGGTAAGGGGTCCGTTATAACAAAAGATACTTTCCTTGATTTTTTAACCGGCCCGTATTATAGGAACATAACAAGGAAATCAGACGTGCATAAAAAGCAAGCCAGACAATATGAGCAACTCTTTGACACTATCATGTCAAAGCGAGGTGCTGTGAGTGTCTGACTATAGCTTTCTAATAGATAGATATCCTGAGTTTATAACGAAAGATCAATTCTATAAGATATGCCATATTAGCAAAAATACCGCGCGTCATTATCTGGAAAATGGCTTTATTCCTTGCATTGATTCTGGTAAAAAGACACGCAGATATAAAATTGCGTTGAAAGATATTATTTTATTTTTAGAAGATAAAGACCAAAATCCTGAAAAATACTATCTGCCGAATCATTATAACAACCCGTTTTTGCCGAGCGGAATTAGACAGTATAAGCCCAAACCACGGCCTGATACTTATAAATATGCTTATAAGCTAAAAGGCTTAAAAGAGGTCAAAGATTATCAAAAATATCTTGAACAGCAGTTTACAGATTATCCGGATATGATGACCCGCGCCCAGGTACAACAAATAACCGGCCATTCGATAGATGCCATATTATTATGGTGTAAGTCCGGCAAGGTAAAGTACATTAGACATCATAATGCTTATCTTTTGCAAAAAAAGAGTGTTATCAGCTATCTGTTCAATCGTGAACTGCAACAACATAATTTGACCATTAAGGCCGTTTGCTTTATTCCATAGAAGGCAACGGCTCTCATGGCATGAACGGCTTACTATAACAAGCCATGTGGAGTGCGATACCCCCCCATATGGATATTTGATTAAGCGATCACTATACCGAATACTGTCAAAAGTTAAAAACGCGAATTTAAAACGGCTTGTTATTTATGATATTTCCGCTAAGTTGTCAGGAACACCCCCGTCCCAATTTTGGGAGGGGGTTCATTTATCAAGACTTTTTAATTTGTTACTTATTGTATGTTGACTTATTGTATTCGATTTTGCACAATAAGATATAATGAGGTGAAGTAGATTGAACACTTTGAAAGTATTTGCTTATAACTTGCGAAAATATAGAAATCACCTTGGACTTTCGCAAGAAAGCTTTGCTGAAAAGGCAGGCCTGCATAGAACATATATAAGCGCCATAGAGTGTGGCAAAAGAAGTATCTCACTAGATAATATTCAAAAAATTGCTGATGCATTAGAAATTGATGCATTTTTATTGTTTGTAGATGATGAATCTAAAGATTCAGAGTCCTTTGAGAAAGGAGGTATAAAATAATGCCTTGTGTTGTCGTGGATTTGTTTTGTGGCATAGGAGGGCTCACTAAAGGCCTAGAACTGTCTGGCATTAACGTTGCCGCTGGAATTGATATTAATGAAACATGTAAATATGCATATGAAAGAAATAATAATGCCCGATTTATTCACGCGGATATAACGAATTTGACTTCGGAAGAGGTATTAAACCTATATCCTGATGATTGCATTAGAGCATTAGTGGGATGTGCCCCTTGCCAACCCTTTTCAAAATATACAAAAAGATATCGTAAAGATGGACATACGGATGATAAATGGAGACTATTATATTCTTTTTCAAGGATTATAGAAGAAACAAATCCTCATATTGTTTCTATGGAGAATGTTCCCGAATTGTCTAAGGAAAAAGTTTTTCAGGACTTCATAGATATGTTAGTCAATTTAAATTATTATGTAAATTGGCAAATTGTATATTGTCCGGATTACGGAGTGCCACAAAGCCGAAATAGACTAGTTTTGCTAGCTTCTCAGATGGGAGAAATAAATCTCATCCCTCCCCTCTATACAATTGATAGGTATCGAACTGTTCGCCAATCCATTGGTGATCTGCCTCCAATAAAGGATGGGGAAACAAATGCGCAGGATTCACTACATTGCTCTTGCCGTTTATCTAAGATAAATAGATTAAGAATAAGGCAGTCAGTACAAGGGGGGACTTGGCGTGATTGGGATGAATCACTCCAATTAAAGTGCCATAAAAAGGATAGCGGTAAAACTTATCCTTCTGTATATGGGCGCATGCGTTGGGATGAGCCCGCTCCCACTATTACCACTCAATTTTATGGTTATGGAAATGGACGGTTTGGACACCCAGAGCAAAACCGAGCTTTATCTATAAGAGAAGGCGCGATACTTCAATCCTTTCCGAGGGACTACGCATTTCTTGAAGAGGGTTCTATCCTTAATAAAACAGCACTTGGAATACATATTGGAAATGCAGTTCCTGTTGAATTGGGCAGAGCGATTGGCATTAGCATAAATCAACATATTGAGGAGGTTGAAAACAATGGTTAGAAAATCAAAGAAGAACCGCGTAATAACAAGCGAAGAAAAGCAAGAAACCGATTTGCAAATTAAGGAAATGCAAAAACAAATTGATTATGATACCAAGGATTTTACAATAGAATTGTTGGTTGACAAATTTAACAAAGGCGACTTCTTTATTCCTCCATATCAAAGAGGCTTTGTTTGGTTGCCTAGAAATAAAACGTTATTTATTGAATCTATTTTTCTAGGCCTACCTATTCCCTTTATGTTCTTTGGCAATTGTGCGGATGGACGCATGGAAATAATTGATGGAGCACAGCGAATTCAGACAATTGTAGAATTTAAGAATAACAAGATGCAAATCTCTGGACTAAAAAAGTTAACAAAACTTAATGGACTTTACTTTAAAGACCTATCAGAGGCTCAACAGCGCAAATTTCTTAATAAATCGCTTAGAATTATTGTTCTAGAAGAAACCACTCCGATAAATGCAAGGCAAGACTTGTTCTATCGTATTAATACGTCTGGGTTAAAAGCAAACGATTCAGAAATTCGTAGAGGCTCCTATCCCGGGCGGTTAACTACATTTATTGAGAATTGTTCTGCAGATGAAGATTTTGTGAAATTATCACCTATGTCTGTAACAAGAGTGAAAAGACATGAACGCTTTGAATTTGTGTTAAGGTTTTTTGCTTATTTAAACGAGTATCAAGATTTTGATCACGAAGTAAATATTTTTTTGGACGATTATCTTATAAGAAATCTTGAGGATTTCAACGAAGAGCAGTTTAAGAAAGAATTTGAAACTATGGTAGCCTTTATAAAAAAACACTTCCCGTTTGGATTTGCAAAATCAGAGAATGCGAAAGCAACTCCACGTGTACGATTTGAAGCTATTTCGGTAGGAGTAGCGTTAGCCCTAAGAGAGAAACCCGATTTATCTCCTCAAAATATAAACTGGATTAATTCTGACGAATTTAAAGAGCACACAACGTCAGACGCTAGCAATAATGAAGGTAAGCTTAAAGCAAGAGTTGAATATGTTAGAGATCAGCTCCTTAAGGGGTGATGGCATGCAAAATACGCTTGGAATTTATGCAGACAGAAAAGAGGAGATAAATTTTTATTTCTCCATTATGGTCGACCTTGATAAAAATAGTCAAAATATAAAAACGATAAATAATAATAAGTTTTATAAAATCATCAAGTCTAATTTTCTACTTATGCTTTATAATTTGGTAGAAGCCTGTATTGTAAGTGGAATGATGGAAATCTATGAAAATCTAAAAAACGATGACTGCTCTTATAATTCGGTTATCAAAGAGATCCAGCTTTTATGGTCGAACTATAAGATAAACGAGATATATGGACCCGCCACCGGACGATCAGCATATGAAAATAGAGTTCAGCAGATTATAGACAGTATTATTAAAAATAGCCCACTTATTCTTACAAAAGATTCACTTGGCATCAATGGCAATTTAGATGCAAGAAAGATTAAATACATATGTGATAAGCATAAAATTCGTTATACGTTAAAAAATGATGGTGCTTCTCTTGAAATAGTTAAAAAACGCAGAAACGATTTAGCCCATGGTGACGTTTCATTTAGCGAATGCGCAAGAGATTTACCTATTGATGATTTAGAAAAAATCATGGATGAGGTATTAATATTTTCGGATGATATTCTTCAAGGAATGAAAAGGTATTATGACGGGAAAATGTATAGGATAAGTCAACCTAGCTAGTTCTATCCTGGTTAGTATAATAGCGTAATCAGGAGGACTTTATGACTGATATTTTCGATAAAGAAACACGTTCCAAAGTAATGAAAAAGGTTGGAACAAAAGGAATTAATTTAGACGATAAGCAGATGCATTATCTTGCTAGCGCACTTTATCATATTTCACAACATGCACAAAAATTCGATCAAACTGAGGAAACTATTTTTAATTTTATTAAGACTACAAAGCTATATAAAGGATAAATAATCTGTCCGACAAGTTGTTTTGTAACAACTTCTAGGCCAATATCACAGTGACATCTTTTTGGATTTTATTATTTATATTACAATTAAAAACTAATTGAATAAGGGAACATAAGTATCAAGCTTATGTTCTCTTTTCATATATATTGGGCCGTTTGCTTTATTCCATATAAGGCAGACGGCTTTTTGCATGAAAGGAGGATTTTAATGTCAAAAGTAATCGCCCTTGCGAATCAAAAAGGCGGCACAGGAAAAACCACGACAGCAGTCAATTTGGGCATCGGACTTGCTAGGCAAGGAAAAAAGGTATTACTTGTAGACGCGGACGCACAGGGGAACCTGACGGATTCTTTAGGCTATCAAGAGCCAGACAATCTTCCTGTTTCATTGGCCAGCGTCCTGACCAAAATCATGACGGAGGAACCGTATGAAGTCAACGAAGGAATTCTTCACCATGCGGAAGGCGTTGACCTGATGCCGGGAAACATTGAACTGTCTGCTATTGAGGTGTCGCTGGTCAACACCATGAGCCGGGAAACGATACTCCGCACATATATCAACACGGTCAAAGACAAGTATGATTATGTGCTAATAGATTGCATGCCCTCTCTTGGCATGCTGACCATCAACGCCCTTGCAGCCGCAGACACTGTGATCATTCCCGTCCAGGCACACTATTTGCCCGCTAAAGGAATGACTCAGCTTTTACAGACCATTGCCAGGGTGAGAAGACAAATCAATCCCAGGCTTACCATTGACGGTGTGCTGCTAACAATGGTGGATAACCGCACAAATTTCGCTAAGGATATTTCCTTTGTCCTGCGACGGGACTACGGCGACAAGCTTCGGGTTTTTCAAACGGAAATTCCCCTGTCTATACGTGCTGCTGAAACTAGCGCGCAGGGAAAAAGTATCTATGCATTCGATCCGCACGGAATAGCCGCTAAAGCCTATCAAGCCTTTACAAAGGAGGTGCAGGACATTGGCGAAAAACGACGTGCGAAACAGCATCAAGCTGACCTCAGTAGATGAATTATTTACCACGGAGGAAAACCGCGCAGATAGTCAGCGGGAAAAGGTTCTGGATATTCCCCTGTCGGAAATCAGTGATTTTCCAAATCATCCTTTTAAAGTAAAAGCGGATGAAGCTATGCTGGAAATGGCAGACAGTGTAACACAGTACGGCGTTTTAGTCCCCGGCCTTGTACGCCCTAAAGTAGACGGCGGCTATGAAATGGTGGCCGGACACCGCCGCAAAAAAGCAAGCGAGCTTGCGGGCAAGGAAACAATGCCCTGTATTGTCCGTGAATTGGACGACGATGCCGCTACAATTATCATGGTTGACAGCAACCTACAACGGGAAAGTATTCTGCCGAGTGAAAAAGCCCTTGCCTACAAAATGAAGCTAGAAGCTATGAACAGAAAGGCTGGAAGACCTACGAATGAAAATCGTTCCCAAGTTGGGAACAATTTTTCAAGTAAGAGAACTGGCGAGGTTTTAGCTGAACAAGTTGGTGAAAGCAAAAATCAGGTATTCCGTTACATTCGCCTTACCTCCCTGCTCCCCTCTATTCTTGAAATGGTAGACGAAAAACAGATTGCTTTTAATCCAGCGGTGGAAATCTCCTACCTGTCCGAAAATGAACAGCAGGACCTTTACAATACCATACAGTCGGAGGACTGCACCCCTTCCCTATCACAAGCACAGCGGATAAAGAAGTTCAGCCAGGAAGGCAGGCTGAACGCAGATGTCATCTATTCCATTCTCACGGAAGAAAAGCCCAATCAAAAAGAAAGATTCCATATTCAGCGTGACCGTATCGACTGCTATTTTCCTAAAAACTTTACCGAAAAACAAAAGGAGGAGTTAGTTGTCCAGCTTCTGGAAAGCTGGTACAAGAAGCGCCAGCGGGAGCAGCAGGAGCGATGAAACAGGTTACTACAGCTGCATAAAAATAATCATTTTGCTCTCAAACCAACAGGAGCATTTTTTATTGTCCTTTTTTAAAAGGAGGTGCCTCCATGTACTTTACAGAAGGACAGTTGCGCAAATACGAACGCATCATGCAGGAAAAACCGGAATTTGACCGCAAAAGTATTATTACTAAAACGGTAGAAGAACGGGATTGCATGCACTGTCTTTACTTTGTCAAGCATCACAGTAAATGCAGCAAGAAAAAGTGCGTTTTGTTTGAAGATTAACAACCTTATAGAAATTGTATGCCAAGGGGGTGGTATGTCCATTTGTTTGCAGTCATCGAATTGGGGACTTGCCGTTTCCCCCTCCCCACACCCCTCCCCTCAAAATTTACCAGCCGAAAAAAAAATACTCTTCGTCTGGTAAACCACTAAATTCATCCCAGAAAGGAATCTTTTTATGAAACAGACAGCAGAAAAGAAGCCGAAAGTCTTTCGTACCCTTATTCGCCATGTTCATACGGGTAATAAGGAGATACAGAAGGATAACAAAGTTCAGGCTGCTGAGAAGGAGCGAAAAAATCAACCGCCCTTCTTTTTCGGCCTGTAATGGTGCTCTCTATTTAAACGCAGGGAGCTTTTTTTATGAACGGGACGGCGATACCATCCCTATTCCGCCATCCCTTTGATTGGAGAGTGATAGCAAAATGGATGATTCTAAACGCATGGTTGATACCTATGAGGTAAAACACGTCATCCATGTCGGCGATAAAGAAATCCTCTTTCTGGTAGATGAAAAAATAACCTCCTGCCCGTATATTGTGTGCAACTGTTCCTGGGATAACCCTTTAGGCGTTGACCAATATAGTGATGCCATGGGAAGCGCGGACTATCTGGAAATAATGACGGAGTTTACCGAACGCGTAAGAAAACAGCTTGAAGCGGTTAATGCGGAACGGAACAAGATTACTGTGCCTTTACAGCCTTTTACTTTGAAGCATTGCATCCCAAGCGATTACAAAGAGAACATTGAAAACAAGGTGGTAATCATCCGCGCGGAATGCCTGCACCTCGAATACCGCATCACCGTTAAGCAACTTGTGCTGACCATAGGCGGTTTCGGCGCTCATGGCAATTCCAGGGGCCGGGCGGTCTATACCGTCAACCTCTATTCCGGCAAGGAATCACGCTGGAACCGGGAGGACATTTTGGGTACTCTCAAGCCGGAATATATGCCCAATTGGGCGAAAGAACGCCTGAAACAGATACAGGACGAGCGGCAGGCAAGGCATAAAAATCTGGAACAAGAGCGTTAGGGGGGTTGAGTTATGGAAAAAGAGATTAATGCCGGGTATACCATCACCGACCGGCTAAGCGTGGGCAATGCTGAATTTGTCATCGGGCAGAGCGAAAGTGCTCCCGCCAAATTTGTAACCTGGAAGGTCAAAAAGGATGAAAAGGATTATTATTGGGGCCATTACAGCAATGACCCCCTGACGCCTCTTGAAGATTTGTGCAACCGCGCACTGGATGAAGTCCATCATTTGAAAAGCCTCCGGCAGAAACAAAACGGCGGCGAGAACCCGGCGAGGCAGAACGGGAAGAAAAAGTCTGTCCCGGAGCGTTAGAGGGTTACAGCAGGGCGACTATAACTTCTATGCTTACTGCTATAAAAAGGCAAAAGAACGGCTCACGATAAAGGTAAGGGCAAACAAATACAGCCCGCTCTCAAAAAGGAAAAACGAAGTCCGAAACGATAAAGGGCCTTGTTATTCGGAGCAAACAGGAAAGCTATCCACAACCAATCCTCATTTAAGGAGGGATAAACGTTGGTAACGAAATCGCAGTTAATTACAGAGTTATCGCAGACAACAGCCTGCAGCATCACAAGAAACTATGTCAACTGGACCTCCTTTCTGAAAACGGCTGCTTGGAACTATAAATACCCGTTTCAGGACCAGCTTTTGATTTATGCTCAGCGACCCGAAGCTACAGCCTGCGCTCCCATCGAAATATGGAATCAAAAATTGGGCCGTTGGATCAACCGCGGGGCAAAGGGCATTGCCCTCATCAATGATAGCGGGGACCGGCTGAGCCTGCACCATGTGTTCGACGTGTCGGACACAAACAGCCACTACAACCGCCCTGTCATACTCTGGGAAATGAAGGAACGGTATGCCGAAACTGTAACGGAAACGCTGGAGAATTCCTTTGGCGACCTGGATGATAAAAGCAACTTGCCCCCTGCCTTGCTTTCAGCCGCTCATAATGCGGTGGAGGACAATTTTACGGATTATCTGCCCGACTTGCTTTCCTTTCGGGAGAACAGCTTTTTGGAGGAGCTGGACGACCTCAATGTCGAAATCTATTTCAGAAACGCTTTAAAAAGCTCCGCGGCCTACATGCTCTTAGTCCGCTGCGGCTACAATGCCGATCAATACCTGACTTTAGAGGATTTTCAGGACGTTGCCAATTTCAATACGCTGGATACCGTTTCCCGCCTGGGAACCGCCACCAGCGATATTTCTGAAATGCTCCTGCGGGAAATCGAGACGACGGTCAAGGAACTGCAAATCGAGGAGAAAAAACAAAACCGCACCTTTGCAAAAAATCAGGATGTTCCGCACAATGAAAGCGTAAAGCAAGCTCAAAAGTCTGAAAGGATTGATGAATATGGAACTGACTTACACGTTGCACGGCGATTATCTGATACCCGACCTGACACTGCCGGAGGAAGCAACGCCCATAGGCAAGTATGGGATGTTGCGCAAAACATATCTGAAGAACCACAGGAAAGGGATGTACGCCAGCCTGATGCTGTCTGGCAAGCTGAACAGCCACCTGGCGGAGATCGACCGGACGGCGAAGGAGCACATCGAACAAATCATGGCGAAGCTCTTGCAGAGCAGTCCCGTGCCGGACAAAGCAACCGACCCGCTGGGCTGGACGGGACACATGAACAGCCTGCGGCATTCGGCGGAGGAAACAGTCCTAGCGGAGCTGATTTACAATTAGCATGGTATGACAGGGAAACGGAGGATAAAAGTCTTCCGTTTTTCCATTCTATGCCGCTTATTAATCAAATACTTCGCTCCACACCTCACTTGAAAGCGACAAAACAGGAAATTGTGGCTTTTTATACTGTCCATGAGGACAATAGCGAGCGTACTCAATACATTAAAAGCATCTTTAATAACGACTATACAGAGTTGGTTATCGGTGAAGATCAGTGTGTCGGGTACAAGACCTATCAAAATGTTCTTCATCTTTGGGAAAACAGTTACGCCTCAAGAACATCCCAAGGGTATTATGACTGGGGCGTCATTGCCGGACACTTCGGCAGCATGATATTGCTAAACGAATTCCTTGATCAACCGGCATTGCCCTCGGTGCCGCAGCAAATGACTCTGATCGAACAGGCGGAGGAAGAAAAATCCTCCGCTTTTTCTATTCCCCAGGAAGTTATTGATACGGTCTTACAGCAAGGAAGCGGTATCCAGGACGGCAAATACCGGATTTGTCTGCACTTTCAGCAGAATGTTTCTGCGAAAGAAACAATTGACTTCTTGAAAAAAGAATACGGCATAGGCGGGCGCGCACCTGTTCTGATCGGTTCCGATATTGACGAATGGCACGACGCCAAGGGCATCACCTTTACCAAAGGGAAGCACACCGAACCTGACATAAAAATAATTCTACCCTGGGCAAAGGTGCAAAAACGCCTTGGCGAACTGATTGCCGCCGACCGCTACTTAAACAGCAAGGAAAAGGAATACCTGCCTGTTTATGAGCAGCAGATGGAGGAACGCCGGCAACAGCTTGCCGAGCAAGCCTACGCCCGTGAAATCCTGAACCGGGAACCAACCCCCTTCAAAAAACCGGAGCCTCCGTCAAGGGAAAATGCCCATTACTCCTTCTCTCTTGGCGACACTGTGTATCTTGGCGCGGATGAATATGAGATTTTTTCCTTTGACGGAGGCAAGGTCATTCTTCGGGACATAAGCTTTCCGCTGTTCAGCAAAGAGCTGGCACGGGATGACTTTGACCGGATGCTGCGGGAAAATCCCTTAAACGACCATCTTATTGCACACGAGAGGGCACCGGAGCAACCAGCCGAAGAAAAAACGGAATCCGCACCTCCCCGTGTGCTGTACCAGGCGTATCTGCCTCAAATCGTCAATAAGATACGAACTGACCAGATCTACCCATACCTCCGGGACAGGGATACCGACCCGGACAGCGCCGAACGGGAGTTAGGCGAGGCCATCGACCGCATTGTCCTTTCCATGCGGGAGGAACACCCGGCTTTTTATGAAGCCTATACCACCCTGCCCCAGTTTAAGGAATGGCTTGCCGAGGATGTATTCCAGCGAACTTATGAAGATTATCTAACAGAAAAAAGGGACAGCGTTACCCTTCATCATGCCGACGACCCCGACGCCCCTGCCTGGGTGCGGGCAACCGGCGATCCGGCCATTACCCACGAAGGCGGTACTGTCACCATTGACAGCGGCGGCGAGGGTGAAAAACTCAAGACGGGGTTGGATGAAGATCTTTCAGATGTTCAAGCCGGAGAAACGGAAAAGCAACCGCCCGAAAAAGAATTGACTGTGGGTACGGAATTTGCCATTGAGGACCGGCACTATGCCATAGACAGCATTAATGAGGGAGCCGGAACGGTCAGCCTGCGGGATATTACCTTCCAACAAAACACCGGCTTCCCCATTTTCCGCAGGGAGAGCATTGAGTTCGTCCGCGGCGTTTTGGAGCAGGCGAAAGAACCCGTGTGGCAAAAAACTCGGGATGGCCAAGTATCAAAAGTCGTCATTGACCTTAAGCAGAAAACGCCAAAACAACTACGCGTCGATTTCCGAATCATCGACGACAACCTGGGCGCTGGCGGCCAAAAAACCAAATATGGCTGGAATGTCGCCGCTATCCGGCTATTGAACGAACTGGAGGAACAAAACCGCCTTGCCACCCCGAAGGAACAGGAGATCCTTTCGAAATACGTCGGATGGGGCGGCATCCCGCAGGTGTTTGACGAGCAGAACAGCCAGTGGGCGAAGGAATACACCGAATTGAAGGAGCTGCTCACTGAGGAGGAATATACGTCCGCCCGGGCCTCCACCTTAAATGCCCATTATACCTCCCCCACCATCATCAAGGCCATGTATGCCTGTCTGGAAAACATGGGTTTTAAGACAGGCAATATTTTGGAGCCCGCCTGTGGTATCGGTAACTTTTTCGGCCTTGTACCGGAGAGCATGAAAAACTCCAAACTTTATGGCGTCGAACTGGACAGCATCACGGGGCGTATGGCCAAACAGCTTTACCAGCAAGCCAGTATCGCGGTGCAGGGCTTTGAGGAAACCAACCTGCCTGACAGCTTTTTCGACCTGGCTATAGGCAACGTGCCTTTCGGCAGCTACGGGGTGGCGGACAAAAAGTATGACAAGTACAAGTTTTACATCCACGATTATTTTTTTGCCAAAACTTTAGACAAGGTGCGGCCCGGAGGCATAATCGCCTTTATCTCTTCCAAAGGCACGATGGATAAGCAGAACCCCGAAGTGCGCAGGTACATCGCCCAGCGGGCCGAACTATTGGGAGCCGTCCGGCTTCCCAACAATGCTTTCCTTGCCAACGCCGGAACCGAGGTTACGACCGACATCCTTTTACTGCAAAAGCGCGACCGGGTTATCGACATTGAACCGGATTGGGTGCATCTTTCCATGACTGAGGATGGCGTGCCAATCAATCAGTATTTCGCCACCAACCTGGACATGGTGCTGGGCACGATGACCTTTAACGACCGGATGTACGGTAGCCAAAGCGAAACCACCTGTATCCCTTATGAGGGTGCCGACCTTACTGAGCTTTTGCGCGAGGGGCTGGAAAACATCCATGCGGAAATCACGGAATACGAACTTGATGATGTCACCGAACAAGCAGATACTTCCATCCCGGCAGATCCGAATGTGCGAAATTTCAGTTTTTGCCTGGTGGACGGCGAAATCTATTACCGCGAAAACAGCCGGATGAACAAAGTAGAAGTTTCCGTCACGGCGGCCAACCGAATGAAGGGCATGATCGTCATCCGGGACTGTGTCCGTGAACTCATCGAATACCAAACCGAGGATTACTCAGACGAAATTATCCGGGAACAGCAGCACAAGATGAACCGCCTGTATGACGACTTTGTCGTTAAGTATGGACTTTTGAACAGCCGCGGCAACAACATGGCCTTCTCCGACGACAGCTCCTACTGCCTGCTCTGCTCTCTGGAGATTCTGGACGAGAACGGCGAATTGGAGCGCAAGGCGGATATGTTCACCAGGCGCACCATCAAACAGCGCACCGTCGTCACTCATGTAGATACCGCCACCGAAGCCTTGGCCATTTCCATTGCGGAAAAAGCCTGCGTGGATATGGTTTTCATGCAAGGTCTCACAGGGCTTTCCGAGGAACAGCTTGTAAAAGACCTGAAAGGCGTCATCTTCCGCAGCCTTGGAGAACAAGACCCGGCGCATGTACCGAAAGATTTTTTTGATATATCCCGTTGCCCCTTTGTTACAGCCGACGAATATCTTTCCGGCAATGTCAGGAATAAGCTTCGCCTTACCAGAGGACTTGACCAGATACGGCCTGACCTTGCAGCGCAGATCGCCCCTAACATCACGGCGCTGGAAGCGGTACAGCCGAAAGATTTGGACGCCTCGGAAATTGATGTCCGGCTGGGCGCGACCTGGCTGCCTCCTGAGGTGGTCAAGGATTTCATTTTTGAACTTCTGGAAACCCCGCATATGTACAGACGCTATATCGACGTTTTTTATTCCTCCTATACCGCCAACTGGAATGTTAAGGGCAAAGGCGACGACCGCAGCGACAATATCAAAGCCAACGTCACCTACGGGACCAAACGCATCAATGCCTACAAAATTATTGAGGAAACCCTGAATCTCCGGGATGTGCGTATTTTCGACACGGTTTATGAGGACGGTGCTGAGAAGCGTGTACTGAACAAAAAAGAAACCGCCATCGCCCAGCAGAAACAGGAGGCTATCAAGGAAGCGTTCCAAAGCTGGATATGGAAAGACCCCCAGCGCCGAGAACAGCTGACAAGACTCTATAACGACCGTTTTAACTCCATCCGTCCCCGCGAGTATGACGGCAGCCATATCCGGTTTACCGGTATGAATCCGGAAATTGCTCTGCGTAAGCACCAGGTGGATGCGGTCGCTCACATCCTGTACGGCGGCAATACCTTGTTGGCACACTGTGTCGGCGCGGGCAAAACCTACGAGATGACGGCGGCTGCCATGGAAAGCAAGCATTTGGGGCTTTGCAACAAAAGCATGTTCGTCGTTCCCAACCACCTGACCGAGCAGTGGGCCGGGGAATTTTTACAGCTCTACCCGTCAGCCAACATCCTTGTAGCGACGAAAAAGGACTTTGAAACCAAAAACCGTAAGAAATTCTGCGCCAGAATCGCCACCGGCGACTACAACGCGGTAATTATCGGCCACAGCCAGTTTGAGAAAATTCCCATTTCCGCTGAGCGCCAAAAACGGCAGCTGCAGGAGCACATTGCGGAGATTACCAACGGGATCCAGGAACTTAAGGAGGAGCGGGGCGAGCGTTACGCCATCAAACAGCTTGAAAAGACAAAGAAAACCTTAAAGCTGAAGTTGGATAAACTCAATGACACCAGCCGCAAGGATGATGTCGTCACTTTTGAAGAATTAGGCGTTGACCGCTTATTTGTGGACGAGGCCGATTTTTACAAGAACCTGTTCTTATACACCAAAATGCGCAACGTGGCAGGCCTGTCCCAGACTGAGGCGCAGAAGTCCTCCGACATGTTTGCCAAGTGCCGTTACCTGGATGAGCTGACAGAGGGACGCGGCATCATCTTCGCCACAGGAACACCCATTTCCAACTCCATCGCCGAGATGTATACCATGCAGCGGTATCTCCAATACAAGGCTCTGCGCATAAACGGACTCCAGCATTTCGATTGTTGGGCATCTACCTTTGGGGAAACCGTTACCGCTATCGAACTTGCGCCGGAGGGAACGGCCTACCGGGCCAAAACTAGGTTC
This sequence comes from Dehalobacter sp. TeCB1, assembly GCF_001707455.1. NCBI lineage: Bacteria > Bacillati > Bacillota > Clostridia > Eubacteriales > Desulfitobacteriaceae > Dehalobacter > Dehalobacter sp. TeCB1. Next base: position 123,748 of record NZ_MCHF01000056.1, on the reverse strand, counting down.
GCCCGCTTCTATAACCTGCCGGAACTGATGAACATGTTCAAGGAAATCGCTGACATCAAGACCGCGGATATGCTTAACCTTCCCACGCCGAAAGCCAACTACCATAATGTTGCGGTCAAGCCGAGCGAATTCCAGCAGGATATGGTAGCCGAGCTTGCGGAGCGCGCCGAACGGGTGCGCAATCGTATGGTAGAACCGAATGAGGACAACATGCTGAAAATAACCAACGATGGCCGCAAGCTGGCTCTTGACCAGCGGCTAGCCAACCCCATGCTTCCCGATCACGAGGACAGCAAGGTAAACGCCTGCGTTGAAAATGTGTTCCGTTTCTGGCGGGAAAACAGAGATAAGAAGCTCACTCAGCTTGTGTTCTGCGACCTTTCCACACCCAAAGGTGAAGGAAATTTCAACGTATACGATGATGTCAAGCAAAAGCTCGTTTCCCGCGGTGTTCCCGCCGATGAGCTTACTTTCATTCATAATGCCGACACGGAAACGAAGAAAAAAGAACTGTTTGCCAAGGTGCGCAAGGGACAGGTACGAATCCTGTTAGGCTCCACCTTTAAAATGGGGGCCGGGACCAATGTGCAGGATAAGCTCATTGCCCTTCATGACCTTGACTGCCCTTGGCGTCCCCGTGATCTGGAACAGCGAAGCGGCAGGATTGTCCGCCAGGGAAACAAAAACGATGAGGTGCATATCTTCCGCTATGTGACGGAAAACACTTTCGACGCCTATCTCTATCAGGTTTTGGAGAATAAACAGCGGTTTATTTCCCAGATTATGACCAGCAAATCCCCCGTGCGAAGCGCCGAGGATATTGATGAAACGGCCCTTTCCTATGCCGAAGTCAAGGCACTGGCGACAGGTAACCCATTTATAAAAGAGAAGATGGATTTAGACATTCAGGTTTCCAAGCTGAAATTACTGAAAGCCAACCACTTAAGCCAGCGTTATGCTTTGGAGGACAGGTTGTTAAAGCACTACCCTCAGCAAATCAAAACCACCGAGGAACGAATTGCGGGGTATGAAAAAGACCTTGCCCTGTACAAGCGGCATAACGCATTGGAACACACCGAAGACAACACAGAAGAAAGCAAATTTGCAGGTATGATTGTGAAAGGTGTTTCCTACACTGAAAAGGCTAAAGCGGGCGCGGCTATCCTGGAAGCCTGCAAGCTAATGACTTCTCCAGAACCGCAGGAGATGGGCAGCTACATGGGTTTTCCGATGCTGTTTTCCTTTGACAACTTCAATAAGCAATATCAAATCACCCTGCAGGGCGCTCTAAGTCATACAGTATCACTGGGTACGGACATTTACGGGAATATTACCCGACTTAACAATGCCCTTGCTGAAATGCCCAAAAAACTGGAGTATTGCCGGGAGCAATTAAACACTCTTCGCCAGCAGATGGAAACGGCTAAAGAACAGATTGACATCCCCTTTGAAAAGGAACAGGAGCTGCAAACCAAGTCTGCGCGACTGGCAGAGCTGAACATTTTGCTCAACATGGATAAACATGAAAACGAGGTGATCGACTGCGAGCCTGACGAGGATATAGATGTTCCGGAAAAGAAAGCTGTGGGCTATGAAAGGTGAGGTGATAAAGAAATGCCTTATGTAACACCAGAGCAGATTGAACGGGCCAAGCAAATGGATCTGCTGACTTATTTGCAATATTACGAGCCGCATGAGCTGGTGCACTTTTCCGGCAACGTCTATACCACCCGCACTCATGACAGCCTGAAAATCAGTAACGGAAAATGGTGCTGGTGGTCGCGCAGCATCGGCGGGCGCTCTGCATTGGACTATCTCATCAAGGTTCGAGGTATGATGCTCCCTGAAGCAGTCCTTCAGATAGACGGACGGGCGGCTATCATGCCGCCAGTCCCGTCAAAAGCACAAGAACCCACCAACCAGAGAAACTTGCTTTTGCCGGAAAAAAACAAAAACAATAACTGTGTGATGGCTTATCTCTCCGGGCGCGGCATCCACAGGACTTTAATTGAATACAGCATCCGGACCGGACGGCTATACGAAAGCCGCGAACATCATAATGCGGTATTTGTCGGTTTTGACCGCCAGGGTGTTCCCAAATATGCCACGTTTCGGGGAACAACAGACAAGCGGTTTTTAGGGGAAGCCGAAGGAAGCGACAAGCATTTTTCCTTTTCGATTCCGGCACGGCAGGAAAGCCGTAAGCTCCATCTTTTTGAAAGTGTCATTGACCTCCTTTCCTACGGTACGCTGAAGCTACTTTCCGGCAGGGACTGGAGGAACGAAAACTATCTGTCCCTTGCGGGAATTTACAAGCCGAAAAAGATTATCGAAGAAAGCACTCCACCCGCCGCGCTCATGCAATACTTAAAAGACTTTCCGCAGATCAAGAAAATTGCGTTACACCTGGATAACGACACGGCGGGACGGCTGGCGGCAAAGACCCTTCAATCCATCCTCCCCCCTGCTTACGCCATTTCCGACGAACCGCCGAAGCACGGGAAAGATATGAATGCTTATCTGAAAAATGTATTGGAAAAACGACATAGACAGGAGCGATAACTATTTTATTATTTGCCTGTTATCACTTATAAAACAACGATAACAAGCCAAAACAAATATATTTTTATAAATTCATATGGTTATAACCCTAAAAGATTCATGTATATTCGCCTTGTTTTGTGGTATAATACAAATAAGGCGGTGGTTATCATGATCCAACGAGATTTATATATGAAGCAAATCAGGCCGTTTATCGGCAAACCGTTTGTCAAGGTGCTTACAGGCATCAGGCGCTGCGGTAAATCCTCCATTCTGATGATGTTGCGGGATGAGATTCAGAGCAGCGGCGTTGCACCGGAAAACATCCTGTATATCAATTTTGAAAATCTTGATTTTTCCGACTTGAATACGGCGGAGAAACTGCACAATTATCTTAAAGAACGTATGACCGGTGAAGGCCGATATTATATCCTTTTAGATGAGATCCAAGAAGTCAAGCGCTGGGAGAAAGCGGTCAACTCTCTGCTGGCAGGCGCCAACTCCGACTTGTATATCACAGGCTCAAATTCGCGCCTACTGTCATCCGAACTTGCGACCTACATCGCAGGCCGTTATATCGAGATTAAAATCAACACTCTCTCTTTCAGGGAATATCTGCTGTTTAAAGAAGTACGTACGGGCGCGAAGCCGGTTAATATGCGGGTAGAAGTCAGGGACTATATCCGTCTTGGTGGGTTCCCTGCCGTCCACATCGGTGATTACGAAGAAGATACGGCTTACCGTATTGTAAACGACATCTATTCTTCGGCAATTCTCCGCGACACCGTACAGCGGCATAACATCCGCAATATCGAACTGTTGGAGCGGGTGGTCAAGTTTGTGTTTGACAACATCGGCAATACCTTTTCCGCAAAAAATGTAGCCGACTATTTTAAGAGCCAGCAACGCAAGATTGACTTAAATACCGTCTACAACTATTTAAGCGCCCTCGAAAGCGCCTATATAATCAGAAAGATTCCCCGTTATGACATCAAGGGCAAAGAGATTCTACAAACCAACGAAAAATATTATATCGGGGATCAGTCCTTGGCCTATGCAGTCATGGGCTACAAAGACAGGCTGATTGCCGGGATACTGGAAAACATTGTTATGCTGGAGCTTGAGCGAAGGGGCTACCGTGTTTTTGTAGGAAAGCTCGATACTAAAGAGGTTGATTTCATTGCCGAGAGAAAAAATGAAAAAGTTTACGTTCAAGTATCCTACACACCCGCTGTCGCCCAGGAAACCATTAACCGCGAGTTTGCGCCGCTGCTGGCCATCAAAGACCATTATCCGAAGTACGTCGTTACGATGGATGATTTTTGGAATGACAACGTGGAGGGCGTTAAGCACAAGCATCTTGCGGAATTCCTGTTGATGGACGTGTATTAAGTACACAAGCATAACCTTAAAAATAAGACAATTACGTTTACAAATACCTGATTGACAAATATGTTAACCAGGTTTTTATTTCCTTCTTATAATTAGTATTTGCAATAAATATTTTGGTTTTGCGAGTGCGAACGATGACTGGCAGACTTTTCTTTTCGGCAGGTATCTATTGAGACCAATCGTGACTTTTTTACAACACAAGACTGATGTCTTGTGTTGCAGCAAGCACTGAATTTGGCTAGCCAAATTCGCTTGTTAGGGGGATGCCCCCCTAAAACCCCAAAAAATACAGGTCTCATAGGTATTCCTATTCCGTCTTACTCCCGCTTTCATGTACCCATGCACTGAATCATGAATGATGTCACATCAAAGCGCTCGTGGGGACCGGTCCGCAGTACGCTGAGTGGTGACACTCCTCGTACCGCGGCCTTTTGATTATAAATGAATGCTTATTTTTAGGCGATGCCATTGGCTCCGCCTTTATGTATTTTTATAAGTAATAAGAAAGGGAGGAAAATGAATGGGAAATTATGACACTATAGACCAATGGCGTAATGAATACTACTACAAATTGCGGGACTGTAAAAAAGCCATGATGGAGGACTGCGCCTTATCGCAGGCGTACAACAGCAACACATTAAAGAAGTTTATGGAACAGCTTATTGGGACGCATGGCTTGGAGAATGTGTCCCTTTTGCTGTCCAACACTATCCGGGAAGCTCCTTGGGACAAACGTTACTCCAGTAAAGTCAAAGCTTGGGCGAACCGCTATCCGGAAATCCAACCGGCATCTGCGGAAGAAAAAGAGCCTCTGCGTATTTTCGCCCTAAACTTATATGAACATCCCGCCATCCTCAATCAGGCTGCGCGGATTGCCATGCAAAAGGAAAAGGAACTCTCCCAGTCTAAGCCTAAGGAGCAGGCGCGATGAGAAAACGCAATATTCCAATTCTTGTGCGACTGGACACCAAAGAACGGCAGAACCTTGCCAAGCAGGTAAAGAAATCGGGTCTGTCCCAGGAAACCTTTATCCGAACTCTCATTAACGGTTATGTACCCAAAGAACTTCCTCCACCCGATTACTACGCCATGATGCGCGAGCTTCGCGCCATTGGCGTCAACTTAAACCAAATCGCGGCCAAGGCCAATGCCACGGGGCACATTGACCGGACTCTATTCCAATATGAAGCCACCCGGCTGAGAAAGACCGTGCTGGACATCCAGGCGGCGGTCACGTCGCCGGAAAGGAGAAATGAAGATGGCGACCACAGCAATATGGGATGTAAAAGACCGCCTTGATCGGGTAATCAACTATGTCGTCAATCCCCAAAAAACAGAGAACCTCGATTTCTCAAATCCGGATTTCCAGGGGCTTCGCAACGTGCTGGAATATACCGTAAAGGACGATAAGACTGAAAAACAGTTTTACGTAACCGGCATCAATTGTGATCCGGTTATTGCCTGTGAGCAAATGACCCGGACAAAGCTGCAATTCCAGAAAACCGACAGCATCCTTGCCTTCCACGGCTATCAATCCTTTATGCCGGGAGAAGCCACTCCCGAAGCTGCCCATGACATCGGCTTAAAGCTGGCAAAAGAACTTTGGGGTGACCGCTTTGAGGTGGTGGTTTCCACCCATATTGACAAACATCACCTTCATAATCATTTTGTTCTCAACTCCGTATCCTTCGCGGACGGCAAGCGGTACTACGACAACAACGCTACCTATGCCCTCATGCGGGAGACTTCCGACCGGCTGTGTCGGGAATACGCCCTGTCCGTCATCGAAAACCCGCAGTGGGGCAAATCCAAGCACCACGCCGAGTGGCAGTCCGAACAGGAAGGAAAACCCACCTGGCGGGGCCTCATCCGCAAGGATGTGGACAAATCCGTTGCCGCATCCATTACCTTCACGCAATTTATTGTCACCCTGCGTCAACAGGGCTACGTGGTAAAAACGGGTGTAAAATATATTGCGGTGCGTCCCCCGGGAAAAGAACGTTTTGTTCGGTTGAAAACTTTGGGCGACGATTATGCCGAGGAAGCTATTAAGCAGCGGATTCTTCGAAACCGCGCTCCGAAACGGCCACATTCATTTCCGGAGCTAAAGCGAAAACGTTATGCCATCCGGGGTAGTAAGAACTTGAAAACCACAAAAAAGCTTACCGGTATGCAGGCACTTTACCTTCACTACCTCTATAAAATGGGCATTTTGCCAAAAAAATCCGCGTCCAGCAAAAGGACGCATTTTTTATTGCGCGAGGATCTCCGGCACATGAAGGAACTTACCGCCCAAACAAAGCTACTCTGCGCCCGCCATATTTCGAGCAAAGAGCAGCTTCTCACTTATAAGCAGGGATTACAGCAGGAAATGACTACTTTGTTTGACTCCCGCAAAGCTCTTTACAACCGGATACGCCGGTGCAAGAACGATAAGCAAGTTTCGGCATACAAGGGGCAGATTGCCGGGCTTTCCCAACAAATCAGCCTGCTCCGTAAGGAAGTAAAGCTCTGTGCGGACATCCTGTCCCGTTCTGGGGAGATGCAGAAAAAGCTTTCCCGGATTAAGCAGGAGGAAATCCAGCAAAGGAAGGAGGAAAAGACATATGAACAACGGAGCCGACGCAGCGGATCAGATCGTCAATATGACCTTTAAAGGAATTGAGGTACTAGCCAGAATCTCCGGCGAGGGCGCGAAAAACCTTGCCACCTACCTGTACGCTGTGTTGAAAGATCAGAAGAAAACCAGAGGTAAAACCCGTCTTGAAACGCTTTTGCGCAGCGGCAAGGAACTGAAAGTCTTTACAGTCAGAAACGAGGACTTGCAGAAATTTACCCAGGAAGCCAGACGCTACGGCATTTTATACTGCGCCCTGCGGGACAAAAAGAATCTGGACGAGATGTGCGACATCATGGTACGGGCCGAAGACGCCTCCAAAATCAACCGCATCGTGGAACGTTTCAAGCTGGCTACCGTGGACACCGCAAGCATCAAAAGCGAGATCGAAAAATCCAGGGCGGCCAAGCAAAAGGAAATTGCACCGGATAAAAAAGGCCCGGACGAAAAAGCGCCTCCCATAATGGGAACGCCCGCCGAAAAAAGCACGGATGCTTTCCTGGACGAACTCATGGCAAAACCCACACAGCCGGAGCCTGCCACCAAACAGCCTGACAACCAAAACCCTACGACGGCGACGGCGGAGAAACCCCTTCCGTCCGAGCCTACCTCAGAGCACAGCGGGAAAACCGCCGAGGGTACAGTTGAGCCGGAACGGAAATCCGTCCGTCAGGAATTGAAGGAAATCCGGGAGGCTCAAAGGGAGCAGGCGGAAGCCAAGCACGAGCCTGCTAAAGAAATGCAGAAAACTACAAAACAGACAGCTAAATCAAACAGTCAGAAATCAAAGTCCAAATCCAAAAAACCAAAAGAGAGGTAAAACGCTATGAGCAGTTTCGATGATCTTTTCCGGCAGGAAAAAGAAGCACCTGCCCCCCGAAACGACCGACCTTTTGACAAAGAGACATGGAAGCAGCAGAAGCAGGAGCAACGGGAAATGGTATACTCACTGATCGACGACACAGCGAAAGCAGTGGCGCGGGAAAGCAGCAAGTTTCAAAGCTATCTGGATGTACAAAGCCGCTTTGACCGTTACAGCGTTTCCAACGCCCTCTTAATCCTTGCCCAAAAACCGAATGCTACCCGTATTGCGGATTTCGATACTTGGAAAGAGCAAGGCATCTATATCCGCAAAAAGGAAAGCGGTTTTTACATCCTGGAACCGGGTGAGGAATACCAGCGTGACGACGGCACCAGCGGCATTAGCTATAACCCCAAAAAGATGTTCGACATTTCCCAGACCGGGAAAGCCCTAAAACACGAGACTTCGGCCTATCCCGACGACCGCACCCGTATCAAGGCGCTGATGGATCACGCCCCTGTTCCTATTCGTATCAGTGATACGCTGCCGGAAGGCACAAACGCGCTGTATCAGCCGGACACGCGGGAAATTCAAATCCGGCGCGGCATGGACGCGGAAAATATTTTCCGCGCCCTATCCCAGGAACTGGCCCATGCCGAAATGGACAAAAGCGATGGAGATTATAGCCGTTCCGAGAATGGCTTCCATGCCTACTGCGCGTCATATATGCTATGCAAGCAATACGGTGCGGATACAAGCGGCTACCGTTTCGACCACGCTCCGGAAATGCTGGAAAGCATGAATCCGCAGGAGATTCGCGCCGAGCTTTCAACCATTCGAGAAACTGCCGGTGAAATTTCCGGCAGGATGAACCGGATGCTTGCACAGCAGCGGCAGGAAAAGAGACCGGAACGGGAACGTTAGGAGGAATTGCCTATGAAGGAAGAAGAAAGGGTGCTTACCCTGGACGACTACGAATACGGCGTTATGGTAAACGCCTTGAACGAACTCAGAAACGGCCTGATTGAAGAACAACGCCCCACCGATGCCGTAGACGAGCTGCTTCTCAAAACCATCGACGCCCCGACCAAAAAGCAGAAGCGCAGGAGTCACGATGAAGCGCGCTGAAATCGCAAGGAGCAACCTGATACTCTTTGCGGTTTTTTTAATCCCTGTGGTATGGGCGGCCTTGCTGACCGCCCCTTCCCTTTCCGGGCGCCTTCCTGAAATCCTTGCCAATCTCACGGTAGCGATAAACAATCCTTTTGATATTCGGTGGGTAAACGATTCGCTCAAGTGCATCCTGCTCTTTGTTGCCGCCTACGGCATGGGCACAGGGATTTACCTCTCCACCAAGCGCAATTACCGTAGACGAGAGGAGCACGGCAGCGCGAGCTGGGGAGGCGCGGCGACTGTCTGCAAGAAATACCGGGACAAAGAGCCTCAAAAAAACAAAATCCTGACGCAAAACGTTCGTATCGGCCTGGACGGCCATAAGCACAAACGGAATCTGAATGTCATGGTGGTGGGCGGCTCCGGCTCCGGCAAGACGAGATTTTACGCCAAACCCAACATTATGCAGGCCAATACCTCCTTCGTCGTCCTCGATCCCAAGGGGGAAATTTTGCGGGACACAGGAAACCTGCTGAAAGCAAAAGGTTATGAAATCAAGGTTCTGGATTTAATCAACATGCACCTATCCCATTGCTACAATCCTTTCGCCTACCTCAAGGACGACAAAGACGTGTTAAAGCTCGTCACCAACCTGATCCGCAACACTACGCCCAAAGGTTCCAACACTAACGACCCCTTTTGGGAACGCGCTGAAACCGCTTTGCTGGAGGCGTTAATCCTCTATCTTCTTTATGAAGCGCCGAAGGAAGAGCAGAATTTTCCGATGGTCATGGAGATGATCGCCGCCGCCGAGGTGCATGAGGACGACGAAAGCTACCAAAGTCCACTGGACGAGTTGTTTGAACGGCTTGCCATGCGAGAGCCAGAACATCTGGCGGTGAAGCAATACAATATCTTCAAGCTGGCGGCGGGCAAAACCGCCAAATCTATTCTCATCGGTTTGGGTGTCCGGCTGGAAAAGTTCAACCTGTCCACCCTTGCGGGAATCACTACGGTGGATGAAATGGAGCTGTCCTCAGTCGGGGAGAAAAAGACAGCGCTCTTTGCCGTGATACCCGACAACGATTCATCCTTTAATTTTATAGTCGGGATGCTTTACACCCAGCTATTCCAAAGCCTCATGTACCTTGCCGACTATAAGTACGGAGGCAGGTTGCCCGTTCATGTCCATTTTGTCATGGATGAATTTGCCAATGTCGCTCTGCCTGATGAGTTTGACAAGCTACTGTCCACCATACGTTCCAGGGAAATATCCGTGTCCATCATCCTACAAAACCTGGCACAGCTCAAAGCCTTGTTTAAAGATACCTGGGAATCTATTGTCGGCAACTGCGACGAATTTTTGTATTTGGGCGGCAATGAGCAGTCAACCCATAAGTATGTATCCGAGCTTTTAGGCAAAGAAACCATTGACATGAACACCTACGGTCAGAGCAAGGGCCGTAATGGAAGCTACTCCGTCAATTATCAGTTGTCAGGGCGCGAGCTTCTGACCCCCGACGAGGTGCGGATGCTGGACAACCGCTATGCCTTGCTCTTTATCCGCGGTGAACGAGCCATTATGGACGACAAGTATGATATCTTTAAACACTCCAATCTGAAACTGACTGTTGACGGCAGCGGCCAACCTTTCCGGCACGGCGGTACGGAAACTGCCCTGGACTGGAAAGCTATGGTTCTAAACGAAAACAGCGATTATGAGCTTCTCTCCGAGGAAGAACTCGAAACCCAGATGCAATCCTGAAAAACAATACATTGGAGGCATGATTCTATGAAAATGTCCAGGAAAATCAAAAGGACTATTGCAGTTTACTGCACACTGGTACTAATGCTTTCCTTCTTGGCCGCCCCTGCTTACGCGGCAGGCGATCCCCTCCAGGTGGTCAACAATCTGTCCGACTTCATCTTTGGACTGATCCGCGCCATTGGGATGATTCTCTTAGGCTTCGGCATTGTGCAAATCGGCCTTTCCCTTAAATCCCACGACCCTTCCCAGCGGGCCAACGGCTTCCTGACGCTGGCGGGCGGAGTGATTATTACCTTTGCCAAAGAGATCCTTACTCTGATTACAGGAGGTTGATCGCCATGTTTAATACATTTCCGATCAATGAAGAAATGCACATTCATTCACTGAACGGCGAACTGCGGAAAGCTACCATCCTCAAGAGGCTGGGTGACAACGATTATCTTGCCGAATATAACGGAGTCAAGTGCCATGCAATCTATAACCCGTTTGTCAATAAATTCTACGTGGATGACAAATATGGCGTCATCAAGGACAAAATGCCCAGCAGGGATGAACCATGCCGGTAACGATTACAAAGATAAGCCCACGTTTCGTACGCGGGCTTTGTCTCGGAAATGAGGTGAGTTTATTTGTCAAACGGCAACTGGGTCATCGACAATCTCAATAACGCCCTGGCAACCTGGAATGCAAAACTGGCGGAGATTTTGCAAATTATTACCCAATCGCCAACTGAATTTAAAGGCGGCGGTATTTGGAATGTTATCGTTAATATTCATGGCGCATTGCAGGCCGTTGGCATGGCCCTGTTGGTGTTGTTTTTTGTCATTGGCGTAGTGAAAACCTGCGGCAGCTTCGCCGAAGTCAAAAAGCCGGAACACGCTTTAAAGCTGTTCATCCGTTTTGCCCTGGCCAAAGGCGTCGTGACTTATGGACTGGACTTAATGATGGCGCTGTTCAATATCGTGCAGGGGATTATCTCCAGCATCATGAGCGCTGCAGGCTTTGGGACGACCACCCCGACCGTATTGCCTGACACCATTGTGCAGGCCATTGAGAATTGCGGTTTCTGGGCGAGTATTCCACTGTGGGCGGTGACGCTCATCGGCGGTTTATTTATTACGGTTCTGTCTTTTATTATGATCCTTACGGTGTACGCCCGCTTTTTTAAAATATTTTTATACACCGCCATTGCCCCTGTGCCTCTGGCCTCCTTCGCCGGAGAGCCGAGCCAAAGCATCGGCAAAGCCTTTTTGAAAGGCTACGCCGCCGTGTGTCTGGAAGGAGCCATTATCGTCCTGGCCTGCGTAATTTTTTCCGTCTTTGCGTCTTCCCCACCGGTGGTGGACACCGGTGCCAGCGCCGTCACAATGGTATGGTCCTATATCGGGGAGTCGATTTTCAATATGCTGGTGCTGGTCGGGGCCGTAAAAATGGCTGACCGGGTGGTGCGGGAAATGATGGGGTTGTAAATTTTATACTCTCAGGTGTTTATGTCCTCATAATATTGGTTTTCCTTCTGCTCCCGTCTGTGCCGGATTTTTCGGCGGATGGCCGCAACCCAACTCAGTGCCACAAGGCCAAGCAGGGCTAAAAAGATTAGAGTTGTCAGCATTTCATGTTCCTGTACAAAGTTGGGGAACAAAGCACCCACCAAAAGAACATAAAGCAACGGCACACCCAAGCGAAAAACCGACGCAATCTTAAAGATGAAGTTTAGAGCCAGCATCAGTAAAAATAAGAAAATGGATGTATACAACATAAACAAACCCTCCTTTCCTATCCTTTATTATCACGTATCAAGGAAGGAAATGGAAGGCTGCGCACGGACTATTTTAGCAGCGTACCCTTATTAATCACTCCCTCTTATCCCCAACAAATCTTCAATAGAAATATCCAATGCTTTCGCAATCGCAACGATCTCATAATCCTGAACAAGACGGTATTGCCCTTCAAGACGTGAAAGACTTGTCGCACTGATATCCAAGCCCACGGTTTGCAGTTTCGCCAAAAAATCTCTCTGCTTTATTTTCTTTGCTTGCCGAAGGGCAACAACCTTGGCTCCAATCATGTTTTTATTGCCGGGCTGGTTCTGCCGTGGTTTCATACCTTTGCACCTCACTATTCTTCTCAATTTTATTTGAGCGGACAATGGTTTTGATGCGATAATCGCAGTAAAATAAAAAAATAAGTCGCTATTCGCATTAAAAACCGAAAGGAGCCCTTCTAAAAGATGAGACAAGAAATCTGTTGTTTCATGGTACGCAAACACATCAATCTGCAGTATGAGGATGATGAAGAACACCATTGTCATCCGGCTTAAAATCAGACAAAGGAGATTAGAGAATGAAAAAGGGGTCTCTCTATGACGAGTTTGAAAGAGAGAAGAAAAAACTCAACAGACTTGGTAATAAAGCCTTGAAAAACGGTATTCGCCTTATACAGGATGAGGAATTTATGGAACAGAACCGTAAGGTTGACGAATTGGTGGTCAAGATCCAAATCGAAAAAGAAAAGCATAAAAAAAACCGGCAGGAACGGTAAAAAATTCTTGATGGCGCTTCGTTGAGGGGCGCTGTTTTTTTACGGAGGTGGATGCACTTTGGAAGTTAAAATCAACCGGGAAATCCGGGATTACACAGAAAGCTTGTTCTTTGGACTGTCCATGCGGCAGTTTGTTTTTTCTCTCCTAGCTATTGGCGTTGCCGTCGGCATCTACTTCGGCCTGCGGAATGTCTTAGGCACGGAAACAGTGAGCTGGGTGTGCATTTTGGGTGCGTTCCCCTTAGCCGCCATGGGGTTTATCCGCTATCACGGCATGACAGCGGAACAGTTTTTCTGGGCGTATCTCAAATCGGAGTTTATCCTGCCCAAAAAACTGATGTTTTATCCGACAAACGTGTATTACGAAGCGTTGAAGCAGACCGTTCAAAACAAGGAAAGGGAGGAATCAAAACGCTATGATTAAGACCCTGCAAAAAATCATGAAGCAGGATAAGGAAAAGTTTATTATCCCCAAAGGCGTCCAGCAGGTTATCCCGATTAAGGCTATTTGGTCTGACGGGATTTTTAAGGTGGGCAACAAATTTTCCAAGTCCTTTCGTTTTACAGATATTAATTACGCGGTGGCCTCCAAAGAAGACAAGGAAGCAATGTTTTTATCCTATTCAGAACTGCTCAATTCTTTGGACAGCGGAGCGACCACCAAAATCACCATCAACAACCGCCGCTTGAACAAAACGGATTTTGAAAGCTCTATCCTCATTTCACTCAAGGGAGACGGGCTGGACGATTACCGCGGGGAATACAACCGGATGCTTTTGGACAAGGCCACCGGTGCTAACGGGATTGTCCAGGATAAATTTGTGACCGTAGCGGTGCTGAAAAGGAATATCGAGGAAGCGCGGAACTACTTCTCTCGCATCGGAGCCGACCTGATCACCCACTTCTCCCACCTTGGCTCCAAGTGTGTGGAACTGGATGCCATTGACCGCCTGCGCATCCTGCATGATTTTTTCCGTCCCGGCGAAGAAACGGATTTCCGGTTCGATCTATCCGAAACAATGCAAAAGGGGCACGACTTCAAGGATTATATTTCTCCAGACACTTTTGAATTTGCAAAAGACCACTTCCGCATGGGAAACAAGTACGGGCGCGTCATTTTCTTAAGGGAATACGCCAGCTATATCAAAGACAGCATGGTGTCCGAACTCTGCGATTTGAACCGCAGCATGATGCTCTCTTTGGATATTATCCCCATCCCCACGGATGAAGCGGTACGGGAGGTGGAAAACAGACTGCTTGGGGTGGAAACCAACATCACAAACTGGCAGAGACGGCAAAACCAGAACAATAACTTTTCCGCCGTTGTGCCCTACGACATGGAACAGCAACGCAAAGAAAGTAAGGAATTCCTCGACGACCTGACAACCCGCGACCAGCGGATGATGTTTGCGGTGCTGACCATGGTGCATGTTGCGGACAGCAAGGAGCAGCTGGACAGCGATACCGAAACCCTTCTGACTACCGCACGGAAGCATCTTTGTCAGTTTTCCACCCTGACATTCCAGCAGATGGACGGACTTAACACGGCACTGCCTTTGGGCTTAAGAAAAATCGAGGCTATCCGGACGTTAACCACCGAGAGCACGGCGGTGTTTATTCCTTTCCGGGCGCAGGAAATTTCCCACAGCGGGGGCATCTATTATGGTCAAAATGTCATATCTAAAAACATGATAATCGCCAACCGTAAGCAGCTCCTAAACGGCAACAGCTTCATCCTGGGCGTATCTGGTTCCGGCAAGAGCTTTACAGCCAAGCGGGAGATTGTCAACCAGATCCTGTCCAGCGATGACGACATAATACTGATCGACCCGGAGCGAGAATATTCTTCCCTTGTCAAAGCCTTGAGCGGTGAGATCATTCATATTTCCGCAACCTCCCCGAACCATATTAATGCCATGGACATGAACCGCGATTACGGCGACGGGGCTAATCCGGTCATCCTAAAATCCGAATTTGTCCTTTCCTTATGTGAGCAGCTGATCGGCGGCCAAAACCTGGGGGCCAAACAGAAGTCCCTGATCGACCGCTGTACCGCGAGCGTGTACTGGAAGTATCTGCAAAGCAACTTTCAGGGGATAACGCCCACCTTGCAGGATTTTCATGCGGAGCTTTTAAAACAGGATGAACCGGAAGCGCAGGAAATTGCCTTAGCTATTGAGCTGTTCACCAGCGGCAGCCTGAACACTTTCGCCAAACCGACCAATGTGGACGTCAACAACCGCCTGATTTGCTACGACATTCTGGACTTGGGCAAGCAGCTTTTGCCCATCGGTATGCTGGTGGTGCTGGACAGCATCCTGAACCGGATTACCCGGAACCGGGCCAAGGGTAAAAATACTTTCATAATTATTGATGAAATTTACCTGATGTTTCAGCATGAGTATTCGGCCAATTTCCTTTTTACCCTATGGAAGCGCGTCCGGAAGTACGGGGCATTCTGCACAGGCATTACCCAAAATGTTGATGATTTGCTGCAGAGTCACACAGCCAGGACCATGCTGGCCAACAGTGAATTTATCGTCATGCTCAATCAGGCCAGCACCGACAGAATGGAGCTGGCCAGGCTTTTAAACATTTCTGACCTTCAGCTCAGCTACATCACCAACGTGGACGCGGGGAACGGGTTGATTAAGGTGGGAAGCTCCCTTGTCCCCTTTGCCGATCAATTTCCGCGCAACACCAGGCTCTATCGCCTGATGACCACAAAACCTGGTGAACAGGCTGAAATCTAATCCTATATGTTTATTGGGGAAAGCCGGTACGTAATGACGACTTTTTCATCATATTGAAGGAGGAAATTCAATGGAAAATATCCGGTTTGCAGGCAAAGAGCATGAGGCCTTTTATTTCAATATGCTCGATGCGGCAGGTAATACTGACGTGTATCACAGGGCATTTTTCTACACGATGGGGATAAGTAAGGAAACAAGGGACCATATCCGTTCCTTGTTTGATTTTAAAGAGAAGTGCCTTAAGCCGCAAAACCTTGGAGCCGCCTGGCAGACGGGAGGAACCATCCGTCTGTGCCGCTTGGCTTTTAACCTTTGGAACGGGTGGACTGAGGAGGAAAAAGAGAGGTACTCCACGCCGTATGAATTATTTGACTGCCGTTTTGCGCCGTACTTTTTCGAAGCTATCCGGCTGCGTTATCCCGAGTATTGCCGGAGTCCGGAGCGTCCTGCCCTGCAGCTCTCTGCAAAGGAACTGTAAACCGTTCAGATAGATTGAGTCCAATCGGGGAAGGCGATGAGGGTAATGAAAGAAATAAGGACAAAATCAACTCTTAAAGATATTAAGGTGTTGGATAAGGCTTCGGATGTATCTCATAGGATGAAAAACGCCTATATCCGTACAAAAGAGCAAGCGGAACAAAACGGACATAACAAAGACAGTAACTATGTGGACAATGCCGTGAGCAGAGTAAAAGACGGTTCGAAAACAGTCGGACGAAAAGCGGTAACTGCAGGAGAGCACAGCAAAAGAGCGGTGTGGAAAATCCGGGAATGGCGGTCAGGTGGAACGAGTACTTTCAACACTATTACTCGCGGGGACCAGTCGGGGCATACCTCCGAAACCGGAGCCGGAGTTCCAAGATCAAAACAGAGATATGTTCAGGGCAAAGCAACTTTAACGGCGAAGCAAGCGGCTGAAAGAAAAGCTGCACAGACCTTCCAAGATTCAGTTTTTCAGTCCGCAGAAAAAGCAGCATTGCCGGGCGGCAAAATTCACGGCCAAACAGGACGCAGGATCAAACAATCTGCCAGAGAGAGTAGTATAACCGTAAAGCAAGCGGCTAAAGGCACGGTAAAAACGGCGCAAAGAAGAGTTAAGACCATCGAACGCAGTGCTAAGACAACCATTAAGACCTCACGGTCAGCAACCCAAAACACCGTCAAAACCGCCAAAAAAATAGCACAGACAGCACGGAACGCAACAAGAACGGCGGCTGTCTCAGCAAAAACGGCGACAAAAGCAATGCTGGCCACTATTAAAACGATAAGTGCAGCATTGAAGAGCCTGATTGCGCTGATTGCCGCCGGAGGTTGGGCAGCGGTTGTTATCATCTTACTGGTATGCCTGGTAGGGCTTATGTCAGGGTCAGTATTCGGAGTTTTCTTTTCCAATGAAGACACCGGTAAGAATACGCCGGTTATGACGGAGGCCGTCAGCCGGTTAAACGGGGAATTCACGGCAAAAATCGAGCAAATAGAGAATGAAAATCCCCATGACACGCTGGATTTCTCCAATAACGGCAGCAGTACTATGGTCAGCAACTGGCGGGACATTCTGGCGGTGTACGCGGTGAAAGTGGCCGCCGATCCGGAGAACGGCACGGAAGTTGCCACTCTTGACGACACAAAAGTGGAAATCCTTCGAAACATATTTTGGGAAATGAATAAGATCAATTATTGGCTGGACACGATTGAGCACACGGATGGGAAAACGACCAGTACCGAGATTATATTGCATATTCATGTGATCTCGAAATCTTATTCGGATATGATCGCCCAATACAATTTCAATCAGCAAGAAGCGGAGATGTTAAATGAGTTGATGCAGGACAAATACAAGCAGCTATTTTTAAGGCTTATAGGTAGTTATACGGATATAACCCTTTCTCCGAAGGAAATTGCAGCTATTATGAACAACCTGCCGCCGGATTTGGACGAAAAGCGGAAAAAGGTTGTACTAGCCGCCTATTCCCTTGTCGGTAATGTAAATTACTTTTGGGGAGGTAAATCCACTGTTATCGGTTGGGACAGCCGATGGGGAATACCTACAGAAGTAACTGACGAGGGCAGTTCCACAACTGGAACAATACGGCCTTTCGGTCTGGATTGTTCCGGCTATGTGGCGTGGGTATTCGTCAATGCGGCAGGTAATACAGATGCTGCGAAAATAATTGGAACCGGTACTGCTAACCAATATGCCGCATGTGCGCCGTTAAACTGGGTCAGTGCTCAGCCCGGAGATTTGGCATTTTATTCCGACCTAAGCCATGTAGGCATTGTTGTGGGCAAGGAAAACGGAAATCTGCTGATTGCCAACTGTAACGCTGGCCAGAACAATGTAGCGATAACCGCTATATCCGGGTCCAGCCCGTCAAGCTATTATCTGATCGGCAGACCTAAGTTTTTTGAATAGCTTTACCCTTTATATAAATACACAGAAGTTATCTATGCTGTATATAGATAACTCCAAAAAGAGTTTTTTCCCCGGTTTATCAAGTAAGAAATAATGAAGGAGTGTAAGTTTTGAGAAGAATTATATTTATTATCGGAGCTATCCTAGCTTTAGGGAGTGGAATTGGAATCTATTTGCAAATCGACTATTCAAAAGGTCTTATCCCAGTTGTCTTTGCTGCCTCAGATATTTCAGAAGACACCGTTGTCGATGACCAGCAGCTGATTATAAAAAAAGTGCCAAGGGATAGCGTCCCTGATAGCACTGCCACCGACAAAAATCAAGTTATCGGAAAAACATTGAATTGGCCGTTAAAGGAAGGAGATCCTGTCAGAACCGATAAAATAGAACAAAATCCCAAAGCTTCAGCAAATAACACCCGGCTGATTGCCTTCAAGACGGATTATAACGGTTCAATTGCCGGTTTAGTCCGATACGGGCAAACGGTTGATCTTGTTATGAGTGTTGACCCTAAAGTATCAGTAAGTACATCCATGACAGGATATATATTAACGGACTTATTTATCGAGGCCACAGCCGATGCAACCGGTAATATTCTCACTTCAGCAGATACGCCCTATATCCAGTCCAAAGCAGAAAGTGTTATAAGTCTTTCCAATGGAAACCAAACAAAGGGTATTCCGGTTGAAATCATTGCAAAAGTAACGCCCCGGCAATTTCTTATCATCAAACAGGCAGAGACAATGGGGACGCTCTCACTCGGTAAAAGAAGCAGAGACTCGGTAAACCTTTATAATATCAACCAAGTTGTTGAAAATTCTAACGTAAATGTGTCTAAAGATTTTATCCTTGCTTTATTAGCAATGCAGAAATAGGGGGCTCGAAAATGACAAATAATAACGAGCTACCGACATCAGAGAAGGACTATAAAAAAGTCATTGCCTTTTGGGGTGTAGGCAGTGTTGGAAAAACAACTATGGCGTTAACTTTCGCTCAAACCTTGGCCAGAATATCTGACTTAAAAGTTGGGCTATTGGATTTTGCGGTAATAACTCCCAGTATCCATTTATTCTTGGATACTGAAGATCAAGAAAGCATGATCGAATTCGTTTTGAAGTCCTGGCAAGATAATTTCTCGTATAAAGATATCTTAGAAGAAAATGCCTTCAGAACTAAGGATGTTCCTAACCTTCTCTACTGGACAGGCTTAACAAAGCACCCCGAACTGATAGAAAAACTTGGGCTGAACCAAGCAAAATCGATTATTTCCGAGCTCTCTGAGATAGTGGATATTCTTTTTATTGATGTCCAAAGCGATACACTCATCATTCCTACAGATATTTCTTTGAAAATGGCGACCGATGTGATTGCTATCGTAGACCAAAACAGAAATGTTATCGAAAATACAGCAAAGTGGCTTAACAATTTATATGTAAGACAGGTCGGAATCAATAAATTTCACTTACTAATCAATCAATATTCGGATAAGGCCATGTACACAAAAGAAAAAATCGAGAAAAATCTTGGAGTCCCCTTAATCGGAACCATACCGGCGATACCGAAGGTTAAATATGATAACCTTACCGTTACCTTGGATTCCCTATTGAAATATCGCGAAATTGCAGATCATGTAAAGGAAGCATTATTAAAGCTGCATAAAGAGATCCCATTAAAAAAGAAGGGGGCCAAAAGATTTAGGCTCTTTTCATTTAGTAATAAAAAGGACAGTGATAGTATATGAGAGTCAGTCTAGCCCAGGCTGCAAAAGAATACGTAAGTTCTGAAGACGATAAAAAATTACTATTTAAAGCAACAAGCATCATCCAAACAGAATTGGCGGAAAAACATGCTAAATTGCTAAGCGACGCCATCTATGGAAATTCTGGAGCTCAAGAAAAAATAAAAGAAGTAATGAAGGAAATTCTTTTTACCAACAAAGTTGAAATCCCGAATATGGGCATCGAACAAATTATCTGGGAAGTATATAAATACATCGTCGGTTACGATATTTTGCATGATCTAATCTACCTTAACCCCGATATTACTGAAATATGTGTAAACGGCATAGATAAAGTTACCTATAAGAAAAACGGTATTCGCTACCAAGCCATGAATATTCAATTTAAAGATTATCAGCATTTAGAAAAAATCGCAGAAAAAATACTGCTTACCTGCCACTCCGAAGCAAACGAGGGCAGCCCCATGGTAGATAATGCTTGGCTCCCTGACCGAAGCAGAGTTGTCATCAACAAAAGCTCAATCGTTCCCAGCCATGGGATAACCATCAATATCCGCAGGTTTCGGGATAAGAACTTTGCCATGGAGGAACTTGAGCGTATCGGCACATTAAAAACTGCTGAACCCGGAATTTCCTTAAGTGACCAGGATGATCTTTTCGAAGGGCGAAATGATGATACCTGCCATTCTTACAGACAGCTGGATTTTCTTTATGACACAGTAAAAGCCGGGGCGACTATCATCGTAAGCGGAGGAACGCATACGGGGAAAACAACTTTAATCAGGACGTTAGCCGGGATATTACAGGAATTGATCCCTGCATATAACGGTGTTGGTGATCCAGAAAGCGGTTTGCGGATTATTACAATTGAAAACGGGCCGGAACTCCAGCTGCTGAAGTATTATCCTAAACTTGAAGTTGTGGAGATGCTTGAAAGAGATACCAAATACAATCCGATCGGCGTTGAAGAAATCTATCCCCAAATTATGCGCATGGACCCGGATGTTATCCTGGTCGGAGAAATCCGGTATCCAATTGAAGCCATGTATACTTTAAGGGCCATGCGGTCAGGCCATGCCAACACCATGGCATCCATTCATACCTATGATGCCGAGTCTTGCTGCCAAGAGCTCAGGACAAAAGTGCAGGCCATATCCAATGTATCGGATAAGGTTATTAATAGCGAGATAGCGACAGCGGTCGATATCATCATACAATTAAGTAACATCGATAGAAAAATTGAAATTACCCAAATTGCCGAAATCGAATTAGATGATAACGATAACATCGTCATTAAAGACATTTTTAAACGCGACAGTAACGGAAACATGACTTTTAAGCCTATAACAAAAAAGCTGGCCAAAAGGTTAATCGCTAAAGGAAGGGGAAATGCTGACAAGATAAAGAGGTGGTTGAAGTGATTCTGGTTCTTTGTTATGGAATGAGTATTGGCTTACTCATTATTTTATTTACTTGGTTTTTCCAGGATAGAGAAAAGAGAAAGCTTGCAGGGTATATTAGAAAGAGCTTAACCTCTATCCAAGAAAGAGCCCTTAAAGAAACAGGTCTCATGAACAAAATACGAGTTCTATTTGATCAGCGTAAAGAAATCATCCAATTGAACATGAAGTTCAAAACATTCGTGGTTATAAGCATTATCTTTTTAATTATCACCTTTGCGGGATCGATATGTATGTTTAAAATTACAGTCCCCAGTATTCAAGGTTCGCAAGCATTGGTAATGAAATATAACGTCTTAGCTATCGTAATCGTTACATTTGTGGGCGGGATATTTCCATGGCTAGTATTGAATATCGCCTATTATTCCGTACGCAAATTGATCAATAAGCAGGCATTAAATACGTTTACCTTGATTCTTAATAACTATATCGTGCGGAATAACCTTGAAGCAGCCACTTGGGATTCAATCGAGGGGATGCCTTCTCAAATGAAATCGCTGATCAGCAGAATCCAAGCTGAAGTAAATGGCGGCGAAAGTTTTGATCAGACAGTGTTAAGGACTGCCAATATTCTCAAAATTCAAGCGTTCAGAGACTTTTACAACACAGTGTATTCCTCCGTTATTTCCGGGGGAAATACCGATGAGAATCTGCATCGGCTAATTGGTAAAATACGTTCGAAAAAGACCAGAGCCCAAACGATTAAAGAAGATTTAAGCCCATTGATATCAAAGGCAATCGTCTTTACCATAGTTATGGTTGTTGTCTATTTCGCAGTCGGGCTTTTCTGGCCAGATTCCATTATGCTGGTTAAACAGTCTTCTATAGGCGTTTATTACACAGATTCAATTATTATTGCCATACTTATTGAGGTCGGGCTTTTATTAAAATATTTATCGATGGAGGATTAAGGATGTAATATGATGACAATCTTATGCGCCCTGGGCGTTTCCATGGGCTTATTTGTGCTGTTCATAAGCTTCTTTATTAGGAATTCGAGAAAAGAGTTTAAAAGGATTAATTCAATAAGCAGCACGGTTATTACTTATAGGCAAACAAAAGATTCCTTTCTTACAAAAATTAAAAAGTATTTTCCAAAGCAAAGAGAAACTGAAAATAAATGTAAAAACAATAAAACAGACCTGATTCTTGAAATTCTCAAGCAACCGAGAAAACCGTTATCTTTAGGGTATAAGGACTTTAAGACACTTAAGGGCATCAGCCCTTTTTTGTTTACCGTTTTATTTGGCTTTGCCGGTTTGGCTTCCCAAAATATCCTCATCTTAGGTTTTTTAATTGCTGTAGGCTTTTTCACTGGAATCACGGCCCCGACAATTCTTCTCCTATACCTATATGCCAAATACAAGGAAGAATTAACGAATGAATTATCCGAAGCAATGACCTATATCGTTGACCTGCGAAAAGCCGGCCATTCCATTACCGATTCTATCAAAGGATCTTTTTTCGCAACGAATCGATTAAAGCCTCATTTAGAAAAACTTTTGCAAGAAATTTCATTACAAGGACCTAGAATCGCGCTTGCCAAGCTAAGTAAAGAGACCGATATCGAAGAATTTCGAAACTTCGCGGATATTTTGCTGCAGTCGATCACCATCGATAATACCCATATGGTAGCGTACATGGAAAGCAGATCCAAGGATATTGATTATATAGAAGGGTTAAAGGAAATGAGCAGATATAAAAAGCGGAAAATGATTGTCGAAGCTTTGACAACAATACCCTTTATTATGATCCCAATCATTATCCTTGTGCCATTACTGCTGCAAGCAAATCAAAATCTAAGTCAAGTAATGTGAGGGGTGGTCTATTTTGTGAAGAATGTTTTAAAGGAATTACTCAACGATGAAAGGGGGGATTTAACCCAAGAAATTATATTGTTAATTGGCGGTATCTTAGCAACCGTCGGCTTAGCAATGATTATCTTCGGCACAGTAAAAAGCAAGGTAACGAATGATTCAACCGGTATCAGTGTATTAAATTAAGAAAGGTGATGAAGACATGATCAATTTATTCAAAGCACTTTATAACGATGAGGGCGGGGATGTAATCCAGAATATCATCTGGATATTCGGCGGTGTTCTCGCTACGATCGGTGCTGTGGCAACCCTGTTTACGACCGTGAAGGGAAAGCTCACCAGTATGAATACAAGCATTAACGGAATAACGACCCCTTAATCAGAAGGAAAGGAGAATGGCAGATAGTATGTTTAAAGCGTACTATCTGCTTATTTTTATGAAAAACAAATTATTATTTTTTCTTAGAAACCGAAAAAGAAATCCTGATTATGAAAGAGGATCTTCATTAATCTCGTTCTTAATTGTTTTCGGTCTATGGATGATGATTTTCTTTGCCTTCTTCTCAATGTTTTTCTTGAATAATATGCAAGGATCAATGATTAATGCCGTAAACTTGGGACTTGAACGAGCTGCTATTGTGGGCGGGACAACAACGGAAGTTCAGACTTTGATAAGAGATCAGCTTGCCCATACCGGGGTGAATGTCAATTCGTTTACGATTACCGGATCGGGCAACGATACGAATCGCATTTCGTACGGTCAGTACATTACCATAACCGTTTCAGGACCACGCAATTTTACGGATTGGTCAAGCGGTCATCCGGTGTCTGCTTCCCAGACAATATCCGTAACGAAAACCATTATGAGCCAATATTTACCTTAAGGTGATGAACATGAAAATATTAAAAAATATTCGGGACAATGAACGGGGTTCATCTTTAGTTGAAGTCTTAATATACCTTGGCCTGTTTCTAGCTCTATTCGGATGGGCAACAGACTATTACCACGCCATAAACGTTAAACGCGGAATAATCGACAGCGTAAAGTTTGCAGCTCTGGCAGCAACGGAGCAAACGGATCAGGCTAAGCTTAATCAAGGAATTCTGGCTATAGACTCAGCAAAAGCGGACAGCGTATTTCTCGATATGCTGAAGAAAAATTTATCTTTAGACAATAACCTTGATCCGTTGCCGGGATCGCCGGTGATGGCAATCAACAAAGCAACGCTTTATTACCATGCGTATAATTCTGACGTATTACCAGCGGTAAGCTCTATCGATGGGCATGCGATTACTTACCCCAGTTATGTTGCTTATGTTGAGGTGAAAGTGTGGAGGGGTTTCACCCAGCTGGTTGATCCGACTCCCTACTGGACGATAAAGGTTGCCAAAGATGCATCACTCAGAATATCTCCTTAAAAAAATGAAAGGAAGGATAGTTTATGCCCGAACGATTTTTTTATATCATTCCAATCTTGATGTTGCTTATAAGCACGATAACTGATTGGCGGAGACGAAAAATATATAACTGGATCACTCTCCCTGGTATTTTACTGGGCATTTTTTTTATTGCCTGTTTTCATAAGTTCTCTATTACGTTTTTATTTTCGTACATTTTTATGTTCTTTATCTTAATGATAGTATATTCGCAGAAAGCCATGAGGGGCGGGGATGCAAAGTTATTACTGGCATTAAGTCTGTATTTACCCCCTGCAGGGGTATTCTTAAATTTAGCAATTTGTATGTTCTCTGCTTTTTTCTATTTTTTCATCAGAACGATTAAATTGAAAGGATTGGCCGGGACTTTTACGGATGTCAGAGCAGATACAATCTCTTTATTTGTTCTCGGGGAGAATACAAATTATTTTACTAATGAAAAGGCCGAATTTCCGGGCGGGGGTGCAGTTCTAATTGCCATTTCCTTTATTGTAACTCTGTTTTTAAGCCATTTATTCGGCAATTTAATATAAATTTTAGTATAATACCAAAAAATTCCTATATATGTTGTAATATGGTATAAAGGGGTGAGATTATGAATATCATTGGGCCAATTGTCCTTGGAATCGGCGTGATTGCTCTTGTCGCGGGAGTCGTAAGACATTTAAAGAATAAGTAAAAGGGGTGTTGGTAATTGGTTAAATGGGAACTTGATGTATCAGATAACTTAAATCAAAGAGCTGAAGGTTTCAGCCTTTCTATAGGGTTGGATAAGATTGAGTTTATTAAATTTGCAGTTCTTATGCAGTTGGAAAAAATGGAATCCCAAATGGATGGGAGGCGTAAATCGGATTCTGCAGGGGTGAATACACTATCCAAAGTTTACATTGAAATGGGTGATAAACAGGTTCCGGTTGGAGAAACGGGAAGGAGAAACCCATAATGTTTAATAAAAAAAGCAAACTGATATTCCCGATTATTTTTCTCATTTTATCCCTATTGTTATTTGGCTGCGGTTCAAAAAAAGCTGTTCCTCAACCTCAGACCACAAAACCTGCAATAAAAAATACGGAAACTCAAAATAATAATCAATCAGACAACCAAAAGACCGAGAAAGAATTGCAGCCTATTAAGGAACTCCCAAAAGAAGAGGAAGACAATAACTCACAGACCGAAAAAAAACCGCAAGTTAAAAATAGCCCGCAAATTAAGAACAATTCGCAAGAGGGGACTTCAGCAACTTCTGGAGCAGCACCAAAAGGATCGGAAACTACAAACAGCAAGCCTCAACCTGTAACAAATCCTGACCTGTCCTTATATAGTCTAGGGTATCCGATTGATTTAAGAAATGATGCCGCAAAGACGGATAAAGAAAAGGCAGCTTATGAAGTGGGTGCAAAATGGTTATCAGTATTCCGGACAACAGATTATAAACAGCTGCAATCGGCTGCCCAAATGCCGGGAAGCAGTTATACGACAGACCGTTTCCAGCAGGAATTGGATAATTACTTCCCTAGTTTTAAATCTGAAAGTATAAAGAATAAGGATACCAGACAGGTGAAATCAATTGAACTTGCGGATATCAGTTTTAATCAAATCCCTCAATTAAACAACCAAGAAGGCGCTTTTATAAAATTTGTAACCGTGATTAATGCCGCTAAAAACGGCGGCAACTATTGGGTAAGTAAATATGAAGAACGGGTTATATTACTTCAGGTAAACGGTGTTTGGAAAGTGGATTCCGAACAAGCAACCCAATTAGAGAATTAGAGGAGAAAAAAGTTATGAATTTAATTTCTAAAGATGAGTTGCATCAATTTCGTAAATATAACAATCGCTATGAAAGGCAACTCAGAAGCTGCAATTATCGTTTAATCATGCCGGGAATGAATGCTTCGGAGATTTTGGAAGTCATAGACGACAATAAACGGATGATGTTTTCATCATCGCTAAAACAGTTTGAACGTCATAAAGATCTATTTAAAAACGATATTGATTTTAGAAAGATGGATGCTATTGAGAATATTGGCTACCCCGATACGACAACGCTTATAGTCAAAACTACCCACGCTTGCAATTTGCACTGCCCGTATTGTTATGATGTCATGTTTCGTAAGGATTTGAATGCTGAAGGAAATATTATTTCTCTTGATCTTGTAAAGCAGCTTCTTAAGGTTTTTAAAGATGAGAATATTGGGTCTTGGATATGGCACGGGGGAGAGCCGTTACTGATTGACAAAGATTTTTATGAAACAGCCAATGATTTAATCAGGCGGCAATTTAAAAATGTGGATATCTGTATGCAATCAAATTTAACTTTAATCGATGATGATAATGCAGCTATGCTAAGTAAATTTAACATCCGTCCCGGCTTTAGTTTTGACGGGTTAACCAATCATTTAACCCGCAAGAATACCGGTCAATTAATGAAGTCGTTGGCCTTGGCAGATAAATACGGCGTTATGGGCGGGGCCATTATAATTCTTACCAAAGATAACATCCAGCACATGATCGAAGAGTACGAATATTTTAAACGGCTGGGAATCGGATGCAAAATGAACCTC
The DNA here is from genome assembly GCF_001707455.1 of Dehalobacter sp. TeCB1. Classification (NCBI taxonomy): domain Bacteria; kingdom Bacillati; phylum Bacillota; class Clostridia; order Eubacteriales; family Desulfitobacteriaceae; genus Dehalobacter; species Dehalobacter sp. TeCB1. The sequence continues at coordinate 96,792 of NZ_MCHF01000056.1, read as the reverse complement.
ATTTTCTCAGCCAGTAAAAATGAAAACACTTATACCTTGGAGGGTAAAGTGGTGGCAAAAGAACTTTGCAAATTCTTCGATTACTGGATTGAGGATACTTATAGACCAGCTGATTCCGATATATGCGAAAGGTATCTCAGGACAGCGTTAGAAGCCGGAGGCTCCTGCAATTTTGCTGATTGTGCCAGCAATTGGTTTTCAACTCAGCCCGATGGCACGATTTATCACTGCGGCCGCGACTGGCCCGAAAACGCATCAATGTCTTTCGGCAATATATTTGATATGGAGTCGGTCCAGGATATTCTTAACCATCCCAATCATCAACGTTGGATCGAGGGTACTCGCCGAATGCTTGAAAACTGCAGTGATTGTGATTTTTACTTTTCCTGTCACTGTGGCTGCTTTAATGATAACCTACAATATGATTTATCTATGAATAAGCCTGAACCTGAAAATTGTTATATCCATAGACAGGTCATCAGCCATATCATTCGGGTTATCAATGAAATTGATTTTGATGATATGCCAAAATATAACCCAAGATTTCTTAATTTCCTTTTCACGAATCAATTCCGGAGCGCTAAGATGATCCGCAAGATTTTAGATGAGTCAATTAAGCTTATTAATGCTCCGGTTAAGGCGGAAAATAAGCTTAAGGAGTTTTTAGTCGTTTAATAAATTTTAAGAAAAGAGTGTAATTTGTATGATCAATATATTTAAGAAAAAACAAACCATTTCTCTAAAGAGCCGGCCAAGAGAAATGGTTTTTTCTGTTCCCTTGTTATTTGATTTCGATTATATAAATCAGTTATCTGCTCTCAACAGCAAAGACACAAAGTATAAAATTCATGCTGTTTATAACAGCCTCCCTTACACTTCTTATGCCAAGTCAGGTTTTGAACATGGTCGGTCGGTTAATTTTCAGGAAAACAGCAAAATACTTACCCTGGAGGATTTAGGGCCGTATATTAAAGAGCTTGAAAAGAATAATATCGAATTCATTTATTTAATGAATAGCATTTCGACAATTTCGCTTTATGATTTCGAATCAAATATTTCTCAGTTCAAGCAGTTTGTGAGCCATCTTGCCGAGATAGGCGTTAGAAGTATAACCGTCGGCAGCCAGCTTCTGGCTGATTTTTTAAAGGAAGAATTCAATGGGTTATCTGTCAATGCATCAACGATGATGGATATCCGTTCGATCATCCAAGCAAAGTATGTTGTTGAAAACTTAGGAATTTCCAATATTATTCCTGCTTCTGATCTCAACAAAGATTTTGCTTTTATCGAGTCGTTTAAAAAATTTTTACCTGAAACCGGCTTAGAACTTATGGCAGATGAAGCTTGTATCTATGGCTGCCCTACAAAGAATATTCATTATGCTCTGTTCGGCAGACAGGAAAATATTCATAAATGCAGCCCGGTCTTCCGTGAATTTCCTAAGTTTATCTGTGACCGAATAACAGGCTGTAATCCACCGATCCAAATGGTTCTAAACAGAATTATTTATCCTTGGGAATTAACTGAATTTGAAAAAGCCGGTGTTAACAGTATTAAGCTGGTTGGCAGGGACCATCCAAAGCCCGAATTATTAAATAAGATTCGGGCTTACATGATTGGAGCAACGGACAAAGAATATGCGCTCAACGAGTTCTTCAATACTTATAACTCTCGTTTTATGAACACAGCGTTCAGTCAATATGGGACTTTAAGAATGAATGAAGTTATTGAATACATGCCTGATATTAACCACTTTATAAAAAATAAACCGCAGTGTTCTTCCCAGTGCGGCGCTGTATGCAATTATTGCTTTCAAAAAGCGGCTTTAATTGAAAAGTATGTGCAATCAAAAAATTCAACAGAAAATTTATCTTATGCCGTAGGTGATGAGAAATGACAAGAACATATACGCGATTAAAGAAATTGCTCTTTGCTTTTGTCTCACTTAGTATCCTTCATACCTCCATAACTCAAGATGTCGTTGAAAAAAATTATCCTGACCGGCCGCATTCTAAGGATGGAAAATATTCAACATCATGGGGATTGAAGATTTCTCTTGAGCCGGAGAAAGCCTTTGCCTGGGTTCAATGGACCTGGCCGCAATCAAGTTGGAGTAATTACACAAATTATGGGGCTTATACGAATGTTTATAATAATATTTACGGTAATTATGTCAATTGGAATGCCAATTATTCAAATGCCGGTGTTTGGGAAAATCATACCAACTGGCAAAACCATACCGAAACCTATTCCCAATACAGCCAATACTCTAATTACAGCAATTATAGCAACTACAGCAATTACGGTAATTACGGTAATTATAGCAATTACTATAATTGGGGCAATTGGGATAACTATGTACCACCCCCAGCAGTTACAGCCAGTGTTCAAGCTGTAGCATTCCCTGGGACTACAATTCAAATTACAGCAACGACTGCGGGTACTGTTACCCAGGTTACTGCAACAAATACTCTAAATTCAACGACTATAACGTTTGTCAATACATCCGGTAATACGTGGGTGGGTAGTTTTAACGTACCTGCTGGTACGGCGAGACAACCAATTACTTTTACCGTGACAGCAAGAAACAATACCGGATCTGCAAATGCCGTAACGGTAACAAATGTTAAGACATTCCAAAGTGTCATAACAAGATGATAAATATAACGCTTATTAAGCCGTGATTGCATTTTCAAAAGCGGCAAAAGTTAATCTCATGAATTAGAAAGGGTTTTTTAGAATGAATATAATGCTAAATAACTATTGCAACTTAAAGTGTTCCTATTGTTTTGCAAACTGTGACCCCAAAAACAAGGTTAATATCTCAGATGAAAATTATGCTTACATTCTTGACTTCTTCAAAAGATCCGGGCATTCGGAATTAAGGCTTCTAGGCGGGGAGCCAACCTTGCACCCGAAATTCGAGCAATGGGTTAATGATGGAATTAAAGATCCTTTCTTTCATAAGATTCAATTATTTTCTAATGCCCTTGCCCTAGATCAGGAGTTGAGTCATTCTATTGTCCACCCAAAAGTATCTTTCTTGATTAACCTTAATGGTCCAAAAGTAATCGGTGAAAAGTTATATAGAAAAACTATAAATAATGTAGAAAATCTGGTTTTCGAATATAGAAGAAGAAATATCGAGCCTCGTGTAACGCTCGGTATTAATATTTTTGAGCCTCATTTTGATTACAATTATATTATTGAAGAGAGCAAGAAGTTAAACTTGAAAACCATTCGTTATAGTATCTCGGTCCCATCTAATAATAATCAAGCCGGAACTCTTCAGCATTATGAAAGTTATGTCCCTCGTTTGGTCGAGTTCTTGGACTCATGTCATGAAAATGGAATTATTCCCCACATAGACTGTAACAACCCTCCAAAGTGTATCTTTTCAAATGAGGAACTTGTTAATTTCATTTATTCCGGTTTTGACCTTGTTCATAAAGAAATGTGCAGGCCGGTAATGGATATACGACCGGATTTAAGTGTCGCACGGTGTTTTGTCTTTGAGGATTATCTTTCCATAAATATTAAAGATTTCGATACCGTTGCGGAAATTCAAGAATTCTTTATTCGTGAGATCGATAGCAAACGTTTTTTTAATCCCGCCTTTAAAGAATGTGATGGGTGTAGATTCTGGCAGGAGAAGAAATGCCAGGGTGGATGTTTAGGTTATAATATTCAGAACAAATCAGCCTAATATGTAGTATTTGCTTGGTGGGGTGCAATGAAAAGCAAATTTACGAGGAAGAACTTTTTACTTTTTTAATATCTATTATATTTTCATGTTCTCAAACGCATTATGACCCCGGTCTCGTCACCGGGGTTTAACTTTGTCATCAATTCATATTTTTACGAGGAGGTAGCTATATTGGAAGCAATATATTTAAGGGATCTCCGACATGCTATTAGAGTAGCAAATATGAGTAAACGCCTAGCCGATTTTTTAAATTTATCTGAAGAAGAAAAAAACGAGCTTTATATAGCTTGTTTATTTCACGATGTCGGTAAATCTTTTTTGTCCCAGGATATTTTAAATAAGTCAGGCAATTTAATAGCTGAAGAAAAAAAGCATGTTGAGACTCATCCAATTTTAAGTTTCAAAGAAGTTATAAATATAGGCTATTCTGAAAAGGTTGCAGAGGATATTTTATACCATCATGAAAACTTTGATGGAAGCGGATACCCTTATGGGCTTAAAGGACAATCCATCCCTTTAGGAGCAAGAATTATTAGGATTACAGATACTTTCGATGCTTTAACAAGTGATAGACCTTACCGAAGGGCTATGAAAGCAGACACTGCATTTGAGATTATGGAAAGGCAAAAAGAATTGTATGATCCGGAGCTTTATAAACTTTTTTGCCTTTTATACACTAAGAATAAGTTATTATTTTAGCTTTATCTATAAAATTCCAGATCAACGTTTTAAGTTTAACTTACTTCTATATTTGATTCTTAGCCTTTTCAAATATAATATTGATTTCTTTTTCATGTAAAACCTTTTGTGTTATATAGGCAATCAAAGCGATTCCAGGAATATCGATGATAAACCTTGTCAGCATAAACTTCCAACCCATCGCTGATGTTTCGAAAAGCAGCATCGGTATTTTGGTTGTTGACCATGCCCCTATAAAGATAAGCACGTTGGAAAAGTTGCTTCCTTTTTTCAAAAGAACCCCTGCTATAGGAAACGCTGCATATAAGGGCCCTGCCGCTGCCGAGCCCAAAAAGAAGGCTAAGGCTACGCCAATAAATCCTGATTTTTCTCCCATAAGTTTGATCATTGTTTCTCTTTGGACCCAAACATCCAAAAGTCCAAGTAGAATAAAAATTGGAGGTATAACAGAAAGCATCTCCAGGGTATTACTCCAAGTTATGCTTAAAGATTTTTGGCCTATTGAAGGGAAAATAACAACAAGTCCTAAGTTAAGAACTACCAGAATAGCGAAAAATTTATAACGTTTTAAAACTTCCTTCACCCCAGCACCACCCCTATCACGATTGCCACAACGAATGAGAATATGAAAGCTAAAGAATTTCTTAAGATTGCAGCTTTTTTGCCAAAATATTTGATTTCCAAAGGAATGGTCACAATGCCAACCATCATCAAAGTTGAAATAAATACCGCTATCTGCATAAAACCTGCTCCGCTTTTTAGAAGCGCCGCAGCTAAAGGAAAGGCAACGAATCCCGGAATTAAAGTAATTGAACCGACAATAGCGGCAATAATCATTCCAACCCAACCGGATTGCTGACCAATTAATTTTGATATAGTATTAGGACTTAGCACCGCAAGCATAATACCAATGATAATAAGAATAGATAAAAACTGCGGCAGTATGTTTTCAAAGGACTTCCAAGCCTTCACCAGGGCCATCTTGGTCTTTTTTTTATCTTTAAGAAACGAAAGCAGAAGAAGTCCTATGGCCAGAACATAAAGGATAATTGTAAACATTCTTAAGCCTCTTTAATATATTTCTTAATTTCATCTTTAGTTGGAATTCTGCCTGCGACTTTTACTTTTTCATTAACTACCAAGGCAGGAGTTCTCATCACACCATACACCATTATCTTTTGAATATCCTCAACTTTTTCAATTGTAGCTTCAATCCCTGCATCTCTTACCACTTCCTCGGTAACTACCTGCAGTTTTTTGCAGTTGGCACATCCTGAACCCAAAATTTTGATATTCATTATTAATACCGTCCTTCCACTCTTTAATTATTTGATATTTCCTCACGGGATTATAGCTTATTTCCTACGGAATTATTAGATTGAACAAATAACCGATAATAATAATGGTTGCTGCCATGATTCCGATAAACACTGCCAGGAGTTTTGGTTTTAAAACTTTTCTCAGAATAATCATTTCCGGTAAGCTTAGCGCCGTTACCGACATCATGAAGGAAAGCGCGGTTCCCATAGGCATCCCCAGCCGGGTGAGTTCTTTTACAATCGGAATGGTTCCGGCTGCATTGGAATAGAGCGGTATCCCGATTAAAACCGCCACGAACACAGCAAAAGGATTTTCTTTCCCGGCATATTTGGCCAACCAGCCTGCCGGTGCCCAGCCGTGCATAACAGCGCCGATAGCTATACCTATGATCACGTAGGGCCAAATCTTCTTAAGAATTTCCGCGACATAATGCCCAGCGTCTCTAAAGCGTTGATTCCATGTGAGATTTTCGATTTTAGCTTCGCCCATTTTCATGCTGTAGACATATTCTTCAACGTACTTTTCCATTTTAAGTTTGCCGATAATAATTCCCGCGATTATTGCCACTATTACTCCTGTAGCAATATAAAGCAAGGCAATCTGCCAGCCAAATAACCCCCACAGCATGACAAGAGCAACTTCGTTAACCATGGGCGAAGAGATAAGAAAGGAAAATGTCACTCCAAGGGGAATGCCCGACTCGACAAATCCTATGAATACCGGTACTGCAGAACAGGAACAGAAAGGGGTTACAATCCCTAAAAGGGCGGCAAAAATATTACCTAAAAACCCGCGTGCTTTTCCTTCCCCTAAAAGTTTTTTGGTCCTTTCCGGGGGAAAGAAGCTCCTGATAATTGATACGATAAAGATGATTACAGATAACATTAAAAATATTTTCATCGTATCGTAAAAGAAAAAGTTGATTGCACCTTTATACTGGCTTGATTCCAAAATTAAAGGATTAGCGCCAAACAAGTCCAAAATCCAACGAATAAGCACCGTCAGACCATAGCTTAAATAGTAAGTTAACTCTTTTAAAACCCAATCTAATGCTGCAAACATCTATATCACTTCTTTCATTTTCCCTGAAGATATTTCCCCAATTACATCTTAAGTTTAAGCATTCTTGGCATGAAAACTGCTTTTGACAAGCAATGCAATAACTGTAAGCACGAAAAGCCCTGCGCCGTAAATGCCAAATAATGAATGAAAACTTGCAACTGCGACAATCTTGCCCCCAATGGCAGTCCCGATACCTCCGCCACCCATAAAACAGAAGGCAACCAGAGACATGGCAATACCCCTTGCTTTGGCGGCAAATTCCGTAGCAATCGTCAGGAAGGTGGAATGGGCCATCATAAAACCGGCCCCCATAAGTCCAACCGCAATAACTACGATAGGCAATACGCTTCCCATAGCCACAAGTAAGAGGTCAGCTATAAAGGCCAGGCTCAAGCCAAGGACAGCGGTTTTCTTGCGGCCTATTCTGGCGGCGATTTTACCCGCTCTTCTGCCGGCAAGCAGTGCCATTAGGCCGAACGCAGTCATTACTATGCCAATAGCAAAATTATTCAGGTTAAATACCGTTTTGATAAATCCGCCCAAAAATGAAAATGAGCCCAGAAGGAAAAGACCTTCAAAGATAACTAAAGCGTAAATGATTACACTCGAAGGATTTTTCAGAATATTGATATACGGCGTTAATGCCTTGGTATCTTTGTTTTTTGCAGAAGGTATCTTTCTGCCTATGGTAAACAACAAGAGTGCGGAAACAACAGCAAGCCCTGCGTAAACGCCAAACACGCCTCTCCAATTCAGGAAGTAGGCAATTGAACCACCGATGGCCATACTAAGCCCCTGGCCTAAGAAAAATAAACCCATGAAAGAACCTATGGCCGACTGTCTCTCTTCCATCGGAAACAAATCACCGATCAGGGCCAGGGAAACCGGCATAATCGCGGCAGCGAATAATCCCGTCAAAGCCCTGAACGCCGCCAAAACGGGAATTGCCCAGGCAAAAGCACAAAGTGCCGCGGCTATCGTAAACATCGAAATTGAAAAAGTGATAACCTGCCTTTTGCCGAAGCGTTCAGCAAGATAACCAAACAGCAGCTGAAATATGCCAAACGGCAACATGTAGGCCGTAATTACAATCGAAGCGGACGCAACATTCACATTCAAGTTTTGGGCAATTGAAGGCAGAATGGGCGAAACCACCCAGTTATCCGCCATTACTACAAATCCAGCGAAACCAAGTATCATGATTATTTTTTTCTTATCCATAAGACTCTGCCTCCGTTATTTCTATCTCGATTTATTATTTCCATTTCCTATTTATTTTGACAGCAAACTTTTGGTCTCTTCTATCTGGCGAAGAATTATTGCTTCAGCAAGTTCAATCATCTGGTATACCTCTTTGTTTTTAACTGAATAAATAACCTTTGTCCCTTCTTTTTTGCTTTCCACAATACCCTTGTTTTTTAGTACCGTAAGGTGTTGAGAGGTATTAGACTGTTCAGAGTCAAGATTAGGGAGAATCTCGCAAACACACAGCTCCCCTTCCCGCAAAAGCTTCACGATTTGAATTCTAGTCGGATGAGCCAAGGTTTTAAATACATTTGCAACAAGCTGGTCACTCATATTGGACATTATTATCACCTCGAATACCTCTATATATTAGTATCTTCTAATATTCTTATATTATAATATTGCGTTAAAAAGCTTTTGTCAACATCTGTTTTGACTATGATAAGAAACCGGCTAAATGATTTATCTATCATCTAACCGGTTCATTGGAAATATTTTATTGAAAATGATATTACACTAAACCATTCATTCTGGTTTTGAGGTCCAAAATTTTTTCTTCAATGATTTTAGCCGTTTTGATAAATTCCTGCTTATCTTTTCCTGTCGGATCTTCAAGGCCCCAATCTTCCCTGTGTTTGCAGGGAACGAAAGGACAATTCACGTTACATCCCATGGTGACAACAATATCAATCGGCGGAATGTCCGATATAAGTTTGGATTTTTGTGATATGTTCATATCCACATCATAAAGTTCCTTAATCACCACTACCGCATCCTGGTTAATACTATCTTTGATTTCCGTACCTGCCGAATACGCCTCGAAGCTGTCTTTTGCTATCATCTTGGATATTGCTTCCGCCATTTGGGAACGGCAGGAATTGTGAACACAAACAAAGGCTACTTTTATTTTTTCCGGCATGCTTTATAACCTACCTTTAGTGGAATACCCTTTTGAATATAAAAGAAATTTGGATTGCCCGGACGCCTTGAGATAGACTGTTTAGGCTAGTCCTGAAATTTATATTCTATACATAAAAAGCATTTAAACAGAGAAACATTAAATAACAAATTTTAATACTGTGGGGGTATCCAAAAATGAAAGACCCTATTGGAGCTGCTACCATTGCAGGTATTATTGGCACAATTATTATGGACTTCTTATCCTATATCCTTATCGTTTTGGGAATTCCGATGACATCTCCATGGAATATAGCCGCAGATGTTTTTCTAAGTTGGAGCCAGGTTAATTCCCCTATCGGGATATTCTTAGGAATCGTCGGAACAGCGGCTTTGGGCATTGGCACAGCAATTTTATTAGTTATCGTCATGAAAATGACCGGTAAGGATTTTACCGTTTTAAAAGGTATCATCGTAGCGACCGCAGTCGGATTTGCTTCTATGGGGTTGTTTATGCCTTTATTGAATATTGCCCCTCAAATACAATCCCAACCACTTACCAATCTGTTTGCTCTAATAATTTTAACGATCTTTGGCGTGATTGTATCTTTCATCCTTAAAAAATACGGAACATTTGTCAAAAACTAATATCAAAGCAATTCCACGGAATCGCCAACCCGGATGCGCCCTTCTTTCACAACACTGCCAAAACGTCCTTCACGGCTGACAATATACGGTCTTCCATGCTCTTTGTATTGTTCCTTACCAACATACAAGATCTGTACTTCCGCCTCGCCAAGTCGAACGATTCTTCCAATTAGCAGTTCCTCTATAGGAACGCCGGAAATTGTAACATTTTCCGTATAGCCATCCTCTAAGACTTCTATATGCTTCTCTACCGGCACCTTAGTCAAAGCTTCCACGGAAAAAATACTTACTTGCCGGTCCCAATCACCGCCATGGGCATCGCCCTCCAAGCCCCATCCTTTTACAACCAGAACTTCCTGTTGATGGGCAAAACAAATAGCTTTGCAGACCAACTTATTTATTTTAAGTTTTGAAGAGCACCCATCGGACAATAATTTACGCACTTATCACATTCAAGACAGGTTTCTGCATTTACTGTGGGCGCTTTATATCCTTTTTGACTTAAGGCATTTACCGGACATACTCTAACTGACGGACATGGATGGTTTTCTGGGCACCTGTTGCTGTTGATGGTTATTGCCATTGCAAGCACTCCTTTTATTGTTTTTTCACAAAAAGATAACATACCCCCATAGGGTATATTATCAAAGCTATGTTTTAATTTCAAGAGTTTCGTTAAAAAGATTTGGCTTTTAAAGAGATGTACAGTTGTCCAGCAGAGGTCAAACCGGCAAATATGACATCATCAATTTTCGTAATTCTAATTGATTTATCAATTAATTAATATCTTTGTTTTCCTTTAGAATATTAGAAAATAATAATTTGATATTTACGTCAGAAAAAACTAAATATTCTCTTTTAATCGTTTTTTATCACCAATTAAAACAATAAATATACCTATAAAAGAAATCCACATACCAATTGTTATATAATTATCAGGTATTAGGCTGCCAATAATCGGCTTTCTTGCTAATACTTTTTTTTCACGTTGAATTTGTTCGCCAGTAACAGCAATAGCTGCAATAAGATTAGCAATTGTCCATAATATTCTTCCATTAACCATAAGAATATAGGGGAAAATATTATTTGGTAAAATAAGACTATTTGTTTTCATAATAGATTTCTTAGATTCTATTACGGCAACTATTAATATTAAACTACCTATAATCCAAACAAAAGATCCTATATTCTCTAAATCTAATAATTTCAAAGCTGTATTATCGTCATTATTTATCAATACTCATTCCTCCAGTATAAGCAATATAACAATACAATTTATGAATTCAATTATGATATTGATAAATATTATAAAAGGAGAGCATTTTTTTCGATATTTTTAATAATTTCAGGTAATTAGTAAATAATATTTTCAGGACAAATTTGATGATTTAAGGAATGTGAGGAAAATGAAATGCTATTTAATAACAAAGAAACAAATCAAAATATTAGTGTAGCATCAGCCTATATTCTATGGAGGAGTTTAACCGACAGAAACATTACTGTTGAGACCTTTAATTTATTAAAAAATTTTGTGTTTGATGATAACTTCAAAAAATATATTGAAAAATTACTGGATGAATATAGCGTTGAAATTAATGAAATTAATAAACTACTAAATAAGTTTTCTCTTGTAAGCTCCGACCCTCCTGCCCATGACCAAACATTCGCTAGCAGAAAAGAATTAATTAATGATCAGATGATTGCCGCTACATTATATCGTTTTATGCGTTTAGACGTTAATCTGTTAATGTTAATTATGAAGGAAATGCCTTCAAATATAGAAGTATTTGACTTTATCAGAAAATTAACTGAAAAAGCAGTTAAAAGGGTTGATTATCTTATCAAATTAATGAAAAAAAATAACTGGCTGTATTTACCATCGAAGTATTTACATACCAAACCAGAAATCAAGGAAGAGGTTGCTATTAATGAAATATACATATTGTATGATCATTTAGTTTATCGTTATAACAATAAACGTTTGACTGAAATTCTATCAGTTTATGTTTCTGATCAAACATTTAATGTTTTGCTTACAGCTGGTGTCAAAATATTAGAAAGCCAAATTAAAAAGCTTGAGGATAAACTGACCTATTTTGGAGTAGTCCTGCCAAAGCGTTATTCATCTAATACTGCAATTCCCAAAGATAAAGAGATGTTTGAGGACAGGTTTATTTTTAATCAAATTTTAAGAGGAATGCAGGATGCCGTTGCATTACATGGCACCAGCATCCAGGAAATTGTCATGAATGATCATTTAAGACATTTTTTTATCGAACTTACTCTCAGCGAATTGGATATAATCGATAAAATGATTAAATATGGCAAAAGTCAGGGATGGACATTTGAAATCCCTTCATATTAAAACATGGTCCTAGAAATCTTAATTTTTACGATAAAGAAAAGACAACTTTCTCCGCCGTCCGCTAACCCATATAATGGATATAGAAGGACGGTGTTTCATTTATGAATTTTCCTTTACGCTTGATTCAATATTACTGGCTGATATGGCTGCTTTTTTCGTTTCTACTCTCTTCCGTTTTGGGATTCATAATATTTAGAAACTATCTGATCCTACCACCACAAAGGTAATGAAAATATGAAAGATACGGAATCGATAAACACCACAAAAATGACAACAAAATTCTGGGGTATATGGCTGCCTGTCCCAACTATAATAGCAATAATCAATTCAATATTTTGGACCTGGTTAATTCTCCGGACAGTTGGTTATCTCGAAGACCCCATTGAAAAATCAGCGCCTGACATCATTGATTTTTTCTAAATTCCCGGAAAATATGATTGGAGGGCCCCAAATGCAGCAAAAAAAAAGGCCGGAAAATTTACGATATGTGCTCCCAAATTGCTACTATTGTCTGAAACGATACTGGTTAGGTCAAATTTATCCAATGTTCTGTAATAAAATCCGAAAATACTCCAAAAACCGTTTGGATCCTTTTAACCTGTGTCCGAATACACTTATAGTCTGGTTTTTCATACCGCCCTACAGAGCGATCGGCATTGCCTTCCATGGCCTTCAGGATATATCAGTCTTTATACGCCAGCAAATGGAACCAAATCAGACTATTTTTCTAATGTTTAAGATCTTGGAATTAAGGCCCCCGTTCCCTTTAACCTTACTCACTATTTTTGTTTCCCTGGGGCTGGTCTTCACCGACGGAGCCAACAAAATCGTCCGTGCTGTCCGTTCAGAATATGAAAATATCAAACCCCGAGACGAAACGGTTATGCCCTATCCGGATCCCTTCAGTTTAACCCCGCGTATGTCCATCTATTATCCCGTCCTTGATGATCGCACTTCAATTGGCTTCTTAACAATCGATTTCCGTCACTTTGAACTAAGTATTAAACAAGCCTTGGAGCCAAATAATAATATTAGGAGTCTCATCCGCTTTGTGGATATATATTCGCCTTTCCCGCTTCAACTTGGGTTTATGCTTGTTTCCATAGGACTTTTTCTATGTGGTATAATTTATAGATTCTGCCAAAGTCAAAAACAGGAACTCCTTGAGGAAATAAAGGGGGCAATATCATGACTTTGTACGATTTATGGGTTCACGGCACAACTTTATATGCTCAACCCTTTGCCTATTTTGCTCCGCTTTTTGCGTTAGGTGCATTTATCTTTGTTGTCTACTTTATCACCGCCTTAAAGATGGTTTTAGAGCATAAGGAACAGCACATTCTCTGGTAATTTCTCCAATTATTTTTTTCCCCCCAAATTTCTAGGGAAATAGTGATTTTCACTTTCCCGAAACAATCCAGGGCATCTATGTCTGGGACACCCGCCACAACGGCAGGTCTTTTCCAACCCGTCGCACAGCTGGTAATCCCCGCCTTCAATCTTTAGCATTTTTTCGTTGACCAGGGAATCCGCTAGTTTATGGCGGGCATCATTGTAGATGCGCTGAACCGTTGTACGGGCTATGTGCATTTGGTTGGCGCATTCTTCCTGCGTAAACCCTTCTAGATCAATAAGCCGTATTGTTTCATATTCATCAACCGACATTACAGCTAGATCATCTCGGGTCACATCTGAGTTAAGCGGCCCATAAATGTTGCTTGCCGGCAAGCAACAAACCTTTCGCCATTTCCGGGGTCTCGGCATATTTTAACCTCATTTTGCCTTGAATTTTACGGGAGTGTCCTCCCTTAATCTATTATTAACATATGTCCTTTATGCTAAATTATATACCGTTTGCATATATGTCAACGAACTAACTTATGGTATTAAAACTTATAGAATGTCACCATTTGAGTTATTGACATATGCTATTTAAACGTTATAATAAAATATAAATGACATATGTCAATAACTCAATGTAAGCTTATAAAAATTATGGAGGTATAAAGTTAAAATGAAAATTGCCTTACCGTCTCGTCAAAACTTTGTTGATGAACATTTTGGCCACTGTGAGTATTATACTGTTTTCACAATCGATGATAATGACAAAGAGATACTTAATCAGGAAACCATTGCATCCCCTCAAGGATGCGGCTGCAAATCTAATATCGCTCAAACCCTTTCAGAAAAAGGTGTAAGCATTATGCTTGCAGGAAATATGGGTCAAGGTGCTGTTAATGTATTAAATTACTCAGGAATAGAAGTAGTACGTGGATGTTCAGGTGATGTTAAGGAAGTTGCTCTCAAATGGCTTAACGGATTTCTGTTTGATTCTGGTGATTCTTGTCATGCCCATGAGCATGAGTGCCATAACTAAATTTATAAATATGGCTATATAAAAACTTAAAGTGAAAAATCAAAATGGATGTAAATCATCTAAAAGAACACTCTCAATTCACGAAATAGTGGAATGAGGGTGTTTATTACAGTATAGCTACTCAGGAACGCATATCTGATTATGGAATAAAGCATAAATCGTCTTTGAAAATACCGTAACAACCACTAAAGTAGTTAATATTAATAGACCGATTGCAATCCCACCAAACAGCGGAACCTTCAGCAGATCAAAGGCGGTGATGCTGGCAATCGTAACGGCGCATAATGGAAACGTATAGGCCCACCAGGTCACGACAAAATCCAGCTTAAAAAAATACCCCGGCAGAGATAAAAGCAGTATTACGAAGAACCAGGCAATGTAAAGCAAGATCCGTGCAAAACTGTCCATATGGCCTGCCATTTTAACGTAGGCCATAAAAGCAACCGACGGCGGCGCAATGAATATGAAGAGGGTCGAAAATAACTGTTTGGGCAATGGGTCATGGAAAACAACCCGGTAAAAAATCAACGCAAATAAAATTACCCAGAAAAAAAGTCCTATACTAAAGAAGAACCAGCAGATTTCTATATTAACAAACTTTATGCCCGCAATCGGAATAATGATGTTTCCGACTACGGGAATAAACCACGCCGGATTGACTTGTAAGATTTGATATTTTTGGGTAATCCACCGTGATATGATGACAATGGTAAGGATAAAGTGAACTACTGTCCCTATTACCCAAAGGCCAAAGGCCAATTTTTCCTGATAGTTGATAGTCCCAGTACTCAATAACAGCAGGCTTATGGAAAAAGCCGGAAAAAAATTAGCTTTTAGCGGGTGATTAATCTCACTAACTACTGCTGGAAAATATCTAATAATTTTAAAGGAATAAGTAATTGCAACTAAAATACATGCCAGATACACGGCGATCAATAGTATTAAGCCTATTCTGCCACTTAATTTAAATACTTGTTCATACCGCTCAAAGGCCACGGCCAAACCGCTGATCCCCATAACACTGGCAAAAAAACTAATTGGGAAATACTGCAGTTTATTTTTGAGCACTGTCTCTTCAATGGCCTGTTTTTCCATCTCTTTTCATTCCCTTTTTTGTCTATCTCTTAGGTTCAGGTTCTAAATCAACGCAGATTTCTATGAGTGACGCGGTTCTACACCCGTACTGATATCTTTTGGGCATATCGAATTAATTGCCTTACTCCGGCACATTGGCTTATACCGGTAAGGATAGAATCTCGATATTCCGGCAACCATCTTGTACCGGAAAGCATCGTTACGCCGGTCCCGCGAAAAGCCTGAGGGTATAAAGGCGTGCTGGACCCGACCATTACCACATCCCGGGTACCATTACAATAACCCAATACGCTTTCCAATGTCCGGTTGATGAGAGATGTACTGCTGACAAAGACCACCTGGCACTCCGGCAGGAGCTCGGGTTCTTTGCTTTCCGGGTAAACCCCTCCGGGCAAGTTCTCTCCCCGTTCAAATACAAGCAGGTTTTGGACTTTATCTTTAAGGTTAAAAATGATCGGTCCGATATGACCAATAACCCCAACCGTATCGGTCGGTTTAATTTCTACGGAGAATGCAGCATCGGAGCCGTCGGCATTTTCAACCTGTTCCAATTTCTCAAATTCAGCAACCGAATTTAATACTGCCAACCCCATGGCCGAGCTGATAACATTATTGCCCTGCAATGCCCATTCGGCAATTTCCTGAGCAGGCATGCCAACAAGCTTTCCTCCCTGAGGGAGAAGTGAGCAGCCATCAACCGTTTCTTTCCTTAATACATAGGTGACGCCTAAGGAGCCGTCATCAAGCTCAACAGTCATCAACCCCAGTCCTACCCTGACTTCTCTGATCTTCTTCCCCTTGAGCCTCGGCAGGGCTAACTCATAAACACGCTCTAATATCATGTCAAGAACCTCCTACTCTATTTTTACTGTTGACTGCATATAATTTATAGACATATGCCCTTAATTAATTGTATAGTTGTTTTGAACATATGTCAATTAATGTGCAAAATGGCAGAAGGGAGTTCGCCATCCATGCTTTCATCCAATGAAAAAAACTTTATTATCAATATTTTTCTGTTCATTTTTGCCTTCACTTGCATTTTAACAGGAATCATTCAGCATTTGAGACTTAATTCGGTCATTCCCTTATTTTCTAATTTAAACGTGAGGCATCTTCACATTTGGACAGGGTATTTAACGGCAATCATAATTTTTTTCCATCTAATCCAGCACCAAAAATGGATAGCTAAGGTTTCAGCAAATATCTTGAAAAATAGAAGCACCCTGGCGGCTTTAATCTTTACCGTCATTATTTCTCTCGGCATTTGCTTTTTTATCAGCACATCTGCACCCGCTGAAAAAGGCAAAGGGGGATTTTACGGTCAGCAAAATAGCGGTTACAGCGGTGGTTTTCAAAATAGGGGACGCTAATCTACATATATTTTGAAAAGCAATTTTCAGAAAGCCATGATAAAAATCCGGATACCGACCAGTCCAAGAGCAACAGCCAAACAACGAATAATCCATACCCCGTGAAAACGTTTGGATAACCTGGCTCCTAATTGGGCACCGAACAATACACCGATGGCGAGGGCTATCGTCTGCCACATACCCTTTGAGAGTACGCCGGAAACAAGATGCTCAACGGAACCCGACAAGGACATAAAAGCTAAAATAAAGTGGGAAGTTGCCGTGGCAATATGGACAGGAAAATTTAGAAGATGAACCAGAGCGGGAACGTGAATAATTCCCCCTCCTATCCCGAGCAGGCTGGAAATATAGCCGACAATAAGGCTTAAGCTAATCCCAACAACGGGATTATAGGAAAAGAAATACGTATTCCCTTCCGTATCGGTGAGGGTGCGTCTCATATGGCCTTTAGGTACTTCTTTTGCTAAATCACCTTCTTTCTTAGAGCGAAGCAGCAAAAAGACCGAGGCCCCGAGGAGCATTACGCCAAATATCCCGTCAAAGATGTTGCGGGGAATATAAGACGTTGTGAACGCCCCTAAGATTGAGCCGGGTAAGGTCGCGGCAGAAAAAATCAGGCCCGACTTATAATCAATTCTTTTCATTTTCCGATAGGCAAAAGTACCGGACAAGGCGTTAAAGAAAACAACAACCAAAGAAATGCTGGTAATCGTCTCCGGGCTTTGTCCGGGGTACAGTAAGAGCAAAACAGGGACTAGAATAAAGCCTCCGCCTGCCCCAATCAGTGTTCCGAATGTCCCAACTATAAACCCTAAAGGGATTAGCCAAAAAAATTGCTCCATGACGTTCTCCTCTCCTGTATATTCTCCTCTCAATAATGAACCATATACTTTTTCTTCTTTCATCAATCTCTATAAACGTTTCTTGACAATTTCCTAAAGTGAATCGAAAATTATATCTAAACTATTATAGAACAGAATAGTTTATCTTTTCAGCGTTTAATTCAGCTTTCTGATAAAATAATACTAAAAGGAGATGGAAATCATGGCAAATCGAATGAAATGGAAGATTCCGAGCTCATGAAACAATTGGCAGTGCTAGAAGAAGAACTGGAAGATCTTCAAATAAAAAAATAATTTGTGTTAGGGCAAACCGGTTTGCATATCTCCAGTTCCAAGGTAGCCCAACAGGTCCACGAATATGAAGAAGAAATGATAAGGCTACAGGGACTTATTGCTGAAATAGAAACCGATGTTAAGCGGCGGGACTTGTGAGGTAAATATTATAACTTAAGAAAGGGAAAATCAAATGATACAACCAATAACATTTCCAGGTTTAGGCCTTAGCTTTACAATTAATCCTGTTGCCTTTAGTGTTTTTGGGATGGGAATTCATTGGTACGGCATTATCATCGCAACAGGCTTTCTGCTCGGTATTTTACTGGCTAATAAAGATTCCGATAAGTTCGGCATTAAGCAGAATGATATAAATGATTTTCTGCTGGTTGTAATTCCTTTGTCTATTATTGGCGCAAGGCTTTATTATGTGGTTTTCGAGTGGTCAAATTATAGGAATAATTTGCTTGAAGTATTTAACATCCACAATGGAGGCCTGGCAATTTACGGAGGCATTCTAACCGCCGTGTTGACAGCGTACTTTTTTACCAAAAAGAGAAAAATAAGCACCTTAAAATTCTTTGATTTTCTTATACCCTATGTGGCTTTAGGTCAAGCTATCGGCCGTTGGGGTAACTTTGTCAACCAGGAGGCTCATGGAGTTGGAACGACGCTCCCATGGCGAATGGAAATATTTGATCTCTCAAAAATGCAAAGAATAGCCGTTCACCCCACCTTCCTATACGAGTCTTTATGGAATTTAGGGTTATTCTTCTTTTTATTATGGTTCCGGAAGAAAAAGAAGTTTGAAGGCGAAGTATTTACGCTTTACCTGGCTTTATATGGTTTTGCACGTTTTTTTATCGAAGGATTACGGACGGATAGCTTGTATATCGGCACATTCAGAGTATCTCAAATACTGGCTGGCTTGTTTTTCATTGTATGCACGGCTTTATTCTTCATCAGACGGAATAAAAACAGAAGACCTTAAGTTGAATAGGTAATATATTGTAGGATGGTCTTCATAGTAACAGAAATATGTTTTTTTGCAATCATGTTAACGTTTCAAAAAGCCTCTGATTGACCCACTTTTATATTAAAAGCTTTTTCTTATTCTTTAGTAAAAAATATAAACTGGTGAAGATTATAAGGATTATTATAGCAATATAAAAGCCGATTCTGAAGTCTTCCACCCGCAAGCTTACAACGCTTAGCAGTATAATTGCACCAAGAGTTCCATATGCTCCGAAACGCCCCCATATTAAGGGAGAAACGTAATTTTCTTCATTACTTCGGTGTTTCAGCCATACAATAAATGTAATCAGATTAATAGACCAATTGAGAAATGAAAAGTAGGAAGAAGCAGATACCAAATAATTGAAAAGTTTGCTGCCTAAAATAAAGGACATTCCTAAAATTAGAAATGTAGAGATTGCCACAAGAATCCAGGCGTTTTTGTAAAACCCTTTCGGTGTAGCATTTTTGAATAAAGCAGGCGCTTGACCGGTTTTGGATAAGGATACAAGCATTCGGGAACAAGTATAATAGGTTGCAATCATTACCGAAACAGCGGCAACAAGAATGATTAAATTCATCATGACCGATGCCCATGAAATTCCCATTTTGCTGAAAGCAAGCACAAACGGTGATACATCGGTATTAATAGTATTCCATCGAACAAGTGACACAATCACCATCATGGAGGCAACATAAAGAAAAACGATCCCCAAAGTTGTCAAAACTGTCGCTTTGGGAATTTCTCTTCTTGGCTCTTTCACTTCCGGAGCTGCCATTGCAACAGCGCTAATCCCGCTGAAAGTAAAGATTACAATCAGCATGGACTGTAATAACCCTAATATCCCCTTAGGAAAAACGGTATTGAAACTTGAAAACAAATTTGGCGTCAATGGTATACCTTTCGTAAACAGAAATAAACCACCGAGTACGATAAATATAAGCAGTACCGCAATTTTTATCATAGCCATTGCGGTTTCGATATAGCCAAATCCGCTTTTCCCCAGTGCATTGATCCCTATTACGAAAAGCAGTATCAAAAGAGCAAAAACAGAAATTGACAGATTGGGGAACCAATATCGTAAAAAAGTTCCTGAAGCAAGGGCCTCCGAACTTAGGGTTAAAATCCCTGATACAAGTACCATCCATCCAATTAACGCGCCTGAGAAAGGACCTAAAAATTCCTCTATGTAAACACGAAAGGAGCGAGGAGAAGTACGATTTATGGTTATGCTGGTCATAGCCCCTAGTACTTGAGACATAATCATTCCTCCAAGTAGAAAGGCAATGATAACCGAAGGACCTGCTTGGTTAATTGCCAAACTAGAGCCCAGTAAAAAACCGGCTCCAATTACTCCGCCAATACCGATACCCGTAAGGCTGTAAGCATTTAATCTTTCATTATTAACATGACCGGATTTTTCCTCCGAATTAATGATCATATTTTTTATCAAACCTTTATTATTTTTTAAATATTATTTCCAGGATAGATTTGACTAACCATTTTAGATTTCAATTTATTTTATTTTAGAAGCTAATATCCAAACTCTTTTATAAATATCTTCTTAGACACAAAGAGAAGCCCCGCTTTTCTGGGCCTCTCTTTGTGTTTATTACTCAAATTTACTACTCTTAGCCAATATTCTCCAATAGTTTCTGGAAATCCTGTAAAACCTTGTTCAGTTCGGCTATCCTGGCTTGCTGTTCTGTTTGAATCATGTTCATTGCAGCATTGGCAGCTTCAATATCGCCCCGTGATTTAGCCTGATTCAGCAAAGCTACCTGCTCCTGAATCTTTCCCTGATGTTCAAGCATAATCTGCTGACGTTCTTTTTGAAAGGTTTGAATTGCTTCTTTGATTCGGGCCGTTTCTTCATTACTAATATTCGCTCCGTTTTGAAGCTTGTTTTGGATTAACGCTTTTAGCTCTTCAGAACAATCATTGAGTTGGGTCTTTACGCCTGAGGTCGCCCCGGCGTTTAATCTCACCTGCTGCCTGGTGCGCTCAAACTGAATCTTTCCTGCCTGGTAGGCTTCCGTGTTTCCTTTTCCCTGTAACGTTGTGCCGCTCTGATTCGCACCCTGTCCGGATGTTCCTCCCCCCGTTTGTCCTGATGCCTGACCGGATGTTTGGCCGGCTGCTAAAGCGGTACCGGCTGTTCCTAAAAGCAGAAGTCCGGCAATTACTATGCTGAAAATCTTTTTCATATCAAATCTCTCCTTATTCATCAAATGTTAATTGAGAATCCTGCGCTTCATCCAGGTTGTTTATACTCTCAATTAGTTTATCAATCTCCCCTGATAATTCTTTTAAGGTTTGCTGTTTTTGGGCGTCCGTATAAACATTGTCAGATTTGGTTAGTATTGTAACCCCGCTGTTCGTCCCACCTACATACTGTTCAGTTGCGTCAGATGTTGTCTGAGATGCGGTTATCCCAGTTTTATCTGAGTTAACCACCTGGCCCTCAGCTGTCTGTTTTACCGGCAAATCAGAAGAACTTTGAGCGCAGGCCGCACAGCCGAAAATGACCAAGGCTATAGCCATACTTAGTCCAATCATACTTTTCTTCATTGTCCACCCCTCTTTCGAAATGGGATATCAGCCAGCTGTTCTGTTTAACCTAAATATAAGTTTGAAATGTAAACTCCCAATGAGCAAAATGTAAACAATTTGTGAAAACTTGGTATTTTCCCCAAGCAAATTAATCTATAGAGGGAAGAGTAAACGTCAGGTAAGTCCCTTTTCCTTCCGTGCTTTCCGCCCAAATACTTCCCCCGTTTAACTCAACCAGATTTTTAGCAATGGCCAACCCTAGTCCCGTACTTTTATCCTCAGCGTTGCGTACCTTATCGGAACGATAGAACTTTTCAAATATATAAGGCAAATCAGCGGAAGCGATACCGACACCCGTATCTTGAACCGTCAAGCGAACTTCTTGGTTATTTAGTCCAGCTTCAATGACGATTTGTCCTTCTTCCGGCGTATATTTAATCGCGTTGCTGATAATATTGATCAACACTTGTTTTATGGAAGAAGGATCAGCAAGGGCATAAATCTCTGACAAGACCTTATTAATAACTGATAGCCGCTTATTTTCTGCAGAACTGCTTAACACAGACAGCACATTTTCAACTAAGGCGGCTATGTTGATGCGTTCTTTCTGCAGTTTTACGCCGCCGGACTGAATCTTTGCCAAGTCCAGGAGATCGGAGGTTAAGCGGATCAAACGCCTGGTTTCCCCCTGAATCAAGACCATATACTCCTGATAATCCTGCGGTTCAACGATGCCATCGACAATTCCTTTAACAAATCCGTTAATTGAAGTCAATGGTGTTCTCAGTTCATGGGAAATATCCGCAATCAAATCGTTTCTCATCTTTTCCGTCTTCTCAATCTGATCTTTCATATAATTGAAGGAGTTGGAAAGACTGCCGATTTCATCTTTGGATACAACCACCGTAGGTTCGGTTTTTTCCCCTTGAGCAATTTTCCTGGCCGTCTCATCCATTTCTTTGATCGGTTTGGAGATTCTTCTGGAGTTAAAATAAATGAACGGAATGCTTAAAATGATCATAGTAGCGGCAACTATCAGGATAATCAAGTCCATATGAGCGACTATTTTGTTGATGTTGCTGACAGGACAAAGAATAAGAATTGCACCCTCGATTTTTTCATTAATTGTTAAGGGGTACCCCGCAAATAAAACGTAAGCGGCAAAATCTGTAGAATACTCTTTTTGTTGAAAAACCTTCTGCCCTTCGAGCACCAGCTTGACATTGCTGGCAACAAACCCCTCATCTAAGCCGTTTAGGGCCATCCTCTGCTGCCTGGAAAATTGCGCACTGTCGATTTTCAATATGTAAATAACCGAAGATGTACTGTAAGCTAGACCATTCACTTCCGAATTTAGCTCTTGCTCGGAAATTTTATTCTGGTAAAAATCCTGGGTTAAGAGATTGGCTTTTTGGGCCACCAACTCCAGTGTTTCCTTTTTTTCAGAAAAAACCGCGTCTTTGTAAACAACTGCCAGGATCACTGTCATGGAAGCTATCACCAAGATAGTAATAAGGAGATAGGTGGTTAACAGGCGGGCAAATATACTTTTAAACATCCTGTTTAACCTCCAGTTTGTAGCCAACACCCCAGATTGTTTTGATCTCCCAGCCGGAAGAATGATTCTTCATTTTTTCCCTTAGGCATTTGATGTGGACATCAACCGTCCGGGTATCACCTAAATAAGAATAATCCCATATCTTTTCCAAAAGTTGTTCCCTTGTAAATACAATGTTCTTATTTTGTGCCAAAAAGCTGAGCAATTGGATCTCTTTCGGTTTTAAGTCTACATCTAGGTCATCTACACGTACTTGGTACTGATTCATATCAATAATCAGATTATGTATGGTTATTATATTGTTCTTTTTCTCTTGAGGCGGATTATGTGATTTAAGCCTGACCTTAACTCTGACCAGCAATTCTTCGGGTTCAAAGGGCTTCACCAAATAATCATCGGCTCCGGCATCGAAGCCGGTAACCTTGTCGGCAACCATATCCCTGGCGCTTACCATGATCACCGGAATATCCTGTTCCAGCTTGATCAGCTTGCATACTTCCCAACCGTTAATCAAAGGGATCATGATATCCAATAAAACCAGGTCAACTTTTGTTTTTTGGAGTATGTCAATTGCAGCACTGCCATCATGGCAGATAATAGTGTTATATCCCGTCTTTTTTAAATAGAGATCCATTAACTTACAGATATTTTTATCATCATCGACAATTAAAATTGTGCTTTTCTCCATTGCCCATACCCCTTTATCAATTTTTACTGCATGTCAAAAACATCTATCTTCCATTTATTTCTTTTATAATTCTAGCAATTCTTTAAAAATCTTTCTATTGAATAAAATTTATATAATATACTGGGACAGGTACTTTGCTCAAAGCTTTCACGGAGAAGATGACCCTAATGCCTTTTAATGGAAATGGGCAAATGTTTGAAAGAAGGCTTGAATAATTTTTATTGACAGAGTGCTTTAAAATTTCCTAACGCTTTGGAGACATTATGTCTGTTTTTAGCGAATATACATTTTGAGTTGTTAATAAGTTGCACGCTTAATGCAACTTATTTTTTCATTGGCCGTGTAATAATAAAGTCTAGTAATAACTGTAGATTCTAAATGGGGATAATATTAATTAATTTCAACCTAGAATATGATGAGTTTCAAAGTGAATTTAGAACTCTGGCAAAAAGCAAATAATGAAAAAAGCGAGCAGTTCTATATTAAATTACTTAAAACCGGAGGTTTGGTACAATGAAGCCATTACGATTCCTTATTTTTTCTGCAAGTTTCGGAGCAGGCCACGTAAAAGCTGCAGAAAGCCTGATTCATACGCTTAAAAATTCAGACCCTAATGTTGAAATCTTTCACGAGGATTATATGTCACTCTATAATAAGTTTCTTAACACAGTCCTTAAGAAATCATATATTAACATGATTAAACAGACACCAAAACTATGGGGGACGTTTTACTATTCAACGCAAAATCTTTCATATGATTCCTTTTTTCAGCGTTTTGTGAACAACATTGGCCGCAAGCAACTGATTGATTATATCCACGAATTAAAACCGGATATGATCATTTGTACTTATCCGACGGTAGCCGGCCTGCTGGCTCATCTTAGGACGACCGGATACCTACGTATTCCTTTAGCAACAGTTATTACCGACTATACAATCCATGCTCAATGGATTCACCCAGGTGTCGATTTATATGTTGTCGGCAATACGGAAGTACGCGACGGTTTGATCAACAGAGGAATCAGTCCTGATGCTATTCAGGTAACGGGTATTCCTGTCAGTCCTAAGTTTGACGGTACTATGAATAAAAAAGAAGCGCTTTTAAAACTCGGCCTTTCACCTGAACGCCAGACTTTTTTAATAATGGGGGGAGCTTATGGTGTTCTAGGCAATGCCAAATGGATGTACAAGCTGATGGCGACTGCTGACGCCCCCATTCAGGCAATTATCGTTTGCGGCAATGATCGGAAGTTATATAGGTCTTTGGATCCTGTCGCCAAAGAAGCTTACAATCCCATTGTTCGTTATGGTTTTGTTAATAACGTCGATGAATTAATGACAGCCGCCGACATTATTATTACAAAAGCCGGTGGGCTGACAGTATCCGAAGCCTTAACTAAACATCTCCCTATGATTATTTTTAAACCCATTCCCGGTCAGGAAGCAAATAACGCAAGTTACATCAAATCAATCGGTGCGGGCCTTATTACGGATACAAAGCAAGAGTTTCTTCATACTTTTTACGAACTCATTGAGAATAAAGATTTGATCAGACAAATGAGCCTTGCCGCGGCCCGTGAGTATCCGGGTAATTCATCTCAGCGGGCCGTTCAGTCTATCTTGAATCTGGCTTATGATTGGCGAACGAAAAAATCTATAGAAAACATTAGCATATCAGCAAACGTCAGCTGAGGAGTCCGAAGTATCTCTTTTATTGCCTATGATGATTTCTGTTCGCGCTGTTTTTTTTGTCTCGTACAATTAACTCTTGATATTTATTTAAAACTATATCTAACTCCTGACTGGCTTTTACCACTTCCGGATGGGTAAAAGCTTTTCCGTTCTTTACTTTAGCCATCTTCGACCGCAGTTTTTCAATTTTATTAATTATTTTTTTTGTTTCATTCATTCCTATTGCTCCACTTCAATCGCACCATATGACGAAGCACTAATTTAAAACCTTCTTAATTCCTCGACAGCTGATTCTTTTTGAATCTTTTAAAACAAACGCAGCAATTCTTGTCGATTCATTAAAATTTGTTAAATGAATTTATAACATAAAAGCCTGTCTGGCCTAAGACAGGCTTTTATGTTATAAAACTGACTATTTGCAACGAATCTGGATTTATGTGTATTTGTTATTCACGCAACTGCAAACGATGAAGTAAGTTTAGCATTTTGCTGTTTAATCTGCAGTTTCAGCATCTCCGCTGCTTTCCGGTGTATCTGCCTTTTCTTCAACTCCGTTTTGCTCATTTTGATCGTTATCCTGCTCTGATTTTATGATTGTACCTTTATTAGCGTCAACTTTTACATCATAGACATTTGTTCCGGCTTGAATTTTAACACCGTAGACAATTACACCGTTTTCATCCTCCAGTTCTATCGCCTTAAATGTCCCGCCCTGTATAGAGTTTAAGGCAATTTGCTTCGCTTGTCCTTCCGTAATTGCTGTTTTTGTATTGGCCGAAGTCAGCTCTTGATCCGCTGTTTCTTTTTGCTGGGCAACAACAGCAGTCGTTGCTTTATTCGCTGTTCCAGTCTGCCCTGAATTATTTGAAGAAGCATAGGCCGCCACAGTGCCTCCCAATGCAAATATGCCTACTAAAGCTAAGGTCGTAATCGCTGTAATTTTTTTATTCATGTTTGTCGTCTCCTTAAATCTTTTGTTTCTCGTTCTAATGTTCATTCTCTTCGCAATTTTGGTTGCATTTTTCTCACCTCCTGAATCTATTGTAGGATCTGGAGATGAGATTCCAATAAAATGAACCTGAGAATCATCTGAAAATCTTCTAAGAACCAGCCTCTGCTTTAAACGTCGGATGGCAGGTGGATCGTCATGGTTGTCCCATGTCCGATTTCACTTTGAGCTGTTATAGAACCGCCATGAATTTCTGCGATCCACTTGACGATAGACAAGCCCAATCCTGTCCCTCCGAACTCCCTAGACCTGGCTTTATCCACTCTATAGAAGCGGTCAAATATATGCGGCAAATCCTCCTTGGGTATGCCTACACCGTTATCTTTTACAGTAATGATTGCCTGTTTTTTTGTTTTTTCAAGATTTATCACGATTGTGCCTTCCTGGGACGTATATTTAATGCTGTTGTCCAGAACTGCGCGCAGCATCTGCTTTACTAACCTGCGATCCGCTTCGATCAGAAGAAACTCTCCGTTTAGAAAACTGATGTCACGCTCGGACGTAACCAGCTTACTTTCCTCAACAATTTCCGCCAGCAACTCGTTTAAACAAAACTTCGTCTTTTCTAGCTTTAACATTTCATGATCGCTTTTGCCGATAAATAGCAGCGTATCCAGAAGTTTAGTCATATTGGCAAGCTCGCCTTGGATAGACTGCAGCCCCTCGTTTAATACCTCCGGATCATTTTTCCCCCAGCGATTGATAACATCAACATAGCCTTTGATGACTGCCAGCGGTGTCGCCAGTTCATGGGAGGCGTCCAGGGTAAATTGATTCTGTTTCTCATATGACTGCTGTATTCGTATGATAAAGTCGTTGAACGTATCCGCCAGTCTTTTCAGCTCATCATCAGGGCCTTCGATCTGAATCCGCTTGCTTAAATCACTGGCACTGATCTGCTGTGCCTGCTGGGTAATTTTATTGATAGGATTCAATGCATTTTTACTGATGATATAGCCGACGATAAGGGAAACAAGCAAAATAAGCACATCTATGATAAGCATGCTGCCGGATAAGGCATGCAGGTAAGTTTGCTCATTATCCATATCCTTGATAATCTGTATACCCAAAACCGTTTTATCCATTAAAACAATTTTGTCGTTCAAATATAATACGGTTTTTTCTCCAGCTTCCGTTGTCCGGACGATCTTGGTATTGCTTGCAGGAAACGGAAGATTGTACGTCTCTCCGGTATTATAGACTGAGCGATTATTCATCGTGAGATTAATATCAACATTATCCGTCATCTGGGAGATATTCCTCAAATCAACCATGGGAATATCTGCGAGAGATGTAATCTCCTGTTTAACTGTTTCATTAATTAACTCCAGCTGCTGAATGGAGGTTTGCTTCATATAGTAGTTAAGGCTTATCAGTGTTGCCGCATTAACAACCACGAGCGCTACAAAAAAAAGCAGAGCGTAGACCATGGTCAGCCGGTGTGATATTTTGCGTAGTTTAAACGTAAAAAACTTCATGGCTGCTCCTTTAGCGTGTATCCAACGCCCCGGACGGTACGAATCAGTTTAGTGCCATACGGATAATCGATTTTGTTTCTCAGGTAACGGATATAGACATCCAAAACATTGGTATCCCCAGCAAAATTATAGCCCCACACCTGGTCGATGATCTGGTCTCTGGTAAGCACCAATCCTTTATTGGTCAGCAAATATTCCAGAAGGTCATATTCCGTCTTGGTTAGATCAATGATATCCCCTTGCTTTTTAACTTCCCGGGTCAGAAGGTTCAGGCTTAAATCGGCAATCTCCAATATTTTCGCGGCGTTTAGGGCCGCCTCACCTCTGCGCAGTCCGGCCCTGACTCTGGCTAATAATTCTTCCATTTCAAACGGTTTGGTCACATAGTCATCCGCTCCCAAATCGAGCCCAATAACCTTATCAGTAATCTCCCGCCTGGCGGTCAGCATAATGATGGGTACCTGAGAGACTTTGCGGATTTTGCGGCAAACCTCCATCCCGCTGACTTCCGGCAGCATTAAATCCAACAGAATTAATCCGTAATGACCGTTCTGGAATTTTTCCAGCCCCTCCCGGCCATCCGCTGCCATATCATAGGCATACCCTTCATGATTAAACTCCAACTCTAAGATTCTGAGAATAGCCTTGTCGTCTTCAATCACGAGAATATCCTTCTTTTTCAATGCTTCATCCTCCCGGCAAAGGGATTAGCGTCCTAAAGAACGCCAATCCCCGGATTCCTATACATCTACTATACACTTTCCCACATTTCTTTGAAAAGCTTAGTCGGCAACTTCAGCAGTCCCTTTGGCTTTCTCCACCTGGAACTTTAAGGGTTGGTACCCCTTGGCATGGAGCTGGATATCAAAGGTCAGACCATTTTTCGAAGTCCCGTACAAGCCGTTCATGTTTCCATTGTAATGCCCTGGCTGAGAAACCTGATTGTCAAAGTGGATGGTCTTGCTTTCTCCAGGGTTTAGCGACAATCCCTTCAGTACTGCATAATAGGATTCCTGCTGTTTTGTGACCTTATCGGTAATTGTATAATAGATGTCAAACGTATCCAAAACAGTTTTCCCGTTATTCACCATGGTTATTTCTAAATGATCAGCAGTTGCATTATCCTCAACTCTGGCATCTTTAATCGTAATAGGCAAGGGTGTTGTACTCGTTTCTTTTATTGGGTTTTCCGCTTGAAGCGGGGCTTGATCCGCTTTGTCATTAATACCGTCGCCGTCCGTATCAGCCGCATGGGGATTGGTGCCATAGGTTTTTTCCACAGCATCAGGGATACCGTCACCATCTGTATCCACCGCCTGCGATCCGGTCTGACCTGAAGCCGTTTGCTGGCTGACATTATCAGCCGCCGCTGATTGATTGCTTACCGGATTTGTCTGTTTGGCACTGCTGTTATTTGCTGTTGTGGCACACCCAACCAGAGCAAGACTTATCACAGCTAAAACCAGGAAACCAGCCGCAAGTTTCTTGAATGTTTTATTGTTATCGTGAGTTTTGAGCATTTTTTCCTACCTCCAATTGTTTTTTTCGTTAAACCATTTATTAATTTTTACACTGCCTGGTAAATATTTTCTCTCCTTAAAAAGCCGATGTAGGCCAGCAGCCACAGGACGCCGCTGGGAATTACCAGGCCGACCAGGTTGACCCATTTCAGCTTGACAACTTCCCAGGGCGTATTATTTTCAAACCCCGGCTTGACGTTTAAAAGTGCAAAGCTGATTCTTTCATAGTGCTTGGTCGGCGACAGTTCCTCAATACCGTTTCTTAACGTCTCATAAAATTTGAATTTCTGCAGTACCTGCTGCTCCTGGGCCCTGGTCATACCCATTTGGGCAAAGAAGCCTCCTGGAAGCTGATTATCCATATCCATGGTGTCGCCTATCTGGGGAAAGACAAATGAGAATACCAGCCAGACGATTACGGTAAGCAGCAAAGCACGGCTTCCCTTGGCGGAAATGGTAGCAATCCCCATGCTTAAAATCAGAAAAAATGTCATGTAAAGAAACGACATCAGAAAGAACAGTCCGAGCCGCAGACTTTCATCCCCGGTCAGTGTGATTCCGCCGATAATGGGCAACGAAACAAAGGTCAGCAGTCCGGTAAGGAGGGTGATTCCCGCCAGGATTACCAAATTTCCTGCCAGTTTACCGGTTAAATACATGTCCCGGAAAACGCCCCGGGATAAAATGAGTCTCAGCGTCCCGCTTTTTTGTTCTTTCGCGATTGCTGTATTGCCCAAAACAATCGCCAGTAGGGCACCAACCATGCCGATATAATTCACAAAGCCCTTGGATGCTGCCAGCGGGTTCAAATTGGGCATGGGCGGCAATTCGGTCTTCCCCAGAGATTTTAAAAAATCAATGGAATTATTATAGGTATCCAAGGAAATCCTGACCTGATAAGCTCCTAGAACAATAGAAACTACGGTCAAAACCAAAAGCATCAACAGGATGAATAAAAAAAGCTTATTGTGCAGCGCATCCCGAATTTCTTTTTTGGCAATTTCCACGAACGGTTTCATCATTTTACCTCCTTCCATGCCTTTTGAATTGCACAAACGTAAATATTCCGGCTGCCAGCAGCAACCCGATCAACCAATATGCCGTTTTAGAACCGGCTTTGACCGTAACCGGAATGCTGACAGGCTCACTTTTTGTCTCCATGCTTACAGCCGAAACAGCTGCTTGGAAATTTCCGGAGGTCTGCGAAACAGGCACTTCAATCTTGAGCTTCAGCGTTCCCGTTTCCCCCGGCTTCAAACTGATTTTCTCGCTGGTTCCCTGCGAGAACCACTTATACGGAAGTTTTGTTTCCAGGGTTATTCCTTGCAGCTCTTTATTTCCGTCATTTTTAACCGCAAACGAAAGCTCGGCAGCCTTGCCGTTCAGAATTTCCACTTGACTGGACAAACTTTTGATGCTTAGCTGATAATCCTGATTGACCTGAACCGTTATGCCGATAGCGCTTTCTTGGCCATCCTCCCGCGTGGCCTTGACGGTCACCGTATCCTGAAGGACGGAAGGATTTCCTTTCAGGGTCAGGTGCAAATCCACCTGTTTGCTCTCTCCTGCCGCTATTTTTACTGTCCTGGCCGCGGCACCCCCCGCTTCAAGATACATTTCATAAGTATTGGAGCCGCTTAAGGCCTGCAGGTCATAACGATGAGCCGCGGTATCCTCGTTTTTCAGGAAAAATGGCACCATGCCGCTTTCTCCTGTTGCCAAAATACAGCCCGGCGTAAGCCCCGCATCATTTGTCCCTGCGGCCAGAACCGGTGCGACGGTGACCTGCAGCATTACTGCCACCAAACCGAAAATGAGCAAAGCTCTCTTCAACTTTTTCATCGGACTTCCTCCTTTTGGGCTGTGCGGTAAGACATCAGCAACAGGATCAGTCCCGGTAGCAGGATTTCCAGCAAGGCCCCCGCTTGTCTCACAATTAGGCTTATAACATCCATGACGGCTGTCTCGGGAACGACTTGCAACAAGTCACGGCCGATATTTCTTAATTGCGCCGCCGGCGAAAACAGTTCAATGCTCTTGGAAATTGCGGTATCCGCCGGCACTTGGGTCACGGTCTGCGCTGTTGCACTCAGCGCATAAGCAAAGCTGCGCTGGCTGTCCGCCAACTGCGGCAGGACAAAGGTTACCGTAATCCAAATAATCATCAACAACAGAAAGCCGAAAGCACTGTCCCTGGCTTTGAGGGATACAAAAAGAGCAGTGATGTAGAAAACCATCATATAGATGAAGGCTACAATAAAAAACAAGACCAGTCTGCCCAGTTCATTGGCATTCGGACTTAGTCCAGAGACTGCAGCAAATAAAATCAGGTTGAATACCAAGATAACTCCCAATAAAAGACCAATCACGGAAGCGCCGCCCAACAGTTTTCCCGTCACCATCTGATCCCGGTAAAGAGGACGGGCGGCAATCAGGATTAGCGTACCATTGCCCCGTTCGCCGCTGAATACTTCATAACCCAGAAAGATAGCCACCACAGCGCCGATCATGCCAACATAACTGATAATATTCTGCAATACAGCCAAAGGAAAAATCGCCGGCGCAGGCGGCAAGGCTGACATTCCTTGGGCCTTCAGCAGCTGTACAATATCCTGATAGGCCTGTAATTCAGCATTTTTGGTGCTGGAACCGATGTACACAGAGATAATGGAAAGGAAAACAAACATCCCGGTGATAATGATAAAGATTTTATCCCGGAAAGCTGTCCGCACTTCTTTGCGGGCCAGGGTTAAAACCTTTTTATTCATTTTCCTCCCTCGATTCTGAAATAAATCTCTTCCAGGGATTTCTCCTCAGGAAATTTCTTTTCCAGCTGGGTCAGGGAATCCGCCATCAGCAGCTTTCCTTTGCTGATGATGCCAATATCGGTGCACAGCTTGGTTACTTCCGACAGCAAGTGCGTATTCATAAAAATTGTGGTGCCCCACTCCGCATTCAATTTGAGCAGAATATCGCGCATATCCTTGGTTCCCTGGGGATCAAGTCCCGAAGTCGGCTCATCAAGAAATAGAATCCTTGGCCTGTGCAAAATTGCCTGGGCGATCCCGATCCGCTGCCTCATCCCTTTAGAAAAAGTTTTCACCCTGTGTTTCTTCCATTCCGTAAAATCAAGGAGCTTTAAGACTTCGTCTATTCTGGCTTCCACCCGTTCAACTCCTGAAAGCCTGCCGAAAAACAGCAGGTTTTCCTGTGCCGTCAGATCCCCGTATAAAGATACATTCTCCGGAAGATAGCCCAGCAGATTTCTGACCTTCAGATTGTCTTTGACAATGTCATAGCCGCCGATAACGGCTCTTCCCGACGACGGCTCGATTAAGGTTGTCAGCATGGAAATGGTCGTCGTCTTACCGGCCCCATTATGCCCGAGGAAGCCGAAAATCGCCGACTCCTTTACTTCAAGGGATAAATCTTCCACTGCAGAAAAGTCTCCGTATTTTTTTCCTAACTTTTCAGCTGTCAGCATCGTTATCTCACCTCATTTCTTCATTAAAAACTATACAAATTTGTTTTTTACTTCATTTCCAATTTTAAAAGCACTGTCTGAGACAGATATAAACTGAATCTGAGAATTTTCTAATATTAGATCTGTTTTCAATAATAAAAAACCTATCTATGGCTAAGGGCTAAGACAGGTTTTTGTATGATAAACGCTGAATATTTGCAGCGGATTTGTTGTTTTATAATATAGCTTGCTTAAAATTAAAACCTTTTTGTTTTTTTCACCATGCCGATATTCTCTTTGATTTGAATTTGATCCATTTTGGTAATGCTCAATACAACTACAAGAATTAATATGATGGCCAGAAAAATGGCGCTCGTTGATACTGTACCTAAAGCCAGGCCCCCCTCATCACGCGCCTGGGACATAAAATCCCCAATCGAAGCACCAAGAGGCCGCGTCAAAATATAGGCAATCCAGAAGGCAACAACTGAATTCAATTTAAACCGGTAATAGGCAACGGCCACTGCCGCTATCAAAACGGCAAAAATAACCGCCGAATTGAAATAGCCAAGATTCAACCCCTCTGACGCAAGATCACCGGCAGCCGTACCCAAGGCAAATGTAAACAGGATGGCCAGCCAATAAAAGGCTTCTCTTTTGATAGTATAAATGGAATGAATGGAAAGTGTCCGCTCGCTCCTGAACCAAAGCAAAAAAGTCGCGATTAGGGCAACGGCGAAAATTACGGTGGTTGTTTCCAGCGGAACACCAAAATTATCTACAAGATTATCCGTTATCAATGTGCCGACTATACTGATCAAGACAACTGCCAGCCAATAAATTCTCGGTATGTATTTTTCTGCTTTAAACTGAAAATACAAAGTTACAGCCAAAAGGCCGGCCATGATAAAACTTGTAATTGTCAAGCCAAGGTTAAGGTTCACATTTAGAAAGTCAGCCGCAGTTTCTCCGACGGTAGTGGCCAAGACCTTAATTACCCAGAAAAAAATTGTGATTTCAGGAACTTTGCTTAGCAGTTTCCTGGTGTTTTGGTCCATGAAATAACTCCTCCTTGAATTCTTTTAAATTTAACAAAGCAATGATATGAATCTCGACTTAGAACCTGTTTAAAAAATGATTAAAATCAGATTAGAGTATTAATTTAGTTTCAGCATTTCTTGTCACTTCCAGAGAATAAAGGCCATTTCTACGCGATTTGCATGATTTTATTACTATGTTCCTTATTAATAGAGAGAACAACAGCTTCAATGATTTTAGCGCAAATATTTGAAGCGTAGATCATATCATTCCGATAATCTTCCTTAAGAGAGTATTCTTCGATATTTGTCTCAATGTATGATTTCAAAGTTTCACTTTCCATTTTATCAACAGACGCCAGGGATAACTCCGGTAAAGATTGGGTATTTTGCGCCATTTTGTTTAATTTGTTTTCATATTTAAGGTGTGACAGCATTTTAGACGAATTTAAAAACCACTGCTTATTGTGCGGCATGCAAAAGAAATCACTTAAAAAATGACAGATGACCCCAATTTTTTCACTGAAGGCATAATACGCTTTTAGATTTTGAAATACATCTGGTGTCTTAGACAATTTAAGAATTTCATTAATAACTAAATCCAGGCTTTCAGCTTTGTAGTGCGACTTGATCACCAAGTTTGGAATAACATCAGGTTTGATGTTTCCCCAAAGAAAATAATTGAATTCTAATCGGAAATTAAGATTCTCATATGTTTTATCATAAATAATTGTGGAAAGAACTCTGTGTGTGTTTATAACCATAAATAAAATCCGCCTCTTGATTCATTAAAACCTTATTAAGGATATCATCTTTCGCTGAAAGGCCTCTTAAAAATAGATTAGAATCAGATTAGAACCAGTATTTTTTTCTAGTAAAAGGCTGCCCATTATAGAACAGCCGTGCTCTATTACCCCTATTCAATCTTACAGAATGCAAAACCCGCCTGAATATAATGTCCAAACGGGCTGTGTATTCTGTAAGCTTTTTGAAATATTTACTTCAATTGGCTTTTTAGTCAAATATCTTAGGTTTAATTATTATTCTCTAGAACATTTTTCATAGCCTTATACTCTTCCCCTGAGATTTCACCACGGGCAAAACGTTCTCTTAGGATGCCCAAAGTCTTATCATCTTTGTTAAACAAACTCTTGGATAAGCTCTGTGAAACTTGACCTTTGCAATCAATAACCAGAAACAAACCTACCAAGAAAATTACAACTCCAATAAACATCATGATTTATCTCCTCCAATCCCGTCCTGCCGGTCATGCTGCTGAATCATCATATGTCCAAAATTGGTTTCACCGTATCTGTCATGCTCATAGTAATGAAAAACGACCGAGCCGACTGATATCCCGATGCCTAAAACCATCAAGATAATCCCTGCAATTAATTTTGATTTTTTCACTGCTGACTCTCCTCCTTGTTTTAATTTAAAATAATTCTGATTCCGATTGATTAGAATACCATTAGATTTTAGGGAATCTGAAGAAATATTTTTCGGATTATAACTGTATTGTGATTGTTGTTCCTTTCTCTACCGTGCTTTCAGCTGTAATCCGGCCATTATGGGCATCAACAATCCATTTGGCAATGGATAATCCCAGACCGCTGCCACCGAGCTCCCTTGTCCTTGCTTTATCCACCCTATAAAACCTATTGAAAATATTATTGATTTCGCCCTTGGGTATACCAATCCCGGTATCGGCTACAGCAATTTCGATCCGACCGGATATATATGCTGCGGATATGCTGATTTCACCGCCTTTGGGCGTGAATTTGATACTATTGTCGACCAGTGCTCTAAGCATCTGTTTTATCATTCTGCGATCTGCATCCAGTTCTATCTGTTCATTGATTTTACAATCCAGATAATGTTCCGGAGCAATCAATCTGCTCTCTTGAATGATCTCCGCAGCCAAGTCGTTGAGATTAATCTTTTCCTTATGAAGCTGCAGCCTGCCTATATCACCGCCAGCTAAAAAAAGAAGCTCTTCAATTAAATCTCCCATATTGGCTGTCTCATTTTTTATGGCATTAATAGCCTCCTGAAGAACAGCTTTATCTTCTTTTCCCCACCTGTCTATAAGAGATATATACCCCTGAATCACGGAAATCGGCGTCCTTAACTCATGGGAAGCATCAGACACAAATTGGTTTTGTTCCTCAAAGGAGTCTTTAAGCCTTTCCAGCATTTGATTAAACGTAACAGCCAGTCTGCTTAATTCGTCATCCGCATCTCCCGCTTCTATTCGCTTTCTTAAATCGCTGGCGCTGATTTCTTGGGCAGTTTTTGTTATTTTATCAATGGGCTTTAATATTCTTTTGCTGATCATAAACCCGGTAATAACCGCTAAAATTACGCCGAAGAAATCGGCAACGGCCATGAGGATGAATAAAAGCTTGATAAAGGAATACTCTTTATCCATACTCTTGGCAACCTGAAGATACGCCTTTATTCCACCTCCCGAATAGACTTCCGTATTTTCTAAAATAATATGCTTTTCACCTAGTTCAATAATTCGTATTGCATTGAATTGAGAAACAATACTCAATTGGCTGGTGTCAAAATTCTCAGAATCGTTAACGATGATGCCTTGGGGATCGGCAATTCTGATGTTCATATCCAAATTGGTTCCGCCTTGGCTCATAAGTTCTGGATCGGACAGATTCATATGTTCACCGTTCGTTCCAGCGATCATTTCCGAAGTCGTCCGGCTGACATTTTCAACCTGGCTTGCGGCCTGGTGAACAAGGAAATATTTTACGCCATAGAGTATTCCGGCATTCAGAAGGACTAAAACCAGAGAAAATACCAAAGCATAAATTGCTGTTAGCTTCCAGGATATTTTTCTGATCTTGATAAATTTAACCTTCACCGTTTTGCTCCTTTGCTGTATAGCCAAAGCCTCTTATGGTATGAATCAATTTTGTGTCATAAGCGTCATCAATCTTGCTGCGCAAATACCTGATGTAAACATCGACGACATTTGTATCGCCGATATAGTCATATCCCCAGACGTTATCCAGGATTTGTTCCCTGGAAAGAATAATCTCCTTGTTGCGAAGCAAATACTCCAATAAGTCATATTCCCGCTTTGTCAGATTGATCGAATCTTCTCCCCTGATTACGTGATGCTTGGACAAATCCATAATCAAATTACCTAGAATCAGATTCTTTTCCGGTCTCGAAGAGTTTTTCCTAAGGGCGGCTCTTATTCTTGCCAGCAATTCCTCACTGACAAAAGGTTTGGTTATATAGTCATTGGCGCCTGCATCAAGACCCGTCACCTTGTCTACTGTTTGCCCTTTTGCAGTCAGCATGATGACCGGCACCTCGGAAAATTGTCTTACCTTCCGGCAAACCGCCATCCCATCCAAACCGGGAAGCATGATATCCAATAGCACCAGATCCGGCTCTTTTTGTTTGACAGCGTTAAGGCCACCCCAGCCGTCATATTCCACCTGGACATTATATCCCTCATGCCGGAGTTCAAGTTCCAAAAACCTGGCTATCTGTTTTTCATCTTCAATGATAAGAATCTTGTTGTTCATATCAGCCTCCTGAAGTCTGAACAAAGCTATCTATAATTTCGAGGTTCAGATTATAGACTGTAACCTGAATTTTACTATTATCCACATCCACGACAGCAAAATGATATTCGGGAATTGGAGCGACATCGACATCTTTTTTATCTTTATACCCTGAATAAACGGGTGCTCCGAAAGTGCCCGCAGTAACTTGGAAAACAGAGTGGGAATATGTGAAAACCTGGTCGCCAATCGTTTCATTGAAATCGGAATTGATATGTCTCCGGCTGTAATCATGCTCATGGCCGCAAAACACCAGCGGATTTTTCGATTGGTCGATTATTTGCCACAATTTATCCCTTTGCAGTTTATTTGCATCTAAGGAGCTGCCTACATGGTCCCCGGTTGGAAAAGCGGGTTCATGAAAAAAATAAAAGTTGTATTTTTTCTGTGGATCTGTATTTAGTTTAAGCCATTCCAATTGCGTATTTGATACCATATGGTCTTCACCGGGATAATTGGAATTAAGCATATAAAACCTAGCGTCACCTTTATTTAAAAAATAGACCGTTTTCTGGTAGCTTTCCAAAAAATCAGCCTGGAATTCGGAGAAAACTTCACCGAATGCCCGAACACCTCCAAGTCCGGCAGTAGCCTCGTGGTTTCCAAAGCCAGGGTAAAAAAAGGAAATGGGATAGTATTGCGTAATCGTATCTTTAAAGTGCTGCAACTCAACCATTTCTTGCGAATAGCTACCGGCCCCTCCGATAAGATCACCGGGCATGACGGCAAAAGAAGGCTGAGGTATTAATTTTTTTATACAGGTAAACGTTTTCTTCACCGCTTCATCGCTAATTCCTTGATCCGGTCCGCGGCAATCAGCCATAACTACAAAACGAAACGAATCGTCTTTCCCGATTTGAGTATCCGTCTGGATCTGAGGAGAAGGAACTGACGGAGTTGGCATTATATTTTGGTTATTTTCGCTTCTGTTTATCACACTGCATGCAGCCAGCAATAAAAGGCCGGTAATTACTATAACTAATTTCAGGTATTTATTCACTAGCTTAAATCTCCCCGTTATTTTTTTAAGCAATCTTGAGAACAACAGCTTCCCTTGCAACTTTTATTGCTCTCTGCCGTGTAATAAACAATTATAGATATTGGGAACAAGATAAATATCTCTCCCTTTTATTAAGGAGCAGTCATGAAGAATAATAAATTTTTACCTGCCTTATTTTTAGTACTGACAACCATCTTTGTAGCAGCCTTTTTCTACTTTGACCGGGCAAATACCCTTTCTTTGGTTATTATGAACTTAGGCTGGCCGGGAACAATCATTGCCACCTTGTTGATGGCCTTGCTGTGCATGACCCCGCTTCCTTCCGAAGGCCTTCTTTTAATGTTTATGAAGGTTTACGGCGTGCTGCCGGGCATATTGCTGTCCTGGGCGGGATTAAACATCAGCACTTTGGTTATTTTTGTCATTGCCAGACGCTATGGGCAGGGTTGGGTCAAGAAAATACTGACTGCCGAACGTTTTACCCTTATCAATGACTGGATTGAACGAAAAGGAACGCCCGGTTTATTCGCCGTCCGTCTCTTGCCTGTCCCCGCGCTGGCGGTAAACTTTGCGGCAGGCGTGATACCCTCCATTAATTTCTGGCCCTATTTTTGGACCGCTGCGGTTTCTATTTTCCCCTATTATCTCGGAACCTCGCTCATGTTTATGGGAATCGCCAATCAATCCTGGTATTGGCTGCTCATTGGAGGCGTATCCATACTCATTATTGGCGTTATCGGTTATGTTCTGAAGAAAAGGAGCTACGCCTAACTAACCTTTAATTTATAATTCACCTGATAAAATAAATAGCGATAACCAAAGCTCCCAAAACAAACCTGTAAACTGCAAAAATAGCAAATCCCTTAGTTTTTAAATAATTCAAAAGGAATTTTATGCTTAAAGCCCCGACAACGGCTGCCGTAATCATCGCCGTTAAGAAAGGGGCTTTATCAATGTGGGTATGAAGTATACCTTTGGCATGATACAGAGCATCCCCCAGGATAATCGGAGCTGAAAGCAGGAAGGTAAACTTGGCAATACTTTCGCGGGTCATCCCTAAAAGGCGGCCGGCCGTCATCGTAATACCCGAACGGGATACGCCGGGAATAACGGCAAAAACCTGGGCCAGACCAATAAGAACGCTTCGCTTGATTCCTGTTTCCTTAATATCGATCTTATTGGGACTATATTTGTCCGCAGTATATAAAATAATTCCCATAATAATCAGCATTACGCCGATTAAAGCCGCATTCCTGAAATCCTGCATATATTTATCCAATATTACTCCGAACAAGGCTCCGGGAACTGTTGCCAGCACGATAAGCCAAAACAGCCTTCCATCCTGTGATTTAGGTTTGGTCAAGCCTGCTTTGATAAGCCTGAGCCAGTCTTTAATAAAAAATAAGATAACGGCGGCCGCAGTCCCCAGATGCAATGCCACATCGAACACAAGACCTGGGTCCTGCCAGTTAAAAAGCCAAGGGACAAGCACCAAATGCGCTGTGCTTGATATCGGCAAAAATTCCCCGATTCCCTGAACAATCCCGTAAATAATCGCTTGCAAAATACTCATTAATATTCCTCATTCTTTCTTTATGTATGTTAATCAGTATTATTATTTTAATTGCTTTGATTAATTAGCTTTTAATCTGAGGCTTTAGTTTCTGTTTCATAAAAGCAATAATCCCCGGCAATAAGGAAATGATAATGATGGCGAAAATCACAAAAGTAAAGTTTCTTTTAATGGCTGGCAGATTGCCGAAATAGTAGCCTAATAAGGTAAAGGCCCCTACCCAGGAAACACCGCCGATTATATTGTACAAAGTAAATTTAGGGAAATTCATATTTCCTATACCCGCCACAAAAGGGGCAAATGTTCTTATGATGGGAATAAACCTAGTGATGATAATGGTTTTGCCCCCGTGCTTCTCATAGAAAGCATGGGCTTCATCCAAATACTGCTTTTTAATGAATCTGATTTTTTTCTGTTCATAAATCTTAGTGCCAATACTCCTGCCTATGAAGTAGTTTGTCGTATTGCCAAGAACAGCCGCTAATGCCAATAAAGCAAAAAGCAACACGGGGTGGAAAGCTCCGATGGCCGCAAATGCGCCTGCCGCAAAGATTAATGAATCTCCGGGAAGAAACGGTGTCACAACCAGTCCTGTTTCAATAAAAATAATGACAAACAGCAGCGAGTAGGACCAAAAGCCGAAATTCTGAATAATATAGCTCATATACTTATCTATATGCAAAATGATGCCGACAGCATGGTTCAAAAAATCAATCAATTGTCTGCCTCCTGTTTTTCAATTTTATCGCCGCAGCGTACACAGTAGATATCCTGCTTGGTTACAATTGCCCCGCACTTTTCACAGGACTCATTAATTTTAGTCCCGCAGCAGCTGCAGAACGTATTGTTTTTATTCTGCGAAACGCCGCACTTGTAGCAAGTCTGGTTATTTTGTTTGTAAATAGCGTAGACAATAAAACCCACGAGATTTGTGATTAAAAGCAGCAACCCCCATAACGGCGCGTTTAATCTCCTCCTGCCGGCATCCTTGTAAACCCATAAGGCCAGAAGCAGCCAATAAACGCCGAATATCAACATTAATAGTCCGGCTGAAATCTCGAGAAAACGCTCAGCATTAGGCACCGGCTTGATATCATTGATGATATAAACCTTCATCCCGTTTGCACTGTCGGTAAAATAGTTCAGAAAATATATTTTTTTGGAATTGAAGTTGGACTCATAGAAAAAGTCGCCATTATAGTCTCTTCTGAAGTCTTTGGAATCCCGGTAAAAATCTTCTGTAAAAAGAAGGTTTTCCACCCCTGTCACTTTAAAATACGTATCTGGGATACTGACGTCCTGAAAAAAATCTTTCTTATCATTAATTTTGGTTAATGTCAGTTTTCCTTCTTTGCTCAGGTCGGAATTTTGGGCGCTGTAAATGATTTTATTATCCTTATCCAACAGGAAAACGTCTTTGATGTCATCGGAGGAATTGGCAAAAGTTCCGAGCCGCCCCTCAATAGACGGGTCAAGCCCCTGATGGTCTACCTGGTTTTCGATCTTGTAGTAATTTACGGTAAAGGCAATTTTATCTTTAAATTCATAGGCTCCGCCAGCTAGAACGGCAATAATCACAAGCAAAGAGACGATAATATACCATTTTGTCACTTTCTTGAAATTAATGCCGCCCACCAGCTTATCCAATTTTTTGAATATCATGTTGTCCTCCGTTCATATTCATAACCATGGGAATCAATAAGACAAGGGATAAACATTGGAAAATAACGATATAAACCAGCATCTTCATAAACGGCAACCCAATAAAAGCATGAAGAGCAAATATGCCTGCCGTTGCAATGCATCCCAGAAAGAACAGCCTCATAAGCAACGCGTTATTGCTTTTTTCCTTTAGCTCCAGACACTTTTTCTCTATTTCACTATCCAAGACGTTTAACAGTCTTTCTGTTTGCATACGGTCAAAATTCTCTGTCACTCAAATCACCCCTTGTCTTTAACAATTCCTTCAGCTTGACCATGCCGTTGTGGATCCTGCTCTTAACCGTTTTAGGCTCCACATTAAGCATTTCCCCAATTTCCTTAAGTGTTAAACCTTCAATGTATTTAAGCTTTATCGCCATTTTCTGCTCTTCGGTCAGTTTTTCTATTTGATCCATGATATCCGTACTGTAAATCTTATTCACGACGGAATCTTCAAAACCGGGAACACTTTTATCATTGATAAAATCGTATTCCAGCGGATCTATCGGGATCGACCTCTTTTCTTTTCTCAGATAGTCAATGTAGATGTTCTTAGACATGGTGATAATGTAAGTAGAGAACCTGGCCTTCCCTGCAATCTCAAATTTGTCAATGCTGCGAATTACCTTAATGAATATATCCTGAGTCAAATCTTCCGCCAGTTGATCATTGCCCGTAAGTTTTACCAGAAATTTAAACACGTAGGGATGGTATTTGCTGATCAGTTCCTGGAAAGCAGCCTTTTCCCCATGCTGGCATCTACGTATGAGTTCTCTATCCTCCATAAGTTACCGCCTTAAAATTACTGCACTGTATTCAGCTGATCATTCTCTATCTCCTCGCCGTTTTTTTATTACACGTGAGTAAAGAATTTAGGTTGCAGATTTATATTTCACAAAATAATGATAAAATTGCAACTTAATATCCTATCCGGCGTGTAATAAATAAACATAGGACATGGAGCCGTAAGGGTATGAAAAACGCTCTATATGACAAGTTCATAAAACTTGATAATATTCTGCTTGAAGCATGCTCCATCAAGATGAAAAACTCCATCTTGGACAAGGTCATGCCTAAAATCACCCGTACCAATAATTACGGACAGGTTTATGTAGTGACTGCTGTTATCCTCTGGAGAAACAACCTGACAAATTTATTGAATATCCTTCTGGCCTTGAGTTTAGGTTTGCTCTGGGGCGAGGGATTAATCAAGTACTTGGTAAAACGGGAACGGCCGCCGGCAGTGTCGGAGAATTATAGCTATTTAATCAAGTTTCCGCATTCCTTTTCTTTTCCTTCCGGACATACAACGTCTTCCTTTGCAGTATTAGGCGTAAGCTGGTCGCTGAACCTGCCGTATAAATACTTGATTTTGGCCTTAGCAGTCGTCATTTCTTTTTCCAGAGTCTATCTCCATGTGCATTATCCTTCCGATATCATCGGCGGCGTCATCCTCGGCTTTTTATGCGCTGTTATTGCGCTGAAAATACCTGAGTTGCATTCATTAGTTTTGAATACCCTGGCAGACTTCAACCACTCCATTAACCTTAAGCTTTTGCCAGGCAATCCATACGGATTATTGCTTACGTCCGGATCAGGGTAAGCTATCCGTAAAACTTGTCTTTCCATTACAGTCAGACCCCGTATTACCGTCAAGACAAGCAATACGGGGTTTTTGCTGCAGGGATTAAATTTGAAAATCAACGTTACGCCCCAGTGTCCCTGAATGTGATGGTTTAGCAGCATTATTAGAATTAGTTTGCCCCGTAGACTGAGCCAGTTCCGCAATTCGCTCCGCCGGGCTTTCTGCAGCTTCCTCCCCTTGGCTAACTTTTCTTAGAGCCGCTGTCTGATTTTGATAAGGAATAGCTTGCGGCTGCATAAGCGTCCCGCTTATTGATGCTATCATCATATTCACCTCCTTTTTTGTCTATCTTAGACATACGAATATTAAAATTAGATTATAAAATGCAATTATTAATCTTATATAATACAATTTAACAGGAAGTAATTATTGAGAAAGCTGGGGATAGAAACGGAAAGGAAAAAAGTTTTTTCTAACATTGTCTTAATCGGTCTTGTCAGTTTTTTTGTGGACATGAGTACCGAAATGGTGTATCCGCTCATTCCGCTTTTTTTGACAGCCACGCTTGGCGCTACGCCCGCCATTGTTGGACT
Source organism: Dehalobacter sp. TeCB1 (assembly GCF_001707455.1). Classification (NCBI taxonomy): domain Bacteria; kingdom Bacillati; phylum Bacillota; class Clostridia; order Eubacteriales; family Desulfitobacteriaceae; genus Dehalobacter; species Dehalobacter sp. TeCB1. The sequence continues at coordinate 52,829 of NZ_MCHF01000056.1, read as the reverse complement.
CATTGAAGGGATTGCGGAAAGCATCGCTTCCCTGCTTAAGGTGTTCAGCGGCTATATCGGGGATGTTTATCACAATAAAAAGAAGCTGGCTTTTACCGGGTATTCCGCTTCCGTTATTTATAAGGTGTTCCTTCTTCTATCCGCTTCCTGGATTGGTGTTTTAGCGGCGAGAGTGGTCGACCGTACGGGCAAAGGCATCCGTACAGCGCCGCGTGACGCGCTGGTCGCCCAGTCAAGCGAACAGAAAAAGCTGGGAGGTTCTTTCGGCTTGCATAAAATGCTGGATATGGCGGGTTCGTCGCTTGGCGCGCTGCTGGCATTTATATTTTTCGCAACCGGTTTCGGCTTTCAGAAAGCTTTCCTTTTCTCTATTATCCCGGCTGTTATCGGCATTCTTATTATCCCTTCAATCCGGGAAAAAAAAGGCGCTAAACCTTCAGGCGAGAAGCTTTCCCTGAAAGGAGTTAAGCTGGATAGTAGACTAAAGCTGTATCTGGCTGTTATGTTCATGTTTTGCCTCGGCAATTCATCCAACACTTTTTTGCTGCTGAAAGCCCAGGAGCGCGGCTTTTCAGCTTCGCACGTAATTTTGCTCTATTTAATATTCAACGTTGCCACATCCATACTGGCTATTCCGTCCGGCAAAATGTCCGATAAGTTCGGCAGGAGCAGAGTCCTTGTACCTGGGTATCTTATTTACGGTTTTGTCTACCTCGGGTTTGCTTTGCTTACAGCAAGAGCGGGCATAATCGTTTTGTTTATTGCTTACGGCGCTTATACCGCGTTTATTAGCGGCGCGGAACGAGCCTTTATAGCAGAAAATGCACCGCCAGGCTACAAAGGAACCGTTCTGGGGATTTACGGCATGCTCCAAGGTATCGGCCTTCTCCTCTCATCAATTATTGCTGGGTTAATGTGGGACCGGATAAATTCCGACGCCCCGTTCTGGTTTGGCGGCATGATAGGACTTGTTGCAGCGGTTATGATCGGATTGATATTGGGCAAGAATACTATTAGCAAATGTAACGGGAGTACAACTGATGAATAAAAAAAAAGTAAGTCTAAGAGAAATTTTTCATATTAGCTTTGAAATTGGCTTGCTCCTGAAAGGCCTGGACAGCTTGTTGGAAATTATCGGCGGTATCTTTCTGATATTTCTGACTCCGGACAGGCTTAACTGGCTGATACGCCTGCTGACCCAGCACGAATTGTCTGAAGACCCGCAGGACAAGTTTTCTAATTTATTGGTGACTTTAGGCCACAGTTTTTCCATCAGCACCCAAGATTTTGGAGTGTTTTATTTGGTTTCTCATGGAATCATCAAAAGCGTTCTTATCCTTTTGTTATGGCGCAAAAAATTATGGGCCTACCCGCTTGCCGTACTCTCTTTGGTCTTGTTCATCGCCTATCAAATATACCGCTACACCTTCAGTCCATCGGTGTTTCTTATCTTGCTCACGGGACTTGATATTATCATGATTTTCTTAACCATTATGGAATATAAAAGAGTCAAAATGCAGTTAAACTCAGCCGAGCATGCGTAAATTGCTATGTTGTCCTCATTTTCGACTACATAAAAAGTATCTGCAAATCATATATTCATACTGTTAACTTCCGATTGAAGCAAGGTGAAGATCTATGGGACAACGACCTTTACCGAAACTGACACAGACTCATTTGATGATTATTGCAATCGTTTTAGTCCTAATCGCAATTTTCCGGACAAACTCTACCGGCATACTGCCGCCTTCGTTCCCCTCTCTTAAATGGAAAACCCAGGTTACGGATGCAACAAAAAACGGCAACATCTTACTGTCGCTCTATTTGCTGGATACAAGCAACGCCTCTGAACCGGTAAGCCCATAAGTAAATGACGTTTCATCCAGACCGGCAAATTACTTTGGGAAATACCTGAAGCTTTCCGGCACTGTTAAATCAGTACAAACCGAGCCGATACAAAATAGTTTGCTTAATCTGATTATTGGGACTAAGGCCTCTGAACAGATGATGTTAGGAAGTGACGGTACGACGACAGTAGATTGCCTGCTTGTCAACACAGGAACAAATTTCGGCACTGGCGGCAATATAACGATTTTTGGATATACTCCTGGCTTAAGGTATGTCCAAAATTCTCAGGGCGTCACAACTTCTGAACTTGTAATTGTCGGCCAGCCTGGCTAGCCTAAATTCAAATAGTGTCTCAGACTTAAATCGGTTTACTAAGTTCTATTACAATTCGTTTATATTTCATTTATCCATAATAAATAAAGGATAAAACATATAAAATTCCACTTACATTGACAAATGAACATAATGAAGGTTTTACAACATTTCCACTGGACATGAAAAACCGTTTTCAAGTAAAACCACTTGAAACGGTTTTTTCTAAAATAGAGGTTTACTCTTTATGTCTATTTCAACTTAATCGGTTCGCTTAAGATCTTCTTTGCTCGAGACCCGCTGATTACACCGTTGCCAACCATGCTCTGGACGACGATATTTTGCCGTTGTCGAGCAAGTACCATATTTTTATAGGGATCATAATCATTGGGGGCATTCGGAATTCCGGCAAGCATTGTTTGTTCGCCCGCGTTTAACGCTGACGGGATTTTGCCAAAGTATATTTCTGCCGCTTGATACAAACCGTAAGCCCCATGTCCGAAGTAAATAACATTGGCATAGAGCACAAAGATTTCTTGTTTGCTCATCGTATCATATAATCCAATGGCATAAATACCTTCAAGAAATTTCCAAGTTATTGATTTCACCGTACGGCTCAGAATTGTGTTGTGAACCAGCTGCTGAGTGATTGAGGAGCCGCCTTGAAGCGGCTGTTTACTGCGAATATCTACAATAACCGCCCGCAAAGTTCCATCGGGATCAATACCTTTGTTTGTAAAAAAACTGCTGTCTTCAGTTGCGATTACGGCATTTCGATATGTCTCCGGAATTTCATCATAAGTTATAAATTGACTATTATGTTTTTTTACCGAGGTTAACGCTTCACTGCGAACGGTATCAGCAACACTGTTGATATGAGTAAAATAAAATTTTAACCCAAACCAGCAAATGCCTAATACAATAAACAATAATATTAATAATTTTAGCAATCCTTTTACGAAGCGCATAATTCCTCCGTTTGGAAAAGGCTTATTAGCTGTATCTATTATTATTTGTTTTTAACACATCAATTCTAAAATAAAAAGAAAATTACCATAAAAAAAATGTAAGGTTTTAAAATTATAATCCAATATTCAAATAATTTTCTAAGTATATTCGTCCTTATCTAAACATAAATAATTTTGATTGACTTAATTCAAAGAATACCGGAAGAAGAGAGAACCTGCGTATGAGGAAAATACCGCAAATCACACTGCTTTTTTGGATAATGAAAATCTTTGCAACAACATTGGGCGAAACCGGCGGCGATCTTATTGCCCAAACTTTGAATGTAGGATACGCTGCAAGCGCACTAATTTTCATTCGTTTTTTTGCAGTTCTTGTCATATTACAACTTTTCAGCAGAAAATACCATCCATGGCTTTATTGGTCAGTCATACTTGCAACAAGTACATCAGGAACTGTTATGTCGGATTTTATGGATAGAACCTTAGGCCTTGGCTATGCAGTTGGTTCTTTTATATTGATTTCAATTTTAGTAATAATTTTTATAGTCTGGCGTTTAAGCGGGATTCCCCTTTCAGTAAATAAAATAAATACAAAAACATCTGAAATCTTGTTTTGGACTGCGATTTTATTTTCTAATACGCTTGGTACTGCGCTTGGGGATTTTATATCCGATAACTCCGGTCTTGGATTTTTTGGAGGCACGCTTCTCATCAGTGGTTTATTAGCATTAATAGTATTGGCAAAGTATCTTTCAAAAATTTCGCGGGTATTTCTATTCTGGGCCGCATTCGTTTTAACCCGCCCGTTTGGCGCAACAATGGGAGATTTTCTTTGGAAATCTCATGAGAAAGGCGGCCTTGGACTCGGTTCCGCTGGAACATCCATAGTCCTTGCAGCAGGACTAATTATTTTAGTGATTTATGCTACAATCAAAGAAAGAAATAATCATAGGAATATTCTCTATCCTGCATGGTCTAACATCAAAAAATAATAGATTATAAATAATTCCTATTTTTGCAGCCAGTTGTTGAATCTCGCTCAGAATATGGGTTGGATATAAGGATGATTATAAAGTGACTTAACTCCTTTCCCTTACCGCAATCAAAATGAAGCATTGAAGCCCTTCTTTGCCGCTCCGCAAAAGCCCCTCTAATCGAGTTTTTCCTTTGCTTTGTTTCTGGTCTTTAAATTTGAAATATTCACAAAAGCTTCCTGAACAGCGTCTTGAGCCAAATATTCATCTTTCAAAATCCTATTTATCACTTTATACGCCAAAGAAGCATATTCTTTATACAAGGTTTCCAGCTTGCTTCGGTTTTCTTTATTTATTTTATTTTTTTACCTTTTTTGCATTTTTTGCTTTTTTTTAGTAAAATAACAACAAGTGTATAAAATGTAAATTATTACAAGATATTACCCCGATTATAGTACATAATCCATATTGTTGCTTTGTCCCTTGTTTTTTCGTTTATTTGTATGAAAGGTAAAAATGAACCAGGGATTGACCGTCGAATAGAAAAGTATTTGCTTGGGATAAACCGTCCTCATAAAAATTAAATGAATTATCAATGATAAGGGCAAACCTGTCAAAAGGCAGGGACGCAAAGCCTTGGGTCTAAAGTGCATATAAGCACTATGACAGCCAGGCTACCATGGAGACTCATTGTCTAAACCTGCCCTTAAACGGCAGGTTTTCGCGTTTTGTTGCTACAGGGGAGTTCATAAATCCCATAAAAAATACCACTGCCTTCCAGTTGGTTGAAACACAATGGTTCTAGGTTATCCGGTTTTTACGCTACTTAGTATCCAGCAGAGCTTTTACGGTGGCTGTTGCGATCTTAAGATCACGCTCATCACACAGTCGAAGTAACCGGGTAAGTTGCTCTAGTTCAGTATTCATAACTTTATTTTCCGGAAAGAAAATTGTATCCGCTGATATGCCTAACTCCCTGATAAGATGGAAAAGGAGATTGTAACTCGGTTTATGATTTTCGTTTTCAATAGCCATAAGGTAGCGGGAAGTTATACCTACTCTTTCAGCTAATTGATCTCGTGTAAGGTTCTTGTTTTTTCGGGCGGCTTTAATAATGTCACCCAATTTGTCCAAATCATTATGCACCATTAGTTCACCTCACATAACAGTCTATAGTTCCTAAAAGGAAAATAAAACGCTGCTACATATCTATATATAGAGGAACTGATGGAACGCATTTGAAAATTATATAAGTTGTTTTCGGCTCAGCCAAAAAAAAAACAAGTTTGGCGGGCCCATTTTTGATGTCCTTTACAACAAATACCCCTCCAAATTTGCAGATTTGGGGGGATATTTGTGTTTAACAATAATACTATAAAAAGCAAGCAGCCGCTATTTTTAATAAGCGGGCTGGCGTAGAAGCAACTTTCTTTAACGTTTACTTTATCCCCCTAAATCTTGACTTGTTAAAAAAAGCGTATATTTTTCAACGGATAAGTGTTGCTATTATGTAGAACTCTTGGAACTAGAAAACAGGATATATAAATTCCTAAATGCTTGTTTGGATTTTCTCCGGATGAGTATTTATTGCTATATAAATAAAAATTCCATCGGTTGCCGTTCCCCACCCTCTGTTTTGGTTTTTACAAAAAAATCAAAACGGAGGTCTGAAAATGAAAAGGATCAATTTGCGGGATTATTACCCGTTCTATCAATCTGACTTTTTTGTTGAAGTTTCGGATGAAATCGCTTCATCCCTGAAGTGCTTCAAGCTGCGTGAGAATGCTTACAAATTACGCACATACAGACACAAAGCCTATTACTCTCTCGAGCGTGGTGACGGTATTGAGCAGGAAATTGTTTTCATTTCCTTGTCTCCTCAAGAGATTTATGAGAGGAGAGTGACCAATCATGAGTTGTATACTGCCATCAACAGTTTGCCGGAAAAACAGGCAAAACGTGTTTATGCTCATTTCTTTTTAGGTATAAGCAAAGCCGCCATTGCTAAAGCAGATGGCATTAGTGAAAGCGCAGTTAGGGAATCCATCGAACGCGGACTAAAAAATATCGAAAAGTTTTTAAAAAATTTTCGGTAACACCCTGCGGTTTTGCCTAAAAAATGAAGTGGTTATTAGAGGGACAAATTCTTCCCCCTTAACTGATCTTTGACAATTAAATAATTGTTTTATTCGGTACTTTCCCTGTATGTCCTGAAAAGGAAAGCCAAATAGCAGATACGCCATAACCACCAGTCCATCAACAATCGGATTTAGTGAAGTATAAATGATGTTGCGATTGAATTAGGTCAGGTACGAGCGATTAATATCCGTGCTATAAATAAATGCTGGCAGCATTAAAGGCGATGACACATACAGTGGGATAATGATACTTCCGTCCAGCCACAGCCCTGCTTAAGCAGGATCACGCAATGGGGGCGGCTTGCAGAGAACCTGGGAGAGGTGAAATTCCTATGAGGACGGTCAGCCTCCGTCCGCCAGATAAGACATAATCTTTTTAAACCAAAACAGAAGTGCAGTAAGGGGTGTGCCTGTTTATGATCTACGTGTCTACGTGTCTACGTGTCTATGTGTCCTAAACGAAAGCGCATCCCCTGCTGCCCTAATCAAAAATAGAAATAACAGTAGTTTGTTGGAAAAAGAAGGGGTTTTTGAAGATTGATTTGTAAACGAAAAGGAGGCTTGACTATGGCAAATGAAAAATTATCACAAGAAAAAGCCTACCGAATTATGCTAAAAGGATACCCCGATGTGCTCGATATGAAGCAAATGTGTAAAATTCTTAGCATTAGCCTAAAGACAGGATACGGTCTGATACAAGAAAATAAAATTGAATGCCTAAAGGTTGGCCGAGCCTATAAAATTCCCAAGCCATTTTTATTGAGTTATCTGAGAATAGGTCCAAGCAGAGAAAGCGAATAAAAATGAGATTTGCACATTTTACGAACCTTTTTCATTGTGCTACACTCATCCCGTCAACGGCAGGTGAGTGATCAATTTGAAAGGAGGAACATATGGAACTCACTAAAATGCTAGAAATGGTCAGATTGACCGAGGATGACTTGATCGGAGGATTTACAACAACTAAGAAGGGATATTATTACACTGTCCTCAACCGGAAGGATAAGAATGGAATGCGCAAGCCTCTTTGGATTTCAACAGGACTTCCTGCAATCGGGGAAAATGAAGCAGAAGCCGAAAGCCAATGTTTATCGGCTAGAATCCAATATTCACTTGACTTAAAAAATGGCGTGGCCGATAAGACTTTGGCACATGAAGAACCTGAAAACAACAGTGTTCAGGATGATTCAGATGGAGACTCTTCAGCAAATCCCTTGTTTGCAGATTTATTAAAAGAGTGGCTTGCCTTTAGACACCCGGATAACATTGTTGTGGGCGAAGATTTTAACTTTGACAAGACAATCAAGCTTAATACTTGGGCTGGCTATGCAGAAAACATAAAACAAAACTTATACCCGACATTCATGGCTTACGGATGTACTGTCCAAGAGATTACTCCTGAGTTGCTTAAGGGACATTATTCTTACCGGCTGAAACATGGCAAGAAGAAGGCGACGGTTGCTAAAGATTACACCATTATCAACCAGGCATTAAATTATGCCGTCAGCAAAAAGATGATTAGCGTGAATCCGAACAGCGCCATCACTCTGCACAAAATCGAGAAATATAATGCGGCTACACTCAATGCCGAACAAATGCAATACTATCTCGAATTTATTGTAGGTGATATAATTGAAATCCCTATATTGCTTGGTGGATTTTATGGAATGCGGCGCAGTGAATGTCTGGGCTCCAGAGAAAGCCAGTTTGATTTCAGGTATAAATTCTTTCGGGCCAGCCACACCGTAACAAAAGCAGTGATCGACAAGAAAAAAATATATATCCCGTCCGACAAGCTCAAAACGGATTCAAGCAACCGTACTTATCCTTTAATTCCTTATGTCGAGGAAAGGATAAAAGCTAAGATAGCGGAAAATAAAGAACTGAGAGCGCTTTGCGGCAGTTCTTACAGCAAGGAATGGCTTGGTTATCTTTGCGTTCATCCTATGGGGGAAATCATCGACCCGGACTATATAACCAACAGACACCGTGATTTACTCAGAAAGGCCGGATTGCCTCATGTCAGGTTCCATGACCTTCGACACTCGTGCGTAGGGCTGATGATGGCCAACGAGGTGCCTATGGAGCGGATCAGGGATTGGGTTGGTCACAGCGATATTCGGACAACGGTTAATACTTATGGTCATTTGGAGTACCAGTCCAAGAAAAAAACAGCCAAGATCATTCAGAAATCTTTACCGCTTAAAATGGCAGGAGCTGCTAATCTTTAGAATCAACAGCTCCATGATGGCGGAGAAGAAGGGATTTGAACCCTTGCGCCCGGGAAAACCAGGCCTACCGCATTTCGAGTGCGGACCCTTCAGCCACTTGGGTACTTCTCCGAATTATTAACTTTATTCTAACACCTCGGATAGAACTTGGATAGAACAGCTCAAAAATCTGTCCTGATTCGAACTCCGAGGGTTTAGAAAACCCCATGAAATCAAGGTTTCCGGTTACATGACTTCCACATTGCCCAACACATTTCGAGTGCGGCGCGTTATGACCACTTCGCTACTTCTCCATGATAAATATAATATTTTTATGCTTTATGGGGTTTTGCTTTAGGCTTTGGTACGTTTTTCCCGAAAATATTGTTTTAACAGTACTGAGCATTCTTCTTCCAAGACGCCTGCCGTGACTTCAACTTTGTGATTCCAGCAGTTTCTGTTCAGTACATTCATCACGGACTCAACAGCGCCGCCTTTGGCATCCGTCGCTCCGTAGATCAGGTGTTTGATCCTAGCTTGAAGAATCGCGCCGGCACACATCGGGCAGGGTTCCAAGGTGACATACAACGTCGCATCCGTCAGCCGCCAGTGACCCATCACTTCAGCTGCTCGCCGGATGGCAAGGATTTCGGCATGTCCGGTCGGGTCTTGTTTCTGCTCTTTTTCATTGAAGGCGACAGAGAGAATCTGCTGATTCACGACAACGAGCGCACCAACCGGAATCTCATTGCAGTCATACGCCTTTTGGGCTTGGTCAAGCGCAAGTCTCATCCAATCTTCATGTTTCATTTCTCTCAGCCTCGAATACCATCCTGCCAGGTCCGCAGAAAAATCAAAATATGCTGGACAGGAAATACAGATTCAGGATTGACATAGTACGAGTACTTCTAAACGTTTGCAACGGCAAATCTAATAAAAAAAAGGCCTTAAAACCTTTGCAATATAATGGTGGCCCCGGGAGGACTCGAACCCCCGCAAGACAGGGTTTAGGAAACCCCCGCTCTATCCACCTGAGCTACGAGGCCATATGGATTGCATGGCGGAGGGGGTGGGATTCGAACCCACGGCCCCTTTCGGAGTCACCGGTTTTCAAGACCGGCTCCTTAAACCGCTCGGACACCCCTCCAGCAGTAAGACGAAAGATAGTATAACATAAACTTTATAACTAAACAAGAAGCTGTTTGCGCCAATTTTAAATAATGAAGCAACAAATAATATAATAATCTAATTGAATTAATGCTCTCAACATAATCTAAAAAACTTTTATTCTAATCTAACCAATAAATTCCGTGCCCATGTACGGAACCAGTACTTTCGGAATCCTGATTCTGCCGTCTTCTTCCTGGTAGTTCTCCAGAATGGCCGATACGGTCCTGCCGATGGCCAGTCCGCTGCCGTTCAAGGTATGCACAAACTCCGGTTTTTCCTTAGGTCCGCGCCGAAAGCGAATATTCGCTCTTCTGGCCTGAAAATCAATAAAATTGCTGCAGGAAGATATTTCCCTGTACAGATTAAAGCTTGGCAGCCATACTTCAATGTCGTACGTTTTAGCAGAGCTGAATCCAAGATCGCCGGTGGACAAGGCAACAACGCGGTAAGAGAGTTCCAGTTCCTGCAAAATCGCTTCAGCATCCGCGGTCAGCATCTCCAACTCCTGGAAAGAGTTCTCCGGAAAGGAGAATTTTACAAGCTCGACTTTATTAAACTGATGCTGGCGGATCAGCCCGCGGGTATCCCTCCCGGACGCTCCGGCTTCGGCGCGGAAACACGCACTGTAGGCACAAAATTTAATTGGAAGCATATCTGCTTCAAGGATCTCATCTCTGTAAATATTGGTGACCGGTACTTCCGCTGTAGGAATCAGGAAATAATCAGTTTTTTCTACTTTAAAAGCGTCTTCTTCAAATTTGGGCAGCTGGCCGGTGGAAATCATAGACTGCCGGTTGACCATAAACGGCGGAAAGACCTCCGTATAGCCTTTGGCAGCATGCCTGTCCATCATAAAATTGATCAAGGCTCTTTCCAGGCGCGCTCCGAGCCCTTTGTAGAACGTAAATCGAGTCCCGGTTACTTTGCCGGCCCGGGCAAAATCTAAAATATCTAGGTTTTCCCCCAGCTCATAGTGGGCCAGTGGTTGAAATTCAAACTTCCTGGGTTCACCCCATTTGCGGACTTGGATGTTATCATTTTCATCTTTACCAACCGGAACAGATGCATCGGGAATATTCGGGATCAAATAGAGTACTTCCAGCATTTTTTGCTCGATCTCGTTTAAACTGTCATCCAGCGTTTTGATGTTCTGACCAACCTCACGCATTTGAAGGATCAGCTCCTCGGCATCCTGCCCGCTTTTCTTCCGCCGGGCAACTTCTTCAGATACCTTATTGCGTTCCGCTTTCAGATTTTCCGCCTCAAATAAGATTTGCCGTCTTTTTTCCTCTTGGCGCAAAAAATCATCCAGGTTGATATCGGCACAGCGTTTCGCTAACGCTTCTTTGACAATCTCGGGATTGCTGCGCACAAATTTTAGATCGAGCATAACGGGCCCCTCCTATTTTCGATACTGATCAACGATGTTAATGAAATATTCATGAATTCTGGTATCGTCGGTAAGCTCGGGATGAAACGCGCTGGCCAGAATATGATCATCCTGGACCAAGACAATCTTGCCGGCATATGCGGCCAGCACATCAAGCTCCGGACCTGCTTCCGTCACATACGGCGCGCGGATGAATACGGCTCGCAAATTTCCGCCTTTTAGTCCCTTAACCGGGATATCCGCTTCAAAACTCGCAATCTGCCGGCCAAAAGCATTTCGTTTGACGGAGATATCCAGAAGCCCCAAAGAATACTGGTTACTCCGGTCAATTTTTTTACTGAGCAGAATCATACCGGCACACGTCCCAAAAATGGGAAAACCTTCACCAGCCATTTCTACAATTTTATCGCCAAAACCGTCAATTTCAAGCTGCTTACCGATTGCTGTGCTTTCCCCGCCGGGAATAATCAGCCCACTGATTCCTTTTAAATCATCGACACTGCGGACTTCAACTGCTTCAACTCCAAGTTTTTCCAAAGATTTGCAGTGCTCGCGAAAAGCGCCCTGGATAGCCAGGACACCAATCTTCTTTTTCATGCTCACCAGCCCCGATCCTGCATTCTTTCCGCCGGAGCAATCGAGGAAATCTCCAGACCAGGCATTGCTTCACCGATTTCTTCGGAAAGTTTGGCCAGTATGTCCGGATCATTGTGATGAGTAGTTGCGAGAACGATTGCTCTGGCTCTCTTGGCTGGTTCAGAGGATTTAAATATGCCGGAGCCAACAAAAATACCGTCGCAACCCAGCTGCATCATGAGGGCTGCATCAGCCGGTGTTGCAATTCCGCCTGCGGCAAAATTTACAACCGGCAGTTTGCCGTGTTCGGCAACATATAGAACTAAATCGTAAGGTGCAGCCATTTCCTTGGCTGCGGTCATCAGTTCCTCTTTCGGCATGGTGGTCAGACGGCGGATATCGGCCATAACCGTCCGCATATGACGCACTGCCTCAACCACATTGCCTGTTCCGGGTTCACCTTTGGTGCGGATCATCGCAGCACCCTCGCCAATCCGACGCAGGGCTTCACCGAGATTGCGCGCACCGCAGACAAATGGCACTTTAAAATTATGCTTATCAATGTGATAAAGGTCGTCGGCAGGAGTCAGAACTTCGCTCTCATCGATGTAATCCGCGCCAAGTGCTTCCAGGATCCGGGCTTCGACAAAGTGTCCGATTCTTGCTTTAGCCATAACCGGAATGGTTACAGCCTCCATGATTTTTTTAACGATGGTAGGATCGGCCATTCTTGCCACACCGCCTGCCGCCCGGATATCAGAGGGCACTCTTTCCAGGGCCATAACTGCACAGGCCCCAGCTTCCTCCGCTATTTTTGCCTGCTCGGGTGTTGTGACATCCATAATGACGCCGCCTTTTAACATCTCCGCCAAGCCTGTTTTTACTTTCCATGAAGCTACCTCAACCATGAATGATTCCTCCTAATAGATCTGTTAATCGTCCTATTGTTCCCTGCTAACATCATTTTATTAATCGTTTATTCTTCTTCTTTGCTTACAAATTTAGCTACGGCCACGACCTTGCTTTCACCGGTTCTCATGGCAGTGACTCCCTGGGCCGATCTCCCCTGGACGGAGATGCCGCTGACTTCCTGACGGATCACAATGCCTTCATCGGTAATGACCATCAGTTCCTGATCGGCGGTGACGACCTTGACGGCGGCCAGAGGCCCAGTCTTAGAAGTGACTCTGTGCCCGATAATGCCTTTGCCACCGCGTCCCTGGATCCGGAATTCACTGAGTTCGCTTCGTTTAGCAAAGCCATTCTCGGTAACGGTCAGCAATTCCAAATCACTAGCGGTTTTATCCACGACATCCATGGCAATGACATAGTCATCTTTCCTGAGAGAGATTCCTCTTACGCCGCGGGCTGTCCGTCCCATGGCTCTGACATCTTCCTCAGAGAAACGAATCGCCAAACCCAGACGGGTTGCAATCACGACATCATCATCTTGTTTCGTGAGGCGCACGCCGATCAGTTCGTCATTTTCATCCAGCGTCAGCGCAATCAAGCCATCACTTCTTTTTGTGTCGTAATCCTGGAGCGAAGTCTTTTTGACAATCCCGTTTTTCGTTGCTGTCAGCAGGTTGAATTGGTCTTTAAACTCCTTGACAGCAATCGTCGCAGTGACTTTTTCATCCTGCGCAAGACTCAAAAGGTTCACAATCGCAGTCCCTTTAGCGGTCCGGCTTGCCTCAGGTATTTCATGCGCCCGCAGACGGTAAACCTTGCCACGTGAAGTGAAGAAAAGAATATGATGATGTGTAGAGGCAATAAACAGGCTCTCCACAAAATCATTTTCTCCGGTAGACATGCCGTTGACACCACGTCCACCTCTTCTCTGGCTGTGATAGGTGTTTAAGGGCAGTCTTTTGATATACCCTCTGTGTGTGACCGTAATTACGACGTCCTCATCCGCGATCAGATCTTCAATTTCCATCTTCGTCGCATCAAAGGTAATTTCTGAACGTCTCGGGTCCGCAAATTTATCCCTGATTTCCTTCAGTTCAGTTTTAATAATTCCACGAACCATTTTGTCCGAATTCAAAACTGCCGTCAGGTAAGCAATCTCATCCATCAGCCTTTGATACTGGGCATCCAGTTTTTCACGTTCCAAACCAGTCAGGCGCTTTAAGCGCATGTCCATAATCGCCTGGGCCTGTCTGTCGCTGAAATCAAAGCGCAGGATCAGTTTGGCTTTGGCAATGTCATCATCCTTGGAAGAACGAATGATCTCAATGACTTCATCGATATAGTCCAGCGCCTTGCGCAGTCCTTCAACAATATGTGCCTCATCTTCTGCTTTCTTCAGTTCAAACCGGCTGCGCCGGACAATAACTTCCTTTTGGTGTTTGATAAAATATTCCAGAATTTCCTGCAGGTTGAGTACTTTCGGGGTATTGTCAACCAGCGCCAGCATATTGATCCCGAAACTATCTTCCATCTGGGTATGCTTATACAACTGATTCAGAATGACCTGAGGTGTAACATCCCTGCGCAGTTCAATCACAATACGAATCCCTTTCATTGTGGTCTCATCGCGCAAATCGGTAATACCTTCGATTTTCTTTTCCTGAACAAGTTCAGCTATCTTTTCAATCAGCCGGGACTTATTGACCACATACGGAATTTCCGTAACAACGATCTGCATTTTCCCGTTTTTTTCGATTTTTTCGATATTGGCCTTCGCCCGGACCTTGATTGATCCCCTGCCAGTCGTGTACGCGCTGATGATTCCTTCCGTGCCCATGATTTGGGCACCGGTCGGAAAATCAGGTCCTTTAATAAATTTCATCAGATCTCTGATTCCAGGTCGAGGTGCTCCATCTTCGTTATCCTCACTGTCCATCAAATATACGACGCCATCGATGACTTCTCCCAGATTGTGCGGCGGTATATTCGTGGCCATCCCGACAGCAATCCCGGAAGAACCGTTAACCAATAAATTCGGAAATTTCGCCGGCAAAACGTCCGGCTCTTTTTCTCTTTCATCATAGTTCGGACTAAAGTTGACGGTATCCTTATCAATATCAGCCAGCATATACGTAGCCAGCGAAGCCATCTTCATCTCTGTATAACGCATGGCAGCCGCTGAATCGCCATCGATGGAACCAAAGTTGCCATGTCCGTCAATTAAAGGATAACGACTGGAAAAATTCTGCGCCATCCTGACAGACGCATCATAGATCGATGAATCTCCATGTGGGTGATATTTCCCCATGCAATCCCCGACCAGTCTGGCCGATTTACTATACCCTTTATTCGGCGTCATCCCTAATTCATTCATCGCATAAAGAATTCTGCGATGAACCGGTTTCAGTCCGTCGCGTACATCCGGCAAGGCTCGGCTGACAATAACGCTCATGGAATAATCTATAAATGATTTTTTTAATTCATCGGAAATTTCAATGGGCAAAACCTTGCCGCTAAAAAGTTCCATGGACATGGTTCAACGCTCCTTTAAATATCCAGATTTCGTACATCCCTGGCATGTTTTTGAATAAATTCCTTACGGGGCTCCACTTTATCGCCCATCAGCATCGTGAACAATTCATCCGCTTTCATGGCATCTTCCATTTCGACCTGGAACATGGTCCGCGATTCAGGATCCATGGTTGTCTCCCAAAGCTGTTCGGGATTCATTTCACCAAGACCTTTATAGCGTTGGATTTCTGTCTTTTCTCTGCCGACAGTTTCCATAACCTTACTCAATTCTTTATCACTATAAGCATATTGAATTTGTTTACCGTTTTTAATCTTAAAAAGCGGTGGCTGCGCAATATAAACATAATGATTTTCAATCAGCGGTTTCATAAACCTGTAGAAAAATGTCAACAAGAGAATCCGGATATGTGCGCCATCGACATCGGCATCTGTCATAATCACAACTTTATGATAGCGGGCTTTTTCAATATCAAAATCTTCAGATATGCCGGTTCCAAGCGCTGTGATCATTGCTCTTATTTCCATATTTCCCAGAATCCTGTCCAATCGGGCTTTTTCGACGTTTAAAATTTTACCGCGCAACGGCAGAATCGCTTGAAATTTCTGATTCCTGCCTTGTTTGGCTGAGCCGCCGGCGCTGTCTCCTTCGACAATGTACATTTCACAGTACCTTGGATCTTTCCAGGTGCAGTCGGCCAGTTTACCCGGCAAAGAAGTACTTTCCAATGCACTTTTTCTGCGGGTAAGATCTCTGGCCTTACGGGCGGCAAGCCTTGCCCGGGTAGCCTGCAAGCCTTTTTCAACAATCTTCTTGGCAACGGCTGGATTTTCTTCAAAAAAGGTCGTTAAACCTTCGCCAACCACGCTGTCGACAATGGATCTAACTTCACTGTTACCCAGCTTGGTCTTTGTCTGTCCTTCAAACTGAGGTTCCATGATCTTAACCGAAATAATGGCTGTAAGGCCTTCTCTGACATCCTCACCGCTTAAGTTATTCTCATTGCCTTTTAAAATATTGTTTTTACGCGCGTAGTCATTAACAACTCTGGTCAGGGCCGCTTTAAATCCCGCTTCGTGCGTCCCGCCTTCTGTGGTATTGATATTATTAGCATACGAAAATAAGGTTTCGGTATAACTTTCGTTATACTGAAGGGCGATCTCAACCTTTGTATTATCTTTCTCCGTCTCAAATACAATCGCTTTCTGATGAATCGGATCTTTATTTTTATTTAAATATTCTACAAAATCAATCAGCCCATTATTGTGATTATAGACATCTTTGGCCTCGCTCCGCTCGTCAATCAGAGTAATCATGACATTTTTATTCAGAAATGAAAGCTCCTTCAAACGATGCGCCAGAACTTCATAGTCATAAACGATATCTTCAAAGATTTCCGGATCAGGCTGGAAAGTAATCATTGTCCCGGATCTTCCTTGGTACGTACCTATTTCCTTAAGTTCCGTCAGTGTTTTGCCGCGGGAATATTCCTGGCTGTACTTTTTCCCATCTTTTTTGATCTCGACACGCAAATTAACGGAAAGCGCATTAACAACGCTCATGCCGACCCCGTGCAGGCCACCAGAAACCTTATAAGCCTCGTTATTAAATTTTCCGCCGGCATGCAATACTGTCAAGGCAACTTCCACTGCCGGCTTTTGCATCTTTGCATGCATATCAACCGGTATGCCGCGGCCATTATCTTGAACAGTAATACTCTCTCCCTGATGAATAATAACTTCTATTTCATCGCAGTAACCAGCCATAGCCTCATCGATGCTATTGTCAACGATCTCATAAACCAGATGGTGCAAACCACGGCTGCTGGTGGAACCGATGTACATACCGGGGCGTTTCCGAACAGCTTCTAATCCTTCGAGTACTTCTATCTGGCCGGCATTATAATCAGATCCGGGATTTATTTGATTTGCTAATTCCGATTCATTTTGCAAAGCTGTTCCCTCCCAAATTTATCCTTTAACCTTAATATTATACTATAAAATCTGCTTTCATTCAAATATGAAGACCTCCCAGCTTCCGGAGGTCAATAAAACAACGAATCGTCTTCCTTAAAGAAAACTTGGCTGGCGCCAATCCTTTGGCAGAAGTCCTAGAAGTCTAGATGTATCAAAAAGTGCTTACACTTGCTAATACACTAAAGAATACTTCCGCTTTGTGATCTTTTCATTAACGTTGACGAAGAAATCGGAGACAGATAATATTCCGAATCCGTCATCACAAAGGACTTTTCTTTTCCTTTTTCAGTAATATTCTGTACGTTTCCCTTTTTCATCATTTTATTCAACAAACTGCGGGAAATCTGGTTGCTTCCTGCTGTATCCAAATCAAGGATCAGAATGACTTTGTCTTTTCTCACCATAATATTATTACCGATGTGCAGAAACATCAACTATTTCCTCCTTATATTTCCATTAGATACCTGATATACCACTGCGTTCTGATTCGTAATCCTGTCATCTGCACCAGTCATGGTGATGATTGTCTGTTTTTGCAGGGTATTAATATACTCAATCAAATAGTCCCTCCGATATTCATCCAATTCGGAAAGAACATCATCCAGCAGTAAAATCGGATATTCATCTTTTTCATTCCGGATGATTTCCATTTCAGCCAGCTTTAGACTGAGCACCAGAGAACGCTGCTGACCTTGAGATGCAAATATTCTTGTATCATTTCCATTAAGATAAATAATTATTTCGTCGCGGTGGGGTCCGAACAATACAGCTTTTCTCTCAATTTCCTGTATCATTTTTTTCTCAAGTATCTCCGGAAAGCTTTGTAAAGCCTGCTCTAAATCCTTTTTTCCTAAGGCTTGATAAACGATATCGAGATGGTCCTCATCCGAAAAAATGCTTTGAAATATCTTTCTGCAGTGGGTATTCAGTTTATCTGTAAATTCAGATCGATTAATGATAATCTTGGAACCGATCTCACAAATTTGCTCATTCCATGCCTGGAGCTGAATTCTTAACAGATTAATATTCCTTTCGTTTTTCAAAAGAATATTTTTCTGGTGAACAGCCCTTAAATAAGCATTTAGCAGGGCAAAATGCGTAGGTCTAATCTGGGCAATCAGCAGATCAATAAAACGCCTTCTTTCGTTGGGTCCTTTTTTAACAATATTTAAATCATCCGGATAAAAAGAAACCCCATTGACTGTACCAACGTAATCTGAAAGACGTTTACAAGCCAATTGGTTAATCTTCATGACTTTTTTTCCGGTCTCGTAATAACCCTCCAGCATGAAGAGCCTTTCTGAAACTAGAAAAGAACCTGAGAGATAAAAATTTTTCTCCCCCCAGCGTATTAAATCATTTTCTGACTTACAGTGGGCCGATTTACCGCTAATAAGATACCCGATTCCTTCAAGGATGTTCGTTTTTCCCTGACCGTTGGAACCCATTAGCAGGTTGATTCCCGGCTGGAAGTCAATCTTTTGTTCTTGATAATTTCTGAAATTAACCAAATATAATTCTTTAATATACATGTTTAAAAACGAATCATCATGCTAATTTCTTAGCGGCAGAACTAAACATAAATATTTATCATTACTTTCGGGCCTGAAGATACAGGGACTAGATGGTCCAGAAACTTCCATAACCACGTTTTCGGTGTCTACAACTTTAAGCAGGTCGATGATATACTTGGCATTAAAAGAAATTGCAACGTCCTCTCCATTCTGTTCAACTTCGAGCTGTTCAAATACTTTACCCATTTCCGAAAAATGATTGATGTTAATATGGGAATTCTCAATATTAAAACGGACCGTATTGGTCTTCAAGTAATTGTCTTTGGATAAAAGAGAGGCTCTTTCTACTGCATCCATCAATTTTCGAGTATATATCAAAAGTTTCGTGTTGCATGTTGCTGGAATAACCTGTTTGTAGCTTGGAAACTGTCCTTCAATCAGACGGGTGACAATTTGAACCTGGCTAAATTTAAAAATAATTCTGGAATTGTTAAAACTGATTAAAATACTGTCATCATCTTCCATTAGCCTATAAATCTCATGCAGCGTCTTGGCTGGAATAATCCCGTTGAACTCTTTTTGATTTCCCTGCAAAACTTCATTGCTGAGTGCCAGTCGGTGCGTATCTGTTCCGACAAGTGTTATATTTTCTTTATTCACCTGAAGTAGCACGCCGGTAAAAACAGGTCTGGTTTCTTCGACTGAACAAGCGAATATGGTCTTACGAATCATACTTTTAAAAAGTAAAGCCGGAAGTTCAATGCTTTCATTGGAAGTAATATCGGAAATCTCAGGATACTCTTCAGGATCATATCCGTTCACCGCAAAATCAGAGGAATCGTAAAAGATATTAATATTATTGTCAGTACTTTCAATTCTAATTTCGGTATCCGGAAGCTTCCTGGCAATTTCCGAAAAAAGCCTAGCCGGTAAAACGACTTGTCCTTCTTCCTGAACATTGACTGGGACTTGGCATCGAATACCAATTTCTAGATCAGTGGCTTCAAACCAGAGATTTTGGTTTTCTGCTCTCAGTCTGACTCCTTGAAGTATAGGAAGCGTATTTTTGGAGGACACGGCTCTTTGTACAGTGTTTATTCCTAAAATCAAATCTTCCTTTTTGCATAAGACTTTCATCGGATACCTCCTATGTATTCTGACTCTATTTCAAAATTATACCATATTTATTCACTATTCATAATAAGATATTAATTTAGTAGTAACCGTAGTAGTATAGCGGTAATAATTGTGGATAAAAGGATATATAAAGCCAAATATGGTTTCTGTCTGATTGGATAAATGTATTGATATCATGTGGAAATGATGGAAAGATATCCACAATTATTAATTTACGGTGTGTTTAAGTAAATAAAATAAAGGTTCATCAGACTCTAACTTGATTTAATTTTACTGATAATGTCATTGATGCTCTTTTCAACCAGCGGATCATTTTTTTTCAGTTCGCTGATCTTTTCACAGGCATGAATGACTGTCGTATGATCCCGGCCTCCGAATTTGTCACCGATCTGTTCCAAAGAAAGATCCGTCATCTCGCGGCATAGGAACATCGCAATTTGTCTGGGAAAAGCAATGGTTCTTGTTCTTTTCTTCTGTTTGAATTCCTGAATGGACATCTTATAATGTTCAGCAACACTTTTTTGAATCATATCAAGAGAAATCAATTTTTGATTTTTCTGTGGGATCATATCCTTCAATATCTCTTCTGCCAGGGTAACGGTTATCGGTTGGTTAGTGAGCATGCAGTAAGCTGTTATTTTACTTAAGGCACCTTCCAGCTCCCGGATATTGGATTGAATCTCGGAAGCAATAAAAATAATAATTTCATCAGGTACAATAAAATTTTCCAGCTCAGCTTTTTTGCGTAAAATAGCAATTCTTGTTTCGTAGTCAGGCGGATTAATATCAGTTGTTAAACCCCATTCAAATCGCGAACGAAGTCTTTCCTCAAGTGTTGGTATTTCTCTCGGGGGACGGTCTGAAGAAATAATGATTTGTTTGTTGGCCTCATAAAGAGTGTTAAACGTATGAAAGAATTCTTCCTGGGTGCCTTCTTTGCCTGCCAGGAACTGAATATCGTCAATTAATAAGATGTCAATTTTCCGGTAAGTGTTCCGGAATTCGACCTGTCTTTCATAACGGATAGAATCAATCATTTCATTCGTGAACTGTTCGCCGGTGACATAGAGAATTTTCATCGAAGGAAAATTCTTGCTGATCACGTGACTGATCGCATGCATTAGATGCGTTTTGCCAAGCCCGCTGCCGCCGTAGACAAATAAAGGGTTATAGGATTTAGCAGGAGATTCCGCAACTGCAAGTGCTGCGGCATGGGCAAAACGATTCCCGTTGCCGATTACAAAAGTATCAAACGTATACTTTGGGTTCAGGGAATGAGACAAAACGCCAAAATTAACACCAGGGGTTTCTATTGGAGGAATATCGGAAGGATCTTGCTCTGCGATAAAGTTTAGAGTAACCGGTGCATTCAGGTAATTTTGAACAGTGGATTTAACGAGCGAGGAATACCTGCTTTCCAGCCAGTCTTTTGCAAACTCATTGGAAACACTGATGGTCAGCCGATTGTTGGAGAAATCAACCAGCTTCGTTGAAGACAGCCAAGTTTCAAAACTGGGCTTAGATAATTCATCTTTCAGTTTCTCAAGGATATTTTCCCAGAAAGCGTTTAAATATATAATATTAGGAGACATAGAGAACCCCCTTATTGATAGTGCAAAGTCATCAGTAAAAAAAAATTATTCACAAATATCAGGTTATTTGTGGATAACACCCCGGATAAAGAAGAAAAAATTATACACATCCAATCATCAAAATATGAGCGAACATGTACATTTATCATAACAACTTTTCATTTCGTTATCAACAGTTAATTCAGAGTATCCAGGAAACTTCACAAACAATCCGGAACTTCTTCATATTATATTCACCTAGTTATTAACCAGTTATTTTCTTGACATAATAAAAATAATTGGAGTATAATTTTCTGTAGTCTGTCTTTCGTTTTTGTTAGTTCTATCAGAAATGCTCTAACATCTTTTCGATAGATCTAAGTGCAGCTAAGGTTGCCGCTAATAGCTTGGCGCCAGCTGAGTTTTTATTCTTGGAATTATAAGGGGGTGTTTGCTTTGAAAAGAACATATCAGCCTAAATCCCGTCGCCATAAAAGAGTTCATGGATTCTTAGAACGGATGAAAAGTACTGGCGGTAGAAACGTTTTAAGACGTCGTCGTTTGAAAGGTCGTAAGAAGTTAGCAGTATAGGGCCGCAGGTTTGTGGCCTTTTTTGTACTGAACGCCCTTTAGCAAAGCAAGGAGGGCCATATGCTGCTGAAGTCTTACAGGTTGAAAAAAAAGACCGATTTTCAAAGTATCTTTACCAATGGAAAAAGTTATGCCTCAAGACAAGTTGTCATATACATCTTTCGAGGACATAATAAAAAATTTGGATTTATTGCTTCTAAAAAAGTTGGCAATGCAGTGAAGCGCAACCGGGCGAAGAGGCTTATGCGCGAAGCTGTTCGTTTGAATATAGACGGATTGAAGATGGACTGTGAAATGATTTTGATTGCCCGTGCGGCAATCAACAAAGCAACCTTGCAGGAAGTTGAAAAATCTGTACTATATATTTGGAGAAAAGCGGGAATTTATGATGGAAAGAATGCGTAAAATCATGGAAACTGTTTTTGTTTCCATCATCGTTTTCTATCAACGATTTGTCTCACCTCTGAAAGGACGAACCTGCAGATTTTATCCTACATGTTCGGATTATGCGATTCAATCAGTTAAAAAGTACGGGATCATCAAAGGGATTGGTAAATCGCTCATACGAATTACCAAATGCCACCCTTTTCATCCCGGCGGATATGACCCAGTTTAAGGAGGGTTCTTGTGGATATCGTTTATCAGGGAATGGCCGCGATCTTAAAGTGGCTGTTTGATCTCTCGTCCATGATCGGATTGCCATATTGGGGTATGGCAATTATCATCTTTACCATCATCATTAAGATTGTTCTTTACCCGTTGACCTGGAAACAGATGCAGTCCATGCGCAAAATGACGGATTTGCAGCCAAAAATGAAAGTGCTGCAGAAAAAGTATGCCAATGACAAGCAGAAGATGAATCAGAAGATCATGGAACTGTATAGTGAAGAAAAGGTGAATCCTTATTCGGGGTGCTTGCCGATTTTGGTACAGCTTCCTATTTTGTGGATATTTTATAGAACGTTGGCAAATTTCCCTTACGGCAATGATGCCAGTGTCTGGTTTTTAGGTTTCAATATTACTGTGGCATACGGCTTTCAATTGTCCTATCATTTAATCTTACCGATTCTCGCTGGGGTGACGTCTTTCTTAATGACAAAGGTCTCGATGGCAACAAGCCCCAACAAGAATCAGCCTGGTGCGAAAAAAGATACAGCTGAGGCTACTGCCGAACAGACTCAGAAAATGATGTTGTATGTCATGCCGTTCTTTATGGCTTATATCGTAATTACGCTTCCTTCTGGCTTAGGTTTCTATCTTATAACGATGAACATTGTGTCGATCCTGCAAACTGTCTATATCAATAAGAAGTTGTCGGCAGAGAAAAAAGAAGCCTCTGTTGACTGAGGAGGTACACGAATGAAGGTTGCAGATAAAACTGCAAAAACGGTTGAAGAGGCTATTGAATTGGGATTAGCCGAACTTGGCGTCAGCAGAGATCAGGTTACTGTTCAAGTGCTGGAAGAACCGGGAAAAAAAGGACTCCTTGGACTTTTTGGCAGTAAAATGGCTAGAGTCAGAATCAATTTTGAGGATGATCCGGGAGCACTGGCCTGTGAATTTCTGAAAGGGTTGACCAAGGCAATGTCCGTCAATGCCAACTTCGAAGTATTTAATCGTGATGAACAGGTCAAAATAAATATTACCGGTTTAGACCTTGGCATACTGATTGGCCGCAGAGGGGATACTTTGGAATCCATACAGTTTCTGACAAATTTAGCCGTCGCAAAAAAATTGTCTAATAAGACGAGAATCGTGATTGATGTTGAGGGTTATCGGAAGCGCCGGGAAGAAACGCTGATTGTTCTTGCTAAAAGACTGGCTGAAAAGGTTAAGAAAAGCGGCAATAGAATTGTTTTAGAACCGATGAGTCCTCAAGAACGGCGGATTATTCATACGGCCCTGCAAAATGAATTGAAAGTAACGACTTTTAGTGAAGGGGAAGAGCCTCACCGAAGAGTTGTCCTTGCTTTAAAACGGAATCATATAGAAAAGGCATAATTATGTAGAAGGGGGCAACCCCTTTTACTTTTCTGTCAGAAAGGTTTATTATTTTCAGATAGAACGCTAAGTTTTACTATTTCTGGAGTTGAGAAAAATGGATGATACGATTGTCGGCTTGGCTACACCGGCCGGAGAAGGGGCCATTCATGTTATCCGTTTAAGCGGAAAGCAAGCCCAAAAAATATTGGATGTTTGTTTTTGTCCCGTCCATCAAGACAAATGGCTGTCCGACACAACATTTACGCTTCATTTAGGGAACTTTTATGATGGTGCGATGCAGCTTGATCAAGTCCTGATCAGCAGGATGAAAGGGCCTCATTCTTTTACGGGTGAGGATGTTTATGAAATAAATTGTCATGGCGGATTAATACCCGCAAGAAGGATCATTGAAGCCTGTCTTCGGCAGGGAGCGCGCTTGGCAGAACCCGGTGAATTCAGCAAAAGGGCTTTTTTGAATGGGAAAATGGATCTTGTTCAGGCCGAAGCGTTAATTGACTTGATTTCCTCTAGGACAGAGCTATCTGCGGACTTGGCTTTGCTTCAGCTCGGAGGGAGATTGTCCTCCAGAATTAATGAAGTCAGACAGGATATTTTGGATATCCTGTCCTATATTGAAGCAACCATTGATTTTCCGGAAGATGAAATTGATGATTTGGCACTGAAAGAACTGTCTGAAAAAATATTAAATGCTAAAGAAAATTCTTTAGAAATTTTCAAAGGAAGTAAGACCGGTAAAATTATCAGGGAAGGTCTTTCCACGGTAATTGCTGGTAGGCCGAATGTTGGAAAATCCAGTCTGCTGAATGCACTTTTGCACGAAGAAAGAGCGATTGTCACGGATATTCCAGGAACAACCCGGGATGAGATTCATGAATATATCAAGATTGGTGAAGTACTGCTTCACCTTACCGATACTGCCGGAATCCGAGAAAGTGATGATCCAGTCGAAATGATTGGCATTGAGAGAGCCTGGAAAGCGCTTAGTATGGCAGATGTCATTCTGCTCTTGCTCGATGCCTCCGAGATTCGTTCTGGGAGGCTCACGAACGAAGAAAAAACAATTCTTGAGGAATACGCCAATAAAACTATTGTTTTGATTAATAAAATTGATCTTTTGTCTTCTTATGAATTTAAGGATACCTTTCTTTCTCCTGAAGTTTTTGCGCTGGCGTTTTCTGTAAAAAACAGGATTGGCTTTGCTGAACTAGAAAAGGAAATCCTAAGCAGGGTTTTTGAAGGAGAGATATCCGTCACAATTGATCCGTTATTATCGAATATTCGTCAAATTCAAGCTCTGGAAAATTGCATTCACTCTCTGGAAAAAGCCCTTGAAGCTGTCTATGCGAATGTCCCATTTGATCTGGTATCGATCGATGTCCGTTCAGCCCTCGAAGAAATCTCTTTGATTACGGGGCATCAGGTTCAGGAAGAGTTGCTTAATAATATTTTTTCCCGATTCTGTATTGGAAAGTAGGTTAATTGTGGATTATTTTGCTGGAAAATATGATGTAATTGTTGTCGGGGCGGGACATGCCGGATGTGAGGCTGCTCTCGCCTCTGCCCGTATGGGATGCGATACACTGCTGCTTACGATTAATTTAGATAAAGTTGCGCATATGCCGTGCAATCCGTCCGTAGGCGGTCCGGCGAAAGGCCATCTGGTGCGGGAGATTGATGCGCTAGGTGGTCAGATGGGAATTGTTGCCGATGAGACAGCACTTCAGGCCAGGCTGCTGAATACGGGCAAAGGGCCGGCGGTCCATGCACTAAGAGTTCAATCAGATAAAAAAGCTTATCACCATCGGATGTTAAGCAACCTATACAATCAGGCCAAGCTTACCTTGATACAGGCTTTGGTCGAGCGGCTCCATTTTGATGGGGATAAACTTAAAGGTGTTGTCACGCGTACAGGCGCAGTCTTTGAGGCAGGCAGTATTGTTCTGACGGGTGGAACATACCTCAGAAGCAGGATAATAATTGGGGAAGCGCTTTATGAAGGCGGACCGGCCGGAGAAATCACCTCGGGGTCCCTGTCTGAGGATCTGAAACTACGCGGCATAGAACTTGGCCGGTTTAAAACCGGAACGCCTCCTCGGATTCTGAAGAGCTCAGTAGATTTCTCTAAGTTCGTAATTCAGCCGGGTGACAGCGAGCCAAAATATTTTTCGTTTATGCCGACTAGAAGCATGTTTTGGGGAAACAACCCGGAAAATCAGCTTCCTTGCTGGCTGGGCTACACGACGGAAACAACGCATGGTATTATCCGAGATAATCTGCATCGCGCACCGCTGTATACCGGCGTGGTGGAAGGCGTTGGCCCGAGGTATTGTCCTTCTATTGAAGATAAGGTTGTGCGTTTTGCGCAGCGGCAGGCCCATCAGCTTTTTCTTGAACCAGAAGGCAAAGATAGTGAGGAATTATATGTTGCCGGGCTGTCAACCAGCCTGCCGGAAGAAATCCAGCATATGTTTTTCCGTAGCATTCCCGGTTTGGAAAATGTTCAGATTTTGCGTCCCGGATATGCGATTGAATACGATTATGTCAAACCGTATCAGCTCTCTCTGACGCTGGAAGTACGAAATCTCCCGGGGCTCTTTACAGCGGGACAGCTTAACGGAACATCCGGGTATGAGGAAGCGGCCGGGCAGGGCTTAATGGCCGGAATCAACGCAGCGCTTAAAGCTTTACGCCGAGAACCTTTTATTTTAAAGCGTTCCGACGGATATCTCGGTGTACTAATTGATGACCTGGTCAATAAAGAGATTTGTGAGCCGTACAGGCTTTTGACCTCAAGGGCGGAATACCGTTTGCTGCTGCGTCAGGACAACGCTGATCTGCGTTTGACTGAGAAGGGTAGAAAACTGGGACTAGTTGCAGATGACAGGTGGAAGATTTTTGAGCAGAAGCTGAACAATCTGGAGAGAATCTTTCAGCAATGGAAGACGATTACTTTTTCTCCCGCCAGTGCAGATATTCAGGAATTGCTGATCGAGGCGGGGTCTACTCCGCTCCGAAGCGGAATTAAAGCGGAGGAACTTGTGAAGAGGCCGGAAATTATACCAGATTTGCTGCCACGTTTTATGCCGGAGATGGGGACGTATGACGCTGAAGTATTAGAAGAAGCCTCAATCCAAATTAAATACGAAGGGTACATTCAGAAACAACAGGAAGAAGTAAACCGATTTATCAAACTTGAAGAAAAAGTTCTGCCTGTTAATCTGGATTATTTGAAAATCAAAGGTCTATCCAATGAAGCCAGACAGCGGCTTAACGGCGTGCAGCCGATCAACGTCGGACAGGCATCGAGAATCAGCGGAGTGAGTCCTGCGGATATTTCGGTTTTATTGATTTATCTGGAACAAAGGCGGAGGAACATTTCTGATGAATGATCAATTTCTGGAAATGGATCTTAAGGAACCGCTTAGCGTCTTGCACGATAAGGTCCGGGATGTCTTGAGTCTGGAACTCTCCGCCGAACATCTTGAAAAGTTTGAACAATATACAGTACTGTTACTTCAGAGGAACGAACAAATGAACTTAACAGCCATTACCGATCCGGCAGAAATGGTGATTAAGCATTATCTGGATTCTCTGGTGTTTGTCAAGTGGATAATGCATTATTATCCCAATGGACAAATTGTTATTGCGGATCTTGGTACCGGTGCTGGATTTCCAGGTATTCCCATTAAAATACTTTTGCCGCAAATTAAAGTCGTCCTTGTCGATGCGCTAGCCAAAAGAATTCATTTTTTGCAGGAGGTCTGCGATAGCCTTGGCTTGAAGGTCGAAACCTGCCATGCACGAGCTGAAGATATTGGCCGCAGCAAGGCGTACCGGCAGCGATTTGATATTACGGTGGCCAGAGCAGTCGCGGAGTTGCCGGTACTACTGGAATATGCAACTCCTTTGCTGAAAGTTGGCGGAAGATTTATTGCAGCGAAGGGAATCGATCCTGAAAATGAAATAACTTTGGCTAAGAACGCCTTGCGGATCCTAAACTGTGAAGTTGAGCATGTCGAAAAATATTCATTGGCGGAAGGCGCGGATAACCGTTCTCTGATTATTGTTAAAAAAATATTGAACACACCTGCTCAATATCCGCGTCAAGCTGGGAAACCGAAAAAAACCCCTCTCTAGTAATCATCTGCTGAAATGATCAAGAATGATTAAATAAGTGGTTTTTAAATATTTTATAGTATAATTTTGTAGTATAATAATATAAATAAATTTTTTTACAGGCCAAGTTCCATGTCAACCCTAAATTTTATATAACTGTCGGCATATTTCATGTAATACTGTGTTTTCTTGTAGCTTCGTGCAGTCCATGGCATTGCTGCATTAGTTCACCCGTGGACGTTAATTGCCATATGACTGGTATACCTTAATTTTTCGCCTTGTCTTACAAAAATCTGCTCGTCATTATATTATTATCTTAGGTTGACTAGGTACTAATTGATCAAGTCTGTGAGGAAGGAGATACAAGATTGGCCAGAATCATTGCTATAGCAAATCAAAAAGGAGGAGTCGCCAAAACAACGACTGCTGTGAATCTCTCCTCCAGTCTGGTTGAGAAAGGGAAAAAAGTTCTCCTCGTTGATCTTGATCCACAGGGAAATGCCACCAGCGGTTGTGGTATTATGAAACATCGGTTGTCCCGCTGTATTTATGATGTAATTATCAATGAAGAAAACATTCAAAGTGTGATCGCCGATACAGAGCTGAAAAACTTAAAGGTTGCGCCTGCCCGTATTGAACTGGCCGGTGCTGAGATTGAGCTAGTCTCCCAGCTGTACCGTGAAGGAAAGCTTGCAACTGCTTTGCAAGGAATAAAGGATGAATTTGATTTTATCATTATTGATTGTCCCCCTTCCCTGGGACTTCTTACGTTGAATGCACTTTGTGCGGCAACAGATGTTTTGATTCCTATTCAATGTGAGTATTATGCGTTGGAAGGTTTAAGCTTGCTAGTCAATACGCTTGATAAGGTCAAACGTTCCATTAATAGAGACCTTCAAGTTATCGGCGTACTTTTGACCATGTTTGATGCGAGGACAAATTTATCGATTCAGGTCGTCGATGAGGTTAAGAAATATTTTAGAGATAAAGTCTTCAGAACCATTATTCCCCGGAATGTTCGGCTTAGTGAAGCCCCGAGCCATGGTCAGCCGATCATTCTATATGATAGCAAGTCGCGTGGAGCTGAAGTATATCGAGATTTAGCCGAGGAGGTCTTGGAACGTGTCTAAAAAAGGTTTAGGCCGAGGGCTTGGCGCTTTAATTACGGAAAGAGAAACGGAAAGCAGTGAAATTAAAGAAATAATGCTGGCGGATATTGTACCAAATCCTGGCCAGCCGAGACGGGAGTTTGACCGTGAAAAACTTCAAGAGCTTGCGGATTCTATTCAAGAACATGGATTACTGCAGCCTATCCTTGTAAAGCCTGAAGGAAGCAGATACATCATCATTGCGGGAGAGAGGCGTTTTCGAGCTACACAGCTTGCAGGGATCGACAGAATTAACTGTATTGTGAGAGACTGCACTGAGCAGGAAATGACGGAAAAGGCTTTAATCGAAAATATCCAGCGCGCGGACTTATCTCCTGTAGAAGAAGGCCTTGCATATGCACGCTTAATTCAAGATTATGGACTAACTCAGGAACAGGTTGCCAGACGCGTCGGTAAGGGTAGGCCTACTGTAGCCAACTTACTTCGAATTATTCAGCTGCCCGCTGAAGTCTTGGAACTGATTAATAAAGAAGCAATTTCTTTGGGACATGCCAAGGTGATACTTTCTTTAGAAAATAAAGAGCAGCAGATTTCTCTCGCGAAACGGGCTGTTGAGGGATTATTATCTGTAAGGGAAACGGAAACGATTGTTCAGAATAGTGAAAAGAAAGTGCAGCCTGCCAAAAATGCTGTGAAGACACCGAAAAACAAGAGCTATAGTTCTTTAAATGATATTGAAGAAAAACTGCGGCACAGTTTTCAGACCAAGGTAGCTGTATCAGGAAGTGAAGAAAAAGGAAAAATTGAGATTAATTATTATTCCCGGGATGAACTTAACCGGCTTTTAGAACGTTGGGAGATTGAAGTTTAATATGTTCCACGTGGAACATGTTATTACATTCTTTAGGGGGGATCATTTTTGTTTTCTATTTTAGAACCCGAGTTGATTATCGTCTTGGCAGTATCGGTTGTAGCCTTGATCGTTACCGTGATTGCGATTGTTATGACCAATGCTCTACGTGTCCGTATGAGTAAATTTGAAAAATCCTATATCAGCCTGCAGACGTTCTTATCCGGAACACAGCTGGAAGAACTGCTGAGCGCCAATTTAAAAGAAGTTGCTGAATTAAGCCGTATTGCTGCAGAGCATGGGCAAAGGCTTAAGCTTGCCGAAGATAAAGCCCGCAACGGAATTGACCGCGCGGAACTGGTCCGATTTAATTCTTTCGAAAATATGGGTGCCGACCTGAGCTTCGCCCTTGCTTTACTGAATCAGGAAAAGACCGGCGTCGTCCTTACAGGAATTCATAGTGTTGAAGAGTGCAGAATCTATGCCAAAGGGATCGAAAAAGGGCAGGCCAATGTTAAACTTAGCCCTGAGGAGAAGTTCGCTATTGAAAAAGCCTCGAAGAATGAGCTAACTATTTAAATTCAAGATTGATTCAACAAGAAGTAAGTCCGCTGGAACAAATTACATAGTACCTCAGACATTTGCCATACGATACTCAATCTGGTGTTTTGCAGCACCATGTATTGCATAAAACCGTTGATATTGACAATGCCGGTAAGGTGGATTTCTCCTACCTCCGGCAGTTCTTTTTTTACGGCGGTTCCTGGTTTTAAAGGGCCTTCTGCCAAGCTGATGTAGCCAACGGAGTCAAGTTGACCCAGGCAGGCATCCAGGGCAATAATATAGGGATTGCAATACTTGGCAAACAAGTTTTTCAGGGTGGATTCAAGGTTTTCTGCATGAACAGGCTTTTCGAGCGTTCCGACAACCGTCAATCCTGAAAGACCTTTTTCATCTAGTTTTGTGCCGGTTAAAGGCCCCAGAGAATCGCCGGTAGAACGATCCGTCCCTATACATAATAGAACCACCGGTCTACCGGCTGCAGCTTTCAGATATTTTTTCAACCTTAACTGAAGCTGGTAAAGACCGGGACGGTCTGTGTAATGGGCACGCAGATGCTCTTTTTCTCGAATTCCTGGCAATGGGTTCAATGCGGATACCTCCGGAGGTTAAATGAAATAGAGTCGCTGCAATTTCCATCCATGGCATTGCGATCGTATGATTGTTTATGTGAGTAAATATGCAAAATAATAATTTTTAGAGTACTTTGCTATTATTTCCACAATCAGTAATATTTATGCGTAACAAATCAAAATCAGAATATGAAAAAATCCAAACCCATATTATAATTAGAGTCAGGAATATCCGCAATAAATATAAGGTATAAGTACCATGTCAACGCTATCATCAAAATATGGGGTTGACCTGTACTTTAGGTATTAGCTATGGAAAGATATCTAATTATTGGAACAGCAGGCCATGTGGATCATGGGAAAACCCACCTTATTCAAGCCTTGACAGGTATAAGCACAGACCGGCTCAAGGAAGAGAAGGAAAGAGGAATTTCGATCGAGCTTGGGTTTGCTTATCTGACACTCCCGGACGGTCGCAAAGCAGGAATCATTGATGTACCGGGTCATGAAAAATTTGTCCGTCAAATGTTAGCCGGCGCGAGTGGAATGGATATTGTTCTACTGATTATTGCTGCCGATGAAGGCGTGATGCCTCAAACCCAGGAACATCTGGATATATTAAACATGTTAAATGTAGAAAAAGGAATTGTTGTACTGTCAAAAATTGACCTGGTTGATCAGGAATGGCTTTCTATGATTGAAAAGGATACCAGAGAAAAACTCCAAGACAGTTTTCTGCGGGATGCTCCGTATTGCAAAGTATCTTCTGTCACTGGCCAGGGAATCCCGGAATTGCTGCAGACAATTATGACTGTGCTCCAAACAACCGAGGGGAAACGTTTGGATCTTCCGTCAAGAATGCCGATTGACAGAGTTTTTACGATTCGGGGGTTTGGAACAGT
Source organism: Dehalobacter sp. TeCB1 (assembly GCF_001707455.1). NCBI lineage: Bacteria > Bacillati > Bacillota > Clostridia > Eubacteriales > Desulfitobacteriaceae > Dehalobacter > Dehalobacter sp. TeCB1. The sequence goes on along the minus strand of NZ_MCHF01000056.1, from coordinate 20,898 downwards.
GGTCACAGGGACTTTGAACACAGGGACGATTCAGAAAGGACAGGAAGTATGCCTGGAACCGGGGGGAAAAACCATGAAAATTAGAAATATTCAAGTTCATGGTGAACAGGTCTCCGAAGCTTATGCCGGACAGCGGGTTGCGATAAACATAGCCGGACTGGCTGTAAGTGATATTCCCAAGGGGGCAAGCCTTGTTGATCCCGGATATTATAACGCAGGACAAATTTTAGACGTAGAACTATCCAACCTCGCGTCAGAGCAAAGAACGATCAAACAAAGGCAGAGGATACATTTTCATTTAGGAACGGCCGAAACACTGGGACGGGTTCATCTTCTGGCCCAGGAAGAATTGGCTCCCGGGGAGAAAGGGTTTGCCCAAGTCATTCTGGAGGAACCGGTTGTCGCAGCAAAAGGGGACCGGTTTGTAATCAGGTACTATTCACCTGTCGCGACGATCGGCGGAGGAGTTGTACTGAGCCTGGCAAATGCCAAACAAAAACGTTTTCGAGAAAAGGTCATAACCGAATTTCGGTCTAAAGCAGAAGGCGGCTTAACTGATCAAATAAAAAAAGAGCTTACTATCCCTTTATCTTCCGATGAAGTCAGGAAAAAGTATGCTCTTGGGCAGGACGAAGTTCAGCTGGCTTTGGATCGTCTCAAAAATGATCAGACTGTTGTGATCTTAGCGGAGGATGGATTATCATTATTCTGGCTTAAAAGTACAGCAGAAGAATGGGCTCTTAAAGTAAATGCGGAAGCAATGAAATATCAAAAGACATATCCGCTGCGCGGAGGAATAGGCAGAGAGGAATTAAAAAGAATCCTGAAAACGGCTGTCTCCCATAAACGCTGGCAGTTGATTTTGGAATGGGGAGCAGATCATCAGTATTTCAGGCTAAGCAGCAGTCTGGTCCAGGCAGTATCTGAAATCGGGCTGCCTGAGGATATCAGGCAAAAGCTTGACGCTTTGCAAAAAATCTGGGAAAAGGCAGGGCTAAATCCTCCGGGGCAGGAAACTGCGGTTGCAGAATGCGGGGTACCCGCTGCAAAATTTCCGGAATATGCCGAATATCTTAAAACAAATAACGTCTGGAAACAGGTAGGAGAATTCTATATTGCAGCAAGTGCAATAGAAAAAGCTAAAATAATATTGGAAAAGCACCTGCAAGAAAATGGACAGATTACGGTTTCTGAAGCACGGGACTGCTGGCAGACTAGCCGTAAATTTGCGGTGCCTTTACTGGAATATTTTGATTCAATTCATGTTACAGAAAGAAACGGAGACATCAGGGTAAAACCAGGATCTGCCCAAAATCCAGGCTAAGTTTTCTTTATTCCCTTTAGAGAATATTGATTTGGCTGCTCATGATCAACTTCGACCCGATATCCGGCAACTCTCAAAAACCGTTCAACGTTAATTTTGGATGTCTCATTATCGACAATGACCATGATTTCTGAAGGATCATCCGCTAAAGCTCTTTTGGTAAAAATTACAGGTTCCGGACAGGAATATCCTCTGGCATCAACAAGTTTCAACACATCTAGCCTCCTTTTATATTCTATCCTATTGTACCATAAGCAGAGATCTCAACAATATCATATAATTTTAAAATAAGAAATACAGAATATAAATATGTTAAATATATGACACAATATTTACACAAAGATTGTAATTATATTCTATATAATATTTACATTAAAATATACATGTGAATATGCATAAAAATACAAATGTAATTATGCATGTAAATGGTTATGTAAATAATATAAGATTCTTCTTTGTGTTTATATGCTTATTAGATTGGACACGACGCTCAGGATCCGCAGCAGGTGCATTATATTTATATATACAGTCTTTTTGTTGTATTACTGATAGATTTTAAAGTCAGTACTATTTAATAGAACTATAAAGTACAGTATATTTACATGCAAATATTAATGAATAAAGACACTGATATTTTATTAGTATTTAAGTGTAAATATTATAATGAATTTGGATGAACAAGAAAAATAATTTTAAGAGCGTCAAAGAATTGCCAAAGAATAAGACAAAGGTTCACATTCGAAGCATTAAGTGTTAAAATGATTCAGCAGACTCTAAAAGGTCTTGGGGATATATAGCGGCTGGTGTCGTTCCCGGACTTCAAATCCGTGTGTCGGGACGCAGAACGTTCCGAGGTGTGTTCGATTCGCACATATCCCCGCCATTCTGTAAAGGAGAGCGTAGCGTGAATACATTTGATTATGTAATGCTGGCGCTGCTGGTTCTGGGAGGCCTAATCGGGTTTCGGAAGGGCCTTATTACCGGTTTATCAAGATTTATCGGAAAGATCGCTGCGATAGGCATTGCGGTGTTTTTTTACAAACCATTTCTGAACCTATTGGAACCCGTTTTAGGGCTTGAAGCAAAACTGGAGCCCAAAATCGGAAATTTTTTGACCAAAATTGCTGAAAGCAAAGCATCCGGGACAGATCCCTACGGTGCCGCTGACAGCATCAGGCAATCCATGATTGGTCAGGCCACACCTGTTTTGACAGATTATGTCCTGAAGATTGGTGCTGTCCTGCTCTTGTTTATTTTAGCAGCATGTATCATTAATCTTATCATCGCTTTGGTCATTACCCCTATAGCAAAAAACTTAAGTTTTATCAACCGAGGGGGAGGACTGCTTTTTGGTTTACTGAGTACCTTTGTCGTGATTTCTCTGGTCCTGGGGTTGTTTTCACCGTTGTTAAGCACCGGTGACTCCGGATTGCTTAAGACGGGTAGCTCCTTGCTTTATCCCTGGTTTATGCAAGGATACGATCTGATTTTATCAGGGATTTCTGTTTTTGCGGGGGATATTCTGAATAATCCTCTGGATTCTATACCTTTGCTGAATGGGCTGGTTTGAAAGAGAGGCTGAATGACTATGGATCTTAATGTAGGAGATATTGTCAGGCTCAAAAAGGCCCATCCCTGTGGCAATACAGAATTTAAGATCATGAGAACAGGTATGGATTTTCGGATTGAATGTCTGAAGTGCGGGCATCAGACCTGGATAACCAGGGCAAAGCTGGAAAGGAATATTAAAAAAATCCTGACGGCAGAAAACAGTCAGGGGATCTCGGACTGATTTAACTAGAATTTGAGGGGGAAAAACATGTCTCTGCATGTAGGAATAGTTGGGCTGCCCAATGTCGGCAAGTCAACACTATTTAATGCGATAACGAAAGCCGGAGCAGAATCGGCCAATTACCCGTTCTGTACTATTGATCCGAATGTCGGAATTGTACAGGTACCGGATTTTCGGTTAAAAGCACTGGCTAAAATTGTGAACCCGCAGCAAATCGTTCCGGCAGTTGTCGAATTTGTCGATATTGCCGGTCTGGTAAGGGGTGCAAGTAAAGGTGAAGGACTAGGCAACCAATTTCTTTCCCATATCCGGGAAGTGGATGCCATTGTTCATGTTGTACGTTGTTTTGAAGATGATAACGTTGTTCACGTCGAAGGTAAAATTGACCCGGAACGGGATATTGAAACGATCCGGATGGAATTGATCCTGGCAGATATGGAAACCGTATACCGCCGTCAGGCCAAGCTGGTCGGAATGATCAAATCCGGGGATAAGAAGGCCAAATTCGAAGCTGAGGTATTAGAAAAGCTCGTGAAAAAATTTGACCAGGGGATACCGGCTAATTTGGTTGGTTTCTCTGAAGAAGAAAAAGAATTGCTGAACAGTGTCAGTCTGTTGACCCTAAAACCGGTGATTTATGCCGCGAATGTTTCTGAAGCGGAAGCTTCTAACGGGGAAAATAACGCCAATGTCCAAAAAGTACAGGAAATAGCCAGACTCGAAAATGCTGAAGTCATTCCTGTTTGCGCCAAGATTGAAGCAGAAATAGCAGAACTTGAAGAAGATGAGAAAGAAATCTTTATGGAGGAACTTGGGCTCACGGAATCTGGACTTGATCGGCTGATCAGGAGCGCATTCAAGCTGCTTGGACTGATAACTTTCTTTACGGCAGGTCCTAAAGAGGTAAAGGCTTGGACGATCTGCCGGGAAACCAAAGCGCCTCAGGCGGCAGGTACGATTCATTCCGACTTTGAGCGGGGTTTTATCCGGGCAGAGGTCGTCAAATATGAACATTTTATGGAAAATAACGGTCTGAATGGAGCCAAGGACAAGGGCTTGGTTCGGTTAGAGGGCAAAGAATATGTCGTTCAGGACGGCGATATTATGCATTTCAGATTTAATGTCTAGATGAAAGGTTCTCAGAACTAGCAAAATCATCATTATTTGCAAATGACATAAGGAAGTGTTATAATATCGTGTTGTAGCATAATAACCCTGCTCCACACTCGAGGTGGGGCCATTTAGTCCGAGGGGAGGTGCATTTATGCAAGCGTACGAAGTGATGTACATTATAAGACCGGATCTCGATGATGAGGCTTCAAAAGCAAATGTTCAAAGATTTGAAGAGATCGTCAATGCCAATGGTGGTACAGACCTCAAGGTTGATATTTGGGGTAAAAGACGCCTGGCTTACGAGGTTAAGAAGTTCAATGAAGGTGTTTATGTCCTGATGAACTTCAACGGTGAAGCACGTACGGTTGATGAACTGGAAAGGCTGATGAAAATTTCTGATGCTGTGATCCGGTTTATGACAACCAAGAAGGAATAACGATGCGGAGGGTTTAAGATGTTGAATCGTGTAGTACTTATCGGGCGATTAACGAAAGACCCTGAGCTACGCTATACACCAAACGGTGTAGCTGTTGCATCTTTTACGCTAGCCGTCGACAGGAATTACAAGAACAGCCAGGGCGAGAAGGAAACGGATTTTATTCCATGCGTTGTTTTTCGCCAGTTAGCTGAACTCTGCGCGAACTATTTGGCGAAAGGAAGACTGGCTGCAGTAGATGGCAGGATTCAGGTCCGCTCTTATGACGGTCAGGATGGGCAAAAAAGATGGGTGACAGAGGTCTTGGGAGAGAACGTCAGATTTTTGAGTCCCAAAGACAATAATGCCGGAGCATCTTCAGCTCAAAATGATTTTGGTTCTTTTGCTCATGAAGTTAGTCTAGATGATGATATACCATTTTAGTATGAAGGGAGGAGCGTTCATTGGCAAACGCTGCCGTAAAAAAGGAACGGGGACGCCGTCCGCGTAAAAGAGTATGCAGTTTTTGTGTTGATAAAGTTGAGAGCATCGACTACAAAGATACACAAAAATTACGTAAATATATTACTGAGAGAGGCAAAATTCTGCCCCGTAGAATCTCAGGCAATTGCGCTAAACACCAGAGGCAAGTCACGATTGCCGTTAAACGGGCTCGCAGCATCGCGTTGCTGCCCTACATGATTGACTAGTAAAAAGGGAGCAACGCTCCCTTTTTTTATTTCATTTCCTTAAATTTAGGCAACAGGGCAAGTTTTCTTTGTTCTGGGAAAAGTAGAAGAAGGAGTTTCAGCTTGATTTCGCGAAATCTTACATTACTTTTTTGCAGGAGGTATTGTTGTGGAGTCTGTTGCTGCGATCAATATTGATATCGTAAAATCCTCGAAAGCCATAGAGGAATTAAAAGTGGAGCTTCTCAAAGCTCAGTGGCTGGTCCAGCAGGGGACTTTAAGTGCTTCCCAGGAACAGCTTCTCGATAGTATGGCCGGCCTGGTCGGTTTAAGCTATTTGCTTACCCGCAGGCTTGGCTTTGACTATTCCCGTTTGGACAGGGTTTTGTTTAATAAAATGTCCCGGTGGCAGCGGGAAGATTTCCTTAGTCTCGAAACTGAATGGGGTGACCTGAGTCTTTTGCTTGGTTATCTTGTTCCCGAGGAAGACTGAACAGGAGAAAATTAAATGGTTATAAGTGATAAGGATGCACTTCGGTATGTATCCGGATTGATCGTATTGTTTCTTCCCTTACTTGCGTCTTTATTTGACTTCTGGAGCTGGATCGTCGAGGTATTATTGATTTTTTTCGTTTTATTTCAGACCAGAAGTACCGGCTGTCGAAAAACGGCTATTTTTTTAGGAATTGGTTATATTTTAGCTTTTATTCCAGTTGGAATCAGTGGAATCTCCCTGATTGGATTTGCTCCCTGGGCAGGGATTTTGTTGGTTGTCATAAAAGAAAAAGGGTTTTCTACCAGTCAGAGTATATTCTGGAGTTTGCTGCTGGCTGCGCTCATTGGGGCATTACCGGTCATTCCTTCAGTCAACCAGGCCCTTCAGCCCGAGAATCTGGAAAAGAATATTGTTACAGTTCTTCAGTTCTATGAGCAGCAAGGCCTGTTCAGTGCTTTTCAGGAGCAGGGGATTTCAATTGAGCAATTTGAAAGCACTCTCCGCACCATGGTTCCGGTCTACTATCAGTTAATGCCTGCTTTTGCCGGGATATTTGCGATGCTTGAGGTTGGACTGGTCTACCTGTTTTTCAGGATATTTTCTTTCGGGAACAAACTTAAGCCTTTTTCTTTATGGAGGATGCCCTGGTATGCGGTGTGGCTGGCAATTATCGGGATTGCTGCCTATTTGGGCGGAGACTACTTTGCCAACAGTATTCTGAGAATAACCGGAATGAATGTGATGGCCGTTGCAGCTTCGATAACCAGTATTATTGGGCTGTCCTGCCTGGCTTATTTGATCAAAAGCTTGAAGTTTTCCCATCTGCTGATCTGGATTATTGTAATTATGGTGGCTTTCGTTTCACCGTTCTTTTTCATATGTCTAATATTTACGGGGCTTTTTGATTTAGTATTTAATTTCCGAAAGATCCCCGAAAAAATGGAGGAACAAAAACCGTGAAGGTAATATTAAAAGAAGATGTCAAGGCACTCGGTAAAAAGGGTAAAGTATGCGAAGTCTCAGATGGCTATGCCCGTAATTTTCTGATCCCGCGCGGACTCGCAGTTGAGGCAACTCAGGGAAATGTTCAGGACCTGGTGCATAAACAAAAACAGGAAGAACTGCGCAAACAGAAAGAAAAACAAGCGGCGCTGGATCTTTCCCAAAGAATCGAGAACATGGATATCATTGTCAAAGTGAAAGTCGGTGAAAAAGGCCGTTTATTCGGTTCGGTAACGAATAAAGAGATCGCCGAGGTATTGGAAAAGGAATATCAACTCAAACTAGATAAAAGAAAAATTGAAGTCAAGGAACCTATCAAAGGATTGGGAGAATATCAGGTTACGGTAAAGCTTCATTTTGAAGTAACAGCAAATCTGAAGATAAAGATAGAAGCTCAGTAAGACCGAAGAGTAAAGCACAAGGATGTGACCAGCGTGAAAGGCTTATTTAAGAAATTTTTACAACAGGAGGGGCAGGAAAATCACGAGAAATATACTGCGGAAATTGCGGATGGACAGTTAAAACTGGAGATAGACGCGCTGTATGTCGTGCTTTCCAACCTATACGGAACAGATAAATTAATTTTAAAGGCGAGCAAGCTGGAGGCTCTTACCCTGATGCGTTCCGACAAGCTCGAGGAACGGGTATTGGGCTTGCAAAAGCTTGTCAACGATGATCCCACGGACAAACCGGCGCCGGACCTGCAAGATATTCCGGCAATTCTGACGGAGGTTGAAGAGCAGATTGCCGAGACGGTTGCGAAGCGTTCCGTAGAAGACCGTTTAAATCAGGCGGTTGCCGAGAAAATGCAGGAGCGACACGAAGAATATATCAAAGAGATCAAGACCCAGGTTCTGAAAGAGACAGGAGGTCCTGAGAATGCGCAAACACTCCGAAAGCTTGCGCAGCTGGAAAAGATGAAAGCAACAAAGCCGGTATCCTCCGCAATTGAAATCCTGAGACCGCAGACGACGGAAGAAATTGTCGGACAGGAAAGCGCCTTGCAGGCCCTGCTGGCAAAGCTCGCGACGCCTTTCCCCCAGCACATTCTGATTTATGGTCCGCCGGGAGTCGGCAAAACATCAGCAGCCAGGGTTGCACTGGAAACCGTCAAAAATTTTCCGGATTCTCCTTTCAGTAAGGATGCGCCGTTTATTGAAGTTGACGGTACGACGCTGCGCTGGGATCCGCGAGATGTCACCAATCCTTTGCTTGGTTCAGTTCACGATCCGATTTATCAGGGTGCGAAAAGAGATTTGGCTGAGACCGGTATCCCCGAGCCCAAACTGGGCTTGGTCAACGATGCTCATACTGGCGTTTTGTTTATCGATGAAATTGGAGAGATGGATCCAACGTTGCTGAATAAGCTGCTGAAGGTCCTGGAAGATAAGCGGGTTCATTTTGAGTCTTCCTATTATGATCCGCATGATCCTCAGATTCCTTTATATATCAAGAAGATTTTTGATGAAGGAGTTCCCGCGGATTTTGTACTGATTGGAGCCACTACGAGAGAGCCGCAGGATCTGAACCCGGCCTTGCGCTCCCGCTGTGCCGAAGTCTATTTTGAGCCTTTGGAACCGGCCCATATCACCCATATTATCAGACAGGCAGCCCTGAAACTAAATGTGCAGTTGGAAGAGAATGTACCGGAAATTATCAGTGAATATATGATTGAGGGACGAAAAGCGAACAGCATCCTTTTGGATGCGTATGGTCTGGCCAGGTTTAGGAATCCCGGTAAGAAGGAAGTCTTGATTTCGGAAGACGATGTCAGAGAAGTGCTCAGGTCAGCCAGACTGACTCCTTTTGTTCAAAAACGGGTAACCGCCGGCAAGGATACCGGCAGAATACTCGGACTGGGGGTATCGGGATTTCTTGGCTCAGTTCTGGAGATTGAGGTGAAAGTATTCAACGGGGAGACCGGCAAAGGAAGTATCCGCTTTAATGAGACGGCAGGTTCAATGGCCAGGGACGCAGTGTTTAATGCCGCAGCTGTAATTCGGAGCCTGACAGGAGAAGACTTGAAGAACTATGACCTCCATGTCAATGTGGTTGGTGGTGGCAGAATAGACGGGCCCTCAGCCGGACTTGCCACGACCATGGCGATTTACAGCGCCTTGAAGCAACAGCCTCTGAGAGGAGATGTAGCCGTGACCGGTGAAATCTCAATCCAGGGAAAAGTCAAACCGGTTGGTGGCATTTACGAAAAAATATTTGGGGCCAAACAGGCCGGTGTAAAAACAGTGATCATTCCGACGGAGAATCGCGGAGAAGTTCCTGCAGGATTAAAAGGAATTGAAGTCCTTGCTGTTGAAAATATAGAGGAAGCTATAAAAATTGCACAAGCCTAGCAAACGAGGAGAAATGAGCATGGAACTTTTGAAAGTTCCTCCCCATAATCTTGAGGCTGAACAGGCTGTTCTGGGCGCGCTGATGCTTGATCCCCAGAAGGGCAGTACTGTATTCGAGATTCTACGTCCGGAGGATTTCTACCGCGATAATCATAAAAATATTTACCTGGTCATCAGGGATATCTTTGAAAAAGGGGACCCTGTTGATTTGGTTACAGTGGCTGAGAACTTAAGGCAGGCAGGCAGGCTGGAGAGCATCGGGGGAATTGGAACAATCTCTCAGATCGCCGGATCTGTGCCTTCAGCGGCCAACGTGGAACATTATGCCCGGATTGTGGCGGAAAAAGCCCTGCTCCGTCAGCTGATCCGCATTGCCGGCTATATTGAAGAAAAAGGGTACGAAGCGGGAGAAGAAGCCCTTAGTTTATTGGAGGAAGCCGAAAGACTGATCGTAGAAATCTCTCAAAGACAGTCCAAGGAAGGTTTCGTTACGATCCGAAGCATTCTCCTGAAGACATTTGACAAGATCGAATACCTCTATTCCAATAAAGGAAACCTGACAGGGGTTCCGACCCATTTTCGGGAGTTGGACCGGATCACTTCCGGCTGGCAGGCTTCCGACCTGGTTATTATTGCCGCCAGACCATCGATGGGCAAAACGGCACTTGTCCTGAATATGGCACAGAATGCTGCGGTAAAATCCAAGGTTCCTGTAGCGTTATTCAGCCTGGAAATGTCCAAAGAGCAGCTTGTCCAGCGTATTCTTTGTTCGGAAGCGATGGTAGATCAGCAGCGGGTCAGGACCGGCGAACTATTGGACTCAGACTGGCCAAAGCTTACCCAGGCTGTAGGTCCGCTGTCCGAGGCACCAATCTTTATTGATGATACCGTTGGGATATCCCTGGCAGAGCTTCGGTCCAAAGCTAGAAGATTAAAAATGGAACAAGGACTTGGACTGATTATTATTGATTATCTGCAGTTAATGACCGTCGGCAAGAAGGTAGAAAGCCGCCAGCAGGAAGTCGCCCAGATTTCCAGAGGCTTAAAAGGCGTTGCACGTGAACTATCCGTGCCGGTTATTGCCCTGTCTCAGCTTAACCGCGGTGTTGAGCAGCGTCAGGACAAGCGGCCACTGATGTCCGACCTTCTGGAATCCGGATCGATCGAGGCTGATGCCGATCTTATTTCTTTTATTTACAGGGATGAATACTATCACCCTGATTCGGAGAAAAAAGGTATTGCTGAGATTATTATTGCCAAGCACCGCAATGGTCCTGTAGGTACAGTTGAGCTTGGGTATTTGAAGGAATTTACGAAATTTGTTAACCTCGATAAGAATTATGGTTAATACACGATAAGATTATCGTTTATATTTGGTTGTATCAAATATTCGAACATTTAGCCTAGGAATACAGCAAATGTTCGGATTTTATTGACAAACAGGGGCGATCGTTGTTAAGATGAAGTTTGGATTGAAGTCGTGATGGAATGGGGGATTTGCATTGGCGGCAGTCATACTGATCGGCACCCAGTGGGGTGACGAAGGAAAAGGTAAAATAACAGACTTTCTGGCCGAAAAAGCCGACATGGTAGTCAGATATCAAGGAGGAAACAACGCCGGACATACGGTTGTAATTAATAAGGAGACTTATAAACTCCATCTGATCCCTTCCGGGATTTTTTATCCTGAAAAGGTCTGCGTAATTGGCAATGGCCTGGTTATTGACCCGAAGGTATTGATTGAAGAACTTGAGTATCTCAAGGACAAGGGCGTAAGCACAGACAACCTTAGAGTCAGCGGTAATGCCCACGTGATCATGCCCTACCATCGCATTCTCGATGTGCTTGAGGAAGAGTATAAGGGAGACCAAAAAATTGGAACAACCAAACGCGGTATCGGTCCCGCTTACAAGGATAAAGCTTCCCGTACTGGAATCAGGGTGTTGGATTTCCTGGATAAGGACGAGCTGGCAGCGAAGCTGCAATATAACCTTAAAGAAAAAAATTTGTTGATTACAAAGGTGTATGGACAGGAAGCGCTCAGCTATGAAGCTGTGCTTCAGGAATGCCTGGAATATGCGGAGAGGATCCGGCCTTATGTCGGCGATTCTTCTCTGGAAATTAACCATTTCTTAAGTGACGGGAAAAAGGTCCTGTTTGAAGGCGCTCAGGGAACGCTTTTGGATTTGGATCATGGAACGTATCCGTATGTCACTTCTTCCAACCCTGTGGCAGGGGGAGCCTGCATTGGTGCAGGAGTAGGACCAACCCGGATCAACAAGGTTGTCGGTGTTGTTAAAGCCTATACGACCAGGGTCGGCGAAGGACCGTTCCCAACGGAATTGACCTGCCAGACAGGGGAACTTATCCGGGAAAAAGGCGGAGAGTATGGGACAACAACCGGACGGCCGCGGCGCTGCGGCTGGTTAGACGCTGTCATTACCCGTTATGCGGTGCGGATCAGCGGCATTTCTGATTTTGCATTTACCAAACTGGATGTCCTGACAGGAATGGACACGTTAAAGATATGTACAGCTTATCGCTACAAAGGTGAAGTTCTTCATGATTTCCCGCAAAGTTTGAAAGTCCTCTCCGAATGTGAAGCGATCTATGAAGAAATGCCGGGCTGGCAGGAAGATCTGACGGAGATCAGCGAATATAGCCAGCTGCCGGAGCAGGCCAAGAATTATATCCATCGCTTGGAAGAACTGACAGGTGTTCCGGTTACCATGCTCGCTGTTGGGCCTGGCCGCAATCAAACGATTACGCGGGGTAATATCTTTTAAGGATTTTGATAATGAATCTGAATGTACTTTAATTTTTTCGGATTAATTCCTGGTTCCGAGATGTCAAGGATATTAAAGTTTTACTTGACAGTCCGGGGACTGAAATGATAGAATCATGAATTGTGGCCTGGGCCATTAGCTCAGTCGGTAGAGCACCTGACTTTTAATCAGGGTGTCCCGCGTTCGAGTCGCGGATGGCTCACCATTTATGTTGAAAATGCTTGTATCCGTAAAGGGTACAGGCTTTTTGCATTTTTTGGACGCAGACACCATGACTCGGGGAAGAGACGCTGACGAATAAAGACCATGTTTTTTCGCTTGCGAATTTGAAAGGATCTTGGTTACAACGTTCTTTAAATAAGCAAATATATGCAGCCCATAAGTATCTAGGGTTGGTCTGGGTGTCACAATTCCGCTTTCGGCAGATAGCGCCCTCCATGACGCTAACAGCCGCGCTCCGCATCCATGCTCCGCTTGACGCTGGAACTTGTGGCACCCAGACCTAATATGGGGTAATCAGGCTTGAATGAAATTATTTGAGCAATGAATTTAAGAATGTTGTACTAGATAATGATATAAGGGAGTATTCGATGCATCTGCTTAAGGAATAAATAGGGCTTGCAAGCTCTAACTAAATTTGGTATTTAGAAGTTTAACAAATCAGAACAAGCTATAAAATAGGTGATTGCGGCAAGAGCCAAGGCGATTTTGATAGGTTTATACCCAAGTCTTCACCATTTGAAGCCCGTCTACGTATGCTGTAATTAAAGCTACCAAAAAGGCGGGAATCAAAATGAATGAACCAATCACTGAACGCACGCCGCTTGTCATCACGGCTGAGATTAATAGGATAAAACAACAGACTTGTAAAATCATGCTTACCAGTGCCATCGAGGTTGGCAAGCGACTGAAGGAGGCCAAGGCACTGCTCCCGCATGGAGAATGGGGAAAATGGCTGGTCGAATCGGTGAGCTATTCCCAGCGTACAGCCAACAGGCTGATGCAGCTCTTTGAAGAATATGGTATAAACTGTTCGCTTCCACCGGTGACAGCGGCAGGTTAAATTCGTCAGCGCTGACGAATTTAACCTGCTACCAGGCTCTTCTCCTTTTGGGGATTTCGGAAGATGAGCGGGAGAAAAGAAAGAGCAGGCTCAAGTCACGCCTATACCAAATAATCCTGGGGAAATCAAAATAGAATATGTAACCGTCAAACCAACACCTTTATCCGGGAGTCGCTTTGGCCTGCTTCACCACTGGATATGCATTTCCGGAGCGTAAGAAAAAAACAATAAAAACCTAAAAAAGTTCTTTACTATTTGTCATATTATCTGTATAATACAGAAACATGAGCGAAAAAATTGGGTGAAACCATTATAGATGGTTCACGAACGTATCGCCTATGGCCCGTTGGTCAAGCGGCCTAAGACACCGCCCTTTCACGGCGGTAACACGGGTTCGAATCCCGTACGGGTCACCATATTTCAAAATTAAGCTGAGTTTTGATAGATTGATAATCGATCACGCCTCGGTAGCTCAGTCGGTAGAGCAGAGGACTGAAAATCCTCGTGTCGGCGGTTCGATTCCGTCCTGAGGCACCATACGTCCTGTAAAGCGAGTTATAACGGTTTTTTACTGTTAAGGGCTCGTTTTTGTTTTTGCCGCAACCCTACACACATCCTTTCGAATCCCCATAGATTATAACAACGAACATAGATGGGGGGATTTAGGTGCGCGTACTTAAGATCGGAGTCAGAGGAAATGATGTGATGGAAGTTCAAGCTTTGCTCAAAAAGCTGGGCTATGATCCGGGGACGGTAGACGGAGTATTCGGAACAAATACAGAGCGAGCGGTGAAGCAGTTTCAGGCGGCCAGTGGTCTCCAAGTAGATGGAATCATTGGTCCAATCACTTATCAAAAGCTCTTGCCGTTACTGAACGGCTACATAATGGTTACGGTTGCTGCGGGAGATACGTTATATCAGATTGCCAACCGTTATAAAATCAATACTCAGCGGCTTCTGGCAGCAAATCCCGGGGTCAGTTCTGACAATATAAGATTAGGACAACAGTTGACTGTGCCCTATGCTTTTGATGTTGTCGATACAGACCTCAATTATACCTACGAAATCATGCAGCGGGATATTGCCGGGTTACAGAAACGCTATCCTTTCCTGGAAACCGGGGTTGCCGGGAAAAGTGTTCTCGGGCGGAATCTTTACTATCTGAGGCTGGGTAATGGACCGAATCAGGTATTCTACAATGCGTCGCATCATTCACTGGAGTGGATCACAACGGTTATGCTAATGAAGTTCTGTGAAAATTATCTGAAAAACTATGTGGACGGAACTTCGGTCAGGGGATACAATATAAGAGAGATATGGAGCCAAAGCTCAATTTATTTAATTCCTATGGTGAATCCAGATGGTATTGATCTGGTTTTAAACGGACTTGAAATAAATCACCCTTTCTACACATCTCTTCTGAAATGGAATGAAGGCCGGATGAATTTTGGCCAGGTCTGGCAGGCCAATATTCGTGGCGTAGATCTGAACCACAATTATGATGCATCCTGGCAGTTGTCGAAACAAGCGGAAGCCAGTCATGGGATAACCGGGCCCGGCCCGACCAGATTTTCAGGGACAGGTCCGGAATCCGAGCCTGAATCCAAAGCAGTTGCAGACTTTACGAGAAATCATAATTATAGACTTGTCCTGGCCTACCACAGCCAAGGCAGGGTGATCTACTGGAATTACAGAGGTCTGGCTTCGGCCAGGGACCGGCTAATTGCACTCAGTTTAGCAGAAAAAAGTGGCTATGCGCTGGAAGAAGCGACCGGAATAACATCGTATGCAGGCTATAAGGACTGGTTTATCGAAAAATACCGAAGACCGGGCTATACGGTTGAGGTTGGGCTTGGCCGAAATCCTTTGCCGATTTCTCAATTCGCGCAGATCTATCGGGAGAATGAGGGAATGCTGTTACTGGCGGCGCTTGTTACTGCAGGCTAAGAAAAAGGATGGTGAAGTGCTGAAACTGGTGGTGAAGGATGGAGACATGATGGTGTAGGATAGAAAAATGATGGCCTCTTGACGAATGAGAGGATAATAAATATAATAATAGTTACCTGAAAAAATACCTTATGCGGAAGTGGCTCAGCGGTAGAGCATTGGCTTCCCAAGCCGAGGGTCGCGGGTTCGAATCCCGTCTTCCGCTCCAATTTAAGAATATAAGGCCAGTTTTAAGCTGGTTTTTTTATCGAAAAAGCTAATTAATGGTATTTTAACGGGACGCGATGTATAATAAAAATCACATGAGGCTTTAGTGAGGCGTTAAGCCGAAAGGAGCTGAAAGGAAAAGAATGTTATCTGACTCTGATAGCCGAATGTTTCGCAAGAAGGGCAAGTTCAAGAAAATTGTGGCAATATTGACCATTGTGATCATGACAGCAGTATTAGGCGGATGTAATTCATTGGATGATGCGGTAGCGAAAGCGAAGCCGCTTATTCCCAAAGGATATGACTTGGTAAAAGTTGAACAAGTCAGTGATAATTCAGGGATTGTATTTTACACGTTTGAAGAAGAATTAAGCACAGGAATATTCACAAAAAACAGTTTTGGCTGGAAATGGACAGGAAGTGCGGTTGGTAAGCTTGTCACTTATCCCGACGGCCTACAGTGGCGATATGCGGATCTTGGAGAAGATGGCACCCAATATTCGGTCTATTACGGCAAGATAACGAATAAGGATATTGTACGTGTAACTGTTACGACGATCGGCGGGGAAAAGGTCCAGGGGAAAATTGTTAACACCGATCAGCTGAGATTATGGTATGCGTTTGTCAGTAAACCGCAGGTCCCATCGGTAAGCGCAGATATCACCGGATACTCCGCTGAAGGAAAGGTCATCTACTTGTTCAGTCAGCCTAAACAATAATAAGGAGGATACGCATGGCTAAACATATTCAGACAGTCATTAAGGGGAACTTAGCCTCAACAGCCAAAACCGGAGGATGCGGAAAATGCCAGACATCTTGCCAATCGGCTTGTAAGACATCTTGCACAGTTGGCAATCAGGTTTGTGAAAAATAACAGGAACATCATAGAAGACAGACAGACGGTTATTTATAAAGGGGTTCTGTAAAAAAGCTTGGCGTCAGCCAAGTTTTCTTTTTTCATAAAGGTATTTCAATGGTATAATTGTTCTGAAAACTATTACGATGGGCAGAGGATACAGAAACATGAAATTGACGAACTACAATATAGCAAAAAATGTACATGTGTATACGCAAGGGAAACTTCAGATTGCCTACGATGTCAATTCGGGGTCGCTTCATGTGATTGATGACAAGACATATGCTTTTATTCAGGAATTGATAACATATCAGCAAAAGAACAGTTTGGAAGATTCAGAAGAGATGCTGGACAGTTGCGGGTATAATCTTTCTTCTGAAGAAAAGCAGGAAATCCTGGTAGAATTGAAAGTGCTTCAGGATCAAAAGCTGTTGTTTTCCTGCGAGCCCGAAGAAACAATACTGCCGTTTTCTGACCGGCCGGTGATCAAGGCGATGTGCCTGCACGTTGCGCATGACTGCAACCTGCGCTGCAAATATTGTTTCGCGGGAACAGGACCTTTCGGCGGTAACCGCGAATTGATGAACGTTAAGACAGGCAAGAAAGCGTTGAAATTTTTATTGGACCACAGCGGAGACCGGGGACATTGCGAGGTTGATTTCTTTGGCGGCGAACCGCTGATGAATTTGCCGGTTATCAGGGAATTGATTGTTTACGGCCGGGAGATAGCCGCTCAGGCCGGTAAAAAGATCAAGTTTACACTGACGACGAATGCGGTTCTGATGGATGAAGAGACAGCCAGATTTTTGGAAGACGAAGGAATCAGTGTTGTACTGAGTCTGGACGGACGCAAGGAAGTAAACGATAGAATGCGGCCTTTCCTGAACGGAGCCGGAAGTTATGACCGGATTATGCCGCAGATCCTTAAATTTACGGAAATGCGGCCGGAGACGTCGCGTTATGCTGTCGGCAATTATTTTTATGTCCGGGGAACCTATACACGTTTCAATAAAGACTTCTACAAGGATGTCCTGCATATGGCGGACAGCGGCATCCGAAGGATCTCTGTGGAGCCGGTGGTAGCTTCTCCGCAGGAAGTGTATGCTTTCAGAGAGGAAGATCTGGCAGAAATCAAAGAAAGCTACGATATTTTAGGAGAAAAAGTGCTGGAATATCGCGAGGCAGGGAAAGAATTTGTCTTTTTTCACTTCAATGCAGGCCTTGATGAAGGACCTTGCCTGATTAAGAGGCTGTCGGGCTGCGGGGCCGGACATGAGTATGTAGCCGTCTCACCGGAGGGGGATATTTACCCCTGTCACCAGTTTGTCGGACAGGAAAAATATAAAATGGGATCTGTGAATGATCTGAACTGTGAACTGAAGGAAGAAATTGTTCAGTCCTTCCGCCAGGCGCAGGTCTATACGAAGGAAGAATGCCGCGTCTGCTGGGCACGCTTCTCATGCAGCGGCGGATGCCATGCAGCCAATGAAGCTTTCAGCGGGGAACTGACAAAAGTGTATCCGATGGGATGCGAGCTGCAGAAAAAAAGGCTTGAAGTCGCGTACTATCTTAAAATCATGGAAGCCAAGCAAAGGGTTCTTATTTAACAAGAGAACCCTGGCACAAAGGAAGAGTTTCTTTGACTCTTTTGTTTCTAAGGAAAGATTAATTAAACCTTCCTATTATTGATAATAGGAAGGTCGCAGGTTAGGAGAAAAAATGCAAAAAAAAGTTCAAAAGATCACCGTAGGGTTTATCATAGGGATAATCTGCATTTCCCTTATTGGATCAACATTTTATGCAATTTCCCTTCCAGGGTCTGATAATACGGAAGATACCCAGGGCCAAGAAGCGTTGGAGCAGGAATACAATCAGCGGAAGCAAGCCGTTGTGGAACTCAGCGCAGCACTCGAAAAGAGCCCGGAAGACGTCGAAGCGCAGCTGGCTCTGGCCGACGCTTATTATAGTAAAGCGAGTACAACAATTGAGCTTAACGATGAAGAATACCAGGAAGATCTGCAGAATGCGATAACGTATTACCAAAAAGTCCTGGCACAGAAAGACGACAATGATGTAAGGTTAAAACTTGCAATATCCGCATTCCTTTCACGTGATTCTAATCTTGCGGATGAAACATACAAGGAATTAATTGAAAAGGAACCGCAAAATGTGGATGTGCTATATTGGTATGGGATGTTCCAGTTTTACAGCAAAGAAGATTACAAGAAGGCCGAGCAGTACTGGCAGACGGCGTTAAAATACAATACGGATGAAAAGATGAAGACTAAGCTCGAGGAAATGATTGCAAGAGCTCAGGACATTGAACCTTAGACAAACGAACCTGAGACAAGTAACGGCAGACATGTTAACAACAGGATGAGTAAGCGCCTGAATCACAGATTGGGAAGGTGAACAGATGTATTTTGCAACACTGGCCAGCGGCAGTTCCGGTAAT
Source organism: Dehalobacter sp. TeCB1 (assembly GCF_001707455.1). NCBI lineage: Bacteria > Bacillati > Bacillota > Clostridia > Eubacteriales > Desulfitobacteriaceae > Dehalobacter > Dehalobacter sp. TeCB1. The sequence goes on along the minus strand of NZ_MCHF01000056.1, from coordinate 2,402 downwards.
GCCATATGTGTAGGGGAAGAGAACAGGAGTCTGCTTGTGGATTGCGGCATTGCGGCAAAGAGGGTGCTTACGAACCTCGAGATGATTGATATCGCCGCTCCTCAGCTGGAAGGGATCATCATTACCCATGAACATTCCGACCATGTCAAGGGGGCCGGCGTGCTGGCCCGCAAGCTGAAGATTCCCGTCTATGCGACAGCCGGAATTTGGCAGGAAATTGAAATGGTGCTTGGGGATATTAATTCTGAACAGAAAAGAATTATTGACCGGGACATCTATCTTGCGGGTATGGATGTGAAACTCTTCCCGACTTCCCACGACAGCAGGGAAAGCTACGGTCTTAAAATAACAGGTAAAACGCATACGCTTGGCATAGCGACTGACAGCGGCATTGTTACAGAAGAGATGCATCGGAATCTTCGGGGCTGTGATGCCTACGTCGTCGAGGCAAACCACGATTTGGAAACATTATGGCACGGAAGGTATCCGTACTATTTGAAGAAAAGAGTCAGCGGAAATGCTGGACATTTGAGCAATGTCCAGCTTGCTGAGGCCTTGACGGAATGGCTCGATGAAAACACGCAAAAAGTCGTGCTTGCTCACTTAAGCGAAGAAAATAATACGCCGCAAATGGCGCTCAGTACAGTCGTGGAGATGCTTCGGGATTCGCAGGCTAAGAAAAAATGCGCGAATCTAAAAATCAGGGTCGCACCGAGACATTATCCGCACCAACTTATTACACTGGGATAGTATGTCAAGAGAGCATAACTGACAGACTAAATTTAAGGTAGACATGATACATACTGGATAGGAGGGATGTCAGATGGATGATTATGATGACCGGGACAATTTCGGACGAAGGAGTGGGAAACCCCGTATTGTTTCAACAGTTTTGCTTGCTGTCATCAGCGCAGTTCTGGGTGGCTTGATTGCTGTCATTCTTGTTCCGGCGGTATATCCTCAAGGCAATTATTTGGAAAGCGGTAATAAGGTTGTCGTTCAACAGGGAGAAAATCCCCCGATTACATCCTCAGGTGCTACCGGTGGGGAGTCACCGGTGATTAATATTGCCAGCACAGTAGGGCCTGCTGTCGTAGGTGTGGCCAACTTTCAGTATAGCGGGAATATTTTTGCCGGCAGCAGTGATGGACTCAGTGAAGCAGGAAGCGGTTCCGGCTTTATCATCAATGCTGCCCATGGCTATATTGTTACCAACTATCATGTCATTGGAGATGCTGAAAAAATTATGATTTCGCTTGCCGATGGTCGGGATGTTCCTGGAACGCTTGTCGGCGGTGATCCGCGGACCGATCTTGCCGTGCTCAAAATTGACGGTACGAAGGAACTTGCGGCTGTCCAGCTCGGAGATTCCGCAGCCTTAAAAGTCGGAGAATCCGTCGTTGCGATCGGGAATCCGGGAGGCCAGGATTTTGCCCGTACAGTCACAGCCGGTGTGGTATCAGCGACAGACAGGTTTCTTCAGCTGCAGGGGGAAGCCAGCTTTAATCTGATTCAGACGGATGCGGCGATTAACCCAGGCAACAGTGGCGGACCGCTCGTCAATTACAGCGGCCAGGTTGTCGGAATAAATTCAGCCAAAAATGATACCCAGGGCTTTGAAGGTATGGGGTTTGCGATCCCAATTTCCGATGCATTGCCTGTAATTCAGCAGCTCATTGAAAAAGGGTTTGCGAGCCACCCGGCTTTGCAGATCAATATCGACGACCGTTACACGGAGGAATACGCTTCATTCAAAGACTGGCCGGCAGGCTGCTATATCACCAGTGTCGAAAACGGCGAGGCGGCAGCTAAAGCCGGTATCCAGGCCGGAGATATCATTACGGCCATTAACGGAACAGCCATAACCAATTCTCTGGAGCTGACACACGAACTCTTTAAATACAAGCCGGGAGATAAAGTATCTGTCAGCTATTTCCGGGGCGGCAGCACGTATAAAACGGATGCGGTACTCGGAGAAATCAGATCAGAATAGAACAACCAGAAACTAGAAAGATCGAACGAATCGGCTATAGGAAGACCTTCGCACTATGTCAGCTAAAGACTGCCGCCAAAAGCTTGGCGGCAGCCACATTTTCTATAGGGATAGGCACTTTTCCCGGCATTCTCATACAATAATAAGGACGAGATGCTAAGCAGGACGAGACACAGGGCCGGACAGAAAAAGTTGCTATTTTGTTACACAGATGAAACCTGATATAATCTCATCTTTGACACTTTAAAGGTAAGCGTAAACTCTAGCGGCGTAAAAAAGAGGCCGCCGTAACCAGCAGGCTCGCGTCATATAAAAATCATTCGTCGCATTTGCTCTTAGCATACGGTACTCGGCAATGCTCAGGAGCATTTGCCGGGAGTAATGGAATCACCCAGTCTGGATGTGTTTG